>CAZRKP010000022.1:0-79443 GCA_964600895.1 uncultured Victivallis sp.
ATATGGCATCAGCCACGAAGACATGCTCAAGCTTGTTGAACCTCAATACATAGAACTCTTCCGCAGCCGCGCGATGAAGCCTGAAAATCCATTCGTCAAAGTCGCGGCCCAGAACCCCGACGTGTACTTCCAGGGGCGTGAGACAACAAACAAACAGTATGCCGTCTGCCCGTCAATTGTCCAGGAATACATGGACAAGGTTGCGAAGGTGATCGGCCGCAAATACAACCTCTTCGACTACTATGGCGCCAAGGACGCCGAGAGCATAATCGTTGCGATGGGCTCAGGCTGCGAGACGATCGAGGAGACCGTCGACTACCTCAACAAGAAGGGTGCAAAGGTCGGTCTCATCAAGGTCCGCCTCTACCGTCCGTTTGCGACAGAAGCATTCCTCAAGTCAATTCCCGCCAGCGTCAAGAAGATCGCTGTCCTCGACAGGACTAAGGAACCTGGATCAATCGGCGAGCCGCTCTACATGGACGTCGTCACCGCACTCCAGGGCAAGACGATAAAGGTCATTGGCGGACGCTACGGACTCTCCAGCAAGGAATTCACTCCTTCAATGGTCAAGGCCGTCTACGACCACCTGAACGGCAAGTGCACCCACAACTTCACCGTTGGTATCGATGATGACGTTTCGAATCTTTCACTCCCGGTCAAGGAGCAGATCCATACCGAGCCTGAAGACACATTCAGCTGCATGTTCTGGGGACTCGGTTCCGATGGAACAGTCGGCGCGAACAAGGAGTCGATCAAGATCATCGGCGACAACACCGACATGTATGCTCAGGGATATTTCGTATATGATTCAAAGAAGTCATACGGAATTACGGTATCTCATCTGCGTTTCGGTAAAAGCCCTATCCGTTCTCCCTACCTCGTCTACAGTCCCAACTTCGTTGCCTGCCACAATCCGGCATACATAGGCCGTTATGACATGCTCGAAGGTATCAGGGAAGGTGGAGTATTCCTCCTGAACTCAGAGTGGGACAGGCAGGACGTCTTCAACCATCTTACAGAAGACATGCAGAAGACGATCATATCAAAGAAGCTCAAGTTCTACAACATTGACGCCCTGAAGATCTCTGAAAAGGCCGGTCTCGGTGCCAGGATCAACACCGTCATGATGACCGCTTTCTTCGCGATCTCTGGCGTTCTGCCGAAGGAAAAGGCGATTGAACTGATCAAGAATGCAATCAAGAAGGCCTACGGCAGGAAGGGTGAAGACATCGTCAAGAAGAACTGGGAATGCGTGGATGCCACAAATGCCGCGCTCGAGGAAGTCAAGGTGCCCGCGACCATCACGACCTCCTTCAAGCCCGGGAAGCTCATCGCCGACGACGCTTCCGACTTCGCCAAGGGCATCGTCAAGCCCCTCATGCATCTCAAGGGTGACACGGTTCCAGTGTCCAAGATGTCGTTCGACGGAATCATCCCGACCGGAACATCCGCCCTCGAAAAACGCTGCATAGCTCCGCGTGTTCCTGAGTGGATTCCAGAGAACTGCATACAGTGTAATATGTGCGTGATGGCATGTCCTCACGCCGTTATCCGCGCCAAGCAAATAGATCCGTCCAAGCTTTCCGGAAAACCGGCTTCCTTCAAGACCGTCAAGTCAAAGACGAAGAACGACAAGAACCTCGACTACAAGATCCAGCTCTATGTAGACGACTGCACGGGCTGCGGTGTCTGTGTCGAGACATGTCCTGCGAAAACCAAGGCGCTTGCGTTCTCAACCCTGGATGAACAGCATACCAAGGGCGAGATCGAGAACTACAAGTTCTTCGACGCGCTTCCAGAGAACGTGCTTGACGGTGCTCCTGAGGACACACTCAAGGGTGCTATGTTCAAACAGCCTCTCTTCGAGTTCTCCGGTGCATGCGCAGGCTGTGGAGAGACTCCTTATGTGAGGATGCTCACCCAGCTCTTTGGTGAGAACATGGTTGTCGCGAACGCCACTGGTTGCTCTTCGATATACGGTGGAACATTCCCGACTGTTCCGTATTGCAAGAACAAGGAAGGCCGTGGTCCGGCATGGGGCAACTCGCTCTTTGAGGACAACGCCGAATACGGTTTTGGAATGCGCCTTGCAGTTGACAACAACCGCTCGATGCTGAAGATGAATGTCGACAAGCTCCTCCAGCTTGGCACGACAGCTGAGCTCAAGGCCGCCCTTGAAAAGAGCATTGCACTCTGGGGAAGCAAGAAGCAGGATGCCATTGCAGCACAGGAAGCCGTCAAGAAACTTATCCCGGCAGCCCTCAAGCAGGCCTCTGGCGAAGCCAAGGCCGCGTTGGCCAAGATCCAGGAACTCCAGGACTACTTTGTAGACAAGAGCGTCTGGTGCCTCGGTGGAGACGGCTGGGCTTATGACATCGGATACGGCGGACTCGACCACGTTGTCGCGATGAACAGGGATGTCAATATCCTTGTCCTCGACACCGAAGTCTATTCGAACACCGGTGGACAGGCCTCCAAGTCGACGCCTATCGGCGCAGTTGCGAAGTTCGCAAACGCCGGAATGCGCCTGACAAAGAAGAATCTCGGGTTCATGTGCATGAGCTACGGCAACGTGTATGTCGCATCGGTCGCAATGGGAGCTAACAGGACTCAGACCCTGAAGGCATTCCAGGAAGCCGAAGCATACAAGGGCCCATCAATAATAATCGCCTATTCTCCATGTATTGCGCACGGCATCGACATGATGAAGTCGCAGACTGAGGAGAAGCGTGCGGTTGATGCCGGCTACTGGCCGCTCTACCGCTACAACCCGATGCTCGTGAAGGAAGGCAAATCGCCGTTCGTATGGGAGACCAAGGACGCGACAGCAAGCTATCAGGACTTCATCAAGAGCGAACGCCGCTACACAGCACTCCTCAAGACTGCTCCTGCCGAAGCTGAAAATGTCTTCAAGATGGCTGAAGAGGATGCCAAGAGAAGGATGACCTTCTTCAAGAAGCTCGGAGAAGTCATGTAATAGATTTCCCTAACGGGATCAAAATAAAGGCGGCGCGGATATCCGCGCCGCTTTTTTTTTGTTAGTAGTTTGCGACGTCCCGGCGCAAGAAACGAAGGGAAAAAATCATTTGCCTTAGGAATGCCGCAAGCTACTCTTGCGCCCAACAGGCGAAATTACTTGATGAAATACCCAGAAGCCTTCCAGGTGCCATCCTTTTCAAGCATCATGGTGACGGTCTCGACTGACGACTTCTTGTTCTCGAATGAGGTTTTGAATGTAAGAATGTAATATTCACCGTCGGGTGCTCCTGGCAGTTCCGTAGCATAAGAAGTCTTGTCGATCTCGCGGGATAACATCTTGCCAAGCGGTTTTCTGATGGGGGAAACCAGTTCCTCCCACTTCTCTTTTTTCACTACGTTCCTGAAATATTCCGCGGCGGCATCCCAGCTTTCGGCATACTTACCGGAATCCAGCAGCGTCAGCCACGCTTTGGCGGCCTCGATTGACTTTGTCTCCTTGGTTTCTGCCGCGAAAATACTAATTGATGCGATCATGCAGAACAGTAGCGTTGAAAAGAAAAGTTTTGACATGGTGCCTCCTTTTGTGATTATTATATGGCAAATATCTAATAATTCAAAAAGCAAAGTCTTGGCTCGTGAGTTCTTGGTTTGATGCGAAGCATCTTTGGACTGCGGCAGCCCTCTGCCGCTTTCGAATATTTAAAAAATCATTTAAATACAAAGCGACACAGGGGTGTCGCACTCCAAAGATTCGTTCTCCGATGGAGAACGAATCAAAGACCAAAGAAATAAAAATCCCCGGAGGCTTTTAGCATCCAGGGATCTTTACGCCGAAACTCCGTTACTCCGGTACGTCCATACGAATTACTTAATCTTCACCGGGCATCCTTCCGCGGCGCTCTTGTAGAGGGCGTCGAGTATTTCCATCACGATCAGCCCTTCCTCACCGGTGGCGATGTGGGGCTTGTCATTGATGATGCTATCGATGTAGTGGTACATCGCGTTCTTCGCCTGAGGTACCGGGGGATGCAGCTTCATGTCATACTGTGCTCCGTCCTTCTCCATGTAGAACTCGCATTCGAAGCTGTAGCCTTCGTTGAGGTTGTACTGGTGGAGTCCGGCCTTCGTTCCAAGGAGCTGGGTGTGCATGTATTCCCTGTCCTTGACGTTTCCAGCCCATGAGGCCTCGAGGGAAAGCGCTGCACCGTTTGCGAACTTGATGAATCCAGCGGCCATGTCTTCCACATCGAAAGTCTTCTTCTCCTGCTTTGCGCGTTCCGTTGCGATATGGTTGTATGTATTGCCCATTACCCAGACCGGTTTCGGATAGTTCATCAGCCAGAGTGCAAGGTCAAGCCTGTGCACCCCGAGATCGATGAGAGGTCCGCCGCCGGCAAGTGCCTTCTGGCCGAACCAGCCGCCGAAACCGGGCATTCCACGCCTGCGGAGCCACTGAGTCCTTGCATAGTAGATGTCACCGAGGATGCCTTTCTCCACCTGCTGCTTCATCGCGTATGACTGCTCGGTGAACCTGAAGCTGAAATTGATCATCAGCCTTTTCTTCGCCTTTTTCGAAGCGGCAAGCATGTCGCGCGCCTCCTGTGCGTTCATCGCCATCGGCTTCTCGCAGAGCACATGACATCCCGCCTTGAAAGCGGCAATTGTTATGGGCTTGTGGAACTTGTTCGGTGTCGCGATGCTCACGATATCAAGTTCCTCTTTGTCCAGCATTTCTTCAGCCGATGTATAAAGGGAGGGAACGTTCAATTCCTTTTTTCCCCTCTCTTCAAGCCTTTTGGGATCAGTATCCGCGACTGCGACAACTTCTGCCTGGTCATGGGTGCGGAAACCCTTTATGTGCCCGGCACCCATTCCAAGGCCGACCACTCCTATGCGCAACTTCTTCATAAGATAAATATTCCTTTATATGTTTGTGTAAATTTCAATTTCCAAATTCCAAAGTTCAAACAAGCTCCAGATCCCAAACGTCTGGAAATTTCCAAACTGAGATTTGTTTGGAGCTTGTAATTCTGGAGCTTGGAATTTATCCGTTCTGGAGTATCCCAGCCTTGCCGAAATCGACGTTCTTCGGGGGAATCGTCTCAAGCGGCTTGGCGTTCGGGCAGCTGTCCTTGATGAACGCTCTTGGGGCAGCCCATTTGCAGGCGTTCGAAAGGATCTTGATGATCTGCGGATTGTGGTAAATAGGATAGGTCTCGTGTCCGGGACGGAAATAGAAGACCTTGCCATGTCCGCGGTTGAAAGTGACGCCGCTCCTGAAGACTTCGCCGCCCTCGAACCAGGAAATGAAGATGATTTCGTCCGGTGTCGGGATGTCGAAGCGTTCGCCATACATCTCCGTGTTGGGCAGTTCAAAATATTCGCCTATGCCTTCGGTGATGGGATGGTTCGGTGCGATGTTCCAGAGCCTTTCCTTCTCGGCGACCTCGCGCCACTTGAGCGAGCAGTTGGTTCCCATGAGGGTCTTGAAGATCTTCGAGAAATGTCCGGAGTGCAGGACGATGAGGCCCATGCCTTCAAGGACGCGTTTCTGGACCTTTGCGACGATCTCATCCTTGACTTCACGGTGTGCGACATGGCCCCACCAGGTCATCACGTCGGTGTTGTTGAGGAGTTCGTCTGTGATGCCGTGGTCGGGTTCATCAAGCGTGGCGGTCTTAACATCGAATCCGCTTTTCTTGAGACCTTCGGCTATGACCATGTGCATTCCATTTGGATAAATCTTTTTTACTGCTTCATTCTTTTTCTCATGCCTGTACTCATTCCACACGGTCACTCTGATCTTTGCGCTCATTTCAGTGTCCTTCTGTTAAAATGTGTTTAAAAATCCTGTTTTATTAGGCCATAATAGTTTTATGGCATGGCATTGATTTTACATTTTCAGGGGTGTAAATTCAAATAATTATAATGGGACTAAACCTTAAAAACATGGATAAATCTTAGATATGTCCTCTTTTGAATTCAAAGACAGTTCCGTGAGGATGCCTGATAACGCCGAGGAATTCATTGGGAAACTGCTTTACAGGCTCAGGAACGGCGAGGAAGTCCTGAAGATCCCGAAAAGGGAGGACGGTGACAGGATCTTAAAAGGAATGTTCTACCACCTTGAGCCTGAGATGTTCATACAGATTTCAGGATATACGGATTTCACCTGTCCGAAGGATTCGTTCAGGCTGATGCCCGGTGAGGTCTGCATTATTCCCGCGAAGGTCGGGCACCATGAGGAGGCAAGGCCGTTCAGGGGGTTCCCGTTCTACAATCTGGTCGTCATGATACGAGGTGTCCACACCATGATGCATATTGCGAATTCCGCAAAGGGGCGTCCTCATACATTCAAGTATATTTCCTACGAGACAGCCATCAATACCGGGAGGCTCAAGACATACATCGAGGACCTCTGTGAACTGACTGACGATACCGATGAGGGCGTCAAATCTGAGCTTGCCGTGTCTCTCATGCAGGCGATACTGAATCTTCTGCTTGTCATAATGAGGAAAAAGGAGAAGGTGAGTGATGTTGGCAAGGTTTCAGAATGCAGGACCCTGATCGCCGGTTCATTGGGCAACCCGACACTGAACGTCAAGAAACTGGCTGCGAAGATGAAGTGTTCTCCGGACTACCTTTCTCACAGGTTTCACCATGAGACAGGCACGAAGATTACTGAATACATCAATAGCCAGCGCACCGAGATGGCGAAGGGGCTCTTGGAATCGAGTGATCTCAGTGTGAAGGAGATTGCCTGGGCGTGCGGGTATTCCGATCCCGGATATTTCACAAGGGTTTTTACGCAGAGGGCCGAGATTTCCCCGCGCGAATACAGAAAAAGAAGCGCATGATTAGTATTGGACCATCTTCACGTTTGAAGCTGTATCGAAGAGGCCGTCGGAATTGAGAGGTTCGGCATGTCCATCAAAGAATGAGACATTTGCAAGCCTCCTATGCGTCATGTGTATGCTTCCTCCTCCGCCTCCCAGGTTCTCGATCAGTGTCGTGGGGGAGAAACGAGCGTAGCAGTGCTCGAAATAGACGTCACGATATGAGATGCTGTCGGCGAGCAGGATTGTGGACGAGGGCTTGTCAACAAGCCTCAGATTATGGAATGACCACCATGCGCCACCGTTGACGACCTCGAATTTGAAGCGGAATCCCTTGCTGGCATAATCAGTGTCGGACCTCGCCTGGTAGATGGCATAGCTCTTCCAGCTATTGTAGCTCTCGCTATCATCGGGATAATACTTGTTTGCAGGGCATCCATAGACAGCCTTCTTGGTCAGGTAGTCACCTCCACCTGTCATTGTACCGTTAAGGAACCTATTCCAGTAGTAGTCAGGTGGGCTGTCCCATCTGTGCACGGATATCAGGTCACCGAAATCACTTGAATACAGGAAGAGGGAGGTGGTCACCTGTTTCTGGTTGCTCATGCACAATGCGGACTTCGCCATGTCGCGCGCACCCTTGAGTGCAGGCAGCAGCATTGCGACCAGTATTGCGATTATCGCAATTACCACGAGAAGTTCAATCAATGTGAAGTGAGCTTCTCTCGACTTCCGTCTCCGCCAAGAGGCTGCGACGGACACAGTCGCTCTTTGAGCTACGCCGGGCACGGCCACCAATAGTTCAATCAGGTTGAATTCCTTCCTGCAATGTGTAGATTTGAGGGCACTAATCATAATAATGTGACTTTAACATTATGGTTTACATGTTATTTTATACTGTGTTATTTATATTTGCAATAAGCATTATGTGATATCAATATGCGGATTGTGAGAAAATGAGGAAATGGCAGGTCAGATTCCAGATCTACAGGCCGATGACGTCAATGCCGGCCCCGAGTGAGATTGTAGAAGAGGTGCAGTCCAATGCATCGTATGCTCTTTCCGGAAAGAGGCGCAAGGATACGAATTGCCAATTCTGCATTACTTCGTCGGGAGAGGGGATGTTCATGGACCGTTCGGGAACATATCGCCTTATTCCGGGAACTGCATTCATAACCCGCAACAATGATCCGGATACGGCCTATTGGTATCCGGAAAACGCCAGAAGGCCGTGGGTGTTCCTCTGGTTCAGCTTCTGGGGCGAGACATCCGCCAGCATGATAAATGATATCTCTGGAAGATATGGGCATGTTTTTGGAATTCCATTAGAACATCCTGTTGTCCAAAGGATCGCATCCTATCAGAAATATTCCAACAGTGTCAGGAGCATGAGCCCCCTTGAAGGGGCCAAGCTTGTTGTTGAAACACTCGCTGGTCTGGTCTCCCATCTTGAGAACCGGCAGGCGTCTTCACCTAGCGGAGAAATGATAAGGAGTGCGCAGGAATATGTAATGAGAAACTTGTCTCATGATATCTCCATACGGGAGATGGCGGTGAAGCTCGGAGTATCCCGAGAGCATCTTTCCAGGATCTTTGCAAAACATCTCGGATTCTCCCTGCATGACTACATCACGATCGAGAAGATGAAGTTTGCCTGCCAGCTGCTCCTCGAGACTTCGCTCCCCTGCAAGGAGATTGCCGGAAGGACGGGATATGGAAACGTCATCAGCTTCAACAGGGCCTTTAGGTCGGTTGTCAGGATGACTCCGTCCGAACTCAGGCGTTCCGGACTGATGCCGGACTTCAATATTGCCAGACTTTGATTTCCTATTCTCCTTCTTGATTATTGTACTCGCCGGATTATTTTCCTTTTCTCTGGAAAAATCATAGAATGGAAAGGCAAGAACATGGACAAATATGGAAAATTCGATGACAAGGCGCGTGAATACGTGATCAAGGAGCATTTCACTCCGCTGCCCTGGATCAACTTCCTCACAAACGATAATTTCACCGCGATCATAAGCCAGGCCGGCGGCGGTTGCGCCTTCTACCGCGAGGCATCCACCGGACGCCTCACCAAATACAACCAGACCCGTGCGATCCCCGTCGACCGTCCCGGCTATTACCTATATATAAGGGAATCCGACGGCAAGGTCTGGTCACCGACTTACGAGCCCGTACGCGCAAAGCTTTCCGGCTGGAAATGCAGGCACGGCCTCGGATACACCACGTATCATGCCCAGCACCGCAAGCTGAACGCTGAGCTGACCTATTTCGTGCCGCGCAACGATGACGCTCTCCTCTGGAACATGAAACTCACGAACAACCGTGACACGGCGGTGGACCTTACAAGTTTTGCATTTGTGGAATTCAGTTTCCTGCTCGCGATACGCGAACCGCAGTACTGGCAGTGGTGCAGGTTCTACACGAGCACGACCTTCGACAAATCCCTGGATGCGGTCAAGTACGACTACCATGTCTATGAGGACCAGCCCAAGCTGAAGATCTATCTCACCAGCAGTCTGCCCGTGTCAGGTTTCGACTGCGACCGCAACAGCTTCCTCGGACGCGGTGGAACCCTCGACATGCCGGCCGCAGTCAAGGAAGGCAAGCTTGCATGCAAGGAACTGCCCGGTGGTGGATTTCCGATCGCCGCCCTCGAGAACAAGATACACCTTGAGCCGGGACAGACGATTGAATTCACTGTCAATCTCTGCTGCAGCCTCTCGTGGGAGAAGAGTGCAGGTATCGTGAAGAAATACAAGGATAACGCTGTGGTTCAGGATGAACTTGCGAAGGTGAAGAATTATTGGGCGGATTATCTGGATGTCTACCAGGCCGATCTTCCCGACAAGGATTTCCAGCGCATGGTCAACATCTGGAATCCATACAACTGCAGTATCGCGTTCAACCGCAAGAAAAGCATGACCGGAATGACCACTGGAATGGAGAAGGGCGGGGTGCAGAGCAGGGATTCATCGCAGGATTCCATGAGCCTCATTTCCCTCAGGACCGATCTTGCGAAGGAACGAATGGAGATAATCTACAGGTACCAGATGCCAAGCGGTGAATACTACAGCAGTTTTGATCCTGACCACGGCAAACCTTCGGATTTCTATGCGGTCAGAAGCGACAACGGCGTCTGGCCTGTCTATACGACCTATGATTATGTTGCAGAGACAGGAGACATTTCATTCCTTGAGAAGAAAATCCCATACTGGCAGGGCGAGGATGTCAGCATTGTTGAACACATGGTGCAGGGCCTTAAGCATATTGCGAGCAAACGGGGGAAGAACAACCTTCCGCTAATCATCGAGATCGACTGGAATGACAATCTCTACATCTTCCATGAAGATGGCAAGGAGGAATCGGTGATGCTTGCCCAGCAGCTTGTATATGCGTGCCGGCTTCTCAAGGAGATGGCACTGAAAGTCAACAGGGGCGAGATTGTGAAATGGTGCGACGGACTAATCGAGGAGATGACCCGTAACCTTAACACTGACGGTGTCTGGGATGGTGAATGGTACAAGCGATACATCTATTCATCGAACAAGCCCGCTCTCGGTTCAAAGGACCGCAGGGAAGCGAAGATCTTCATCAACACCCAGAGCTGGGCCGTCATCAGCGACACTGCCGTTCCGGCCTCGCGCGCGCAGATGTGCATGGAACAGGCGCACAAGAGATGCGGGACGAAATTCGGCTTGAAACTCTGTTCTCCGCCATTCACAGGAATACCGGAACCAGAGGATCCGCTCTACAACAACGGTCCGGGAATCCGCGAGAACGGTGGAGTGTTCAACCATGCCCACACTTGGGCTGTGATGGCTGAGACGATTCTCCGTCGTGGCGATAAAGCCTATGAGCTCTACCGTCAGGTCCTTCCGAATGTCTCAAGCCGTGAACGTGGCGAGGATGTCTACGTGAACGAGCCTTATGCTTTCTCATCGACCTCGGTTGTCGATCCGGATCCGCGTGAAGGCGAGGGGGACATGGCATGGTTCAGCGGGACAGTGACCTGGATGTATCTCGTGGGAACACAGTATATTCTCGGTATCCGTCCGGAACTTGATGGACTGTTGATCGATCCGTGCATTCCATCTACATGGGGCAAGTTTACCGTGAAGAGGGAATTTCGCGGGGTGATCTACACGATCAAGGTGAAGAATCCAAATCATGTCTCGACAGGAATCAAGTCCATCAAGGTTGATGGCGTTAAGATCGAAGGGAATGTTCTTCCGGAGAGCAAAGACAAGAAGGAAGTTGTCGTTGATGTTGTGATGGGATAGGGGGGAAATACAGAATATCGAATAATGAATTTTGAATGCCGAATATCGAATGTGAAGCAGGAATAGAAGAACAGCTCTTACGAGCTTAACTACAAACGTATTCCTGATTTCCTAGTATAAGTTTGTAGTCAATGCCGTGAGGCATGTTCTTGTGATTATGTAATAAATAAAAAGGAGAAAATAATATGATCGACAAGATGAAGGAAGATGTGATCAAGGCGGTTATCGAGACAATGCCGGTAGAGATAACTGTCATTGACGAAAATGATGAAGTCATCGGCTGGAACAAGCACGAGGACCGTCTTTTCAAGCGTCCCCTCACGTCCATGGGGCTGAATTTCCGCCAGTGCCATCCGCAGGAGAGCCTTGACAAGGTTGAGAGGATCGTGAACGAGATGAGGGAAGGTAAACGCAACAACGCGATTTTCTGGATCGATCTTCCGCTGGGTCCGAATGGCAAGAAGCATAAGGTGCTTATTGAGTTCTACGCGCTTCGCAACGAGGCTGGAAAATATATCGGGTGCATGGAATTCACCCGTGATGTCCAGGAGATCATGGAGCTCAAGGGCGAGAAGAGACTGCTGGATTGAGAAATGCTTTTTTCATCAGTTCCTGGGCAGTGCTGTCTCTTGTCTTTGACTCTTTGCAACCGGCGACAACGGCTATGATGCGTCGACCGTCCTGCTGGGCAGTTGTGATGATCGAATAGCCTCCAGCATCATTGTAGCCAGTCTTCAGTCCGTCACAGCCGGGGAACGAATAGAGAAGATAATTGTGCGGCTTGATAGTAAGCGGATTTGGAGCCTTCCTGAATTGGTATTCGCGGCAGTTCGTATACTTCAAGGCTTCAGGATGCTTCATCAGCAGTTCCCGACCGAGGATAGTAAAATCACGCGGCGTAGATATGTCATAATCCTTTCCGTTTGTGTGCGGTAGTCCGTTTACCGTGAAAAATCTTGTGGATTTCATTCCCAGTTCCCTGGCGCGGGCATTCATCAGATCGACAAATGCTTTTTCTGATCCGGCAACGTAGATTGCCAGTGCCACCGCTGCGTCATTGGCCGACTTCACCATCAGGGCATGGAGGAGGTCTTCTACCGTGAACACCTCTTTTTCCTTGAGATTGATAATAGTGCCTTTAATGTTTTTGGTAGCTTCAGTGGGTATGACTACCTTGTTTGTCAGCTGAAGTTCCTTGCGCTGGACCTTGTCGAGTATGATCATCAGATCCATGAGTTTTACCATGCTCGCCGGATAAATGAGCTTGTTGGCGTTGTCCTCCGAAATGACACGTCCCGTCTTGTAGTCCACTACAATCGTTCCAATATAGGGATTCCTGGAAATGGTTTCAGGCCCCACGATTGTTGCACAACCCGATACGATCAGGAGCAGTAATATTGATGTATAGATGGTGGATTTCATGTGTTTTTAAAATAGCACTTCTTCCGTTGAGCTACAAAGCGCAGTGGATGATTGGAGTTTGGAATGGAAGCAAGCTAAAGTTACCCACCAGTGAGGGCATCAGGAGAGATAATGGTCAATGCCTGTACTACTTAATAGCAGAAAGCCGCTTCAACGTCCGTTCCCTGCCAAGCATCTCCATTGTCTCGTAGATTCCGGCGCCTGTGGTCTGTCCGGTGACAGCGATTCTCAGCGGCTGGTTAAGTTTTCCTTCCGCTATTCCGTTCATCTTTTCGGATTCGCGGATAATCTTCTGCAGGGCATCGACACTGAATTCGCTGGAAGCCTCAATCATCTCCTTGATCTTTGCGATAGCGGATTTGACGTTTGAATCCTGCAAAAACTTATTGACCGCCTTCTGGTCCTTCTCGTATTCATCGAAGAAGAAATATTTCCATGAGCTTACCTGCGTAAAGAGCTTTGTGCGTGACTGTATGAGGCCTGCGACTTTCGCAAAGTATGCGCGGTCGATGCCGGAAGTCCAGCCCTGTGATTCGGCGACCTTCCATGTCTCATCTGCGAACTTCGCAGGATCCATTTCGGCCATGTACTGTCCGTTCATGTTCCCAAGCTTGTTCATGTCGAACTGGGCGGATGAACTCTTGACGCGGTCGAGCGTGAATGCCTCGATGAGTTCCTTTCTGGACATCTTTTCGCGGTCGTCTCCGGGCGACCAACCGAGGAGCGAAAGATAGTTGAAGAGGGCATCAGACAAATATCCCTTGCTCCTGAAATCACCGACATAGGCGTCGCCGTCGCGCTTGCTGTAGGGCTTGCCTGACTGGTTCACGATCATTGGAAGGTGTCCGTACAAAGGAGCTGGGAATCCTATCGCCTGGAAAAGGAATATGTGGCGGTAAGTGTTCTCGACATGGTCGTCTCCGCGGATGATGTGTGTGATCTTCTGGGTTACATCGTCGCAGACATTGGAGAGATGGAATACGGGGGAACCGTCACCTCGGACGATAACCAGATCCTTCATTCCGTCGAGTGGCTTGGCGAGTTCACCCTTTATGATGTCATTGAAGAAGACTTCGCGCCTCTGGAAGACGAGTTTTGCGGAATTCGCAATTTCGAACTTCGCATCTTTTGCATAGATATTTGAGATCTCCTTGTCGAGTTCGAAGAGGCAGGTGCCTGCGGCATCAAGTATCTTTAGCTGATGGAAACCGGCAAGGCATGCCGAACGCTCCATTGACTTGCCTTTTTCGTTCAGCTGTGAGAACTGTATGCCCGAAGAGCTGATCTTCACAGGTACGGCCGGATCGCATGCGAGTTCGGCGTTGCCGGTGATCCTGACGTTTGGATTCTTGTCGGTGTCCCAGGGGATCCTGAAGATGATCGGTGCAGGTTCCGGACCTGCTACCTTCGGACGGTATGCCGTTCCGCTTTCGATCATTTTTTCAGCTGCTTTAATATGTCCTCCGGCCTGCTTGCTCTGATAGAAGATCTCCTCGTCGAAGTCGAGACCGAGCCAGTTCATGCATTCGAGGAGCGTGTCGATCGCCGCCTGTGTCGAGCGTTCGCGGTCTGTATCCTCGACGCGCAGGAGGAACTTGCCTCCGGAATGCCTGGCGTAGAGCCAGTCGAAGATGGCTGTCCTTATGTTTCCGATGTGCACATGTCCCGTCGGAGACGGAGCGAAACGAACCCTGATATCCATAAATTCCTTTCAATATTTATAAAGGATGACTGGATGGTTGGATTACTGGATGGATGGGTGGGAATTGAAGAGGAAAACAAAGAGAAAATTATTTTCCTAGAGATGATTTATCCAATCATCCAATCATCCATCCGTCCAATCATCCAATCCTTAATCCTCCAAATTCAGCCATTTGAGTTCTTTCGGCGTCAGTTCGACAGCGAGCGAGTCGAAGGAGCTCTTTGTCTCGGCTATCGATCTCGGACCGATCAGAGGGAATGTCGGGAACGGCTGGCAGAGGACATAAGCCAATGCGATGTTTATCGGTCTCACGTTCTTTTTCTTCGCCAGTTCAAAGGCACGGGCCTGACGCTTGAAGTTGTCTTCACTGTACCAGCTGAATACAAGAGATTCATCGGATGTAAGATCCGGACGTGCGCGTTCCGGAACGAAGAATCCGCGGGCCTGGCTTGACCAGGCAAATAACGGCAGCTGGGTCTTCTTCAGCCATTTCCTGGAAACAGGATCGGAAGCCGAGATACAGCCGTGCCAGACGGGATTTACCATTCTGGCAAGGCTGAAGTTGTTGTTGACCAGTGAGAATCCGACGAGTCCCTTCCTCTTGGCATAGGCGTTCGCCTTCTTGACGCGTTCAATGCTCCAGTTGGAGCCTCCGAATGCCTTAAACCTTCCGGCCTTGAGATGCTCGTTCAAGACGTCGATGAATTCCCCGACAGGGATGTCAGGATTGTCACGGTGCATGACATAGATGTCCATGTAATCCATCTGCAAACGTTCGAGGGAGATCTTAAGTTCACGCGTTAGGTTCTCAGGATCACACAATGGAGTATGCGCGCCTTTGTCAAGGATGACGACCTTGTCGCGGATGTTGCGGGATTTTACCCAGTTGCCCAACGTCTGTTCGCATTTGCCTCCGCCGTAGATGTGCGCGGAGTCGAAGCAGTTGCCACCACGCTCGAAGAAATCGTCGAACATGACTGCTGCGTGCGGGAAAGTGGTCTGGTTGTCAACACCCATGATGAGGCGTGAGACCTGCTTAACGAGTCCGGCGATCGTGCCGTATTTCATCTTGGTGTCGGGCTTGACGGCAAGCGTCCTCCTGTGGACTGGCATCGTGAATACTTCGGGTTTCTCAGCCTCGTAGAGGAGTCCGACCTCGTGACGCCACATATCGAGCATCCTCATGTTTCCGAGTGAATCGGAGCATGACATTGCCGGGAACTTTGCTTCCTTGTTCTCCAGGTATTGGGCGACTGTGTCGGCTTCTATACCATAGATCCATTCATCTGTCTTTATCTCGATCTCGCGTGGTTCCTTCTCGTCGTTACGTTTGACGATTATCTTTGTGGTGCCGCCCTCACGGGACGGTACCCATGGTGTCGGTATGAGGATGTTGCCCTGGGAACCGAATATCCTGACGACGTTTTCCTGATTGACTGCTACGCCAGTTGCGAGGTTCGCAACTATACCGCTGTCGAACTTTGCACAGGCGACAGCCCACTCGTCGGCATTGGACTGACCGAGATGTCCGAATCCTTTTAGCGAGATAGGTTCAGCGATGTCCTTTCCTGATGCAACACCTGCCACGAGCCTGCACATCGAAGTGCAGTAGCAACCGACATCGAGGATTCCACCGCCACCGAGCTGGTTCTTGAAGAGCCTGCCTTCAGGATTGTATCCGGCATGGAAACTGAATGTGGCCTGTATCACACGCACGTCGCCGATGACCTTTTCACGGAGAAGTTCGACAAGTTTCTTTGTCTGCGGATGGCAGCGGTACATGAAGGCTTCCATGAAGAAAACCTTGTTGTCCTTTGCGGCCTCGATCATTGCCATCAGTTCGTAATAGTTCAGTGCACCCGGCTTTTCGCAGAGGATATGCTTGCCGGCTTCGGCGGCCTTGATGGCCCATTCGGCGTGCATCGGGTGCGGAGTGGCGATATAGACGGCCTGGACGTCCTTGTCGGCGAGAAGCGCTTCGTATGAAGCATATTTTCGTGGAACGTTTATCTCCTTGGCAAATGCATCGGCCTTGTCCTGCGTCCTGCTTCCGACAGCGAGCATTTCCCCGGTCTTGGAATGCTGTACCCCTTTTGCAAAAGCCTTTGCGATTCCTCCGGCGCCAATGATCCCCCAGCGAAGCTTATTGCTATTCGTGCTCATTTATTCTCCTTATTTATGGAGCGCCGGCGTTATGCAGGCATTCCATTTATAGTTTCGGTCCGCATACCACGCGGAAACCAATATTCTTTTTTGTCGTCTTATATTCAAGCGAGTAGCGAGTAGCACTCGCGAGATCGTTCTTGTCGCTCAGGAATGATCCTCCGCGCAGCACCTTCAGGTTGTCGGTGGACGCATCCGAGCCCTTGGGATCCTTCATGTCAATTCCAAGGTATGAACCATCATACCAGTCATTGCACCATTCCCAGACGTTGCCATGCATGTCGTAGATGCCCCAGGCATTGGGCTTTTTCTTTCCGACCGGGGAAGTTTTTCCTGTTATGGTGTTCTTGAACCAGGCATAATCCCTGAGGCTCTCGGCATCGTCACCGCAGCAGAAAACAGTCGATGGTGATTTGCCGTCCTTCGATGCGGATGCGCGGCAGGAATATTCCCATTCGGCTTCAGTGGGCAGGCGGTATTCGTATCCGGCAGGAAGACGTTTCGCCAACGATTCGCGTTTCGTGAGCCATTTGCAGAACTGGTCGGCGGATCTCCAGTTGACACCAACCATCGGTTGATTTTCATCGCCCCAGAAATCTCCACCGCCGCTCTTCATCTTGTAGTCCTTTGTAATGGGACAGTAGTCATTGGACCATGGGATCTCCTTGTCCTTGTCGACCTTCTTCGGCTCGTTGGCGTCGCCATTGGGGTTGTTCAAGTAGAAGAGGAACTGTCCGATCGTCACTTCGCACTGTCCGATCCAGAAAGGCTTTGTGAGGGTTACCTTGTGCTCCTTGTTGTCGGCGTTATCTTCGAGGTCAGGAACTCCCATCATGAAAGTGCCCGGGGCGATTGGGACGAACTGCATCTTCAGGTCGGGCACGAGCCATCTTTTTCCGGGCACAGGACCACCGGCGACATTTGTCTTGAACGACTTGATCTTGTTGATCATCTCTTCGATTTCTAGTTTCGCGTCATCCGGAAGGAAGGTCTTCTGGTCAGCTATCATTGATTCGAGGAGAAGCAGGGCCTTGTCGCAGAGTTCGCCTGCGGACATTTCGCTTTCAGCCTTTTCCTGTGCGGCCTTTGCCAGGAGGTAGAGCCTGTCGGCCTCTGAGATCACTCCCTTGAGCTTTTCCTGCTGTTCCTTCAGTTTTGCTTCGACCTTCTTGAGGGCGTCGTGGAGTTCAAGGAAATTCCTGATCTCGGTTGTAGCGCCGGACTCCCTGATCTTCACGAAGGCGGAAACGGCCTCCTTCTGATTGCCCTTCTTCATTTCTGCCAGGCCGTAGTCGAGGGCTTCGCCAGGAGTCTTCAGCTCCCTTGCAAGGGGTGGAGGTGACTGGCCATACAGGTCCATAAGCTTCTTTATTTCAGGGAGTGGAATTGAGTTCTCGATCTCGTGGAATGATTCGGCAGCTTCTTCGAAATTGCCATCCTTGATCCTGGCGATTCCGTAGTCAAGGAGGTCGCCGGGGCTCATCGAGAGTTTTGCCGCAAGGATGGCGATATGTTTCTGTAGGCCGGCCAGGCTTTCCTTGTCGCCGGAGATACGCATTGACGAATCATAGCTCTTTAGGATCTTGCCGGTTTCCTTTTTGACATCGATGAGCTTGGCGATGATGGTGAGCTTGTTCCCCTTCTTGTCGACCTGGCCGGTCACGATGTAGTCTGCGCCGACCATGGCGCCGAACTTGGAAGCCTCCAGGGCTCCGCTCGTGCTAACCTTCTGTTCCTTGAGAACCTTTGCGATCTTCGCGCGGGTTATCATCCGGTAGTAAGCTTTCTGGGTGAGTTCGTTCTCGAACTTCTCGGCGATGTCCCAGCCGTTTAGGCCAAGTTCGGCGAGTGATGGATCGACTGAAAAGTCATGTGTGGCCACCCAGGGTCTCCCATTGTCGGCGACCACCGTCTTACCGTCGGACTTTTCGGCCTTTATCTGATCTGCAACCTTGTCCTGGGCGGAGATGCCGAACCACGACAGTAGCAGAAAGAGTGCGATTAACTTTTTCATTTTATGACTTGGGTTACAGGGCATAAAAATACGATAAAAAGGGGCTTTTGCAAGGATCATCGTGTAACAAACGCTATGTGGCATGTGTATTTAATGTAAAGAGAACCTTTAAAGGATAATCCAGGAGTCCGGAGATGAAAAGAATCATTTTATCGTTTTTGCTGCTTTATGTTGGAATTTCAATATGTTCCGTGGCCGATGAGCAGGCGCCATCCGACGTCAAGACGATCAGGGCCGTTTGGCACGACGATGCACGTAACCGGGATGTTCCATTCAAGATTTATTTTCCAGCTGCTGCGGGAAAGTATCCTGTAATAATATTCTCACACGGGCTTGGAGGCACCTGCGACGGATACGAATACATCGGCGTGCACTGGGCGAAGAACGGATATGTTTCGGTTCACATCCAGCACAAGGGCAGCGATGACGGCGTCTGGCGGGGCAAGTCAAATCCCATGCAGGAGATGAGAAAGGCTACAATGGATTTCGAAAGCATCCTCAACCGTCCTAAGGATGTCTCATTCGCCATCGACCAGATCGACAAGCTCAACAAGGATGAGCAATCGGAGCTGAAAGGCAGATGCGACATGGAGAAGATCGGTGTTGCGGGACATTCCTTCGGGGCATATACCGCTCTTGCAAGCTCTGGAAGGAAGCTTGTCGGACCGCTGGGTGGAAGCATGGACTTGTCCGATCCCCGTATCAAGGCATGCATCGCCATGAGCGCTCCGGCAAAGGGCAAGGAGAAGAGCAATAATTCATATGCAGACTATAAGGTGCCTTGCATGCACATGACCGGGACACTTGACGACAGCCCGATCGGTGACACGAAAGCATCTGACAGGAGGATACCGTTTGACAGTATTGAAAAGGCTGAGCAGTACCTGGTCATTTTCAAGGATGGGGATCACATGATTTTTTCAGGAAGGGGACTCAAGATCGGGGAGAGGGCGGCAAAGGACAAGGAGTTCCAGGAGCTTATCAAGCAGTCTACCGTTAAATTTTGGGATGCCTACCTGAAAGACAATTCAGAGGCCAAGAAGTGGCTGACAGGCGATGAGTTTGAAAAAAGCATGGGTAACCAGGCAACAATTGAGAAGAAAATCGCGAAATAATTGAATTTTCTTCAGAAGCTACAGGTAAACATATAGACTTTTGAGTTCGTTTATGATATAATCTGCTAAAATCGTTAAATATGGGAAAAGTGAAAAATGTTAAAGCGGATTGTATCGATAATTGTTTTTGGACTGTTTATTTCAAGTGTATTTGCCCAGGATGATGAGCCAAAGGAACTGACCCGCGCTCGTGAATCCTACAAGTCACAGCTGAAAACTGCAGAACAGAAATGCAAGCAGAAATATGACAGTTTGGATAAGCTTCAGCCAGAAGAGAAGACAAAAGAACTTAACAAGCTCAAGGTGTCCTACCAGCAGCAGCTTGAGTTCATCACGAAATCCTATCTTTCAAAACTTGAGAGCATGAGGAAGATGCCGTCGTTCAACAGGAACCAGAACGCCGCGATAAGGAATGAAATTGACAACTTCCAGAAGCCTGATCCTACTGTTCCACCGGGTACGCTGAAGAAGGAGGATGCCAAGACTGGTGACGGCAAGGGAAAAGGTGACCCCAAGGCGGCTAATGACGATGATGACGAGGGTGAGGAGATGGCCGAAGGTCCTGCGGGTTCCGATGAGGATGTGGCAAAAGTGCAGGCGGCAAAGCTTGAGGATGCCAAGGCCAAGAACCTTGAGGAGATCAAGAAGCTCAGCCTAGGGGATCTCAAAGCCGACTGGATCAAGGAGCGCCGCGAATTTGCGGAGAAAAGGCCGCGTCCTGAGAATTATGTCATTACTGCGGAAGCCATGAAGTCTTACCTGAACAGTATTCCTGAGGACAAGCGCGAATTGGAGGAGAACCGTTACAAGCAGGTGAGCGGGATAAAGGATTACATGTGCAGGCTAATGGAGAGGAACAGCTATCCCAAGTCAGTACAGCTCAGCACTGGCGGCAAAGCCGCAGGAATAATGGTCAATCCAAATTATATCGCGGTAAAAACCAGCAGCAGGAAATTCAAGAGGCTGGGATGGGAGTCGCTTCCCGTGGAGGAGGCTGCAAACATTCTTGACTACTTTGCCGCCATGAGGCAAAAGATCACCAACGTTCCCGGCGTGTCGAAGGATGAGCTCAAGCGCATGGCCGCCGAAGACTATCTGCGAATCGGAATGCTCTGCGACTGGTACGAGGACTACGACAATGCCGTGAAATACGCCAAGAAGGCCGCGGAAGTAGATCCGAAGATTGAGGATATCGTCAAGAAATATATGATGCAGTAGTGGTCCAGAATCAACGTACCGGTGTGTGTGGGTATCGGAGAACCGGCGAAATTGGACATTTGGAGGTACCCTCAAATCAATAATGCTTTCCTAGGAAAGAAGATTCTAAATCTCCGTTACGCCGATACTCCGGTTAGCCGATACATCCTTAAAGGATTTCCGACAGGAATTTTCCAGTATAGGAATTTGAATTCTTCGCGACCTGTTCGGGGGTTCCTTCCGCGATGAGCTGTCCACCCTTGTCACCGCCTTCCGGACCGAGATCGATTATATGGTCGGCAGTCTTGATGAGCTCAAGATTATGTTCGACAACGAGTACAGTGTTTCCCTGATCGCGGAGCCGCATCAGTACCTCGAGAAGTTTTTCGACGTCTGCGATGTGGAGGCCGGTGGTCGGCTCATCGAGGATGTAGAGGGTGTGTCCGCGAGGAATTCTTGCGAGTTCCGCAGAAAGCTTCACGCGCTGAGCTTCACCGCCGGAAAGCGTGGTGGCCGGCTGTCCGAGATGGATATAACCAAGACCGACTTCCTCTAAGGTCTTCAGTTTGCGGTGGAGCTTCGGGATGGCCGAGAAAAATTCCGCCGCATCGCTTACTGTCATTTCTAATACGTCAGCGATGCTTCGCCCTTTGAAGAGCACGCCAAGTGTCTCACGGTTGAAGCGTCTGCCCTTGCAGGCGGAGCAGGTGACATATACTTCAGGCAGGAACTGCATCTCGATCATCTTTACTCCGTCACCATGGCATTCCTCGCAGCGACCACCCTTCACGTTGAAGCTGAATCTTCCTGACTTGTATCCGCGCATTTTTGATTCGGGAAGTTTTGCGTAGAGATCGCGGATTATTCCGAAGGCATCGGTGTATGTGGCAGGATTGGAGCGCGGTGTACGGCCGATCGGGCTCTGGTCGATCACTATCACCTTGTTGATCTCTTCGAGACCGGTGATCCTCTTGTGCTTGCCGGGGATTCCTGTGCCGATCTTGAAATGCCGGTCGAGGGCGACGCGTAAGGTGTCGTCGATCAGACTGCTTTTGCCGGAGCCGGATACGCCGGTGATGCAGCAGAATGTTCCGAGCGGGATCCTGGCATTTATCTTTTTCAGATTGTTGTGTTCGGCACCTTCTATCACGAGTGATTTCCCGTTGCCTTTGATCCTCTTTGAGGGCAGGGGGACGGATTTCTCTCCGGAAAGATATTTGCCTGTAATTGAGGTCTTTGTCTTTTCAACTTCTTTCGGCGTGCCCTCTGCAACAATCTCTCCGCCGTGGCGTCCGGCGCCGGGGCCGAGGTCGATCACATAGTCAGCCCTGCGGATGGTGTCGAGATCGTGTTCTACGACAATGACGGTGTTGCCGGTATCGCGGAGTTTTTCAAGGGTATTTAGAAGCTTCACATTGTCCTTCTGGTGGAGTCCGATGCTTGGTTCGTCGAGTATGTAGAGGACGCCGGTAAGACCGCTGCCGATCTGGGTGGCGAGGCGGATGCGCTGGGCTTCGCCTCCGGACAATGTTCCGCTCTCGCGGTTGAGAGTCAGATATGAAAGTCCGACATCCTTCAGGAAGCTGAGACGACTGCGGATTTCGCGTATCACCTCATGGGAGATTTTCTTCTCCTCAGCGTTGAACTTGAGCTTGTCGAAGAAGCTGTCGGCCTCGTTAACAGTGAGTTCATTGTATTTGTGGATACCGAGATCGCCGACTTTTACGGCGAGGCTTTCAGGACGGAGACGGTTGCCCTTGCAGTCCGGACAGCATCTGCGGCCCATGTATTTCTTCAAGCGTTCCCTGACGTCCTCGCTTTCTGTCTCGATGAATCTGCGCTGGAGGTTGTTGAGGATCCCCTCGAAAGGCTTGTCAAGCTTGTGCATCCTTCCGGAACGCCAGTAATCAAACTTTATTATCTCATTTCCACTGCCATTGAGGAGGACGTCCCTGACATTTTGCGGAATGTCCTTGAACGGCATGTATATCATGTCCTGGATGCCGAAATGTTCGGCGATGCACCGGAGCAGATGGTTGTAGTAGATCATGAGGCGGCGAGGTCCTCTGCGCCATGGTGGGATCGCACCTTGTTTTATCGAACGGCTCGGATCGGGGATCACAAGTTCAGGATCGAATATGAGCTGTGTACCGAGTCCGTTGCATGTAGGGCATGCGCCATAGGGGCTGTTGAACGAGAAGTTGCGTGGCGCGAGCTGTCCGAAGCTGATCCCGCATTTGACGCATGCAAGCTGTTCGCTGATCTGTTCCTCGATCCATTTGTCTCTCTTTTCAGGATCCTCGAGAAGCACGGTGAGTATTCCCTCGCCGCAGCGGAGCGCGAGTTCCACGGAATCGTTGAGCCTGGAAGATTCGGTCTTGCCGGTAACGAGGCGGTCTACAATCGCTTCGACTGTATGACGGATGTTCTTCTCGAGCTTGGGGAGTTTGCCGTCGAGTTCGTAGATTTGTCCATCGATGCGTGCCCTGACGAATCCGTCGCGTTTCAGTTTGTCGAGGATATCCTTCTGTTCACCTTTCCTGCCAGTGACATATGGGGCGAGGATCATCATCTTTCGGTTTGCAGGGAGAGACAGGATCTTCTCGCAGATCGCCTCGGCGCTCTGTCCTTTGATAGCGACACCGCATTTCGGGCAGTGCGGCTTTCCAACATGGGCGTAGAGGAGGCGGAGGTAGTCGTATATCTCAGTGGTGGTGGCGACAGTGGACCTTGGATTGCTTCCGGCGGTGCGCTGTTCGATGGCAATTGCCGGAGAAAGCCCTTCGATGTGTTCGACCTCGGGTTTCTGCATTTGGTCGAGGAACTGCCTGGCGTAGGCCGACAGGCTTTCGACGTAGCGGCGCTGTCCTTCGGCGTAGAGCGTATCGAATGCGAGGGATGATTTTCCAGAACCGCTGAGTCCTGTGACGACAACGAGCTTGTGTCTGGGGATGGTGACGTTTATTCCCTTGAGGTTGTGCTGCCGTGCACCTTTTATGATGATGTCCTTGAGCATATATTTCCAAGCTGGTTGACTGGCTGGAAATATATAAAACAAATTTTGAAAAGCAAAGCTTTCAAAATTTATCTGTAACCTTTCCGGATAAAAGAGTATATTATAAGGAAAGCGAGGATGTGCCATGAAGAGCCTGGCAAAAGTTAAGATGATGAGGTGGGGACTGCTTTCAGGAGTCTCTGCACTGCTTATCGGTCTTGTGGTATACGGCGTGCTTAAGCCGGATCCCGAAGAACAAGAATATAACAGGATCAAAACGCTTATCCTTTCCTCTTCATCAGAACCTGGCAGTCCTGAAGACAGAATGGAGAGGCGCCAGGAATTCCGCAAGCTTGCCGAAAAACTGAAGCCGGAGACACGGGAACGGCTTATGACCGAGATCATGCGTCAGCGCCTCTACGAGGCCCGTGAGAAGACAAAGGATCTCTCCGAACAGGAAAAACAGGCGAAGGTAGACGAGATGATCGTGAGGGTGCGCGAAGGATTTGAAAAGCTCAATCCGGAACAGCGTGAACACATAAAACAGGACATCAATTCCGAGGAGGGCAAGAAACGCATGAAGAAATCCATGGATTTCTATTTCACGGAGTTCACTCCTGAAGAACGCAAGCGCCTTGACCCGCTCGTGAACGAGATACTCACCAAGCTGGATAGCCTATAGGTCCGAACCGGAGAGCCGGCGAATCGGAGTATCGGCGAAATATGTATTCCCGGAAAACTTTCCTTGCAAAAATCTTACTATCCATGGTGAAAAATCACCTTCCCATGATACCTTACAAATTTGAAATTACTGGACACAAAGGGACAAAATTGTCACTTTCAACGAGGGGTTTGAAATGAATACGCAGATAGAAATCAGCGAACTCAACATCCTTGACAAGATAAGCCACGCACTCGTCCACCAGAGGAATGTTTCCTCCCTACTCAGGGAGGTACTCGACATACTTCAGCATGAACTCGGATGCGAGCACGGGACATTTACGCTCCGACGCGGGAACGTGCTTGTGATAGAGGCATCGAGCGGTCTTACTGAGGATGAGAAGAAGCGAGGACAGTACAAACTGGGTGAAGGAGTCAATGGCAAGGCCGCCGCCACAGGCAAGCCCATAATAATATCCGACATATCAAAGGATCCGTCGTTCCTTGGAAAGACGAAGGCCAAGCGTTCCGACAAAAGCGCATATATCTGCGTTCCTATAAAGCACAGGGGCGAGGTGATAGGCACGCTGGGGATAGATCATCCGACAGCCTCGGACGAAAAGCTCCAGAAAGCTCTTGGACTTCTCAAGATCATATCCAACATACTTGCTGACGCGGTCGCGACGTTCAAGCAGGAGATCGAGGAGAAGGATCAGCTTCGCAGCGAGAACGAGAGGCTCCGCCAGGAACTCGGCGTGCAGTTCCATCCGAGCAACATAATCGGCAACTGCGGAAGCATGAAAGCGGTATATTCTATGATAGGGCAGGTCGCAAACAGTCCGGTAACGGTTCTCATACGCGGGGAATCGGGTACAGGCAAGGAACTTGTCGCGAGAGCCATCCATTATGCGAGCCCGAGGAAAGGCGGACCTTTCGTGGCGGTGAACTGCGCTGCTCTGCCGGAAAACCTCATTGAGAGCGAACTGTTCGGGCACGAGAAGGGATCATTCACGGGCGCTCTGCAGCAGAGGAAAGGGCGTTTCGAGATCGCAAACGGAGGAACACTGTTCCTCGATGAGATCGGGGACATCAGCCAGCCGGTACAGGTGAAGCTCCTGCGAGTGCTGCAGGAAAGGGTATTCGAGAGGGTCGGCGGACACGAGCTCGTTGAATCTAACGCCAGGATAATCGCCGCCACCAGCCGCGATCTTGAGAAAGCGATCCAGGACGACAAGTTCAGGGAAGACCTCTACTACAGGCTCAACGTTTTTCCTATAATCCTGCCAGCACTCCGTGAAAGGAAGGCTGACATAATCCTCCTTGCAGATTATTTCCTCGAGAAATACAACAAGACCTACAATAAGAATGTGCGGAGAATATCCACCCCTGCGATCAACATGATGATGGCCTACCACTGGCCGGGCAACGTGAGGGAGCTTGAGAACTGCCTGGAGAGGGCGGTGCTCGTGACTACCAATGACGTTGTCAATGCATACGATCTACCCCCATCGCTCCAGACGGCCCAGGAGAGCGGGACCTCAATCGTGCCGGAGGAAGGCGCCTCTTTCGATACGATGGTAGCTTCCTTCGAGAAGGAACTGATCGTCGATGCATTGAAGAACAACCGGTGGAATGTTGCAGCTGCCGCCCGTGCGCTTAAGACCACCCAGCGCATAATGCATTACAAGATAGACAAGCTGAATATTGAAATACAGAAGTAACTCGCCCTTCGACTGGCTCAGGGCAGGTAACTCATAACTTGAAATTGGAAATTTGGAATTTGTCTGCGGATGACTGAAGACTGTCGACCGACGACTTGAGGAATTGGCTATGAAAATACTTTTTGTCTGCACCGGAAACACCTGCCGGAGCCCGATGGCGGAAGCTTATCTGAAAGATCTCTGCAGGAAGGCCGGCAGAAATGATGTGGAGGTCTCATCCGCAGGTACTTTTGCCGGCGGAGGTGACTGCGCCTCCATGCAGACCATCTCTGTCATGAAGGACTACGGCATCGACATTTCCGGCCACAGGAGCAGGATGCTTTCGATGGACATGATCACCGAAGCGGACCTGATCGTCACGATGACGGAATCACACCGCATGCACATTGGCGCGATGCAGCCGAAGGCCCTCGAAAAAACCAGAAACCTGCTTGAATTTATACGCAAGCAAGGCAACATTGCAGACCCTGTCGGCGGTTCCGAGAAGATTTACAGCGACTGTTTTGCTGAAATGAAGGAGGCTCTGGACAGCCTTTTTAAGGAAGTAATAGCAAATAAGAATAATTAGAATATTTAACATAAGGGAAGAAAAATGATGAAGATAAAGGACTGGTTCGGCAAGAAAGAACTCACAATCGCGATCGCCGGAGACCACGGCGGCTTTGAATTCAAGAACAAGCTTGCAGCGAAGCTTTCAGGGATGGGACACAAGGTTCTCGACAAGGGCCCCTGCAAGGCCGATCCAGCCGACGACTATTCTGATTTCGGGTCAGAACTTGGTTTTGCGATGGTGAAAGGACAGGCCGACTGCGGTATCCTCATATGCAGATCCGGAGTCGGGATGGGCATAACCGCCAACCGTTTCCACGGGGTCAGGGCTGCTGTCGTCACAGACGAGAAGGTGGCAAAATCCAGCCGCGACCACAACTGCTCAAACGTACTTGTCATTCCTGCGGACATAGTCTCGTTCGAAGCGGCCGAGAAACTTGTCAAGACCTGGCTTTCAACTCCTTTCAGCAAGGATGAGCGCCATGAGAGAAGGCTTCTCAAGCTTGAGAAGAAGACCTATGACGACATTGCTGCGGTGCGCGAGTCAGATCCTGAAGTCGCACATATGCTCGACAAGGAGATGGAACGCCAGGACGGCGGACTCGAACTGATAGCATCTGAGAATTTTGCGAGCTGCGCGATACGCGCCGCACAGGGAACTGTTCTTACGAACAAATATGCCGAAGGATATCCGGGCAAACGCTACTACAACGGTTGCGAAGTTGTCGATGAGGTTGAAAGCCTCGCCATCAAACGCGTCTGCCAGCTCTTCGGATCCGAGGCGGCGAACGTGCAGGCCCACTCGGGAAGCCAGGCGAACATGGCTGCGTATTTCGCACTTGTCCAGCCGGGAGACACCGTACTCGCGATGGATCTTGCGCACGGCGGACATCTCACGCACGGCCATCCGATGAACTTCAGCGGAATGCTCTATAAGATTGTTCCTTATGGCGTTGACAGGCAGACAGAGATGCTCAACTATGACGAGATCGAGAAGCTCGCCCTTGCCAACAAGCCGAAGCTGATCGTGGTCGGCGCAAGCGCATATCCAAGGACACTTGATTTCAAGAGGTTCCGTGAGATCGCCGACAAGGTCGGGGCGAAGGTGATGGTCGACATGGCCCACATCGCCGGGCTTGTCGCCGCCGGACTTCATCCTAATCCTGTGCCTTACGCGGAAGTTGTGACTTCGACGACACACAAGACACTCCGCGGACCGAGGTCGGGCCTGATTCTCTGCAAGGAGCAGTTTGCGAAGGACATCAATTCGAAGCTCTTCCCAGGGCTCCAGGGTGGACCGATGATGCACACGATCGCCGCGAAGGCTATATGTTTCCACGAGGCTCTCCAGCCGGCGTTCAAGGAATACCAGAAGCAGATACTCAAGAATGCTGCACAGCTCTCAAGTGAACTTGGCAAACGTGGATTCAGGATCGTTTCCGGCGGTACGGACAACCATCTGATGCTTGTCGACCTGCGTCCGAAAAAGTCCACCGGAAAAGAGATCGCGCTGGCCCTCGACAAGGCAGCCATCACCGTGAACAAAAACATGATCCCGTTCGATCCCGAAAAACCTTTTGTCGCCAGCGGAATCAGGATTGGAACACCGGCAGTGACAACGCGCGGTATGAAGGAAGCTGAGATGGTGAAGATCGCCGCCTGGATAGAGAAGGCCGTGGACTGCAAGACGGACGAGGCTGCACTGAAGCAGATCGCTGTGGAGGTGAAGGAATTCACGAGAAATTTCCCATTACCGCAAATCTGAATAAAGTAACGGAGTATCGGTGAAAGGGTGAGACGGCGAAAAATAAGACGAGAGCAAGGAGAATTATGATTGACATAAAATTATTGAGGGAGAAGCCGGACTTTGTAAAGAAGAACTGCGAGGTCCGCGGAGCGAAGGTCGATGTCGACGAGATCGTCGCCTTAGACAAGGAGATGCGAGATCTTACCGTCAAGACCGAGACGCTCCGTTCTGACAGGAACCGTCTCAGCAAGGAATGCAAGGATAAGCCTGAAGCGCGCGAACAGGTGAAGAAGATAAAGGAGGAGCTATCTGCTCTTGAACCGAGACTTGAGGAACTCCAGAAACAGCTCGATGCGAAGATGGCCTGGCTCCCGAATATAATTTCCCCTGAGACTCCTGCCGGAAAAGATGACACTGAGAACAAGGAGATCAGGAAGGTCGGCGAAGTCCGCAATTTCTCCTTCAAACCGAAGGATCATCAGGAACTCGGTGATCTGCTTGGCGTGATTGACGCCACACGAGGTGCGAAAGTCGCAAAGTCCGGTTTCTACTATTGGAAGGGGAAGGGGGCTCAGCTCTGCAATGCAATGTTCTTCTGGGCACAGATGGAACTTGTGAAGAAGGGATTCACATCCTTCCTCACCCCGTGCTGTGCAAAGGAACGGACTCTCTTCGGAACCGGATACCTTCCGTTCTTTGCGGATCAGACATTCAAGATCGACAAGGAAGACCTGGCCCTGATAGGAACTTCCGAACAGACCCTCGTTGCGTTCCATACTGACGAGACGCTAAACGCTTCCGCTCTTCCGATAAGATATACGGCGTTCAGCCCTTGTTTCAGGACTGAAGCAGGAAGCTATGGTAAGGCGACGAAAGGAATTTTCCGTGTACACCAATTCCACAAGGTGGAGCAGATCATCTTCTGTCTTCCGGAGGAATCTGAGAAATACCATCAGGAATGTCTTGTCAACGAGGAATATTTATTGCAGAAACTTGGTATCCCGTACCGCGTCGTGGATGTCTGTCTTGGTGACATGGGTGCTCCTGGCTACAGGAAATACGATACCGAAGCGTGGTTCCCGGGATTCGGCGGATACAGGGAAGTCACTTCCAACACCAACCTAACGGATTTCCAGTCGCGCCGACTGAACATCAAATACAAGAAGGACGACGGGACGAAGGGATTTGTCCATACGATCAGCGCGACGGCCGTCACCGACAGGGTGGCGATCGCGATACTAGAGAACTTCCAGCAGGAAGACGGCAGCGTCATCGTTCCGGAAGTGCTGAGGCCGTTTACGGGATTTGAGAAGATCGTGCCGGAGTAACGGCGTATCGGAGTAACGGCGAGAGGATATATAAGATGACAGATTTGAAGTACAAGACAATTTTAAGTCATGTTATAATTGGAATACTGGCCATCATGTTTTCTGGTTGCACCGTCCCTCAGCCGATACCGCAACCGAGATTGCAGGAATTTTCCGAAGCTGTGAGCATGACTGCCGAAAACAACATGTCGGCATACACGGAAATAGAGAAGGTTCACCGTGAGGTTGATGTGCTGAAGATCACAGCTGATTTCGACAACAAGGGTTTCAAGCCGGAGTCGATTAAGCCATTCTTTGATATGCAGGCTCTGAAGGTGAGACGCCAGGTACTTGACGGACTTTGCATCTATGCCGAAAAGCTTTCTGAGCTCGCTGGCGAAAAACAGCTTGAGGATTTCGACGAGGAGACAAGGAAACTCGGAGCCTCATTGCAGGAACTCAACGCCGGTCTTATGAAGAGCAGCTTCTTCAGGAACTCACCGGTGGAATCCTCGCAGATCCAGATCTTCACCACAGCCGTCAATGCCATTGGCAGATGGCTCATTGAATACAGGAGAGACAGGGCCATCAGGGAGAGCATTGTCGGAATGGATGGCAACGTGCATGAGATATGCAAGTTATTTGTCGAGGATCTCGGAAGTCCGGCGAACGGCCTCTATAAGAATCCGGGCGGATTGAGGGCGCAGCAGTGGAACCAGTATGATGAGCTCATGATTCTTCAGGACAAGTTCATCGGGGACAACCGTAACAAACTTGATCCGGCAGTGAAAAAGCAGGAGATCGAAAAGCTTGCCTCATACCCGGCAAGACAGAAGGAGTCCGATGCAGCTCTTGCCGACATCCAAAGCTCCTTCAGGAAGATCCGTGAAATACACGATGCACTTGTCAAGGCGTCCGGCGATGGAGTTCGGGACTACGAGGCGATGGTGAAGAAGCTGATTTCTGAGGGAAAGAGGATTAATAAGTTTTACAAGGGCTTGGGAAAAGATGATTAGCCACAGACTTTCACGGACTTCTCCAGACGCATATAATTTGACTTAACACCTAAAACTTGACACTTAAAACTTTTCTTTTCAGTTAAACGCCTTATATTTAGCGCTTTCATGCAGGGAGATGATTACCAATGGACTCAGACATATATCTTTCGATAGTGATACCTGTCTTCAACGAGGAAGACAATCTCGAGCCTCTTGTAGCGGAACTTCAGCCGATCCTGGAAAAGATCGGGAAGAAGTTCGAGGTGATATTCATAGACGACAGGAGTACCGATGGCAGTTTTGAAGTACTGAAGAAACTGCAATTGACGCATCCGTTCATAAGGATAATTCCGCATACCGTCAATTCCGGTGAGAGTGCAGGCGAGGCTACAGGATTCGCTAACGCCCGTGGCGAAATAGTGATCACTATGGATGCAGACCAGCAGAACGATCCGGCAGACATTCCGGCCATGCTCGAAGCGCTGCAGGATGACATCGACTGCGTCTGCGGAGTTCGCAGGAAGAGACGCGACACGATAGTCAAGAGGATCTCCTCTCGTACCGCCAACGCATTTCGCAACGCGATAACTGGTGACAGGATCGTTGATGCCGGTTGCACGTACCGTGCGATCCGCAGGAAGGCACTGTGGCAGATGCCGGCATTCAACGGAATGCACAGGTTCCTGCCGACGCTTCTGCGCATGCAGGGGTACAGGGTGATAGAGCTTCTTGTGAACGACAGGCCACGCACCCGCGGAAAATCAAAGTACGGCATCGGCAACAGGATGTGGCGCGGAATCATGGACTGCTTCGCGATGCGCTGGATGAAAAAGAGAGCCTTAGTGGGAGACAGAGTTGGAGACGAATACCCCGAAAAATAATGACGGTGGGAATGGCAGTCGGAACGGTGACAACGGTTCCGAAGGGGATTTCCAGCATCTGATCGAAAAGCCTGTAGCAAGTTCCGTGCTCTCCATCAGGAAAGACTTCATATTTCTCCTTGTTTTTGTCATATTGATATTCATCGCCTACAATTCTCCTCTCAAGGAATACATTGACAGGGCACCTGAATTCTGCGACAAGATCAAACAGACGGGAATTCTTGCCCCCCTGATCTTTACTCTCGGAGTATGCGTGCTGGTATGTGCCGGGGTTCCGAGACTTCTGCTTTGTCCTGTGGGAGGGATGGCCTTTGGTTTTGTCCAGGGTCTCATATACTGTGTGCTGGGAACCCTGATGGCATATTACATCATTTTCCTCTTTGTCAGGTGGGGCGGACGTGACTTCGTACTAAGGCATAGCCACGGGCTCAACAAGTTGACCAAGGTACTCGAACATGGAGGTATCCCTGCGGTTATACTTGCAAGACAGATGCCGATACATGGGATGATTGTGAACCTGATCCTGGGGTTGTCTCCTGTTACGCACAGGGACTTTCTGATCGGCTCATTCATAGGGCTTTTTCCGGAGGCGATACCATTCACGCTGATAGGCAAGGGGGCGAAGCAGGGGGATCTCTGGCACAGCATGATCTACATATTCCTGGCACTTATGGCGCTTGTTGTGATATGGCTTGGAGTAAAGCTTTATTCACGGAGGAAAAAGCCTGCTTCAGATTGAAAAAACGGATTTAACAAATATTTTCCTTATTCTTCGGAAATAAAACACGAGGTATACATATAATGAACAAGAAAAAACTGAAATTTGCAGTTATAGGCTGCGGTCGCGTTTCCAACAACCACTTGAAAGCACTGACATCCGGCAAGATTGACGGTGAACTCGTCGCAATCTGCGACATTGACGAGAAGAAGGCGAAGGCCAAGTCCGAGGAGTTCAAGGTGCCTTATTTCCTCGACTACCATGAGATGATGAAGAAGCACCACGAGATTGATGTCGTTGACATTGCCACTCCCACTGGATATCATGCAAGGCACGTCATTGATGTTTCACGCCATGGAAAACATATCATCGTAGAGAAGCCGATGGCATTGCGCGTCGAGGACTGCGATGCAATGATCAAGGCGTGTGCCGACCACAAGTGCCGTCTCTTCGTGGTGAAGCAGAACCGATTCAATCCTGCGGTCGTCTCCGCCAGGAAGGCCCTCGAGAACGGTCGTTTCGGCAAGATGGTCATGGGTACCGTCCGCGTCAGATGGAAGAGAGTGCAGTCATACTATGAGCAGGACGACTGGCATGGAACCTGGGAACTCGACGGCGGTGTGATGTCGCAGCAGGCAAGCCACCATTTGGATCTCCTCCAGTGGTTCATGGGGCCGATCGATTCTATGCAGTGTGTCACCGCTACGCGTCTTCTGGACATCGAGGTCGAGGATACGGCTCTGGCCACGTTTAAATACAAGTCGGGTGCTGTCGGTGCCTTTGAGGCAACCGTGGCATCAAGGCCCGAGGATCTCGAGGGATCGCTGAGCCTTCTCGGTGAGAAGGGGACGGTCATAATCGGCGGACACGCCGTCAACAAGATACTCTACTGGAAATTCCAGGACGAACAGCCTGAGGACGCCCACATGCAGTCATCATCCTCGCAGGAAGTTCCCAACGTCTATGGACATGGGCATACTCCTTACCTGGCGAATGTGATTGATGCGATCGTGAACTGGAAGCCGGCACTTGTCGAAGCTCCTGAAGGCAAGAAGAACATAGAGATACTCACTGCCCTCTATGAATCAGCGGCACTCGGAGGGCAATATGTCCATCCGGGCTGTCCAGTGAAGAAGTCGCTTCTTGGACGTAAAAAGTAAATGGATTTTAAGTTCAACAAGCTGACAGCCTATCTGGCCATCCTTGCCATATGGGCATGCATATATCTTCCCGCTCTGGGGACCCTCCACATAGATTTCAACGAGGGGCGGAGGATTATGCCGGCTGTTGAGATGCTCGACAGCGGTAACTGGAAAGTACCGAGCCTTGCAGGAGAGGAATATTTCAAGAAACCCCCGATGATAAACTGGCTTATCGCCGGTTCGTTCATCGTATTCGGCGATAAATCCGAATTCGCCGCACGTTTTCCCTCCGCAATCGCGATGCTTGCGTTTGTCAGCCTGCTTGTCCTGATGCCCTCGGGTTTTCTTGATCTCCGTGCGAGATTCGCAGCTGCCGTCATTTTCCTGACCTGCATCGGCTGCATCGACAGCGGCAGGCAGGCCGAGATCGACAGCGTCTATGCCTGTGTGACCGGGATGGCAATCATTACATGGCTCAATATTTGGTCGGAGAAAAGGAAGAGCTCGTTCGGGCTCTGGTTCTTTCCGTCGCTCATAATCGGATTCGGACTCTTGCTGAAAGGGCCTGTAATACTTCTTTTCTACTATATGACGGTATTTTCCGTGCTGGTCAGCGAAAGGAAAACCAAGGAGGCCATGAGCATATTCCATTTCATAGGAATAGTCGTCATGCTCGGGATATTCTTTTCATGGTTCCTCTCTCTTCCCAAGGCTGTCAGGTCGGGGAACGATTCGAAGGTTGCAGGTACCTGGGTCTCGGAGATAATGATGAGGTTCCGCGGGGAGGAACTGAATCTTGGCAAATGGCCTGTCCGTGTTCTTGGAGCCTTTCTGAACTTCCTTCCGTGGCTGATCTTCACTCCTCTACTTTTCAGCAAAAGAATAATTTCCGGAATTTCCGACAAGGACATCCTTCTCTTTAAGGGATGCCGCATTGCACTTGTCGCATGTCTTGTACTGGTGAATCTGATGCCGGGAACAAAAGCCAGATATTCTCTTCCGGTGTATGGGCTCGCATCGATGATGACCGCATGGGTGCTGGTTTCCGTGAGCCTGCCAAAGTCGGAAAAGATCTGGAGGAATCTTATCGTGGTCCTTTCTGGAATCCTGACGATTGCATGCATCCTTACAATGTTCATGATATTTGCCGGAGGGATGAATTTCATACATGGGGATTTGGGTAAAGGCCTGAATTCAGCCCTGATTGAAATGAGATCCACTTATCCTACAATGGTTTTCTGCATCCTCTCTACTCTCCTTGCAGCTGCGATTTTCATTTATCTGCTTAAGAAAGGAGTTTCCGGCACTTCGGGACTTATTGCCGCAAGCGGTGTCCTAGTTGCGATTCTGGGCATTTCCGCCGCAGTCTTTGCGTTTCCTGTCATGGCGAAGTTCCAGAAAGGGCATGACATCCTGGCGGAGGAGATCAATGCGGTGACAAATGGGAAAACGCTTTTTGCCTACAAAACCGAATGCGAGCCCTTCTTCTTCTATATACGGCCTTCCATTAAGTTCATCATTGATCCCGGACAGCTTGATGGCAAGGCGGGATGCCTGATTTTCCGGACAGCGCTGCAGAAGGAGCTGGAGGAATCAGGCAGGATCCCGACCGGGAACTTGCGGGAACTATACAGGTTCAAGCACAGAAGGGCGGAATGCGTCCTCATCGAACTCGATGGCGGATGATGCGGCAGGCTACTTCTTCACTTCCTGGGATGCCACCGTCCACTTGTCCTTTTCCTTCTTGAAGGTGAACTGCCAAGTGACCTTGGGGCCTTCCATCTCAGCGGCCCCCATCTTGCATATTGCTGTGGCTGTATCGCCCTTCTCCTCGAGCTTTTCGAAGGATGCGACCTTCATATCCATGCTCCTGCTCTTGCAGTAATCCTTGATCGCAGATTCATAAGGGGCTGTGTTGACAGTGATTTCCTCCTTCTGGCCGCAGGCGGACAGAAGTGTGAGAATGAGGGCCAGGGAAATTACCGGTACGAGAACCTTTTTCATTTTATGCCTCCATGATGGTTAATATGTAATATATTTCAAAAATAATCCCATATGCAATAAAGTCAAAAACGATTTGCTAATAAGGCTCTCAAGTAATATTTTTATATGATTATAATTTGCCCATCATGGGGGAACATTGAAGAACACATACATATGTCCTGGGTGCAAGCAGGAGTTCATCTGGGATGATTCACAGGATGAAACTGTGATAAAGTGCCCGAAGTGCGGTGTCGAAATGGCGGCACCGGCCCCGCTTCTTCCAAAGGGTTCTGAAGTAGGGGATTACCTGATCAGGGAACGCATCGGCGTGGGTGGCATGGGCGAAGTATATCTAGCCGAACAGAAATCGATGAAGCGCCCGGTAGCGCTCAAGATACTCCACGAAGATCTCATCCGGGACAAGGCTTATCTCGAAAGGTTCTACCGCGAAGTCCGCATACTTGCCCAGATCGAGCATCCGAACGTGGTACGGGCGATCGAGGCGGGCTACAATGGGAAAGTATACTACTTCTCAATGACCTTCATTGACGGGAAGGATATCAAGAGGCTCCTTGACGAAGGACGGCAGTTCCCGGAAAAAGAAGCGATATGGATCGCCAGCGAGATTGCCCATGCGCTGAAATACGCCTGGGAGAAGCATGGGATACTCCACAGGGACATCAAGCCCGCCAACATCATGCTCACTAACGAGAATGAAGTCAAGCTGATGGACCTTGGGATTTCCAAGAAGATGAAGGGGGAGGATGTTGAATTGACGATGGCAGGAATGATGGTTGGCTCCCCACAGTATGTCAGTCCGGAACAAGCGAAGGGATTGAAGGATCTTGATTTCAGGGCGGACATGTATTCCCTCGGCGCAAGCCTATACCACATCCTGACCGGTTCGCCACCGTATCCCGGCGAGAATGCGATGGAGGTGCTGGCGAAGCATCTGGACGATCCCGTTCCGGATCCGAGGAACCTGCGCCCCTCGGTATCTCAGGCGACAGTCGACTTGATAAAAATGATGATGGCCAAGAACAAGGATAACAGGTTCCCGGACTGGGATGAATGCATAGGTATGATGGAGGAGATAATGGATGAACTTTCAAAGCCCCCGGCAGCTCCTGTGGGGTCCGCTGCACCGCTCAAGGAGCCTGTGAAGGGGCAACCGGCTCCCGCAGCGGCAAAAAAGGCGGCAGTCAGCAGGAAGGGGTTGAGCCCGCTCGTGAAGATAATTCTTTATTCGGTGCTGCTGGTCATCTTCCTTTCAGGATTCATTGTCATGTTGAGGAAGGGTGGTGAGGATGCGAAGAGGGATAAGGCTCGGAAACTCTACATGGAGGCCGTCACCTTCATTGAGAACAATCCCGAACCTGCGAATTTCAGGAAGGCGCTTGTAATGTTTGAGAACGTGCAGAAGGTCGGGGAGCCGCAGTATTCAGCAGAGGCCAGCAAGGCTATGGACAGGATACTGGAGAAGGCTGAAAAGATCAAGGCAAGAAGGAATCTTGACCGGCAGAAAAGAGCCCTTGAGGAACTCAAGAAGAAGTCCTACGATTTTGAACAGAACGGCGAATATGACAAGGCAATAGCCTTCTGGGAGAACTATCAGAGGAACGGGGAATACGCAAAGGCGTTCGAGTTTGAGATAAGAAAGGCTGTAGATTATTTGAACAGGAAGAAGAAAAGCAATGAGGAGGGAGTTGAATGATGGAAGAGATTGACATTTATAAGATCGAAAGACCTTCGCCTATGCTTCTGAAGCTCTATATCATCAGGAGCATCTTGTCGGGGCCTTTCATAATATTATCGCTCCCTGTCCTGCTTTTCAGGTATTATACCCTCAAATACAAGTTTGACGGGGAGGGTATAGGAATGAAGTGGGGGTTTATTTTCCGCAAGGAGGTTAACCTTACATATGCAAGGATCCAGGACATACATCTGACCTCGGGACTGATTCAGAGATGGCTTGGGCTTGCTGATGTGAAGGTCCAGACGGCATCCGGCAGCGCAGAACCTGAGATGACAATCGAAGGGATCGTTGAATATGAAAAGCTCAGGGATTTCCTGTATGCAAGAATGCGCGGATACAAGGACATGGGGGCTTCAAGGTCGGGAACCGCTTCCGCTGGAACCGAACAGGTCGTGATCGGTACTGATGCGGTACAGCTCCTTGCTGGAATACGTGATGAACTCAAGGCCACAAGGGAAGCCCTTGAGAAAGCTGCAGGAAGGTGAGCGAAAATGTACCAGTTCATCAAGAATCTTGTCCTCAGGGTGCTCAAAGTTCCACCGGAACCGCTTGATCCGATGGGTGAGGTTGGGAGCCTGAAGGTGTTCCGGGCGTCTCCGAACTTCTTCAAATACAGGCTCTATGTATGGATAATTGGAAATATATTTTCCGCATTCCTCCTCGCATTTGGTGCCGGAATATCCGTCGTACACATGCTCAAGACACATGTTTCCACAGTTGGATTCATCCTTGTGATACTCTCTCTTGCAGCAATCTGCATTGTCGGTCTTGTCCATTTGGTCATATCGTTCATAATGCTCCGTCTTGACTATGAGATGCGATGGTACAAGATCACCGACAGGAGCCTGCGGATCAGGGAAGGCGTCGTCTTTGTCAGGGAAATGACAATGACATTCGCGAACATCCAGAACATTTCGATATCGCAGGGACCGATACAGAGATTCTTTGGAATAGCTGATCTGAAGGTTGAGACTGCAGGCGGAGGAGGTGTAATACAGCCTGACCAAGGTTCGCAGAATCCGGTGTTCTCGATGCATATAGGCTTTTTCCGCGGAGTTGACAATCATGAGGAGATCCGGGATATGATGCTTGCCAGGCTGAAAAAACTTAGGGACAGCGGACTTGGCGACACTGATGAACGACATCATGTCGCAGCGCCTTCGACTGCCCAGGTCCCGCATGATTCATCGTTGATTGATATCCTTAAAGCCGTGCATACCGAGGCCTCCCTTCTCAGAAAAAGTGCTGAAGGCCTCCGGGGATAGCTAAAGGATACCTCTAAAAATTCACAATTGGCGCGTTGCGAAAGATTTTTGGGAAGCTCAAAGAGATTTTCTGAACGGAGACATATCCAAAGCTATATGACGAGAGAAGAATAATAACTTTGAGCCTAAAAGATCTGCAACCCATAGGGCAACTAATTCTTTTGGATATTGTCTTTGTCGCAGAACCAGTTACAGCCCGCCCTGTGGCTGCTCCTGGTGTCTGCTCCTCGCCAAGTATCCAAAATTTATTGTTGCGCGCCATTTGTCAATTTTTAGAGGTGCCCTAAATTGCGCTGACCAGGGAGTTTACTTGGACAAGATCATCCTATTGCTGATACTATTTTCATTCCCTGTTATTTTCATCTATTTCAGGAAACAGAGGAAATTGAAAAGGCGAGCAGTCCTGCTTGAGACGGAATTCCCCAAGGCCTGGGAGGCAATCCTTGAAGAGAGGATGCCATTATACCGGCGCATGCCTGTGGAATTGAGGGAACAGCTGAGGCGGCATATCAAAATTTTCCTCTCCGAGAAAAGTTTTGAAGGGTGCAAGGGGCAGAAGATTGATGACAAGGTAAGAGTAGTCATTGCGGCTTATGCCTGTATGCTGCTCCTCAACAGGGAAACAGACTATTATCCGGATCTCACATCAATCCTCGTATATCCTGACGCCTACTGGGTAAATGATGAGTTTCATGTGGGAGGAGGCCAGACGATAAAATCAAAGGCTGTCAACCTCGGTGAATCATGGGAGAACGGGGTGGTTGTACTCTCATGGAAACAGATAGAAGACGAACTCTCAGACGAGAAGTGCGGCCAGAGCCTTGTCATCCATGAGTTTGCGCACCAGATCGATGCAGAGGACGGTTTTCTGAACGGACTCCCTGAATTAGGCGAGGGCTCCAGCTACGGCCAGTGGGCCAAGGTGTTTGCAAGGGAGTACGAAGGGTTGAAGGAAGGCGGAGGGGATGGCGATGGGATAATAGACGATTATGGTTCGCGGGATCCCGCAGAATTTTTTTCAGTCGTCACGGAAGGTTTTTTTCTGATGGCGCCTGAAATGAAGGCCCGGCATCCGGAACTTTATTCCGAGCTCATGAAGTTCTACAAGGTTGATCCATCGCAGTGGAACTGGAGCTATTGACTATTAATCGCAGACAGGTTAAATTATCCATTAAAAATATTGGAATATCATTATGAAATTCTTATTCGTCATGACCGCTGCCATACTTCTGCTCGCCGGGTGTTCATCAACGCCTGAACCTCAGAAGAAAGAGGCTGCCGATGCTCCCGATATGTCCGGCATCAAAAAGGAAGAGTTGAAGGACACTGGGAACCTCGATACGGCCTACAAGGATAACAAGAGGCGCCTTGAACAGGCAATCATTGCAAGGGATAGGTACATGCAGCTCATGAAGGATGCTAAGACAGTGGATGAGGCGGACAAGGCCAAGGCCGGACTCGACAGGGCGCAGGAGGATGTTGAATACCTCCAGCTTTCCCTTGAGGAAGCACCACAGAAGAAATTCGAGCATAAGACCCCGATATACGGTCCTCTTGGCTGGGTGCTGCTTCTTACGGAATTCACTTTCAAGAGGCTTTATATCATCTACGAATGGTGAGACTCATCTCTGCGTCTTCATCAGTGCTTCATTTATCAGGTCAGGCAGCCACGATATTTTCAACGGCCTTCTCATGAAGATGATGTTCCTGCTTCCCCTTGAAGTTTCCGGCAGCTGGGATTCGGATGTAAGTATGATTATGTCCGAGCTTCCTGAAAAATCCTTCAACCTGCCAACTTCGAAGCCAGGGATGTCCTTGTCAAAGAAACATATTGTGTAGGGACGTTTCTCAGAGGAAGCGGATTCAAGCATCGTGATACCCTTCTCAAAATCCTCCGCGCTGTCGCAGTTTATGTTCAGTCCTGAGATCTGGCTGCAGAGAGCCTCGCGGCTGATACGGTTGTCGTCGACGACAAGTATCCTCAGCTGGGCCGATTCGAACTCGAAGAGAAGATCGTGTCCGGGTACCGTGGCCATCAGAGGAAGATTGAATATGCAGAAGAAGTCCGAGCCCTTTCCGGGATAGCTTGTGAGGCCAATCTCCCCGCCCATCAGCTCCATCAGGCGCTTGCATATCGGAAGACCGAGTCCGGCTCCCCCGTAACGCCTTGTGATGGACGCATCAAGTTGGGTGAACTTTTCAAATATGAACTTCTGGGAGTCGGTCGGAATTCCGGTGCCGGTGTCGATCACATCGATCCTGATCCTGGCGGAGGAGCTGTCGATTTCGAGGCATGAAGCCTTGATGAGGACATGTCCGCTCCGGGTGAACTTCACCGCATTTACGGTGAGGTTTATCAGGACCTGCCTGATCCTGACCGCATCTCCGACCACATATCTCGGTGTGCCCTGTTCAAAGCTCACGATCAACCTCAGGCCCTTTTCGGCTGCAGCGACGGAGTTGATATGAACGACATCCTCGATCGTCTCCAGCAGGTCCAGGGGTTCCTTCTGGATGTCTAGTTTGCCTGCCTCTATCTTCGACATGTCAAGAATGTCGTTTATCAGCGACAGCAGCATCTTTGATGAATTGCATATCGCGGTTGCATATTCGACCTGTTCATTTGAAAGCTTTGACGACTGCAGGAGTTCAGCCATCCCGAGGATGCTGTTCATCGGGGTTCTTATCTCGTGCGACATGTTCGCAAGGAATTCGCTCTTCGCCCTGTTGGCGGATTCCGCTGCTTCCATGGCCTGCTTCAGTGATCTCTCATACGCTTTGCGTTCGGAGACGTCCTCCTTGAATCCGATGAAATGGGTGATCTGCCCCTTGTTCATTATTGGGGAAATCGACACCATCTCCCAGTAGAGTTCTCCATTCTTCTTCTTGTTCTGGAACTCTCCCTTCCATTCTTTCCCGGAAAGAAGCGCGGACCACATCTGCTTGTAATATTCAGGATTGTGAAGGCCTGATTTCTGGATGTTCATGTTCTTCCCCAGCACTTCCTTGAGGGTATATCCGGTGAGTCTTGTGAATTTCGGATTCACATATTCTATGTTGCCGTTCATGTCAGTTATGACAATGCTTGCAGGGCTGTGTTCGACACCGAGGACAAGCATGTTGAACTCTGCCTGCATCTGCTGTCTTTCCAAGGCGGCACCGATGATGTTGGCGGAACTCCTCAGAACTTTGATTTCAGGTTCTGACCAGCTCCTCTCATATCTTGTCTCTATGAATGCAATTTCACCCCACCACTTGTCAGCGGACTTGATGGGGATTATCAGGAAGGAAATGCCTTTCAGCTTCGACAGGAACTCCGACTCCTTCACAGGAAGATCCTTTGTCATTCCGTGTATTATTCCTCCGTTCTCAAGCGTGTCGGACCAACGGGACAGGCCGTTGCCGGCGAAGGAGAAGTCCTGGAGAGCCGGATTTCCCATCTGTCTGGGGACGGCTTCAGCTACCCATTCGTACTTGAGGTTCGATGTGATGTCCCCTGATTCGTCGGGGATATTGTTCTCGAATATGATGACAGATGCCAGTTCGGCCGCCTTCCCGATCTGGGATATGGAGTCGTTCATGGATGCTTCGAAGTCAGGATACCTGATCAGGATTTCCGAGCAGTTGCTGGCCGCTTCAAGTATGGTGTTCTGGCGTTTAAGGATATTCTCGATGACTTCACGGTCCCTGATCTCCTTCGTAAGGTTTTCATTGGCCACTTTAAGTTTTTCAGTCCTCTCCGATACCTTTTTTTCGAGCTGGAGCCTGTATTGCTGCAGTTCCTCTTCGCTCTTCTTGCGTTCGGTTATGTCGCGCCAGCTCGAAAGGATCTCAATTTGAACCCCGGCCTCAGTTTTACCGAGCGTCCTGTTGACCGATTCGATCCATATGCTACTTCCATCCTTCCTGATGAACTTGAATATGACCTGCAACCCGGTATTCTCAGGGATCTTGAATATTGCCTCGAAGGTGTTCTTGTCATCAGGATGGATGTGTTCCTGGAACTTCGCCCCTTCGAGTTCAGCGGATGAGAAACCGAGGATCCTCTCGCATGCCGGAGAGAAATAGGTTGCGTTGTCGCAAGAGGACATCCTCACAAGCACGTCATGCGAGTTGTCCGCCAGGATGCGGTATCTCTCCTCGCTCTCCTGCAGGAGCTTCCTGTTCTTAACCATTGCATGGTGAAGGTAGAGCAGGAAGATCGAGAACATCAGCAGCACGGATGTGGCGCAGAACCATAGGAAGTCGCGGTTCAGGTATAAGGGCACCTTGGGGCCGTTTACAATCATGTCATCCTCGGCAAATGCTCCGAGGACGGGCACCGTTAAAAGAAAGATCAGGAAGAATATTCTTGAGATCCTCATGAACCTGCTTTCCTGCGTATTGAGATGCCGGCGTAGCTCACGCAGTGGGAATAGTCGCCGGTCATTTCCCCGCTTGTTGTGTATTCGACAAGTTCGGCATCGAATTCCGCTCCGGATTTTCTGGCGTCTTCAATTGTCTTGAGGAGAACCCTTATCGGATTCGCACCGCATATCGTAGCCCTGGTCCTGTCCACATAGGATGAGAATCCCTTGAAGTCCAGTTCAATAATCCTGTCCACGGCACCCATGTCAAGTTCCTTGAGCCTGGCAGGTATGTCATCAGAGAATGGCTTGTAACCGAAGGATCTTCCGAAATGAGTGAAATCGGAGCTGATCACCCAGAGGTTTTCAGGAACGAGGAAGTTTGAAAGGGCTTCCGCTATCTCCACTGCGGAGCTGTCGTCGATCTGCCCGCAGATGAAAGGCACTATTTTTAGCTTCGGGAAGAGGACCTGCAGGAATGGCAGTTCAACTTCGAGCGAGTGCTCGGGAATATGTGCCTCGGTCATTTCGGATATGAACGAGGTGTCGCTGTCCAGGATCTTGTCCACGGCTTCAGTATCGACATCTATATTTCCAAGCGGAGTCTTGAAAGCCTTGAAAGTTGATGCCACGATCCCTTCGAACGGGAACATATGGCTCGGGGAGATGACAATTGCACGGGTGTATTTGCCGGAGGCAGCGGTCTTCAATGTCCTGGCCGCAGTCTTTCCGGAATAGACATATCCGGCATGCGGGAGGATCACCGCCTGGACGGTCCCGCTCTTTCCATCCTTGGGACTTGCCGAGGAAAGCAACTTTTCCACGTCGGTCTTGAGTCTTTTGGGATCCGATTCGTAGAACTGCCCGGCCACTGCCGGTTCCCTGATAGAAAATCCTGGCTTCATGACATCCCCCATCAATTCATTGGTGCTCTATGTTCCATGCCGTATAATCTACAATTCAAATGTAAAATCTGCAATATGCGGCTGGGTGCTTATAGTATATAAATCAGATTCGGCTCGAGAGCATTCCTTGGCTATTCCGGCAAACTTCACTCCAAGCATTAGTGCGATATTATTGATAAACCATATTTCTATTGTAAAAGAAAGAATTATTCCAAGCGCTATCCCGAGTCAGGCTCCGAATATAGCACTGTTGATGTTGATTATTTCCTGTGGCATTATTATTCCTAAGGAGCGTAGTCTGCTAAAACTGTTTGTTAGTATTTTGCCAATTTCTGATTTGACAATTTTCTAATTACACTGCTAAGTTCAATAACCTCAAGGGATAATGGACATTCATGCCAATTATGATGCCAACATACGATCACATCGCAACCGTCTGGAGGATGACGATGATCATGAAAGTTACGGCTTTCATATTCGAACTCGATTCGTACCTGCTGCCACTTGCCAGGTTTGATTTGACGTTTTGCCTCACAGTCTGGGAATCCAACTTGAACAGCCTCGACGAGATAACCAAGTTCGTGGGCAACCATACCGAAAAGGAAAACTACACCATTTTCATTTACTGGTTCATGTCGCAAACCACGGAAATCAATCGGATTGCCAAAGGTAGGACGATTCCGAGTCCTAGAACTGCGAATTTCTGAAATCGGAATAGTGCAAGGCACAATAGGAACTTTAGTACTGTCTTTCTTACTAAATGAGCTGATCCAACGCCATTGGCCAAAGGCGAAGTTATCGACTTGGTTTTCTTTTTTGAGATTACAGAGGACTTTTTTAACAATGCTTAAAGGTCTTTGTTGTCCAGATAGGCCACCACGTTGAATATGAACTTCTGCAACCTTGTCAGCAAGAGCGGTGCGCCCCCATATTGGTTGCTGCTGAAAGAGCTCCTCAACTATTTTCTGTGCAACGCTAGGGATGAGCGGAACATCGTTTGAATCAAGATTATCTATGTAATTTATTTTGGTAGTGGGGACTTTTTTAACTAAGGAACTAATCCAGCGCCATCTGCCGAAAGTAAAATTTTCAAGATATCCTTCCTTTTTCATGACAGAAAGGGCTTTTTTAACTACGCTCAAAGGTTTTTGGCGTCCAGATAGACCACCACGCTTACGATGGATCTCGGTGACCTTGGTAGCGAGAGTGGAACGTTTCCATATTTGTTGCTTTTGAAAGAGTTCTTCAATTATTTTTCTTGCAACTTTGGAAGTAAGCGGAACATCTTTCGAGTCCAATTTGTCCATATCTTGCTTTCCGTTCATGTGCCACCTTCGGATATATTTTAATAAGTGTAAATACTGTTATTATACTATATCATTAATGAGGAACATGTAAATATCACAGCGCATCATGGTATTTAGAGGTGTTTTCCTTCATCACTTCCTCTCGTACCACATTGAACAGAGGCGCTTGTTCCTTACGGCAAATGGAAATACTGCGAAGAACATGAAGCTCAGCATGATCCTGTTAGTGGAGTACCAGGAGAACTTCCTGCCGGAAGTGACCGTCGGGATGTTCACGATCACGAACTTGTATCCATGTTTCCTGCCCCACTTCCGCAGCTGTCTGGAGAACCATATTTCTTCAGAGGCGTATACTGTCTCGTCGAATCCTCCTGTCTGCTCCCAGGCATCTTTCCGGCAGAAAAGAAAGGAGCCCGCCGCCATCGGATGGTATTTTACAGCAGTATTCCATATCCATAGGAAGATTTTTCCGAAGAGGGGAAGTTCGATGTCGAATGTTACCGAAGAACCGCCACCGCACGCCTTCCTGTTCTCAAACTGGTTTAGGCATTCATTTATAAGGGCGGTCGGAGCGGAAGTGTCTGCGTCGATGAAGAAAAGGTATCTTCCTGATGCAGCTTTTGCTCCAGCGTTCCTGGCGCGTGCAATGCAGTTGATTTTCTCGAAGACGACCTTTGCACCATTGGATCTTGCGAGTTCGGCGGTCTTGTCGGTTGAATTGTTGTCCACTACGATTATTTCGCCCCTGAGACCATTGAAAGGATCCTTTGTCGCCGCAAACAGGCTGTCAAGCGTCTTCCCGATGAATCCCTCTTCGTTGTATGCGGGGACGATCAGCGAGAAGTCAATATTATTTTTTTCATCCATGAAATAATATCCTGTAAATCCTGTTATCCTGTCAGATCTTCATTTCTTCAGGTTCCCCAGCCTGCAGGTCCTGCAGTCGCCGGTGAATTCCATGCAGTGCCTGTCATAAAGGTGCATTGCTCCATGGAAGGATGCAGTGTCACAGATGATCCTGCGGAATCTCTGCGGAGGCATGAACCACCTGTGGTAGGCGGTGCGGACCTTCCTGTTCATCTGGGGCATTGGAAGGAACTGCCATGCCTTCAGCGCAAATTCACCCATTTTTTCATCCTTCGCGATGATAGAGTTCGCATGCAGGGCTGGAAGAAGGACATTCCCGGCAATGTCGTTCATCCTGTCGGAACCTATTACCAAAGATGGCTTTGAAAACTTCCGGAAGAAGTTGACATGATCATCCCACAGTTCGTGGGAGACAATGATGTCTTCGGTAAGATACTCCGAGAACTGCCTCGCATCCATCACGGAAGCCTTCTTGGAAAGGAAGGAGACTGGCTTCATGGAAAAATGATGGAGCAGCACTGACAATGCAGCGATCCTGCGTTCGGGCATGTTGAGTGGGCGGACTCCGGACTTCACCCATCTGATCGGTTCACGGCTGGTCATCCTCGTCTTCCACCATGTTTCCCATGCTTTCTTCACGAAGGCCTTCATTTTTGAATCGAGCTTTGCTGAAGACGGATCGGGTAGCAGTCCGGATTCGCCCCATAGGACTGCCTCCATCACTTCCTTGTCGGCAATGTCTTCGTGTTCGGAAAAACGCTGGTGAAGTTCAAGAAATGCCTCACGGTTCTTCTTGTAGCCGCATGCCTCGAAGATATGCCTTGTACAGGTGTGCTCAGATCCTGAATCAATCATCTCCGCAAGCAGGGCCGTGCTCTTCTCCTTGAATCTTTCAATTCCAGCATTGACGAATGCCTCATGGATATCAGTGTCACTGGCCGAGGAGAAGAATGAAACACATGAGCCATTTGAAAATTTTTCAGATTCAGTCAGGGGGAACTCGGAAATCCTGTCAGGTTTTATCAGCACCGCGGGGAAAGGCGGGAGTTTCGCAGTCTTAGCTGGAGGTTTTGATTTCCTTGATAGCACGTGGAGGATTACATTTGAGTAGTTGGGATCGGCGTTATGTCCATGCGCGAACCAGTCGGAGTTCTCCTGGTGCACCTCCACGTCGCCAGTAGTTTCCTTCCCACCGATGATGAGTTTTGCATCCTTGAAGTCCGGTCCTTCCTCGAGGTTCCAGTTTCCGGGGAAGAGTATGGTTACGGGCCTGTTGTCCATTGTCTTGACCACTGTGCCGTGTGGTATGCTGTTCCAGGCGGACTGCAGCCGCAGTTCGGGCCTTGTTTCCCTGTCATTCTTCATGTGCCCCCATGATTCTTGAAATTTCATGTTGAAGGATGTTTATTTAACGAACATTTAAAATAATCGGACAAGCGTAAAATGAAAACACTTTTACTGATACTGGCGGGATTTTTATTTGCTGCGGGGATCTTTGCCGCAACCCAGGAAAGCCCGCGTATCACTCCAGTGGTCAAGGCTGTTTCCGAAGTGCTCCCGTCAGTCGTGAACATTGGTACTGAAAGGATAGTCTCACGTCCTTATTCGCGCTGGGGCGAGAACGATCCCTTCGAAAGCCTCTTCAGGGATTTCTATGCGGAACAAGGGGCTGTGAACACGACCTCTCTCGGCAGTGGCAGCATCATTGATCCATCCGGGCTGATATTGACTAACGCCCATGTGGTCAACAGGGCCACAAAGATAACCGTTACCATGGATGACGGCTCACAGTTCACCGCCAGGGAGATAGCGACCGACGACCTCAACGACATCGCCCTGATCAAGATTGAAAATCTTCCAGAGGCAAAGAAATTCAGACCAATCAAGTTCGCGAACCCGGAGGACCTTATTCTTGGCGAGACCGTCATAGCTGTCGGAAATCCCTATGGACTTGGACACAGTATTTCCCAGGGGGTTCTGAGCGCAAGCGGCAGAAAGGCGATGTATGAGGGGAAGGTGATCTTCTCCGACATCATCCAGACGGACGCCGCGATAAATCCTGGCAACAGCGGAGGCCCGCTTATAAATCTCGATGGACAGCTGATCGGGATAAGTACGGCCATCTTCAAGGAGGCACAAGGCATTGGATTTGCTATTCCTGTGAAGAGGCTTGAGGATGTCCTGGCGAAATGGCTCATACCTGAAAGATTCGGAGAGTTCTCGCTCGGTATCCTTCCGGCACAGAAGAAGAACAAGTCCGGAGAAATGGAATTTTTCGTAGGTGAAATTTTCGAGGGAAGTCCGGCTGCAAAGGCTGGGGTTAAGAAGGATGACAGGATTCTCGAGGTCAACGGCACTAAACCGGCCAGTCTGCTCGACATCGGCCTTGTCCTATGGAAAATTTCTGCTGGAAGCGAGGTCAGACTCAAGACCTCCGAATCAAAGACAGTTACGCTCAAGGTGGAGAAGGTCAAATATGCCGATGGTTTTGAGATGGCAAAGGCCAAGCTCGGGCTCGGACTGCAGGAACTTACCACCAAACTTGCGAAGGCGCTCGAATACCCATTCGAAGGAGGCCTTGTAGTCAGCGACATACCCACCGAAACAGAGAACGTAAGCAGGGGGGACATACTCGTGAAGCTTGGCGAGATCCCCGTCAACAATGCATCAGACGTGGCAAAGGCCCTGATGGATAAGCATCATGGCGACAATGTCGAGGCGATGCTGGTCAGCCTCATCAAAAAGCGCGACAAATTCTACATCATGAAACGCGTCGCTGTGCTCAAGGTGAAATAAGACAGCCTGTTATTATTTCTGCACCTGGAAGCTCTTGGCGGTATACTCCATAAGTTCGATGGCGTTGCCGTCGGGATCGGAGACCCATGCCTGCTTGGAGTTATCCATGCCGACCCTGACATCGGTCACTTTCAGCCCCTTCTTCTCAAGGTCGGCCTTGAGCTGCTCAATATTGTCCACCTGGAGGCAGAAATGCTTATACTGGTTGCCACCGACAAGGTCCAGGACCTTTCCATCGGCCCATTTCTTCTGAGCCATTGCATGGTCGAAGATCTCTATGAAGGTCTGGTTGCCGCATGCGATGTAGTATCCGAAAGGCTTGCCATCTTCGGTGTCGAGTGTGAACTTGAGCTTGAGTCCGAGTTTCTCAGTGTAGAACGAAATCATTTCCTTTGTCCTCTTGGTGTGGAAGCAGATGTGCGCCAGCTGTTTGATCATCGGAATCCTCCTTTGTATTTTTCAACGTGTTGAAAAATACTTTTGAAGCCCGGCAAGTCAAGGGAAGGGATAGTAAAAACAAGTCTTTGATACAATTCAATTACAGAATCCCAAGCTGAAGCTTGTTCTCCAACGACTATTTTCCAATCAGATCGTTTGATGCAAGGTAAAAGTTGGAGTACAGGCTTTAGCCTGTCTTCGCTTCAATTCAAAAACAGAATTCCAGTCTGAAACGCATACTTCAAAATCAGGCAACCATCCTTGGAGAAAGATAGGAACAAATAAAAAGGCGCCGTGTTTTATACGGCGCCTTTTGAAGTATATCTTGAAATTAGAGTCCGAGGAGCTTGGCTTTGTGTTCCTCGAGGATGAGTCCGACCTGGTTGAAGTCGATAGGATCATATCCTTCCTCGACGATCTCCGAGCAGAGGATGAGCCATGCCTGATGGTCCCAGTTGCCCTTCTTGTTCTCGACGAACTTCTTGAGCTTGCCGGTGCTGGCCAGCTTCTTCAGGTTCTCTTCCTTGCTGCATGCCGGCTTCTTGTACTCGGCCGACTTGCATGCTGTTTCCTGTGTGACTTTCGCTTTCTTGCCTTTTTTCATTTTATTCCCCCAATTGTTTTAGGTTTTTATTTTTTGGCAGAGCAATATTAGTACATCAGAAGATCATTATTTCAAGCAGGGAAATACAGGTAATAGTTTAGTGCATCATTTGCAGGGAATTATGATGTGCCCAGGTGCTGCTTTTTTACCAGGATGTACCTAGTATGGTGCGAAGACGCTATTTGCTCATTTTCTTATGCAGAGAGTCCTGGATCTTCAGGAGCTTGTCTCGGATCAGTGACATTTCAACGCCACAGAAAGGGCATTTGTAGTCCGCAAGACCGGACCTGTCCATGTCGTTACGGTGTTTGACTCCAGAGGATTCCTTGAAGACCTTTCCACAATCTGCATTCTGGCACGGAACAAGAAGTTCCGTGTCCTTCTTTCCGAATAGACTGCTGAAAATACCCATTGTGCCCCCTCCATGTTTTTCAGTTAACAGTTTTTATCATTAAGTCTCGGACATATGCAGGCAATGTCATCCTGTCTCATTTGACGGCCTTGCTGAATTCAAGATCAATTCTCAGATCATTGCCGCTCTTGACCTCCAGATCAGAAATATCCAAGGACTCATATCCTGTAGCACTGACAACCATGATGTATTTGCCTGGCTCGAGCCATATTTCATATGCCCTCTGACCGTCTTTTGTTTTTTCTGAACTGGCTGTCCTTATTTCTTTTTTTTCCTGGGTAAGTATGGTGATTTTGAAATCAGGTCCATCTTTTGAAATACCGACAATCCGGCCCTTTGACTTCCAGGCGTCATTGTTCTTAGGAAGATATTGTGGTTTTCCGTGTTCGATCCTGGCTGATTTGGAAGAGACTTTTTTCTCTGAATCTGCTGAAACAACGCTGAAACTTAGTAACAGCAATGGGATGAAGATGATGGAGAAGAGTATTGGCAATCTCATAAGCCCCCTGTAAAAGATTACAACAATTAAATCTCTACTGTTGTAAATAATATAAATGCACAATCTTTAAAAACAAGGGGTTTCAGGATGCTGGCAGCTTCTTTTCAAGGACCTTGCGGAGGGCTTCCTCGAGTTCCACGGCCATCCCCACGTCTTTTATCATCAATGAGTTGGAGCTCCCGTTCTTCATCCGGAATATGATTTTTACAGCATCCTTGTCCCCTCCCAGGCTCCGCAGTGCGACTATGGCAGAAAAAACAACTATTCCCAGACAAAATACCCCGGTCATGTTGTCCAGCGCAATGAATGAATTTTCCCCTGAACAGAACCAGAGAACGGAATATCCCGAGATCCCTATCAATACCACCACGATGAGATTTATCTTGTTGAGCCCACAGTCGGAAAGCTCGAAGGAGCTTATGTCGGCGACTGGAATATCCCTGCCGCTGATAGTCAGGAATTCATCAGTCAGCTTGATGTTATTCCTCTCAAAATATGTTTTTATTTCAGACAATCCTTGAAATCTCCTCCAGTTTCATGCGTTTGGTTTCTTCAGGCGTTTTCGATGGATTTTCAGGATAACCCAGGCTGATCAGGGAGAGGATCTGGAAAGAGCTGGAAAGCTTCAATATTTTTCGAACCTGCTTCTCGTTGAACCACCCGATCCAGCAGGTACCGAGTCCCTGTGACTCTGCAGCAAGGACAAAATGTTCTCCGGCGATCCCTATGTCGATGAGATGATACTGCACCTTCGAGATCATCGGCGCCAGCGTATGGGTGATGATGCTTGTCTCCGCGCATAGCACGGCTATGACTGGCGCCTTCTGAGCCCAAGGCATGGAAATCCCAGGCAGAAGCCCATCTGTGCAAAGTTTCCTGCGAAGTTCGCAGTCCCTGACGATAATGAAACGCCACGGCTGCTTATTGCATGCGGAAGGTGCGAGACGTGCGGCCTCGAGACAGTTGTTGATCATCTCGTCGGAGACAGGAGCCTCACTGTAGTCGCGGCAGCTCCTGCGCTTCCTGACAAGATCAAGGAAGGATTTCAAATCCCCTTCCAAGATTAGAATCCTATGAGCGGTTTCTTGCTCTGCTTCGCCACTTCGATGTCGGGGCTTTCCCAGACGGCAAGGCCGGTTTCAAGGTCGGTAAGCGTCATATGGAAATAGAAATATGACTCACGCATCCTACCTTCTGCGGTCTTCATCTGGGTGATCTCTCCAGCAAGACTGAAATCGGGAGCTATTGCCGTTCCCTGCTTCTTCACGGTCTTCTGGTTGAACATCTCGTCGTCCTCCAGGGCGCGGACCTGCTTGGTCGACTTGTCGATCGCGCCGGAACCGCTGACGGCCGTGGTGGTGACCGCCTTGCCCGAACGCAGGATCGAACTGGTTATCTTCTGCGTCAGTATCTGAACGTCGATATGCTGGCTTGTGGAATTCTTGACTGTGCTGACCATTATGACGGCCTTCTTGCCGTCCTCCTTCACAAGCACTCCTGACTCGAGAAGCGAGTTGATGCATTTTTCGGCGGCCATCTGCCAGTCCTTGAAGTTGATGTCGTCGGTGGTTGTCAGTCCAGCGTTGCCGCTGGCATCAATTCTTGCCGGATCGCTTCCGCATCCACATAGGGAGAGGAGCGCAACCAGCATAAGCATTCCAACTGTCATTCTCATATCATATCCTCCTTATTTTATATATATTTCCACGTTCTGCTTCTTCTTCTCAGATTCAATCATTTCCTGAAGCTTTTCGGATATCTTCTGGTTCTTCAGCCCTTCAAGAAGAAAACCTTTCACTTCGTCGAAGGGTATGAATCCGGGCTTGAGCTTGTCGGTGACCTTGATTATATGGAAGCCGTATTCTGTCTCGACAACATCGCTGATGTTTCCAGGCTCGAGGGCGAATGCGGCCTTCTCGAACTCATCGGCCATCTTTCCTTTTTCAAAAGTGCCCAGGTCCCCGCCATGGTCCTTGCTCGGACATGAACTGTATTCCGCTGCGAGTTTCGCAAAATCCCCGCCCTGCTTGAGCTTGGCCAGGACTTCCTCGGCCTTTTTCCTGGCAGCAGCCTTCAACTCGGCTTCAAGTTTCTTCCTGTCCTCATCGGACATCTCCTTGGCCTTCTCTTCATCAATGTCATCGGGAGTGATGAGGATATGCGATGCTGTCACTGATTCTGGCCTCTTGAAGCGGTCCTGGTTCTCCCGGTAGAACTTCTCAGCTTCCGCATCGGTGACCGTTATGTCTTCAGACTCCTTCTCATCAATCCATTTCTTGATGGCAAGGCTTTTTGCAATGTTCTCCTTGAACATCTTTACAGTCATTCCCTGCTTTGCAAGGGTTTCTTCAACGCTTTCAGGCGGGACCTGGGCAGTGATATTCTTGAACTCCTCGTCGGCATTCTTCATATCAAGATCGTAGCCGTCCGCCTTTGCAAGTTTCAGGAGTATCCTGGAACTGATGATGTTGTTTATCCTGTCCCTGGCTTCATCCTTCCATGCCTCAGGGGGAATTGCCGAGAGCTGTCCGCTTTCCTTCATCATAATCATCATGGGCTTGAACTCCTCGCGGAGTTCTTCCTGGGTTATCTTCTCATCACCTATTTTTGCGACCACCGGCGGGAGGAATGCGAGAGGATCTGTGTTGGCATCGGTCTTTTGCTGTTCGGCGCCGGGTTTCTTGGATTCGGAGACGGCCTGCTTGGAAGCTCCGGTATTTGTCATGGTCGTTTCCCTTGCAGGAGCGGCTTCAGCCTTCTTTCCGGCATTGGACAAGGTACAGGAACTGCATGCGAGCAATAGTACTGGCATGAGGTATAGAAGTTTTTTCATGGGTGTATACGCCTTATTTTTGATTTTTGGTGTCATCATTTGCCGGTTTCACGGCAGGACTGCTAATATAATCCAGATAGCTGATAATTACAGGATGTTCGGGGTTTTCCAGACCAAGTATTGAAACGCACGATATCATCCTGGGATCCTTTTTCGCAAGCATGCCCATGGCCTCCAGGGACAAGTCGTCTACGGCCTTCCGTTTTTCGCTGGTATAAAGCTTCCTGGCGAGAGCAAGTTTCTCGTTCGCAAGTGGCAGAAGCGCTTCGGCAGGCTTGTATTTGGAGGCGATAGTCTTGATCCTGGCGGCATTTCTGGCAAGACGTGTGACATTTGATGTGTCGTTGACGGCGTCAACCGCCTCCTTCAGCTGCTTGAGTGTCTGAAGTTCATTCTGGATGGCGAGGAATTCGTCGCTCCTGCCCTCCTTGAACATGTAATCGTCCGTCATCTTGATCGCTTCATCCAGCTTTCCCTCATTGAGCAGTGACTGTATGTCCGTTATTGTGGAATTGCTCTTTTCCTTGTTGTTGAGGGTGGCAAGGAAGACGTTGGTGGCATCCAGCTCCCTAAGCCGCTCAATCTTGTTGATTGCCGTCTTATGTTCCCCTTTCTCAAGGGCGGTGAAGGTTTCCTGGACCAGCCGCGAACGTACGGTTGGTGGAGCTGGAGACTCTTTTTTCTTGAAGCAACCCCCTGATAAGACAAATGAAACCGCTAAAACAGCTGATATGGCAGATTTAAGATAGATTTTCCTCATACGTGCGCTTTTTAAAGTCCGATTTCAATATAAGTTTACTGAGACGTGTAAAAATTAGCATGTTTTGCGCTAAAATAAACCTGATAACAAGGAATTTAACATGAGAATTGACGGCAGGAAGAACGGACAGCTGAGACCTGTAAGGATAACTCCGGCATATTTGAAGCATCCGGCCGGCTCTGCGCTGATTGAGTTCGGCAATACCAGGGTCATATGCGCGGCAAGCGTGCTCGAGGAGGTTCCACCATGGATGAGAATCCAGAAGGTTCCCGGCGGTTGGGTGACAAGCGAATACCAGATGATCCCTGCCTCAACCCACGACAGGTCCAGGCGTGAGACAAACCATCCAAGCGGACGCACCCAGGAGATACAGCGTCTCATAGGCAGAAGCCTCCGCTCCTCCATCAACCTCGAAAAACTCGGAGCAAGGACTATCTATATCGACTGTGAAGTGATCGATGCCGACGGCGGAACCCGTTGTGCCGGAATTACAGGAGGAATGGTCGCACTCCAGCTCGCGATCCGAAAGCTCATGAATGACGGCAAACTCACCGAAAATCCGCTCATCTGCAATATCGCAGCTGTCAGCGTCGGTATTCTGAAGGGCGAAGTCCTTCTCGATCTCTGCTACCAGGAAGATTCCAGCGCCGACGTCGACATGAATCTTGTCATGACCGACAGCGGACGCATCGTCGAGGTCCAGGCAACCGGCGAGGAAAGTACCTTCTCGAAGAAGGAATTCGATGCGATGATGAAGAGCGCCGAAAAGGGCATCAACCATCTCTTCGAACTCCAGAAGAAGGCACTGAAATAAGCGTGACGGCGTAAGGGAGTACCGGCGTAACGGAGAACCGGTGAAATAAAAAAAATCCGCGCTTTTTCAAGGCGCGGATTTTTAGTTTGTTCTTCTGCACTATTTGATTGCGGCATCCCTGTTCCTCTTTTCCTCAGAACTTATTTTCCAATCGAGGAGCGGCCGGCGAGATAGCCCCAGACGAAGACGTTCTGCTGCCAGAGTTCGATGGTGAACTCGGCGGTCGACACCAGGATCGGCACATCGAAATACGTCTCGGGAAGCGGCCAATCATAGGCGTTGGGCCAGATGTTCTCCGGCTTGTTGACGAAATTCAGGTTAATGTCCCAGAAGGAGCCGCGGAAGGTCCAGATGTCCGCATTGCCAAAAACAGTGATGCCCAGTGGAGCCGGCTGCCCGGTTGAACGCGCATCCGTGTGCAACGGGTTCTTCACGGCATTGGAGCCCAGACCGGTGGTGTAGACGATGTTGCCTGGATTGCAGCCCAGCCCGAACTGGCACGACTGGACAGCTCCCGCCAAATATTCCTTCTTTCCTGTGAGGAAGTGCGCACGCGCTACCTCCATGCCTCCTGACACGCTGAAGAATCCTGCGAACATCGGCCGGCCCTTCTCGCGGCAGGTGATATTGAAGGCGTTGCCTGCTGCGTATGCCATGGAGAAGTCCGCCAGCTTGATGACCGCCGCGATCGCGTTTTTCTTGATCTGCGGATCCGCCTTGGCGTCATCCAGCCGGGCGTAGAGGAAGGCCGCGTCGGTCTGGATGTGCGTGCCCCACGAGCAGAGGTCCTGGCCCGGATTCTTCAGGCACGTGGTGGCCATGAACACGTCGTGGTACTTCTTGTCCCCGGTGATTTCGTAGAGGACCAGCGCCGACATGTTCCGCGCGTCCACCGCCTGCCACAGTTCCTGCAGGGAGCCAAGGGCGTTGGCTGTGACCTTTTTGGCATAGTCGGCTTCGGCCCACTCGAAGGCGCGCACGGCGCTGTCCTCGTAGACCTTGGCGAGTTCTGGCTTGATCGGCCGCAGAACCTTGGCGGCGCGCCCCGCCACGGCGGCGTACAGCCATGAGTCATGGATCGTGGGTTCGAGCACATAGAGGTGCTGCGTAGTCAGGTAGCTGATCTCACCATTTTCCGGATCATATTGCGATTCGATCCCGTAAGGTATTCCGCCATCGGGCCGCTGCATCCGGCGGAAGCAGTCGATCTCGAAGAGCGCCTCGGTGATGATGTCGGGAATGCCCGGCGTCGGCGGGATGTTCAGATTGAGCTTGTTGAAGTAATCTGGAATGAGCTCGACAAGTTCGAGCTGCACCAGTGTCGTGATCATGTGGTTGACTTTTCGCGGGTTCCAGTCGCCTGCATCGTGATATCCGCCCCATGCGTTCTTCACCGCCTCGTGAGTGTCCGTCTTGGGCAGCTCATTCATCCTATACACGCCCTTCTCCTGCACATCAAAGGTCGAACGGGTGATGACGGTACCGTCATCGGGATGCAGATCGCGGGGCTTCTTGAAGTCGCTGTAGGGCGGTCCGATTTCGATGCCGCTGCGGTTGTTGTACAGCCCCTTCATCTGCGTGAGGAAGGCCTTCTCCCAGACCTTGTCCGAGATTTCGAACGGATAGCTGCAACCAACCCCGTCAACGCATACCCGATAAGTGCCAGGAGTGCTGAAAGTGCCGAAGTCCATCTTGTAAACCGCGGTACGGGCATGGTTCTTCGCAGGATTCGGCCCCAGCTGCTCGGTGCCATCTACGTCCATGACACGTTCGACTTTGCCGGAGAATACCGGTTTGCGGGTGGCCTGGTCGATCAGGGAAAATGTCATCGCTTCCGGGAAACGGTAGGCGCCACCGGTACCGAGCCAGACTGAAAGGGTGGCGCGCTTGAACGGATCATCCGGACGGTAGCCGTTCTGGTTGACATGTACGGACTCGCTGGGAAGCTGCGCGAAGTCTGCTGTGAATCGAGGGTTTGGGTTCTTCGGGTTTATGATGGCGGTGGCAACCTCATAGGTCTTGCCTGCAGAGATCTTCGCCGGCATCTTGAGATAGAGGCGGTGCCTGGTCGGCAAGGAGCCGTAGGGCACACACAGATTGATGGGCAGGGTCTTGCGGTATACCGCTACCGGCTTCACCCCGGCGGCAAAGGCCGGATCGTCCTTTGAAGTGACGGTGTAGTTGTCCGGGGCCTCGGAGACGAAATCCAGGAACGGGTCGCCTTCGAGCTGTTCACCGATGGTCAGGTACTCGAGTTGCATGCCCTGGAGCATGCCAACGAAGGTGCCGCCGCGCATGAGCTTGGCCCGACGCACACCATTGTTTGCGCCGCCGTCGGCCCATTTTTCTTCGATCTTCTCGTCCCCGGGTTTCGCTTCGTATTTCACAACCTTCGCCGGGATGATCTTTTGAGCCTCGATTACGATACTGATGATATCTGGAGCGGCCAGGGAGGTCTGTACGATCATTGGACCGGTCTCGCGGCACTGCTGGTAGGTCCAGATCATGTTCTGGCGTTTCTTTGCCAACTGCTCCTTCTCCTCGGCGGCCCGCTTCGCCGCAGCTACCGCCTCTTCGGCCTGTTTTTTAGCCATGGCTTGGCGTTCGGCGAGCATTTTGGCGTCGGGCGAGACGAGGACGATGGCATCGACCTCGGCCTTCAGTTCGCCTTTCTGCCAGTTGCCCGCGAGATGGAACTGCCTTAGCTTCGCCATGTCCAGGACGCCGGGATTCCCGGGATCCTTCTTGTACTCAAGCGTATTCGGGGTGGCGAGTGCGGCGCTGCCCTTGGGCAAGACGAACGCAAATTCCTCGCTTGGTGAAGGCAGCGCGAACTCATAGAGCGCACTGCGGCCGTCGGCGTCGTTGAACATGATCAACATGCCCGTGCAGGTGTTGCCGGGCCGGATCCGCAGCCTCAGGGCCGGACTCTTGTCGGCGTGCGCGCTGAAGTCCCAGCTGCCGTTGACCCCGCCGCCGCCACCTGCCGGTATGTCGTTCAGTACGAGATTTCCTTTCTCCGCCTTGACGACGTCCTTGTTCCATTCCCCGTAGAAGAACTGGAGGGGCTGGTCAAATCCGTAGACGATGACGGGTTGCACTGTTTCCCCTTCGGCGCCGAATGTTCCGAGTCCGCCGACCAGACCGAGAACGACCGCGACGATCAGCAATCCCGCACGTCGTCTTATCCCAAACTGCTTATTGCTCATGCTATCTCCTGTTAATATTATTTCTTTATCCGTTCCTCGAAATATTTCTTCACCTTCTTATGGACTGCGAGGGTTCTTTCAGCGAGTTCCTTCATTGTGATGTCCTGGAATCCAAAGACCTGGGGCCTGATGTTGTCGTTGAGGGCCGGAGCCAGCTTTCCACCGAACTTCTTCTTGCCGGCAGCTGCACCGACTATCGAACCGGTGCTCGCGCCGTTGCAATCCGTGTCGAGTGCGCCCATTACTGATATGCAGATCGACTTGTCGGGATTCATCTTGCCGTAGAAGAGAGACATCACGACTATCAAGGCATTGTTAACGGTGTGGACCGGGCTCATGTCAGAATATCTTTCCTCGAGTTTCTCCATGAACGATTCAAAATCCTTGCACTGCCTGATCCATTTAAGGGCTTCTCTTACGCCTTCTGCGAGCCTGCAGTTCTTCGGGATTTCAGAAAGGCCGATCTCGACAAGCTTGTGAGGATCCGATTCGACGAATGCAGCAGCGATCATCGCGGCTACGAACATTTCACCATAAATTCCGTTGGCGGTATGCGTCCAGTGTGCATCGCGCCATGCGAATTCCGCAGCGAGCTCCGGATTTCCTGCGCACGCATATGCCCAGCCGTCCGCACGGATCTGCGCGCCTATCCATTCACGGTAGGGGTTGTTGAAGCGCCTCGTGAATTCGGGGGTCGTGTATGTATTCTGCTGTGCAGAACGCATCCTCGGAGTCTTGATGTTGAAGTTCAGTATCGCCTGGGTTTCTGCAGTGCAGATCGCGTAGTAGGGCAGGGAGCTGTTCCAAGTCTTTGCCACATCGTCCCATTTGAAGTCCGGGCCTTTCTCCTCAAGCACCTTCAGCCCGATGATCGAGTAGTGGATGTCGTCGTCGGGTTCCATGTATTTGATGTTCTCGCGCCAGGATTTCTCACAACCGAGTTTTATTTCGTCCTTTGATGGCTTACCGCTGAAAAAATAATCGAGAGGCCAGTGTCCGCGGTTTTTCAGATACAATTTGATCGCTTTTCTTCCGTTTAGACCGAGTTCCCTGCGGCCGCCCATTCCAAGTCCTTCGACAGGTTTGCCAAGGGCGCAGCCTGACGCACGGCCAGTCCAGGCGCCATGCATGCGGTCGAGGAGTTCGGCGTCGCTGTATTTCATCTTCAGCTGTCTCGGGCCTGCCGGACGTTCTTTCTTGATCCCTTCAAGATCGTTCGGCTGGACGTATTTGAAGTTTGGGTCCTTGGGAAGGTTCTTGAGTTTTTCCGTCAGTTCATTTATCTTGCATTCGTTGTTCGCATCATATACGTCGTTGAGGGAATGAATCTCCTCCTTCAGTTCCTGTGGGACGATGAATCCCTCGTATTCCGCCTGTGCGATTTCTGTCTTCAAGAGCTTCACGCCCGAATCCCATCCTGTGATAACCATTGATAGTCTCCTTTGATTTTATGATCCTATAAATTCCAAAACTCAAAGTCCAAATTCCAAACAGGACTCAAACATTTCAATCTTCAAACAAATCCAAGTCTTGTTTGAAGCTTGGACTTTGGAATCTGGAATTTACTTTTACTAAAGTTATGGTATATTATTGATATAACAACGCAGAAAATGCCATATACTATGCATAAAAGACCACCATACAAGTTCGGCTACAGGGAGGTTGAGCTTCCAGATGAATTCCCATTTACGGTGTCAACTCTATATGAGCAGAAGGACAATGAGATAACAGCCCTCCATGCGCATAACGTGATCGAGTTCGGGATATGTCTCGATGGAAGCGGGATATTCGTGGTTGAGGACAAGATCCTTCCATTCCATGCTGGAGACGCCTCGGTGATCACGAACAAGGAAATGCATCTTGCTCAAAGCACAAAAGGCACGAGCAGTCATTGGTACTGGATCTATGTGAACCTGGAGAAGGTTCTTTATCCTGTATTCAACAATTCTGAAATAGCCAGAACCGATTATCTGACCGGTCCCGGGTTCAACAACATCATTCCCGTTTCAAAGTATCCGCAAATATGCTCCCTCGTAAAACAGATCACCGAGATTCATTGTGGCAAAGATCCTTTTAAGAAGGAGCGCATAACATCCATACTTTGTCTTTTAATGACAGAATTAAAGGCTGCCTTCGGAAACATTAGGACTGTTTCAAAAAAATCAGCGCGCTCCTGTTTTGAACCCGACACCCTTCAGAGGATACAGAAAGCAGTAGCATATATAACAAATAATTATACTGCGGAGATAAGGATGCTGGAACTGTCAAAGCTCAGCGGACTGAGCGTCACGCATTTCAGAAGGCTTTTTGAAAAGGCGCTTGGCAAGTCACCTGTTCAATACCTGATCCAGGTCCGTATCGCAATGGCATCGGCGGAACTCAAGAACAGCCACAAGCCGATCAGCATGATCTCCTATGACTCCGGATTCAAGACGCTCTCCAGTTTCAACCGACATTTCAAGAAGCATACCGGCATGTCACCGAGGGAATGGAGGGAGAGCGGAGCGTAACGGTGTATTGGAGTGTCGGAGTAACGGAGAAGTAGGGGAAGGGGATGGTAATCAATGACCAGAGAAAAACAGTAATGGCGTAACAAAGCGTCGGCGTATCGGCGAGGGGGAGTAATTAGTTTTCAGTAAACAGTAACTCATCCGGCATATCTTGATAAGACTCTGATTCAAGAGTATCTTATCCTTCACCATAAAAACAAGATTCCTTTGGCATGTATACTTTCGGGGGTGCCTCTAATAAATGTCCAGTTTTTTCGTCTTTAAGGTTGTCTCCTTTATCTATAAAAATAAAAATTCTGGAGGATTATATGAAGAAGAGCCTGATGGTTCTGCGGTTGTGTGCTTTGTTCGCCGGTGCTTTTTCAGCTGCCGATCTGATCTCGGGTGAGATCGGCTTCATCGAGGACTACTCATTGTCTGAGAACCGGACCGAAGCCATGAAGCAACTGATCCCTGGCACAGAGGACTACTTCTACTACAGGTGCCTCAACTTCCTCAACACAGGCGACCTCGCGCAGGCGGAAGCTGAGATCAAGAAATGGATTGATGCCTTCGGCAATACGCCCAGGGTCGAACTTGTCAGGAACAGGCACGCGCTCCTCCTCTATTCGAAGGATCCACAGAAGTCACTCAACTATATAAAATCCATCCTCAACCTCCAGTTCAACCACCAGAAGGAAACGAGCGAGAGACGGACTGAGAACATCCCCGTCTCGCTGGATCAGAAGCTGATCAGCTTCGACACGCTGAAGAAGAGAGCCTTTGCGCGCACCCGGAACACTGTCGAGGGATTCGAACTTTCCGGGCTTGATTTCCTGACTGCTCAAGACATGAGCCCCGATGTCCGGAGGAGCTTCCTTTCCATGCTCTCACGTCCCGACTTTTCGAACCTGTCCCCGTTGATCATCGAAGACCTGAAATACAGGAACAGCGGTGGTTTTGGATCGTTCAGGATACACAGCATGCTTCTCCTGGACCAGCTGGATGAATGCGTCAAGCTGATGCCGGAACTCAGGAACCAAGGTAGTTTCGTGAACACATACCTCTTGAGGCTCAAACCTGCGGACGATGTCGACTTCCTCCTGCGCCCCGAGGAGGAGAAGGCCTACTATGACAGGCTCTGGAACTTCGCCAGGACCTTGGCGCCAGTGCACAATTCCCTCAAGTCCAACATAATCTTCCAGCAGCTCAAGATGGGACAGCGCAACGGCGACATGGACAAGAAGCTTTTCATGGAATACATCAAGCTTCCAAAGAACGTATATTATATGAAGGAAGAGTATTCCAGATCATTCAACGACAGGAGCTGTTTTGCGAACATCCATTCTAATTTCTCGCACTGGACACTACTTCCGCCTGTGATGGATGACACGGCACTGGTTAACGACTACCTGCAGTTCTTTCTCAAGGACGCAGAGAACTGGAACGAGTTTGCCGACTATATCCGCGACGATGTCCTGAAAAGAAATTTCGCATACGCCAAGATCCTCAACGGTGTCGGTGACCAGGAAAAATGGTATCCAATGCTTTCACCGTCCGAATACCAAGTTCTCAAGGACAGGGTGGACCTCGACTTCTCACCGCGCAACAAGGAATACTTCCGTCCAGACGAGAACGTCTCGCTCACGCTAAACGTCAAGAACGTCGAGAAGCTCTTCGTGAAGATCTACAGGTTGAACCTCTTCAACTTCTACAAGGACAACATGAAGGAGCCCAACGTCGACATCTGTCTCGACGGGCTTGTCCCGAACGAGGAGAAGGTCCAGGAATACAGGGAAGTAAGCCTGCGCAGGATCGAGCGTACATTCGAATTTCCGTCGCTCAAGGAACGCGGCGTATACATTGTCGACTTCATCGGAGGAGGGAAGGTCAGCCGCGCAATCGTCCGCAAGGGCCGCCTCAGGGCATTCTCCCAGATCACCGCTGCCGGGCATGTATTCTCGATATACGACGAGAACAACGCGAAGATCGACAATGGCAGCATCTGGATGGACGGTCACAAGTATGATGCCGAGAAGGAAGGTGTCATACTTCTGCCGTTTTCAACTAATCCCGCCAGACAGAACATCATCGTGTCCTCCGGCGACTTCTGTTCCCTCGACAACTTCCGCCACCAGGCCGAGAACTACGTCCTCAAGGCTGGAATTTTCGTCGACCGCGAATCGCTCATAAAAAGGAAGGATGCGAAGGTAGTGGTCAGGCCCGTGCTTTATGTCGGCGACGAACCGGTCTCCCTTTCCATCCTTGAAAAGGTCAGGCTCGTGATAAACACCCAGGATCTCGACGGTGTAAGCACTGTGAAGACCATCGAGGACTTCAAGCTCTTTCCCGACAAGGATTCGGTTGAGACGTTCAACGTACCGGAGAACACCAGAAGCATTTCCTTCACGCTCATGGCACAGGCAAGATCGCTTAGCCAGGGCAAGGATGTCAACCTCTCATCGCAGACCGTAACTTTCGGGTTGAACGGCATCGACAGCACCGCCTTGATCAATGAGCTTCTGCTTTCCAAGTCAGATGGAAAATATTTCCTCCGTCTGCTCGACAAGAGCGGAGCGCCGCTGTCAGACAGGCCTCTGCAGATTTCGATGAAGAACAAATATTTCAAGGAACCTGTCCATGTCCAGCTAAAGACTGACGCTGGCGGCTATGCCGAACTTGGTGCGCTCAAGGATATCGTCTCCATCAATGTAAATTATTCGGAAGGACAACAGGGCTCCTACTGCACGCTTGCAAATGACATGGCAACATATCCGCTTTCGATGAATGTTCCTGCCGGCGAAGCCTTCACGCTTCCGTATGTTGGCGTCAAGCAGGCGCCGGACTCGACCGAGATCTCTCTTCTTGAGATGCGTGGTGGGAATTTTGTGAGCAACTGCCTCGACAAGGTCTCGATCAAGGATGGATTCATCAGCATAAAAGGTCTTGCTGCCGGAACCTATTCACTGCTGCTCAAGGATGAAGCCAGTATCACGCTCTATGTACAGGATGGCAAGAAAATTGGTAACGCGATCGTCTCTGACCTGCGTATTTCGCAGATTTCGAAGACCGCACCGCTGCAGATTGCGAATCTCGCAGTAAAGGGCGGCAAACTGACTGCGAAGATCGCAAACGCTGACTCCACTGCCAGGATCCACGTCTTTGCCGATCAATACAACTACGGTATGACTTATTCTCCGTTCCTATGGCTTGCCTCACCGAATTTTCCGGGGTGTGATTCCATCTGCCAGCCGCCGCTGAGGTCGGGATATTGTTCTGGAATAGCAATTGGTTCGGAATACGATTATATAATAAGAAGGCGTTTTGCCCAGAAGTTCCCGGGCAACATGCTGCAGCGTCCAGGGCTTCTGCTTAATCCATTCGCTCTCCGCATTACTGAGACGCTCCCACCGGAACCGCTGAGCCAGCCCGGTATGATGGCGGGACGCGGTGCTGCAGGAGGACGCGCGATGGATAGGAAAGGAGCGGCTGCAAAACCACAAGCTCAAGCATCTGCTGCAGGTTACTTTGATGAGGCTGGAAAAGTCGCGACATCTGAGGACATCGCGCTATTCCCGAATCTTGACTTCTTTTCCGAGCGTTCACCGGTCTTCCTGAACCTGGTTCCGGACAAGGATGGACTTGTTGAGATTCCCGTTGACAGTCTCGCCGGAAGGCAGGAGTTCACGGTGGTTGCAGTCGACTCCAGAAGCGCAGTGAGCCGCTCTGTCTCTGCCGCGCCCGGCAAGATCGGTACCGAGGATGTCCGCCTGCCGAACAGCCTCGACGTGCAGAAGCACTTCGTTGAGACCAAGAACATCACGACGCTGTCAAAGGGTGGCAAGTTGGTAATAAATGATCTTACAACGAGCAGCTACAACATATATGACACGCAGGGCAAAGTCTTCGGTCTATACAGTGCGCTTAACGTATCGCCGGAACTTGCGGAATTCTCCTTTATCACACAGTGGAGCTCACTCGACGACAAGGCGAAGCTGGAGAAATATGCGAAGTACGCATGCCACGAACTGAACTGGTTCATATATCGGAAGGACCGGGCATTCTTCGACAAGAACATCCTGCCCTTCCTCAAGAACAAGAAGGACAAGACCTTCCTCGATCTCTGGTTCACTGGCGACAAACTCGATGACTACATGCAGGTTGGACTCTACAGAAACAGGTTAAATGCGCTTGAGAAGATCCTGCTCGCGTCAAAGCTCAAGGACGAGAAGGCGACCAGCCGTTTTATCCTGGAGGAGTTCGATATGATTCCGCCGGACCCCAACAGGACGAGTTTCCTTTTCAACACCGCGCTGAAGTCCGGTTCGCTCGATGTCGAAGCCGACAAGGAAAAAGCATTCGAGCTTGCAAAAGTGGCTCCTAGGGAAAAACTGTTGCTTGAAGCAGCCGAAGATACACCTGTTCTAAGTGCACCAACAACTCCTTCCGCTCCGCCAATGGCTGTAAAGGCGAAGAAGTTGGACGAATTGAAGATGATGAAGGAGGAAATCAGCAAGGAAAGCGAGGCGCAGAATCGTCGCCAAGAACTTGCCGATGGCAATAAAGATCGGGCAGCGGCGGATGAACAGCTTTCCAACGCATTGAGAAAACGTGCCGCCGAACAGCAGCTCTACAGGAAGCTCGATCAGACCTCCGAACTCGCTGAGAACAACTACTACAAGCTCCCTATCGAAGAACAGGAATCAGATCTTGTAAATGTCAATGCATTCTGGAACGACTTCTCGAAGCAGGGGGCCGCGGACGCTTTCCTTTCTGCGAACTTCGCAGAGGCGTCTGGCAACTTCACTGAATGCATGCTCGCGATGGCGAGTATGGACATTCCATTCAAGGCTGAGAAAGTCCAGACGGACCTCAAGGGGAGGACGCTCACCATCACGGCCACAAGCCCGATGGTAGTTTTCCACAAGGAAATATCGGAGGCGAAGCTGTCCAAGGAGAAGACGCCGATGCTCGCCGGACAGAGATATTTCAAGGCGGACGACCGCTTCACATACGATCACAACCAGAAGATAGACAAGTATGTCAGCGGTGAATTTCTCGGTAACACCGTCTACGGTTGCTTTGTGGCCGTGACGAATCCGACTTCGAGCGCACGCGACGTCGATGTGCTTCTGCAGATCCCGCAGGGCGCCGTGCCGGTCGCCAGCGGATTCTACACCAAGACGATGCACTGGAACCTCCAGCCGTTCACGACCCAGAGGTTCGAGTATTTCTTCTACTTCCCGAAGACCGGGACATTCAGCCATTATCCAGCCCAGGTTTCGATCAACGAGGAACTTGTGGCCTTCTGCGAGGCTTCCACGATGAATGTCGTTGCGAAGCTGAAGGATGTCGACACCACTTCCTGGCAGTATGTCTCACAGGAAGGGACACCTGAGCAAGTGCTCGAGTTTCTCGGAAAGAACAACATCAACAGGATCGAACTGCCGAAGATCGCGTTCAGGATGCGTGACAAGGAATTCTTCCTGAAGACCTACAAGCTGCTTGATGCGGCCCACGCCTACGACGAGGTGCTCTGGTCCTACGGGATATTCCACAACTTCGTGCCGGCGATCCGCGAATACCTGAAGACCACGCCTATCGCCGCGAACTGCGGAAGCTGGCTCGAAAGTGAAATCCTCACTGTCGCTCCGGTTGTCCGGAGAACATACCAGTTCCTGGAATACAGTCCATTCGTAAATGCGAGGATCTGCCAGCTCGGTCCGAAACGCACGATCCAGAACGAGGCGATCTTCCAGCAGTATAAGAGGCTCCTCAACATCATCAGCTTCAAGAAGGACCTTGACAACGACGATCTGATGGCTGTGACATATTATATGCTCCTCCAGGATCGAGTCGCCGAAGCCCTCAAGTTCTTTGCGAAGGTCGATCCTGCGAAATCCGCAACGAAGATGCAGTACGACTACTTCGCCGCATATCTTGCATTCTGCCAGGGCAAGCCGGACGACGCCCTCAAGATCGCGGAAAAATATAAGGAATATCCGGCTATCAACTGGAGAAACAAGTTCCTGGAGATCGTGGGACAGTCTGACGAGATCAAGGGCAATGCCGCACCCAAGGTGGTTGACAAGGACAGCCGCGAGACGGCGATGACGGCCATGGCCTCCAAGGAGCCTTCACTCGACTTTGAGATCGATGGCGGAAAGGTCAATATGAATTACGCCAACATCGGTGAGTGCCGTGTCAGCTATTACCTGATGGATGTAGAATTCCTCTTTTCGAACAGCCCGTTCTCGAAGGATTACGGGAAGCAGTTCTCGTATATCGTCCCGAACAAGTCCGAGGCAAGGCAGCTTCAGGCCGGGAAGACTTCGCTAAGTTTCGACTTGCCAGCGGACCTCCTTGCTTCCAACCTGCTTGTCGAGATAAGCTCTTCAGGCAAGAAGGCGGTGAAGACATACTACGCCAACACGATGAACATCAGCCTCGAAGAGAACTTCGGGCAGATCAAGGTTGCCGACCGAGCCAGCAGCAGAAATCTTCCGGCGGTATATATCAAGGTCTACGCCAAGATGAACAACGGCAGTGTGAAGTTCTACAAGGACGGCTACACCGACCTCAGGGGACGTTTCGACTACGCCTCGCTCAATACAGATGAGATCAGCAATGTTGAGAAGTTCTCTATCCTCGTGATGAGCGACAGCAATGGCGCCGTCGTCAAGGAGGCAGCGCCTCCGAAGAGGTGATTTTCATTTGGGTAACAGACCGGGGGCAGGTATGATGTTCCATTAAAGGGAAAGTGGTGCAGTTTCCACTGGGACGCGTGATTATTTTCAACTAATTGCGCAGGTAACCATTCTTTACTGCAGTTGACCTTGAACACGCCCTGCGCCTTGATTTATCATCATCTCCGGATTATGTTTCAAGCAAATATATCTAAATTGCTGTCAGCCAGAGAGAACTGATGAAGAATAAGTACCAGCAGACAATCTGTCCTGCCTCGGATATTGAAAATATCAAATTCAGCGTGGAGATGTGGCAGAGCGGGATAGTCATATGCCCGAAATGCACAATGCCAATAGAAACTGAGGAGAAGATACTCGGTATCCATCCATGCCCGAATTGCCAATCGCCTGTTTTCTTCCCGTGCAAGCTCAAGGATTATGTCCTCTATTCACCTTTAGGTACAGGAGGCCTCGGACGAGTATTTCTCGCGTTGAAAGTAGGGAGTCCAGACAAGAAATATGCTGTCAAGGTTTCAAACCATGCATTTACCGGGGACGAGTATTCGCTCAGGATATTGCTCAGGGAAGCAAACACGGGACTTGATCTCGGTAAACATCCGAACATCGTCGAGATACTTGATGTTGACATGGTGGGCAGCCTTGTATTCGTAGTCCTTCCGCTGATTGAAGGGATGAGGCTTGACAGGCTTATTGCCCATTCAAGGACCCTGTCCGAAAGGAAGGCACTCCATCTTGTTTCACAGATAATAGATGCGGAGATCCATATCTGCGGCAAGGGATTCCTCTACAGGGACCTCAAACCGGAAAACATCATAGTCGATAAACGCGGTAACGCCAAGCTCTTTGACTATGGTCTTACAATCAGGAAGGATTCTACCGGCGAGGCGGGAAAACTCGAGTACTCCGATGACATTGAAGGATCCCCGTATTACATTCCCCCGGAAAGGATCCTGGGATTCCCCGAGAATGAATCAAGTGAAATTTACAGCATGGGGATGATGCTCTACCATATGCTCAAGGGCCAGCCCTATTTTTCAACTGTCACGGAATTGGAGCAGATTGTCAGGTCACATGTCCTCGATCTCAAGGGCATATCCGTCGCCGATGAGCTGAAGCAATGCACCACCAGGATGATAAGGCTTATCGACAGGATGATAACAAGGATACCGTCCATGAGATATCAGTCCCTCAATGAGCTTAAATTGGATATCGGTGACATTCTTGAAGACGTATCCGCGACCAAGACGATAAAGTTGAAAAAAAGTGATTTGTTCAAGGATGCTAATATTTCGAAACCGACTTGAACCAGGCTGAAATACGGGTGAAAGAAAAGGGGCGCAGTTTTCACTGCGCCCCTTGATGTTCTCTGCGAATTCCGCAGGGAATTATTATTTCTTCTTCCCTTTGGCCTTGAGCGCTGCCTGTGCGGCAGAGAGCCTGGCGATCGGTACGCGGAACGGACTGCATGAAACATAGTTCAGTCCGGTCTTGTAGCAGAATGCGACCGACTTGGGTTCTCCACCCTGCTCGCCGCAGATTCCGATCTTAAGCTTCGGACGGGTCTTGCGCCCGTACTGGACCGCGTGCTTGATAAGGAATCCGACGCCGTCCTGGTCGATGCTCTGGAAAGGATCCACATCGAGGATCTTCTGGTCGAGATAGTCCTGCATGAATCCGCCGATATCGTCACGGCTGAATCCGAAGCTCATCTGGGTCAGATCGTTTGTTCCGAACGAGAAGAACTCGGCATCTTCGGCCATCTTGTCGGCCAGTATTGCGGCGCGAGGTATCTCTATCATCGTTCCATACATGTAATCGATCTTCTTGATATTATGCTTTTTGCAGAGTTCAGCGGCGACCTGGTCGACGAGCTTGCGCTGGTGCTTGAGTTCCTTGACATCGCATGTCACCGGAACCATTATCTCGGGCTTGCAGTCGATCTTCTTTTCCTTCTTCAGCTCGATCGCAGCTTCAAGGATTGCGCGTACCTGCATCTCGGAAACCTCGGGATAGGTGACTCCGAGGCGGACACCGCGATGTCCCATCATCGGGTTGGTCTCATGAAGACCTTCGCCACGCTTCTGGATCGCTTCGCGGGTGATTCCAAGGGCCTTCGCCAGTTCGTTCTGCTTCTCTTCGCCCTGGGGCACGAACTCGTGCAGCGGTGGATCAAGCAGACGGATCGTTACAGGATATCCCTTCATGGCTTCTAGGGTGGCCTTGATGTCCTTCTTCACGAAAGGATAAAGCTCGTTCAACGCCTTTTTGCGTTCCTCAAGAGTCTCGCTCAGGATCATCTTGCGGAGGAAGAAGAGCGGTTGCTCGCTCCCCTTGCCGTAGAACATGTGCTCTGTCCTGAAGAGTCCGATACCTTCGGCTCCGTAGTCGCGTGCGATCTTGGCGTCTTCTGGCGTATCGGCATTCGTCCTGACTCCGAGTTCGCGGAACTTGTCGACAATCTCCATGAACTTCTTGAACCTTGGATTCTCGGAGGCTTCCATCATTTCGATGGCGCCTTCATAGACGTGCCCCTTGGTTCCGTTCATTGTGATAATGTCGCCGGCCTTGAAGGCCTTGTTGCCGACTATCATCTTGCCGTGTTCGATCTCGATCTCTCCTGCGCCGACGATACAGCACTTGCCCCAGCCGCGGCATACGAGTGCGGCATGGCTTGTCATTCCACCGCGTGCGGTGAGGATACCCTGGGCGGCGCGCATTCCTTCGACGTCCTCGGGATTTGTCTCTTCGCGGACGAGTATGACCTTCTTGCCCTTCTTGGCGGCTTCGACGGCGGCTTCGGAGGTGAACACTATTTCACCGCATGCTCCGCCCGGTCCTGCAGGAAGACCTTTCACGAAAGGACTTGTCTTTGCTTCGGCTGCTGGGTTCACGATCGGGTGCAGGAGCTCGTCGAGCTGTGCAGGCGATACGCGCATCACCACGTCCTTCTGCGCGATCATCTTTTCCCCGAGCATGTCCATAGCCATGTTGAGAGCAGCCGTGCCTGTGCGTTTTCCGACGCGGCACTGGAGCATGTAGAGCTTACCTTCCTGGATAGTGAACTCTATGTCGAGCATGTCCCTGTAATGCTTCTCAAGCTTGCAGCGGATCTCGTAGAGTTCCTTGTATGTCGAAGGCATCGCCCTCTGGAGGGACGAAAGATGCTTGTTCTGGTCGTTCTTGGTCTCGTCGTTCAGGGGATTTGGCGTCCTGGTTCCGGCGACTACGTCCTCGCCCTGGGCGTTTACGAGCCATTCGCCGTAGAAGTGGTCGTCTCCGGTGGCAGGATTCCTGGTGAAAGCAACGCCGGTGGCGGATGTGTCACCCATGTTTCCGAAGACCATTGACTGGACGTTGACAGCGGTTCCCCACTCGTCCGGGATGCCTTCGATCCTGCGGTATGAGATGGCTTTCTTGCCGTTCCAGCTCTTGAAGACGGCGCCGATTCCTCCCCACATCTGGTCCATGTGGTTGTCCGGGAATTCACTTCCGAGCGTCTCCTTGACGGTCTTCTTGAAGACTTCGCAGATCTCCTTGAGGTCGGTGACGCTGAGATCGGTGTCGGACTTGTAGCCTTTTTCGTGCTTGAGCTCTTCGAGGATGCCATCAAGCTGCTTGCGGATGCCCTTGCCGTCCTTGGGTTCGATGCCTTCGGCCTTCTCCATTACGACGTCGGAATACATCATGATTAGGCGGCGATATGCGTCATAAACGAAACGCTCGTTGCTGGTCTTCCTGATGAGGCCGGGGATCGTGGCGGAGCAGAGTCCGACGTTGAGTACGGTCTCCATCATTCCAGGCATCGAGCTTCTGGCGCCTGAACGGCATGAGACGAGGAGCGGGTTCTCGGGGTCGCCGAACTTCATTCCCATTTCCTTCTCGGTCTTTGCGAGGGCTGCTTCAACCTGGGCCTTGAGCTCCTTCGGATATTTGCCCTTGAGCTTGAAGTACTCAACGCAGCATTCGGTGGTGACTGTGAATCCGGCCGGAACTGGGAGTCCGATTTTCGCCATTTCCGCAAGATTCGCGCCTTTGCCCCCCAGCAATTCCTTCATCTCGGCCTTTCCTTCGGCTTTCCCCCTGCCGAAGGTGTACACAAATTTCTTCGCCATAGTGTCCTTCTTTCCTTTAGGTTTATAGGGTTGAATTTTAATGAAAAAACAAACTTCGTATTCTAAATCATCAAGCGGTTATTTCAAAGCTCAAAGGCGCTTTTTGTGAAAAAAATAACAGTATGCCGGACCCCTCAGAAGCTGCTGAAGGATTCGATCAGCTTCTCCTCGTCCGGATGCCCCTTGTAGTTGAGCATGATGAAGGAACCGTTCGTCTTCGCATAGAAGTCGATTCCAAGTATCGTGATAGTGCCGCTCTCGTAGATCTTGTCGAGCTTCTCCTTCTGGCGTTTTATCTTGGTGTCGTACTTGAAGAGCTGGATGTCCTGTCCGTCTATCTTCACTGAGACTCCGTCCTGTGCCATGATGGCGTCGAAAAGGGCCGGTGCCGCGGAATCAACCCTCAGTCCGCAGGACTTCATGTGTTCGACGAGTTCAACGATAGTCTTGTCGTTGTTGTTCCTCCTGAAGCTTATGCAGCCCGGCAGGAGAACGACGGTCGCCATTACAGCGGCCAAAATGACGGATATGGTAGTGCGCATGCCTTATTTCCTCTAATTATGGGATTCAGATAGGGAAAAAAATCTAACATGAATTATATTCTTTACAAACTGTCCTGCAGAGAAATATTAAGGGGAACCTGATTGGCCTATGCTTCCGGTAAAGATAAATGTCGGTTATGACTACGGAGTCCATTTCACGAGAAATGCCTTTTCGCCGGGCAACCCCTTGCTCAGGAAGGTGATCGCCTCCAGGGAACGCACGCGCAGGCATAAGATCATATTCTTTATCGAGAAGGAGATCGTCAGACACCATCCGCACCTTCCTGCGAGGATCACGGCATACTGCAAAAGGCATTCCAATCTGATCTCCCAGGTCTCTGAACCGGTCGTCATGCCCGGAGGCGAGGATGAGAAGAACTTCAGGCTGATAGAGAGGATGTGCAGGATAATGGCCGAAGGCCACCTTTGCCGTCAGTCGTTCGTCTGCATCGTCGGCGGAGGTGCTTTCCTCGACACTGTCGGTTTCGCGGCATCGGTCGTCCACCGCGGCATCCGGCAGATCCGCATGCCAACAACCGTGCTTGCGCAGGATGATTCCGGTGTAGGGGTGAAGAACGGGATAAACATGTTCGGGGTTAAGAACTTCGTCGGTACCTTCGCACCTCCTTTTGCCGTGATAAACGACTTTGACTTCCTCGACACCCTCGAACAGCGCGACTGGATCTCCGGAGTCGCCGAGGCTTTCAAGGTGTCGATGATAAAGGATGCCGGGTTCTTCGGCTGGCTCTGCAGGAATACCGGCAAGCTGAAGAAGCGTAACAGGAGTGCCATGGAGAAACTTGTGAAGCGCTGTGCCGAACTCCACGTCGAGCACATCCAGAACAGCGGCGATCCGTTTGAATTTGGAAGCGCGCGTCCGCTGGATTTCGGGCATTGGTCCGCACACAAGCTCGAGATGCTCAGCGGTGGCAGTCTTCGCCATGGAGAGGCCGTTGCGATAGGACTCGCCCTGGATTCGTATTACGCCTTGGAGAAAGGGCTTCTGTTCAGGAAGGAATTCGGCGCGCTGCTTGATTCGCTCGAGAAGCTTGGATTCCGGCTCTGGTCCGATATGCTGCTGAAGAAGGACAGGCAAGGACGGCATGTGGTTTTCCAGGGGATCCAGGAGTTCCGCGAACATCTCGGCGGAGACCTGCACATAACTCTTCCGAACGGACTCGGAAGGAAGACCGAGGTCAACGAGCTTGACGAGGAAGTACTGGTTGCGGGAATACGGTTTCTTGGAAAGAGGGCGGGATAAGAATTGAATTTTGAATAATGAATATCGAATGTCGAATATTGAACAAGAATGAGAACATTCCTCACGGCATTGAATACAGGCATATTCAAGATTCTGGAATTGAATAAGCTGGTAGTTAAGCCCGTAAGGGCTGTAATATCTTCTCATGTATTGAGTATCATAAACTGAAAAGGAGTATAGCAATGTCAGAGGAGAAGAAATCAGGTTGTCTAAAGTATATTGCCTGCGGCTGCGTCGTATTGGTCGTCCTTGCGATAATAGGCGCAGTGGTCGCATATTTCGGATTCAGGAAGGTGGTTTCGAACGTGTCCGAGAAATATACCGAGACAAGTCCTCGCACTCTGCCGGTACCAGTCGTTTCCCAGCAGGAAGTCGACACGGTGATCAAGAAGTTCAATGAGTTCCAGGACGCCATCAAGCAGGACAAGCCCGCACCTGAACTTGTTCTTTCCGGAAATGATATAAATGTGCTGATAAACAAGCATCCCGAGATGAAACAGCTTGCTGGGAAGGTCAATGTCGAGATTGACGGTGACAAGATAAAGAGCGAACTGAGCGTCCCCCTCGGGGAGCTGAGCAGCATGTTCAAGGGCAAATATCTGAACGGTTCAGGAACCTTCACCGCCGAGGTGAAGTCTGGACGGCTTGTAGTCTTCGCCGACTCCATAGAGGTCAAGGGCGAGAAACTGCCTCCTGACGTCATGAAGGCCTTAGGCTCCAACAACCTTGCTGAAAAGGCGAACCAGGATCCCAAGGTCACTCAGATACTTGACAAGATTGACTCGATCTCGGTCAAGGACGGCAAGCTGCATATAACCCCGAAGAAGAGACAATAATTTTTCGTCAAGCGGGAAATTATCTTTTCAAATATCTTGACAATATACAAACTTTGTATATTGTATTGCATGGGAGAAAGGAGGAGCTTTTTATGAATAATGTAACACTCAATATTTCGCTTCGGAAGGATCTCCTTTCGGACATTGACAGGGAAGCAAGGTCGGAATCCCGTTCAAGGTCCGAGCTTATAAGGGAGGCCGCGCGCCTATATATTGATAAGAAGAGGAGATGGAACGATATTTTTCGATTCGGACGGGAACAAGCTGAAAGATTGAAACTCGCTGAAGATGATGTCGAATATGAGGTAAGGCGTGTTAGGAAGGAGAGGAAGAAGGCTTGATAAAAGTTGTCCTTGACACAAATGTGCTTGTTTCTGCGATAGTCTTTGGCGGTAAGCCGCGGATTATTCTCGAGAAAGTGATTGAGGGAAGTCTATCACTTGCTATTTCGGCTCCAATACTTGACGAAACCAGACAGGTTCTCAGCGGTAAGAAATTCCGGTATCCTCCGGAAGTGGCTTCGTCGATCATCGCTGAAATTGAATCCATTTCTGAGTATGTCATCCCTACCAGGCATATTGATGTCCTCAGGAATGATCCTGATGACAATGTGATTTTGGAATGCGCGTATGAATTCAAGGCAGATTACATGGTTTCTGTAGACAGTCATCTGCTGGAACTGGGCAATTATGAAGGAGTAAGAATTGTTGCCCCAAGGGAATTCATTCAAATCCTTGAGGAGTGATGCCAAAGTGAAGATTGACGAAAGAAAACACCTTTGCTACTGCATGAACGTCTTTCCGGAGAAGGACTGGCTTGCGGAAGATTCGCAGATCAGGAAGAGGGTTCTGGAGCTCAGACGGAAAGTCACCGGCTCGGATTCCGCGAAGTTCGCAATCGGGCCCTGGTTCGATGCCGTGACAGCCTGCGAAGTCCGCAAAAGAGCGAAGCTGAAGGAATTCAAGGGCTGGCTTGACAGGAACAATCTATACGTCTTCACCTTCAACGCGTTTCCCTATGGGAATTTCCATGGCAGGCCTGTGAAGAAGAAAGTCTATCAGCCTGACTGGACAACGAAGGAGCGCCTGAAGTACACCTGCATGATCGCCGACATCCTTTCAGAGATCCTCCCGGATGGTGTCACTGGCAGCATCAGCACTCTTCCCGGCGGATATGATGCTGCAATAAAGTCCGAACGCCAGATTGCGAAGATCGCAGAAAATCTCATGCGCGCCGCTGAACATCTCAAGAAGCTCCATAAGAAGTCAGGGAAACAGATGATCCTTGGCATTGAACCCGAGCCCGACTGCCTCTGGGAGAACTCGTCCGAGTTTGTCTATTTCCACAAGAAATATTTCAAATCCTGTCCAGGACTGAAGAAATATATAGGTATCTGCTACGACACCTGCCACCAGGAGGTTCTATTCGGCCGGCCGGGCGAGGGGCTTGAGAGATTGCTCAGGAATAATGTACCGATAGCCAAGTTTCAGCTGAGTGCGGCGCTTGGTGCCCCGACACGCGGGAGCAAGAAGGCGCTTGCGAATTTCGCAGATGAAGTCTACATGCACCAGACGCGTGTGCTTCAGAAGGACTGGACTGTCTCAAAATATGCCGATCTCCCGGTTGCCATGAAAAAGGCGGATAAGTGCCGTCCCTGGGCGGTTCATTACCATATCCCAATATTTGCGACTAAGCTCTCCGGGGAACTTATCGCCGAGAAGAAGGAACTTGAATCGGTGCTGTCTTCGGACGCCTCCACAAACTTCGAGATCGAAACCTATACGTTCTCCGTCCTTCCAAAGAAGATGCAGAAGCTTGGCGTCATTGCTTCCATGAAGAAGGAATACGAATATATTCTCTCGCAATGCCGCAAAGGTTCAAAATCCTGATTTGTTGTTCTAAAGGGGGACCCTTATTCATCCTGCATGAATTTTTTCAAGATTTGCGGCAAGTTGTCGGGATTTGCGATCATCAGTATCAGAGTAATGGAATCGGTGCCTTTTGCATAATGCAATACAGTCATCTGCATAAGCGTTTCCCCGATGAAGACATCGCAATCATATCTCTGGAATGTTTTGTTTTGGAAAAGGACATCAGGCATGAACTTGTATGTAAACTCGGTTTTGATATTCTTTTCCTTGCCCCTGTCGATAAAGCCTGCTTTAAATCCATCAATAAAGCTGTCATCGGTTGACTTGTATTCATGGGTGGCGATGATTTGAAGCTTTTGATTTTCGCTATTGGTTACAGTTGCGACAAATACCTTGTCAGTATTGATATAATTTGCCTTCGAAATGGTGTTCGCCTGGGGAATCACAAAGCCAAATGAGGTTTTAACGGGGGATTGTTTTTCAGCCTGTCCCTTGTTTAACGGCTCCTGTTTGTCTTCTGAGAGAAGCAGGGCTGGATTATTGGCAAGCAAAATCCAGAGGAGAATAAGTGTCACCGTGTTTGATTTCATTGTTTTTCCTCTCATTTTTAGTGTTACTGTAAAACATCTCTGGCTGTGTGTCCACCATTAAGGAGCATATATCAGTCATGACAAATAGGATCACCGGAGGCAGTCCGGGTGTCAATAAGTTCATCCCCACAGCATTTTGCTGGATACATATATGATTCCTTTGAAATCCTTTCGGCCATAAGCCTGTTCATTGGTTAAATGACCGTCATAAGGACCGAGCTTAGTTATCGCCAGGCCATTTTTTATGACAACTTGCACCCCGTGCTCTGGTTCCCAGTCACAGCCGCCCTCAATTGAAATAAAAATATCACCGCTATCATCTTCATCCAATTTCAGGCCTGCCGGTTTCCCATCGTACCCGTAACCGAGTTGAACATGTTTCCATACATCGTTGCAGTCATTGATTACTGGAAACTTATCATCGTCATTGCCGATCTGGTCCCTGATGTCGGTGTAGTAGTTATACATTTCGATGCTGCAGCTTTTCCATATATAATCACCACAGACAATGAAGTTTTGGACAGCAGTCCTGTATTTTGAAAGGTCTGCCGGCAGCTTGCCAGATATTTGTCCGGATGAAATAATGAATTGGCATCCTCTTCCATCAAGACAAGGCACGATGATCGGCTGGGATATATGCCAGTCAAATTCAACATCGTATGTGAAATCACCAAATAATTCATCGGGTTTCATGTTTGTGTCTTGTCCTTCACTAAGGGCCATTGCTCCTTGACGACTGAACCGGTGCTTCAACGGGCCTGTCTATTATTTTAGAGGTACCCTTTATTTGAACTGCTGTTTTTCCTTCGTTTGTTTGCTAATGCCAGGAAAGCAAGCGTTCCGAGAATAGCTCCCGTGATGCCGACGGGCCATCGTATGGCTTCCATGACGGCAATCTGATCATCAACAGTTTGGTAGGCAATAGTGGTGATGAATAACATCAGAGATGATGCTGCGACACTTCCTCCGAAAGCTACCAAGATACATATTAAGATGTTCCATATCAGTTTCATGTCTACTTAGACATAACGTTTGCCTTCACTGGTGCGGGTTGCTGAATACAGTGGAAGGAGTTGCTGGGCTAGTCCTGTTTTTTCTTCACTTCGCTCATCGATACATCATCAATGTATACTTCAACATCTGGGCCATCTGAGGTTATGCCGACGCTCAAATGAGTGGTAGTCGGCATTTTTGTCTGATCTGATTCAATGCGCATTTCCGTCCACTCATCATTGATTACTCGTTGCTGTGCCTTACGGGTACCGAGCCATTTGTCATTCTCCCAATGGGTGATTTCTATGTAGGCGTGTCCCTTCTTGGTGCGGATCCAGGCCGATGCATGGTAAGTTCCGTTTGATTTGACTGCGACTTTTGCCGTGTAGGCAGACATCCACGGTCCGCTCCCATGCAGGAGCAGGGCCTTCTTCCCGCTTTTCACAGGTGAATTAACGCTCTGAAGTTCGCAGGTCGCGTCATCTGGCTTGCTTACTTGCCATCCAGATAGAGACGCATCCTCAATGTCGCCATTCTTTATCAGATTGTCGACTGGTTCAGCGGCAAGAGCAGTCACTATGATTGTACCGAGAAAAAGTATTGCTACGCCTTGGTGTAGATTGTTAGCCATGTTACTTTCCTTTCTTTTTGTCTGTTATATCCACATCCAGTCCAACGCTCTATGATGACCGAGCCGGTGGTTCACCGGTTCGGTCTATCTTATAGTTCGCCTTGATGATGTTTATTAATAATTCTATCTATATGGTCAAGTATCTTTTTTAAGGCAGACCATTCTTCTGGAAGTTTTTGGCTCCAATGGTAAGAGGTTGAAGCGGTAGGACAACCTCTAATTTCGAATTCGTAGCTTGTCCCGTCAAGTACAGATGGACAAGTAGCATAAAATGGCAGCTGCAATTTTGAAGATTCATTTATTATTTCTTCTAATTCAATATTTGAATCATATGAATACTCTTTAAGTTCTTGACTGCCTTCTTTAATATGAAGCACATATTGACATTTATGCTCAATCCATAAAATGCCAAAATATAGTCTTTTTTCTTTGTCAAAAGACGGTTTTATAAAGTAAGCTATAGATAGTTTCTTCATTTTATTTCCTTTGATGCGAACGCTCAGTGATCATCTGCCCGGCGAAGACGGGTTGGATGAATCTTTTTGTTCGGCTTCTATATGGTGTCTGTAAATCATTCTACTGCTTTTTAACTGGGTTAAGTCTGGGATACTCAGTACTCTTATTCCATTCTTCAGAATATGTTGAGGTTGAAGACCTATGGATTTGAGTTCATCTGCTTGCTTATCGTTCAGGAAATTGACAGAAAATAGATCAGGCATTTTACCCTCTAGCACCGATACAATATTTCCACGCCATCTCAGTTTATAACGACTAGAACTAGATTTAAATCCAAATATTATAGACCAAAAGGAATTTTTATTTTTAGCTTCAGTAATAACATTGTAGTTATAAGGCAAATCTACCACGTAACCATAGTCAACCGGAAACACCTCAATTAAAGCTGAAACACATTCATTTACATTAACTTCATATTTGTCAGGTAAATACCAGATAACTATCTCGTTGTATGTATGGCATGAGTTAGTCATTGCATCAAATAAGCAATCAAATCCAAATGGACCTTCAGAATAGCCATCAGCATATCCTGTAAGTGCATAATAGTCCCCATGCCCTCTTTTTTCTAACTTGTTCCTGAAAGATTTAATGCCAACAGTTGAGCCTTTTTTAACTCCATATGGACCATGTATATCAAAATGCTTAGGTAGTTCTCCAAAACACTTTTGA
>CAZRKP010000023.1:0-63984 GCA_964600895.1 uncultured Victivallis sp.
CAGACGCTGATAAAGAAATGCAACAGGTTTGCCGAGAACAGGATCAATGATGCTGAAAATGTCTCAGCCCTTCTCGCAAGGACAGCCGATGTAAAATATAATGCCGAAGAATTTGAGGAATGCTGGAGGAACACTTTGTTCTCGCAGTTCCATGACATCCTCCCCGGATCGGGCATTCATGACACGAGGACATATACGCACGGACTTTTCCAGAACACTATGGCGTCCGTGCTTTCCGAGGAGACAAAGACGCTCCGCCAGTTCGCCTCCAAGGTCGATACGACATTCGCGGGATTGCCGGAAAAACCGGAAGTCCCGGCAGCTCATGTTCCGGCGGCAATGGGCGCTGGTGTCGGATTCATGGCCACCCAGCTTCATGTCACGCACGCTGAGCAAAGCGTCGGCTACGGTCCACGTCCATTCCTGATATTCAACACACAGGCATGCAGGAGGAATGAGATCGCGGAAGTGACGATATGGGATAACACTTCCGGACGCGGCCATGCGGAATTCGCAAAACTTCCCTACGTGATCGTTGCCCCTGACAAGACCGAGATCAAGCCTCAGTTCATAACTTCCGGCGGTTACTGGGGACACAATTATGCGAAGTTCGCATTCCCGGTGGAAATACCTGCGAACGGATATGCGGTTTATACTGTCGTCGAAAAGGAAGCTGATAAAAAAGTTGAGAACAAGGTCTGGCAGCTCGGAAGAAGGCATACCTGTTTCTATTCGAGGGTTGAAAGGCAGATGGAAGGCCTGGAGAATGATTTTACCCGCATGGAGATCAATATGACCACCGGCGGGATCAGGAAGCTGATCGACAAGACCACGAAGAAGACGCTCGTTGATTCAGAAACATCATCTCTTCTGGAATACGGGGTTGAACGTCAACACGGAATGTCAGCCTGGATCGTCGAGCATACCGGTGGATATGAGAATCCCAGGGTGATATCCATCGAACGTAGTATTGAAGGACCGTATATCTGCGCCGTAAAGGTCAAGATGAAGATACATGAGTCTGAGTTCAACATGTTCTATGAGATGCGTGCCGGGGATCCGAAAGTCTATGTGAGGATAGCCGGGACCTGGTTCCAGAGGGGAACCCCGGAGACAGGTATTCCTACTCTCCGTATGGCTGTTCCATTCAACCTGAAGAACATGAAAGCACGCTATGAGATCCCGTTTGGAGCCGTCGACCGCGAATGCAGCAACGGAGAGGAAGTTCCTGCTCTGCAATGGGCTCAGGTGTCAGGGGATTCCGGCAACGTAAAGGAAGGCTGTCTTCTCATCAATGATTCCAAGTATGGATTTTCCTTGAACGGAAATACTCTGGCAGTCACTCTCATCAGGAGCAGCTATGATCCCGACATCCTCCCTGAGATCGGCAGCCATGAGATCAATTTCGCCCTGATGCCGTTCGAAGGGGACATGAAGATATCCGATGCTGTCGCCGAGGGCAGGAATTTCAACCATCCTCTGCTTATCACCGGTACGGATGTACATAAGGGAAGACTGCCGTCTGCAGCGGGGATTGTAACTGTCAAGCCTGAATCTGTCATACTCAGTGCACTGAAGAAGGCTGAAGGAGATGGAGCGATCATACTCCGTTTCTATAACACATCAGAAAACAAGATTGATGCTTCGTTCGAAGTAAACCAGAAGCTTCTCGGTAAGATCAGGAAAGCAGTGGAAACGGATATCATTGAGCGTTCCTTGGAGGACTCCAAGGTGAAGCTTGCCGGTGACACGGTAAAGTTTGCGATCGACGGCAAGTCCATCGCGACAATCGCAATATATTTTTAAAATGCAATAAATTAAAACCATTTAACCACGGAACACACAGAATACACTGAAGGAAGTCGAACATAAACTTAATAATTAATGGGAGATCTTATTTGCCCATTTTCTGTGTGGTCCGTGTGTTCTGTGGTTAAAATAAAGGAAAGTTATAATGAAGATTTCGTTTACCGGGATTGACCTGCCGGAGGGCAAGGTCAAATACAACGATCCTATCCTGATAGAATTGGAGAAAAAATTCAGTCCCAAGAAGGTCTCCCCATTCTTTGCGGAATTCGCAAAGGACGGCTGGGACAAGGCCGAGGCCATAGCCATCCATTCGGACAACCTTCTGGATCTGCTGATCGTCGACATCGAGAAGCTCGAGACCAGGCTCGAAAGGACCGAGGACGAGAAGGAGAAATCCTTCATAAAGAGGTGTCTGTCTCAGCTCGAGAAGAGCCTGCCGATATGTGATATGGATCTTACGGACGATGATACACCGCTAATGAAGCTGCTTTCGCCGGTCAGCGGTAAACCTACTTACGTCTGCCCTGAAAAAAGTCCAAATGTCAACGATCTGATAAAAAATGTCCTGGATAAGGCCAAGCATTCCTTCTTCTACACCGCAGGAAAACCGGAAGTCCACGCCTGGTTGATCAAGAAAGGCTCCGACATCGTCACATGTGCCGGCAAGATCCATACCGATCTGGCCAAGGGATTCATCAAGGCTGACATCGTCAACTTCAAGGATTTTAAGGACGTATTCAATCTGCAGGAGGCCCGTACAAAGGGGCTTGTCAAACTCGTTGACAGGGATTATATAATCCAGGATGGTGACATCATTGAGATAAGGTTCAATGTGTAATTTAGTTCTCATGGGGGAGCGTTATGTGCGGAATCGCTGGAATAGTCCATCTTGACGGGAATCCGGTTTCTCCGGAGATCCTTGCCGCGATGAATTCCGCGATAATTCACCGCGGACCCGACGGCGAGGGCATTTGGCACAATGGTCCCGCCGGGCTTGCACACCGTCGCCTTTCCATCATAGATCTTACCGCTGGCAAACAGCCTATGACCAATGAGGACGGAACCATCTGGATCACTTACAACGGCGAGATATACAACCATGTCGAACTCCGTAGGAATCTTGAGAACAAGGGCCACAAGTTCAAGACCAGCTGCGACACCGAGGTGATCGTCCATCTATATGAGGAATACGGGCGCGACTGTGTCACTTTTCTCAACGGAATGTTCGCTTTCGGGTTATATGACACGAAAAACAGGGTTCTTCTTCTTGCGCGCGACAGGTTGGGACAGAAACCTCTTGTATATTTCAGCGATGGGAAACGGCTTGTTTTTGCAAGCGAGATGCAATCTCTTGCCAAACACCCGCAGATGCCACGCGAGATCAACCTCCAGGCACTGCACGACTATTTTTCATTGCAGTACATTCCGCATCCTGACACCATATACGGCAAAGTGAAGAAGCTTCCTCCGGCGCATACGCTGGAGATAAACCTGCAATATGGCAAAACCAGACTTAACAGGTACTGGAAATGCAGGTTTGACATTAAGGAAAAGATGACCTATGAGGAAGCAAAATCCCTGCTTCGCCAGCGTATGGAGGAGTCGGTAAGGATCAGACTCATGTCGGATGTCCCTCTCGGAGCATTCCTTTCCGGAGGAATAGACTCCACCATAATTGTAGGAATGATGTCCAAGGTCTCAGATAGAACCGTGAAGACTTTTACGATCGGCTTTGAAGACAAGAGATATGATGAAAGGAAATATGCCAGGATTGTTGCAACGAAGTTCAAGACCGAACACAGCGAAAAGCTTGTCAATCCCTCGGATTTCTCGCTCGTGGAGAAGCTCATCAAGCATTACGGGGAACCATACTGCGATGCATCTATGCTGCCGACATTTCTGCTCAGTGCCTTTACAAGGGAGAAGGTGACGGTGGCTCTCAGCGGCGATGGTGCCGACGAGCTTTTTGCCGGGTACTACAGGTATCTTGTGATGAAATATTCCCAGTTCGCGGATTTCATACCGCTTCCGGTGAGAAAATCAGTTTTCAGCATGTTGACCGGAATGCTTCCCCCGAAGACCGAGGAAAGGGCGATGACCGGACACATCCACAGGATTTTCTCAGCTGCATCATCTTCGGCAGATACCCGTTATCTTGACATAATCAGCAGGTTCAGCGAGGAGCTGAAACAGGAGCTGTATGGAGAGAAATTCGGAAACTTCAATGCCAGAGCCACCCAGGAATACATTCAGGCCCTGTTCGAGAATTCGACCGCAACAGATCTGACAGAGAGGCTCATGGATACGGACATCAACAGCTATCTGCCGGGAGATATCCTGACAAAGGTGGACATTGCTTCCATGGCATGTTCACTGGAGCTGAGGAGTCCTTTCATGGATTACAGGATTGCGGAACTTGCAGCCTCGATGCCACTCATCTACAAGCAGGACGGAACTGAAAGGAAACACATACTGCGCGAAGCCTTCTCGGATCTTATTCCGCCTGAACTCCTCAAAAGGAGGAAACTTGGATTCGGAGTGCCTCTCGCCGCCTGGTTCAGGAAGGAATGGGGAGAGATACTGAGAAGCAGATTGCTTGAGGGAAAGACCGTCAAGGAAGGCTATTTCAAGAAGGAACCGCTCGAAAAACTTATAAGCAAGCACCAGAAATCCAGGGCCGACTACAGTTATCCCCTCTGGGCAATGCTCGTGTTCGAGCTCTGGCTGGAAAATCAGGCGTAAATAGAATGCAGGAAGGATGGATGACTGGATGTTTGGATGGATGGGTATCAAGAATGATGAAGAAAATGTTTCTTTTTCTCAATTGTTTTAAACCCAATCATCCATCAATCCACTCATCCAACCATCCAATTATTTAAAGGAGCCTTATGAAAATAGGAACTTGTGCGGATCCGAATGCCGGACAGATACTCAAGGATGCCGGATTTGATTTCATCGAAATGGGCGTTGGCGGGGCCCTCAAGCCCGACAAGCCGTATTCCGATTTTGTAACTGAACTCGACAGAATTCAGAAAAGTCCTCTGCCTTGTCTTGTCCTTAACTGTCTCATGCCGGGACACATGAAGATAACGGGTCCCGAAGTCAGCATTCAGAGCATCAAATCGCATCTCAGCACAGTATGTGAACGGGCTGATGTTGCCGGAATAAGGAAGATCGTTTTCGGTTCTGGGGGTGCAAGGAGATGCCCGGATGGATTTGACAGGGAGAAGGCGTTCAACCAACTTGTGGAATTTGGAAAGATCCTCGGAGAGGAAGCGGAAAAACGCAATGTCGTAATTGCCGTTGAACCACTCAACAAGAACGAATGCAACATGCTAAATTCCATCAGCAGGACAGTAGAGTATGTGAACAAGGTGGGCATGCCTAACTTCCGTCTCCATGCTGACTCGTTCCACTGGGGCATGGAGGATGAGTCCGAGAAGGATTTCACCAATGCAAGCTCGCTGATCTGCCATGCGCATATTGCGACATACAAGTCACGTCTGGCGCCGGGATTCGAGGAAGCTGATTTTACAAGGTTCTTCTCACTACTGAAACGTTGCGGTTATGATGACACGATTGCAATAGAGGGTAAATGGGCTGGCTACGACTGCGGGTTTGGGATAAACATCAACGACCCGAAGGTCTCAGCCGATCCCTCGCATCTGCGCAAGGCCGTAGAAATTATAAAAAATTATTTATAAGAACATGCCTCACGGCATTTGGAATAAGTTCGTAGTTAAGCCCGTAAGGGCTGTTTTAAGGAGTTAAGATGAAAGTATATCTTGGCAGGAAAAGCTACGAGTGCAGGAGGATATTCTGCATCGGCAGGAATTATTATGACCACATAAAGGAACTGAGTGATCAGGTTCCAGAAAAACCGGTAATCTTCATGAAGCCGGAGTCCTCTCTGGTGCCGGAAGGCGTGAAGATCAAATTTCCCACCCACGGAAAAGAATTCCACTACGAAACGGAACTCGTCCTGCTGATTGGCAAGGCGGGCAGACCGGCTACTGTAAAAAAGGCCATGGACCATGTTGCCGGCATCTCCCTTGGTTTCGACATGACAATGCGCGATGTCCAGAGGTATCTTCTTCCGAAGGGGCTTCCATGGGAACTCTGCAAGGCCTTTGACCAGAGCGCGCCAATCGGAAGATTTGTCGATAGGAAAAAAATCAAGGACCTAAAGAATATCGAATTCTTTGGAAAAGTCAATGGCAAGGTCGTACAGCACGGGAATTCCGGACAGATGATGAACAGTTTCGGGACACTTGTCTTTGAGATCTCCCGTGCCTGGAACCTTCTGCCCGGCGATCTCATCTACACCGGAACTCCTTCCGGCATAGGTCCTGTAAACCATTGTGATACCATTACAGCTGAATCGAAGGAGATAGGCTCGTTTTCCTGGAAGATAAACTAAAGACCGACGACCTAAGACCGACGACTGTTCCCATTGCCATCTGGCGCAGTTTATGCTAAATTAGACTTACGGGTACCTTAATATGAGGGGTTGCATATATGTTCAAGAAACTGTTAATTCTTTTATTTGTGGTTCTTATCGTGGGTTTTGCATTGATCCCCCCGTGGACCACAAAGATGGCCGAGGATGCCTTCAAGGATCCCGACAACAAGCTTTCCCCGGCGAAGGTGAAGAAGGCGCTCAAGGTCAAGATGTACCTATATATGTTCCCTGAGGCCAGAAAGATGTCCGAGAAGGCGGTCATATATTTCCCCGAGTCCGAGGAGTTCGCATATTTCATTTATACCGCGGCACTGAGTTCTGAGAAGTCCAATGCCCCTCTTGCCGCCATGTACTGGTATAACTTCTTCGTGCAGATGTATCCGAAACATGAGTTGACCGCCCAGGCACAGAGCAGTTATGAAAAATTGAAGGGCATACATACAACAAATACCAAAGACTAAGGATACCTTAAGCAGGATTGAACATGTCACTTTTTCCAACAACAATACAGAAACTCCTCAGGAAGGAATCACTTAGCTTCAATGAGGCCAAGGGGGTTATGACGGAGATCATGACAGGACAGCTCTCCTCCATAAGGCTTGCCTCCTGGATCACGGCACTGAGGATGAAAGGGGAGTCACCGGAGGAGGTTGGAGGCTGTGCGGCTGCAATGAATGCCAGCAGCATCAAGATACACTGTTTGGATGAGAACGTAATAGACACGTGCGGTACCGGTGGTGATGGAGCTGGTACTTTCAATATCTCTACTGCAGCGGCTTTTGTGTCTGCAGGTGCCGGGGTGACCGTTGCAAAACACGGCAACAAGGCTGTTTCAAGCAATTCCGGTAGCGCTGACATACTTTCTGAACTCGGACTCAACATCAATATGTCCGTGGATGACATGGAATTCTGCCTTAACAAGCTAGGGATATCCTTCCTTTTTGCACCGAACCTGCATCCGGCGATGAAGCATGCGATGCCTGTCAGGATTGATCTTGGCATACGGACGGTATTCAACATCATGGGGCCGTTGTGCAATCCCGCAAATGCAAAACGGGCCGTGATCGGGGTCTATGACAAGAGCCTCTGCAGGACAATGGCGGAAGCTGCACTGAGAATAGGCAAGGAACATATCATGGTCGTCCATGGCAAGGACGGGCTCGATGAGATAACTACCACAACGACTACGCATATCTGCGAACTTCGCAATGGCGAAATCCGCGAATATGAATTTGATCCTGCAAAGACTCTTGGCATTCCGAAGGCCAGACCTGCGGATCTTCTCGGCAGAGGTCCGCGTGAGAACGCAAAGGTCTTCCGAGATATCCTTTCTGGAGAGGCAAAAGGACCGCTGCGGGATGTTGTTGTCCTGAATTCAGCAGCGGCAATAATGGTTTCCGGGAAGGCGCTAAAGTGGGATGATGCAACGGCCATGGCGGAGGATTCGATCTCAAAGGGGCATGCGTATCAGAAGCTGAAATCAATCATTGAATTCACCAGGAAAAGATAGCCCGGACAACTGCCATTCAGACAGGATCCCTTAATTCAAGCCATATAGATATGTCATCATAGCAGCATAGCGTCTTCCTATCTCAATCAGGGAATCATTGTCGAAGATAGTGCTTTCACCCTTTGTGTTGAGCCCTTTCGTATCTACCAGGCCTCGCCTCTGTATGTCGAGGAATATCTTTTCCATGTTTTCATTGAAGTTCTTATATTTGTCCTTTTCCTTGTCGTAAGGGAATGTAGCCAGCTTGCTCCCGGAAAATGGCAGGGGATGGATCTTCTGTTCAGGAGCGAGATCGGTCCTGAGATCCTCGATCATTTTCGACAGGGAATCGTTATATGTCTTAAGGTCCATTGACAATGCATCCGCTTCGCCCTGGTTCCAGAGTATCCCCTTTATAGTTCCTGTTTTCATGGCCAGCTTGGTTTTTTGAACCGCCTTTTGGTATAGGTCTTGTCCTTTTAGCCAGGATTTGATGGATGAATTGTCGACCGCGCAGTTTATGAGCCCGATGCTGACACCGTTGCCAGATCTGCTGACGATCGCCCTGCCGAAGGCCAGTCCCGGTCCGCAGTTCTCAACGTCGGCGTTCCTGTCAGGGAATTTCTGGATTTCCTCGGATGAAACCCATTCGTCCTTGCTGTTGAGCACAAATACCCTTGAATCATTGTGCTGATCCGGTTTTGAGAAGGTGGTTTTTCCGAGCATGTTTGATCCGCCTATCAGAAGGTATATATGGAAATCATCCTTGTCCTTGACGATTGACGGAGCCTTTGGGCCGGATACGTCCTGTCCAGGCAATGATGAAGCTAAAAACAATGCAATAATGAAAGAGAATAAAGATGGACGGAAAAACTTCTTCATGATATTGATCCCCAATTCAGATTTTCAGTAAAATATGTAAAAGTTAGCATATGACCGGCAAAAGTAAATTGGCAATTGAAAAATACATCTTTTCCCTGTATAATCTGATGAATAACTTTAAAGGTTCCTTTGATTTTTTCTTAGCAGCAAACAATCCAAGGATTTCATATGAAGAAAAAAAAGGCTCTCAAGCAGCTGACATTGGACTTTGATGAGGCATTACCTCAACCGGAATTACAGCCTGCACCACAACCCCGGCAGAAGCAGGTCAAATCAGAATACAAGCCTCTGGAGCTCAAAAGGGCCGCACTGGGATGGCTGGTGACCCAGAAGCCGGACGCCATCGGCGTGATGGTGCCTACCAGGATTTCAAAGTATTGCGCCGACATCGCGGCATTTTGGTCGGTCGGCAAGAGAGGAAAACTCCTTCCGAAGAAGACACTGATAATAGAGACCAGGAACAACAGGGAGGAATGCTGGCCTGACTGTTCCAGGCACGAAGGGCTTCTCAACCAGCTCAAGGAAGCCAAGGAACTCAAGAGGGAGATAGAGGCGAAGATCAGGAGGAACGAGCCGGGACTCAAGGATACCGACAACCTCTTCAACGAATATGAAAGCTGGCGGTACAAGGAATCGAAGAACAGGGAGTATCACAGGTGCCTGAAGGAGATAGACAAACTGGAACGTGCCGTCTACAACGGCAGCTTCTTTGAACAGCTCAGGCGCGCCGAGGTCGCGGATTACCTCTACCTCGCAGTTCCGGAGGACACGGTTCATGCCGATGAGCTTGCCGACAGCTGGGGACTCATCTATGTGAAGCCTGACCTTAGTGCGGAACTTGTGAAGACCGCCGAGTTCTGGGATTGTCCGGTTGAAAGGAAGATGCACCTCGCGCAGAACATAGCCATCACCTGCAGGAAAAGTATCCTGTTCAGCATGGGGATCCGGGAAGGAGCCAGCTCCATACCGTTTTTCACGCCGATCCCGCATAGGAGAAGAGGAAAGGCGCTTTCTTGAAAGTCTGAAATCCGAAACGGAAAATGAAGATACCAAAACCAATATTGCGCGTCCGCTACTTCATCGAGTATATTCTCATTCTTCCCATTTTCTGGCTCATAAGGATCCTGCCTCATTCCATGCTTTCCCCAATTGCTAAGTTCGCAGGCTCCATGCTCTTCATGCTGCCATCCGTAAGGAAGCTCCTGTGCGCAAACATCAGGATCGCCTTTCCGGAGAAGACAGATAATGAGGTCCGATCCATCGCAAGGGGAAGCGCAGTCAATCTCATACTTACGACATTGGAGTTCGCATGGTTCATCGACAGGCCTGCCATGCTCGAGAGATATGTCGACTTCCCGGAAAACGAGAGGAACATAACGGAAAAACATAAAAAGACAGGCCATGGCCTGATCTGGGCAACGCCTCATCTCGGCAATTGGGAGCTTGCCGGCCTGAAATTCAGGCACGATGCAAATATCCCATTTGCGGTGGTTGTGCGCCCCCTCAACAATATATTCCTTAACAGGATCCTGCATTCTGGCAGGATATCGGAGGGGAGCCGCGTCATTCCGGACAAGGGTGCCGTGAAGGGGATGATCAAGGCGCTGAAGGACGGATGTTTCATTGCGACCCTTGTCGATCAGAACAGTAGGGCGAGGGACGGCGGGATATTCGTGAACTTCTTCGGTCTTCCAGTGCCGACAAGCCGTGCACCTGCGATGTTCGCAAGAAAGCTCAATACGCCGGTTGCCGTCGGGGGTTGCATACGCAAGGGAGCACGCTATGAAATGTTTGCCGTCGAGCTTCCCAAAACTGCAGCTGAATATGGCAGCGACGAAGATCTTATTCAGGACATAATGGTTGTTAATGAAAAGCTGATACGTCAATATCCTGAACAGTACCTGTGGCTTTACAGGCGTTGGCTCTATATTCCGGAAAATGCTACAGGGGAACAGCGGAATAAATACCCGTTCTACTCGAAGAAAGTCACTCCGAAATTCTACGACAAGTACGCATCCAATTGATAAAATCATAATTATTGGTATAGTAACGGCCCAAATAACAAAAGGAGTCTGAAATGATCGGGAAAATGATGAAGTGTTTTACTGCCGCAGTTGCAATGTTCGCAGTCTCAGCGACGGTATTCGCGCAGATGGTTGACAACCCCGCTTACCTCGAGTGGGCCAAGTATAAGCCCGGAACATATAATAAGAGGGAAATGGTGATGGATGCAGGTGGTCAGAAAATGAAGACGACCATGACGATGACGCTGAAAGAAGTCACCCCGGAGAAGGTTGTCATTGAAGTCAAGACGGAGATGAGCATGGCCGGAATGCCCCCGCAGGCTCCGATATCCACGAGCATTCCTGCCAAGATCGAGCAGAAAGATATCAAGCCGATCAATCCCGAGCAGATGCCCAACTGCAAGGTCATAAACAAAGGTACGGAAGATCTCAAGATCGGGGACAAGACATACAAGTGCAACTGGTACGAGGTCGAGATGGAGATGCAGGGCATGAAGATGAAATCCAAGATGTGGATCAATGACGAGGTGCTGGGCAAACTCGTCAAGAACGAGACATCGTCGCCTATGGTTTCTACTACTACCCTCGTAGAATTCAAGATAGTGAAGTAGTCCGAGTCTGTATTTTCTAATTCTTAAACGCGCCTCCATCCGGAGGCGCGTTTTTTTTATGGGAATTTCTTCTTTTATCGCCTTGCAAAATATTGCATAATATGTCATAATATTGCAAAATATATAAAAAACAGGCAATTCCATGGACTCAAAGAGAAAGCTACTTACACCTGAAAGGGAGGAGATAATCCTATCGGAACTCGGTGAGGAGGCCAAGACGATCTCCGAACTCAGCGGTAAGCTTGATGTATCCGAAGCCACAGTTCGCCGGGATTTACTTTCACTTGAGGAACAGGGCAAGGTCAAGCGTGTCCATGGCGGGGCGGTCAAGATGAAATTCCCGGAAAGCGAGCCGGTCTTCAAGGAGAAGGAGTCCATAAGGCCAGAGGAGAAAGAACGAATTGCGAAACTCGCACTCGGACTTATTAATGACAAGGATACCATCTACCTCGACGGCGGAAGCACTGTCCTGGCCCTGGCTAAAATGCTCGGTGCAAAAAAGGGGCTTACGGTTGTCACCAATTCCCTGATGGCGGCTGCAGAACTCATGGAAAGCGGACACAACCTTATCATCGTCGGTGGGAAATTCCGTCCGCTCAGCAGGACACTTGTCGGTCCGCTCACCTCCAAGATCATCGAGACGCTCCATGTCGACAAGGCCTTTCTCGGTACCATAGGCTTTACAATAGAGGACGGGATATCAACTACTGATGCCGATGAAGCTTTCACCAAGGAGCTGATTCTGAAAAGGGCTGACAAGACGATCCTTCTCGCTGACAGCTCGAAGCTTGGCAAGAAGTCATTCGCAGTCAGCGGATCGGTTTCCGACATTGATGTAGTCATCACCGATTCATCTGTGCCCGCATCAATTTCGAAAGAGCTTAAGAAGAGAGGCATTGATTTGCTAATCTGACTGAAATCAAAAATAGAAAATCAAAAATAGAAAATGAGGAGAGACAATGGGCAACTATTACAGCGATCTGGGACCGGATTTCAAGAAGCGCACCTACAAGCTGCGTGACATTGAAGGATACTCCTACAACAGGATGATCAAGGATGAGCTGAAGGATGGAACTCTCACAAAGGATGAAATTCTCGAGCTCTATGAATGCATGCTGGTTGTCCGCGAATTCGAAGAGATGATCCTCAAGCTTCGTACCGGTGCTTATGAGTGCATCAAGGACTATGAATACCGTGGTCCGACACATCTTTCCATCGGACAGGAAGCAACCTGCGCCGGAGCATGTTCAATGTTGAATATCACCGACTACATAACATCCACCCACCGTGGACACGGCGACTCGATCTCCAAAGGATATTTCGCAATCAGAAAGATGAATGAGAAGCAATTAAAGGAACGCTGTCCGGAATTTGCGAATCTTGCAGGCGAGGCTTTGCTTGAAGCAGTAATGCAGGACCATGTCTTCCGCACGATAGCTGAACTTTTCGGCAAGGAGGCGGGATATGGCAAGGGCAGGGGCGGCGGAATGCACATCTTCGACTTCCGCGTCGGGCATCTCGGTGCGAACGCGATCGTCGGCGGTGGAGTTCCAATCGCAACCGGAGCTTCGATGACCTGCCGAATCGATATTAACAAGGAGAATAAGGGCAAGGTGGTCTGCTGTTTCGCCGGTGATGGCGCGTATGCGAACGGCGTCGTGCTCGAAGCCCTAAACTGGGCCGCACAGGATCAGTTCACGAACAAGAAACTCACGAGCATAAATGCCGGTCTTCCGATAATTTACTGCATTGTCAACAATCACTTTGGAATGACAGGCCGTGCCGACGGGGAAGTTACCGGTGTCGACTGCCTCGCGAGAAGAGCCGCAGGATTCGACAATGACAATATGCATGCCGAAGTCGTGAACGGGATGGATGTGATGGCTGTGCGTGATGCCGTTATCAGGGCGAAAAAGCTGGCGGTTGAAGGCAAAGGGCCGGTTCTTCTTGAACTCAATACCTATCGTTACTATGGACATTCACTCTCTGACCCGCGTAATGAATACAGGACCAAGGATGAGGAGGAAAGATGGAAGCAGGTTGATCCTGTCGGATCATTCAGGACTCGACTCCTGGAAGAAGGAATCTTCAAGAAGGATATCCTGGACACGCTTGAGAAGAAAGTTGCTGACAGAAATGCAAAGGCTGCGCGTCAGGCTGTTGATTCTGCAGATCCGGATCCAAAGGATGTCATCAAATACATGTATACCGACAGTGTCTGCGAGAAGATTCCTTCAGCCTATCAGAAAATCGACAAGAAAGGTTCACGGCCTTCCATAAAACGTGATGCGGAAGGAAGAGTCAATTACCGTGATGCCATAAAAGAAGGGATCCTCGAGGAGATGGAACGGGATGCCAGAGTTGTCGTTTACGGCGAGGATGTTGCCGACTACGGCGGTGCTTTCAAGCTTACGAAAGGACTTCTTGAATACTTCGGACGTGGACGAGTCTTCAACACTCCTATTTCCGAAGCCTGCATCTGCGGTACGGGTGTTGGAATGGCGATGACAGGATATCGTCCTGTTGTCGAATTGATGTATATGGATTTCGCTCTGATGGCTTCCGACCAGATCTCCAACCAGGCCGCCAAGTGGCATTATATGACCGGCGGGAACGTGAAGGTCCCGATGGTCATCCGCTGCAGTGTTGGCGGAGGTAAGGGATATGGCGGACAGCATTCGCAGTCTCTCGAATCGATGTTCTGTCACATACCTGGTACTTATGTTGCCTATCCTTCGAACGCGTATGATGCGAAAGGGCTCATCAAGACTGCAATCCGTGATGATAATCCCGTTGTCTTTGTCGAAGGCCAGCTTCTCTATGGAAACAAGGATGTTGTCCCTGAGGAGGAATATCTGATACCGTTTGGTCAGGCGAAGATCGTTAAGGAAGGAAAAGATGTCACATTTGTGGTATGGGGACCGGCGGTGGTCGATGCGATAAAAGCTGCAAACAAGTTGGAGGAAGAGGGAATCAGCGTTGAGGTGATAGATCCAAGGACTCTTGTTCCATTCGACTGGCAGGCCGTCTTTGAGTCGGTGAAGAAGACTGGCCGTTGCGTCGCGATAAGCCAATGCGTGGACATTGGGAGTTTCACTGGTGAGATCGTGTCCCAGGTAACTGCCAACTGCTTTGACTATCTCGAGGCTCCGATAGTGAAGGTCGGTGCGAAGAATGGAATCGCCCCGCAGGCGTATTCGCTCGAAAAGGCCTTCCTGCCGTCGGTGGAAGACATGATGGCTGCGGCAAGAAGCTTGAAATAAGAAAAGAATTTCAGACAGGATAACAGGATTGACAGGATGAAATAATATGAATTTCGAACACAGGGAAATTACTGAGAAAATAATCAAATACTGTTATAATGTTTATAATAAAATGGGTTTTGGTTTTTTAGAATCTGTTTATGAGAAGTTCCTGCTGATTGAATTGGAAAAGGCAGGATTGAAGTTTGAAGAGCAAAAACCGATAAATGTTCTTTATGATGGAAAGACAGTCGGGCAATTTTTAGCGGATATTCTGGTTGAAGATAGAGTAATTGTCGAACTGAAATCCATCCAGCAGTTGGCAAAAGTTCATGAGGCCCAATTGATGAACTATCTTGTCGCAACTGAAGCCTGTCGGACTTCTGATAAACTTTGGAGAAGAAAAAGTTCAGGTTAAGCGAAAGGTTAAGGATTTAAAAGAATTGAATAGTAATCCAGTAAATCCTGTTATCCTGTCTAAAAGAATGTATTTATAAATAATGAGGTAAACATGTCAACTTTAGTTCCAATACCGAAGCTTGGACAGTCGGAGGAGACTGTCAAGATTGAGAAATGGCGTGTCAAGGAAGGCGACAAGATCAAAAAGGGGGACATCCTCTTCGAAGTTGAGACCGACAAGGCGGTTCTTGAAGTCGAATCGCAGTTCGAGGGTACTCTCCTAAAGATTGTCATTCCCGCAGGGAAGGAAGTTCCTGTAATGGCTACATGTGCCGTCATCGGAAATCCTGGTGAGGAGATTCCGAAGATAGAGATTCCGAAGATGCCGGAGAAGAAGGCGGAGATTAAAAAAGCCGCTCCGGTTCCTGCAGTTCCAGTTTCGAAGTCAGCATCCCCGGCTATCCAGCAGGTTCAGCAATCCGTATATTCAGGTCCAGCCGCTCCGGCGTTCAAGCCTAAGCCATCACCCAGGGCAAGAAAATTCGCCCAGGATTACCTGATTGACTTGAACAAGGTTGTTGGAACCGGAGGAGATGTTGGACGCGTCACAGAGGAAGATGTCAGGAAGTATCTTGAAACGTCCGGATACTTCAAGAAGCTGATTACTCCCACAGCATTTAATCTTGCGAAAAAAGAGAAATTAGAACTTCTTGCCATAGAGGGAAGTGGAGACAATGGACGTGTCACTCTTGCCGATGTAAAATCTGCTGTTTCCGAGAAGCCGCGCGAATTTTCGAACATGAGGAAAATCATTGCGAAAAGACTTGCCGAATCCAAACAGAGGATTCCACATTTTTATGTTACGGTTTCAGTCGACATGTCAGAAGTTCTGAGGAAGCGTCAGGAGTTGAAGGAGCAGGGAGTCAACCTGAGCGTGAACGTGTTCATCGTAAAAGCAGTAGCCATGTCCTTGAAGGAATTCCCGATGATGAACGCTGAGAGCGACGGCATAACTGCGAAATATAAGTCAAATGTGAACATAGGTATTGCGGTCAGCCTTGAGAGCGGACTTGTCGTGCCTGTGATCAGGAAAGCCGACAAGAAGGCTCTTGACGAGATACAGTCTGAAATTGCAGAACTCGCAGAGAAGGCAAGAGCAGGCAAGCTTCAGCCTGAGGAGATGAAAGGTGGAACCTTCACGATCTCCAACATGGGAATGCTTAATGTTGAGAATTTTGCTGCGATAATCAATCCCGGCGAATCTGCTATCCTCGCAGTTTCCTCGGCAATGCCGACGCCGGTTGTCCGTGATGGACAGGTGGTCGTCCGTGACATGATGAAGATCACTGTCAGTGCCGATCACCGAGTTGTTGACGGTTCAGATGGCGCGAAATTCGTGAACGCCATCAAGCTCAAGCTGGAGAGCAGGGAATTCCTGGGCAAGGATATCTGATAGGATCATTATTGTGCTGAGATTGCAGCAGCTGTTGATTTCAGCATACTACCTCTCTCTTTGGTCAAAAATATTCCACGCATTCACCTTTCATTTGTAAAAATAATTTTATCGCATTATGATAGGTCTTAACTGAAGTGAAATGCGTGAATATTTTCGAAGAAGGAGAAAGCTCATGAAGAGACCTAACATCCTGATACTTATGCCCGACCAATTCCGGTATGACTGCATCGGCAGCTGTGGCAATTTCCCTGTCAGTACCCCGAACATCGATCGTATTGCCTCAGAGGGGTTGCGGTTCTCCCAGGCGACAACTGTCTGTCCAATATGCATGCCTGCCAGGGCTTCATTTGCGAATGGCCAGTATCCGCACAACCACGGCATGTGGACGAACAACGGGGAGATGCTTGCGGAACACGAGACATTCTTCCAGATTCTACAGAAGGCCGGTTATTACACGGCGCACATCGGGAAATCTCATTATTACGAGCACAAGCATTCCATGCACATGCGCGAACGTGAAACATATATGAAGGCCAGGGGGTTCAGCTACGTTCATGAGACGACCGGACCTTGGGCGACCTGTCATACTGCATCTTATATGACGGACGAGTGGGATAAAAAAGGTCTCTGGGAGAAATTCAAGGAGGACTACAAGGAAAGGAAAGATCCTGGACTTGTCCGTCCGAGTCCCCTTGATGTGGAAGATTTTTTAGATAGTTATATCGGACGCAAGGCGGTGGAGTTCGTATCCTCCTATTCTGAAGACAATCCATTCTGTCTTTTCGTCGGATTCGGTGGACCGCATGAACCATGGGACGCCCCTGGAAGCTACGCATCTATGTATTCACCGTCAAGAATGCCAAAACCAATACCCGGCTCGAAGCCTGCTGAAAACATACCAGACTGGCTGAAGTCAAAAAGGGATTTCAAGGAACTTCCGGAAAAGATCCTGTCAAAGGCTCCTGAAATGGCGGCAAACTATCTCGGTAAGATTTCACTGGTTGACCACTGGATCGGCAAGATCCTGGACACATGCTCCGGGAAAGGGCTGCTTGACGATCTCATGATTGTTTTCTGGTCTGACCATGGCGAGATGCTCGGAGACCATGGAATGCTCCATAAGGCAGTATTTTATGAATCAAGCGTGAGAGTGCCGCTGATCGTACGATGGCCGGGAAAAATCCCCGAGGGTAAGACAAGCGAGGCTCTTGCCGAAATTATTGATGTGTTCCCGACTCTTCTTGAAGCTGCAGGCTGTGAAATGTCACATCGCTGTCTTGGCAGGTCGCTATGGCCGGTCATCAGCGATCCAAGCTGTGAAATCCGCGACAATCAGCTCGGGGAGATATATCATGGCGGAAGAAACATCATGATCCGTTCACGCAAGCACAAGTATGTGGTTGACGAGCAGGCCAGAGGCTACATGCTTTATGATCTCGAGGCTGATCCTAAGGAACAGAATAATCTTGCAGCGCAGGGAACAGGCATCGAAAATGAATTGCGCGAACAACTTCTCAAAAGCATCGTGAAGATGCAATACCATATGTGCTGAAGGGATTAAGACGGCTATTTCGCCCTGGGATGTGCCTTGGAATATTCGACCTTCAGACGTTCGGCAGTGACGTGTGTGTAGATCTGCGTCGTACTGAGGTTTGCGTGTCCGAGCAGCTCCTGGACGCTCCTCATGTCCGCTCCGGCGTTCAGCATGTGCGTCGCGAACGAGTGGCGCAGCTTGTGCGGCGTCATGTCCACTGGAAGTCCTGCCGTTTCCAAATATAACTTAAGATTTCTTTGAAAAGAACGCGGGGTTATTCTATCTCCATATTTATTTACAAAGACAGGGGATGCCGTGTTGTTGCTGGCGTTGCGTATTTCACGAATTTTAAAATAATTGGAAAGAGCTGTGACCGAAAGCTTCCCAAGTGCAGCAATACGCTCCTTTTTACCTTTACCTTTTACTTTGATGATATCGTTGATCAAGTCAATGTCACCAATGTTAAGACCTAAAGCTTCACTTATACGAAGACCTCCGCTATAGATTACCTCTAAAATTGCAGTATCCCTTGCGGCTGCGAAATTAGCAGAGTCTTCATCTTTTGTAATATGATTAACAATCGCATAACTCCAATATTGTTTTGGAGCATCAAGAAGTTTTCCGACCTCATCTACCGACATGTATTTTGGAAGCCGTTTCTCCTTCTTGGGAGAAGTCAGGCCGGAAAATGGATTCTGCTTCACATATTCCTCTCGGACCATGAACCTGAAGAAGGATCTTAGGGAGGATATCTTCCTCAGCGTGGAAACTTTGGTGATCTCGTTCTTTTGGAGCTCCATGACCAATAGACGGGCGCTGAAGACGGAGACTTCGGACCAGTTCACCGATTCAGGATTTTCGCGTATGTCCTTCTTCAGGATCATCTTTGCGAACTGTTCTATGTCCATACGGTAGCTTTCGACAGTATGTTCGGAGGCCTGCCTCTCGTTGCGCAGATAGCTGAGAAAGCTTTCAAGCTGTTTGTTGGGCATAAAACGACCTTATTATGATGATCCTTCTTTTGATTCTACTATACTGCGTTTTTCCTTTGTTTGCTTAAGGGGAATTGAAGTTTTGCCTCAAAAGCCAGTCTGCATTATATTGCTGATGGTAGATAACAATATATGGATAACAAGAGGAGGAGTCTCCATGAAAACGATGATATCCGCAGGCTTTGTGTTTTTCCTGTCTTTTCTGCTATATGCTCAGGATGCTGACAAGATAGGAACTCTCGAGAAGAGGATTAAGGAGCTAGAGGTTCGGGTGTCCAAGCTTGAATCTGTATTGTCCGCGGATATGGATAAAAAAGAAGGTGAGAAGAAAATTGAACAGCAGCGTGCCTTGGCGAGAGAACGGATGCGCAAGGACTCTGAAATTTATTCACAGAAGGAACTGGAGGATATTGAAACGCTTTATCAGGTGGCAAATCAGAAGTGGCAGACTCAGGAGGGGAAGGACAGCCTGAAGAAGATGATTGAAAAATATGACAATGCGAACCGTACCGGCTGCGCTCTCCTCTATCTAGGACAGATGAGCAAGGGGAAAGAACGGGAGGAGTATCTTCAAAAGGCGATAAAGGGATTCAGCGACTGCTTTTATGGGGATGGTGTTCAAGTCGGTGCTTATGCCCGGTTTTACCTTGGATTTTATTACAAGGAGAACGGTCAGAATGAAAAGGCAGAGGAGCTGTTCAAGGAAATAGACAGCAAATATCCCGATGCAATTGACCACAAGGGACGGTCTCTTACAGATTTGCTAAAGAAATAGCTACTTCTTTGCTGCGGCCTTGATGAAGTCCCTGAATAAAGGATGTGCTGCGAGCGGTCGCGATTTGAATTCCGGATGGAACTGGCATGCCACAAACCATGGATGATCGCCTGAGAGCTCGATGATCTCGGTGAGATTGTTGTCAGGACATGTCCCCGAGAAAATCATCCCCTGTTTCTCGCATTCATCCTTGAACTTGGGGTTGAACTCGTAGCGGTGGCGGTGACGTTCGCTGATCTTCAGGGAACCGTATGCGGCAGCAGCCTTGGTCTTGTCCTTGACGGAGCAAGGATACTGACCGAGCCTCATGGTTCCCCCCTTTGCCGTGATATTCTTCTGCGCTTCCATGAGGTCGATGATCGGATGCGAAGTGTTCGGATCGAATTCAGAACTGTTGGCGATCGAATGACCGAGCACATTCCTTGCGAACTCGATCACTGCGCACTGCATACCGAGGCATATTCCGAGGAAGGGTATCCTGTTTTCACGTGCATATTTTACAGCGTCGATCTTTCCTGGAATTCCACGGTCGCCGAAACCGCCGGGTACGAGTACACCGTTGACGCCAGACAGATATTTTTCCGCACCATACTTCTCGATATCCTCTGATTCGATCATCCTTATTTTAACTTTGACGTCATTGGCTATCCCACCATGTGTCAACGCCTCATAAATGCTCTTGTATGCATCGCGAAGGCTGATGTATTTCCCGACCACGGCAATCTCGACCTCTCCAGATTTGGGACTGACCACGGTGCCTACCATCTTTACCCAGTCGTCGATCTTTATGTCCTTGACGTGCATGTGGAAGAGTTCAAGTATGTATTTGTCGATGTCCTGTTTTGCCAGTTCTATTGGAACCTCATAGATCGAATTCTTGACATCCTGTTCCTCTATGACAAGTTCCTTCTTGACGTTGCAGAAAAGGGCGAGTTTTTCCCTGTGTTCCTCGGACAGGGGGCGTTCGCAACGGCATACGAGGATGTCAGGCACAATACCTATCTCCTGGAGTATCCCTACCGACTGCTGTGAAGGCTTTGTCTTCATTTCGCCGGCGGCGCGTATGTATGGGACCAGTGTAAGATGCATGAAGAGACCGTTCTCACGCCCGATCTGGTGCCTATACTGCCTTATGGCTTCGAGGAAGGGGAGTGATTCAATGTCACCGACTGTTCCGCCGATTTCCGTGATTGCAATATCGACATCCTTGCCGTCGAGTTGGGATATCGCCTTCTTTATCTCATCGGTGATGTGCGGAATGACCTGTACGGTCTTTCCAAGATATCCGCCCTCACGTTCGCGCTGGATCACTGAACTGTAGATCCTGCCGGTGGTATAGTTGCTTTCGCGGGAGCATGTGATCTCCGCGAATCTTTCATAGTGGCCAAGGTCAAGGTCGGTCTCTGCACCGTCGTCGGTGACATAAACCTCGCCGTGCTGGTAGGGCGACATCGTGCCAGGATCAACGTTCAGATACGGGTCGAGTTTCTGCATCTTGACGCGGTATCCGCGCCGTTTGAGCAGGAAGGCTATTGAGGCGGCTGTGATTCCTTTTCCAAGTGAAGAAACAACTCCTCCGGTCACAAAAATATGCTTTGTCATGGCAAATCATTCGTTTAGGGGTTGTAAAAACGCTAACAATAACGACTGAATTGCAAAAGTCAAAAGATTAAACCTGAAAAATTCTTTTTGCCAGAGGAAATATTCACACTCAACTTGCTTTCAGTAGGCTGTTTACCACATGACTGGAAGGAAGAACAGGTGGAGTTTGAAAGATTCCTTGGAATTTTCATAGCTGAACAGCCTCCAGCAGAAAGAGAACTTGCTACGCTTCTCATTCTCAGAATATGAGATGAATGGGAAGATGTCGAAGTTCACTTCGTCACCATAGCGTTCCCTGTGATAAAGCTTCCATAGGAGCCTGGCGTTAGTTCTTTCTTTTTCCGTCTCAGTCTTTTCCTGGTGAGTGTAATAATAGAGATACCAGAACGCCTGTGCGTCGACAGTTTTCTTTTCAAGATCCTCGGATTGTGTGAAAAGCCAGAGTAATGTGCTGTGTGATATGGTCCGTTTGTTCTTATTGTAGAAGTAAAATGGCAGTAACGAGAAATCATACTCGCCTTTGTCCTTGTTCTCGGAAATCAGGATGTCAGGCATTATGAAGGTATTGCTGCGGGCTGTCTCGAGCCTGTTGTATTTTTTCTCCCAAGGCATTTGTCCCTTTTCGGTATTGACTGGCTCCTGCGGTTTTTTCAGTTCGTAATTCACGATTGTCTCCCAGTTGCTGAAGTAAAGCGGTAGAAGGTACCAGGCACCATAATCGGTTCCATTTATCTTGTTTTCGGTGGTTCCGAATAAGCTGTAGTTCGTGTGGGAATACTTCGAATCCTTGTAGTCGTAGTAGAACGGAAGATACCTGTGATATTCAATCTTGTCCTGTTCGGGTCCCCGGCAGCTGCTGGCTACGAATGGGAACATGATGTCGAGATCATAACCGTGCTTGTCCTGGTAATAGGAATAGAACGGGAATACATGGCCTTGTACCGGACTTATTTCCGCTTCGGGGTTTTTCATCAGCCGCAGCTGGGCAAAAGGAAACATGATATGATAGTCAGTACGATCAAAATATTTGCTCCTGACAAAGAACGGAGTCACATAATAGTCCTCTCCGCTGTTGTTCCAGCCGAAAAGGAAAGTGAAGAAGGAGTTTTTCCCGTCGGACTTCCGTGTCTCATTAATGTAAAGGGGGATGAACAGTGAGCCGGAATGATGTCCGTTATCATATACCCAGCCGAAGGGCAATAGATACGAGAAACAAAAATCGCCTGATGCCTCGTCATCAGAGTAATAGAACATCGGAAACGAGTAATATTTGTTCTTTGCAGGTTGCATGTGGAAGAACGGCCAGAGGATGTTGTAGGAGTTTCCAACAATCTCTTTTTTCATTATGAAGCATGGGGGGAGGATGAAAAGACAGTTTTCATTATAACCAAAAAGAAGGGAATAAAGGCTGTCTTCATCTTTGATATATATTGGAAATACATAGGATTTGTTTGTGGTTGTGTTGTATCCCGAAAAAGGCCATAGGAAATAATATTGGTTGCCTGTTATTTCCGGTTTCCCATGGACATGTTCCGTTGTATTGATGAATAGGGGAGGAAGGATATATAATCCTTTTTTGTTCCAACCCAAAAGCAGCGAGAAAAATGAATCTTCATTTCTGGCATATAAAGGGAAAACATAGCTGTCTCCAGTCGTCAGGTTGAACCTCGACATCGGGAAAAGCACGATCAGTATGTCTTCGCCCTTGCTGTTCTTGTTCTTGAAGAAAAGCGGAGGGATGACATAGAGGTAGTTGTCCCCCCAGCCTCCCAGAAGGGAGATCACGGAGTCCTTGTCGAAATAGTATGCCGGGAACAGATAGCTGGAACCCTCTTTGCCGTTGTATCCCCACATGTATGCCATTGCCTTGTATGACTCGTTATAGTTGTCTATGGAAACAAGAGGACGTATCTCCCATCCGACATCGTTGATCTCGCCGATAGGCCAGATTATGCTGTAGAGGAGGAAGTTCTTGTAGAACATAGGCCAGATGTTGATCCTGTCGTCGTCGAAGTGCTTCGGCATCTGGGTAGCAAGCAATTTCTTCACCCCGGCAGATTCAGGATCATTCCACTTCACCATCTTTCCGGTGGAGGACACTCCACAGACGATTTCACCAGTGTAGAAAGGAGAAGCCTTCATCATCGGCGTCGAACATCCGCAGAGGAACAAGAGGAATGAAAAAATAGAAGTTAGGGTGAATATGATTATGAGAGCTTTTATTTTCTGTGGCATCTGTGTGTTCTGTGGTTGATAAATATTCATTGTATTAGTTTATTTGACAATTCAATTATCAATTCGTCTATGTCGCCGGCGCCAACAATGGCAAGTACCTCGTTCGGGCGTTTCGTGTCAAGCAGGGATTTTGCAAGTATCGTCCAGTCGGAATCTGCGGATTTCGCAGTATTTCCTATCTTCCTTACAAGATCCTCGGACGTCACTTTCCCTTTTTCGGTCCATGCGGCGAAAACGGGAACGACGATCACCTCGTCGGCCTTGCGAAGTTCGCAGGCGAGTTGATCGATATATTTCTCGAGGCGTGCGTAACGGTGCGGTTGGAAGACGACGCGCAGGTAACGGCCATGGAATCTTTCGCGGAGAGCTGAGATCGAAGCGGAGACTTCTGTCGGATGATGGGCATAATCTTCGATTAGGATAAAATACTTATTTTGTGCCCTTATAGTCATCCTTCTTTCTATTCCCGGGAAGGTCCTGGCATGTTTTTCAGCCTCGTCCCTTTCAAGGCCGGCGAGAACGGCAGCCTCGACTGCGATTCCCGCGTTTATCTTCTGGAATCCACCCCAGTCCTTCATATCTGCGAAGTTCGCAGAAAGTTTCTTGAGATCGAGGGCGGTCTTGTCATTGTGGAACGAGAAGATCTTGTCGGCGAGGGGGCTTGGCCCGTAAATAAGTTTCTTGGAATTTCCTGCGAACTTCGCGAAATTGTCGTAAAGCGCCTTTTCTCCACCGACGTTCCAGCTGTGGTCGTCTTCGACGTTGTTGACGACGGCAAGAGTGCTTTTCAGATGTACCTGGGTGCCGTCGCTCTCGTCGGATTCGGTGACGAATATTTTACCGGTGCTTGCACCGCCTGCGCCGCCTGAATATTTCCAACCGCAGACTTTTCCTCCGACCATGAAACCGGGATCCCGGCCGCATTCCTTGAGGATATGAGCGATGATACCGGTGACACTTGTTTTTCCGTGGCATCCAGCAACGGAGATGACGTAATCGTATGATTTTGCGACTTCTGCAAGGAACTCGCCGCGGCGCAGATGCGGAAGACCCCTTTCAATGGCGGCTGCAAATTCGGGATTGTTTTCGGAGATTGCCGATGACCTGACAATGAAAGTAGTTTTGTCGTCCGGAAGGTTCTCGGGACTATGTCCAATTGAGACCTTGATCCCTTTTTCCTTCAGGATATCGGTGTTGGTGCTTTGTTTGAGGTCTGATCCGGAGACCTGGAATCCCTTTTCATGCATGATCAGGGCGAGACCGACCATTCCAGCCCCGCCGCATCCGATGAAATGGAAACAGGTATATTCTTTCAGGTTCATAATTCGCTCAATTAAATATTGAAAACAGAATGTAGTTGGAAGGGCTGGGAAATTCAAGGAATAGCTTTGCGTTGAGGCTGTTATGAGGCGATAAATAAAAATATCGAAAATAAATATTCTAGAACTTGAAAAAAATAATATAGAATATAAATATATAAATAACGAAAATAAAGCTCATTCAATCTTGATTTTGGACAGGAATCTGGTTATAATTTTTTAAGACGCTCAGGGATATGGAGGGGATTATGGCGAGGCGCATTTGTCCAGGCGAAAAAAAACTGAAAGAGCTCTTTACCTTGATTGAACTGCTCGTGGTTATCGCTATCATCGCCATATTGGCGGCCCTTTTGCTACCAGCCCTGAAATCCGCCAAGGATGCCGGAATGAGTGCCGTATGCCTTTCGAATCTAAAGCAGATCGGTACGGCCATCATGAACTATGGCAATGACAACAATACGTATTTCCCGCCGTATCGCGTGAGTTGGACCGGAGGCATGTATACCTTGTCCAACGGTCCTGTGGATTATCAGAAGTTGCTCTGTGACCAGCTTGGATGGAGTGTTCCCGATGACATGATGATCAAGCAGGGCTTCTATATCCCTGACAATGAGATTGGAAATCACAAGAATGTAGCAGCTCTCTTCGTGTGTCCGATAGATGACAGGGAGCCAAACCTTGCGAATTACTTGAAAAGCACTTATTGCATCAACTTTGGAGCAGAGAGAAATTCCGCCGGGCGCGGTGCCAAAAAAGCTGCCATCAGCTGGGAGGAGGTGGGCGGTCCCGGGGTGATAGGGAAATCTAGGAAAATGGGCGAGCTTCAAAGTCCGGCAAGCACAATTGCCGTTTCCGAAAGACCTGATTCTTATCAGAATCGTTTCGGCTGGTCCATGGCGGCCTCTTCTCCAGGATATCAGGGCAATGCACAGGGAGGGGGGACGGTCACATCAATGACCCTTCATGGCGGATATGCTTCCAACAGGGGGACAGCCAGATGGCAGTATCTCTTCAGCGACGGACATGCCGAAAAGATGAATCCCTTCGATACCATATCATACGATCCGCCATGTACTTCATTTCCCTGGGATGCTCTGTATGCCGATGATACGTCGGGCATGTGGATGGTGGAGAAGTAGTTCTCCGGGTGGATATTGGAAATTATGATAATGTCCTTATGATACTAGATTATAAGAGGAGAATTCTAGAATGAAGCGATGCGGGAGATTTAAATTTACGCTGATAGAACTTCTTGTAGTCATTGCCATCATAGCAGTCCTTATCGCCCTGATGCTGCCTGCACTTGCCGGAGCGAAGGACACGGCTAAGACCAAGATGTGCGCCAGTAATCTTCGGCAGTATGGAATTGGCATGGGGCTCTACAGCGGTGACTACGATGGATGCCTGCCTCTTCTCTGGAACGGAAATCCGATGCAGCTTTGGACCGGCACATGGTATGTCGTCTATGCCGGGGTACCGACACCTCCAGGACCGGTCTGGTCCTATATGTCCATGATGTCTGATTTCATGAAGGACATCAAGTTGATGGAGAAGTGTCCGAACATGTCGAAGGTTCCCTACAACGGTACCGGTAATGCATGGATAGCTGCCATAGATGTCGATGAGGGCGGCTGGGCCCGTACCACCACGTACCATATAAATCCGCTCCTCACCCCGAACGGAGCCTGGCCGAACTGGACTGACGTGGCCTCTGACTGGCCATTGAGCATCAACTGCATGGATCCGGCGAACACTATTTTCATGGGCGACCAGACGAGTTCCGACTTTCGCACAATAACAATCCTGAGTCCGGGGTTCAGGAAGCAGGGTGATTATCACGGCATGCGGCTGAACCTCAGCAACCGAGTCTTCTTCGACGGTCATGTTGAAACTCTGAATCATAATCATCCCAGCATAGCGAACCGGAAGATAGATACGCCGGATTGGTTCCTCAGTCAACCCTATGAACAGCCGGAGCTGTGGTGGTGGTACAGGCTTAAAAAATAATGTAAATGACTATAATTTAACTGGAGGGAAAGATGAATAATCTAAGGATATTGGTTCTTGTTGGATGTACGGCTATATTCTGTACAGCTCTGATCTATGCGGTGGATTTTCCGGCGAATGTGAAAGGAACGGCAGAGAAGCCCCTGGTTCTGCTTGAGCTTGGAAAGCAACCTGCATCTGCGGCTGAAAAGGACAATGCAGGAGTGAAGGTTTATGCTGGCGAGGTATCCAGCCATATGGGTGACGAATATGTCAGCGTCGAGAATGACGAAGTGATCGCCGCGAAGAAGGGATTTGATGAATGGATCGTAAACTTCCGGTTCAAGCTTGAACCCAAGCCAAAGGCCGGAGACTACAATTTTTATGCCAAATGGAAGCAGGGAGGAGATCCTGCGGCATGTCCGCAGACCTTTGCTGTCTATGCCGGCAATGATCCGGACAAGCTCGAGGAGCGTGGATCTTTCGTCATCAAATATTCCACGGGGTGGCAGTATGAGTGGGGTGCCGGAGGTGCGGTTAAGATAAAGGATGCTGACACCATCATCGAGGTGAGGAACTCGGGAAAAGGACATGATGCAAAGGTCTTTGATTCCTTCCTCCTGGTCCCGAAATGATTTAAGGAGCATGGTATGAAATACGATGTGATTATCAGCGAGCTGAAGAACGACATAATCAGGGGTCGATACGAACCGCTTACAAGGCTGCCCACGCGCAATGAGCTGGCGAAGAGGTTCTCTACGACCTTGGCTACAATCCAGAACGCGATGAACGTGCTGGCCAAGGAGGGATTCACCGACTCCCACGGCAGGGACGGGACGTTTGTAGTCGAGAATCCTCCGCACCTCTGCAAATACGGGCTCTGCATACCGGAATTACCTGACAACATCTACGTATGGCATAGGGTATGGACACTTATAGTGAATGAAGCCGACAGGATAAGGAAGGAGCCATCGAAGAATATCCAGATATATTATGGTATCCGGGATGATCCGAAATCGATTGATCGTGAAAAGCTTGAAGATGACATAAGGGAGAGGCGCCTGGCGGGGCTTATCATGTTCTGGCCATCCAAGGATCTTATTGAGAAGCTTGGCAATGGAGAGTTTCCGATAGTCTCGTTTGCATCAATACTAGTTCCCGTTCCGAATCATTCAGCAGTCTGGGTTGACTACTATTCGATGATCGACAAGATGGTTGCGTATCTTAAAAAAATGAACAGGAAACGGATTGCGTTGGTGACTAATGCTGAAACCCCGAGAAAATATGTGGACTATTTCCTGAAGAAAATCGATACTGCAGGAATGTCCACCCAGCCTTATTGGATACACGGGATATGCCTCTGCAAGGATTCGCTTCCCTGGAGTTCTTCCATATTCCAGCTCATGCTGTCTGGCAAGAAGAGCCAGCGTCCGGACGGACTTGTGGTTCTCAACGAGAATCTGACCCCATACCTTTATTCGGCAGTTTCAAAGATACAACTGTCGATTCCGGATGACATAGCAATAGTGTCACACTGCAATTTTCCTGTCAGCGGGGCGAACGACCATATCTACAGGATCGGGTTCGACATCAACATCATCCTGAAGCGCTGTATAGCCCATATAGACAAGATGCGTGCTGGAGGCAGGGAGGACAGCATTGACGAGATCCCGGCGATCACGCAGGACGACGCCCGTTAAAATAAACTGAAGATTCTTCCAATGCATTCTTGACATATATTAAGATGTATCATATAATAATACAAGATAATACAGATAATACAGGATTGATATGAAAAGTTTGCTAAAGACAGATATGGTTTCTGAAGCGATACAGTCGCAGATAGGCGTGGGGAAGCTCAAGCCTGGCGACATGATCAACTCCGAAGCTGAACTCATGTCCATCTACAATGTCAGCCGCGTGACTGTCAGGAACGCCATAAGGGATCTTAAATCGCGGGGAATACTTCTAAGCGTAAAAGGAAAGGGAACCTTCGTAAATAATGCGAGAAGATATTCCGAGGACAGGATTAACATACAAATCATAGAGCCTTTCCTGTCGGCGGGAAATTCTGTAGAGTGGGGTGCTGCCCAGGTAATAGATGAGCTTGAAAAGACCCTCAGAATGGGAAGCAGGAATATCAACCTGAGTGTATGCTTCACGCGAGGTGATGTTGAAATTGAAAGGGAGGCTGTCAGAAGCGTGGCGGAGAGCAGGGACATCAACATTGTGATATTCGAGCCGATATCTAATTCATTGCCGGAAGTATTCAGGAAGAATGTTGCTCCCCTGATCGATTCTGGAAAGCTCTTCATTGTTCTAGAGCAGGCGACTTCCCTTGACGTGAACAGCATATATGAGGACGATCTTGCCGGTTCCCATATGGCTGTTAAGCATCTCCTGCAGCTAGGCCATGGAAAAATCCTGCACATCAACCTTGACTGCAGGTATCTTGAACGGCGCCTGATTGGATACAGAAAAGCCCTAATCGAACACGGCATTCCTTTAAGAAAGGAACTCGAATACAGGCATCCTGTCAAGATAAAGGAGATGAAATACCAGCTCACTGACAATATATATGTCGATATCGGGTACAAGGCGGTTAAGGAGACCTGCGGGAAAGTCCCATATACTGCGATTTTCGCTGCGAATGACTTGATTGCCGAAGGGTGTAGGACGGCGCTTGCGGAGAAAGGGCTCAGGATTCCCGATGATATTTCCCTAGTAGGATATGATGACATGCCGTTTGCCAGGATTGAAAAATTCCTTACTACGGTTGAAAGGCCCTTTGCAGATATCGGCAGGACTGCCGCAAAATTCATTTTGAAGGACATAAGGGACCTTTCGAGAGATAATAATGAAAGGATAGGAGTATTTCCGAGGCTTGTGTTAAGGAGATCAACGAGGAAAATCTAAGCTCAAGAAGATGTGGCTTATGAAAAAATTAAAATTCACCCTTATCGAGCTGCTGGTCGTGATAGCGATCATCGCAATCCTGGCCGCCCTTCTTCTACCCGCTCTCCAACAGGCGAAGGACATGGCAAACAAGGCCGTATGCCTCAGCAACGAGAAGCAGATCGGTCTTGCCATACTCAGTTATGCCAATGAGAACAACGAGCACTTTTCGCCGTGGATGGTTTCCGGAAAAGGGCCTTCGTATCTGGCGAATGGGAAAGTGGATTATATAGATCTCATCTGCGGACAGCTTGGCTGGGAGATGAACGACACCGACAGGGACAGGCAGCTCTTCATGATAAGCAGTATCGGGCCGCATAAGAACACAGCTGATCTCTTTGTATGTCCTGTCGATGAAAAACGCTTCCCGAACACGTTCGGCTATCTGAAGAACACGTATTCAATAAACCATGGCAAGAAGAATTCCACCAACCGTGGACAGGTTGAATCCGCCATTAGCTGGGCGTCCGCTGCAGATGCTGACGACGTAAAATGGGGAATGACAAGGAAGGTTTCCGAAGTCAAAAGATCTGACGATACGATACTTCTCTCAGAACGACCTTCGACCAGCCAGAACCGTTTTGGATACTCCCAGGACTGTTCCTCCCCCGGCCAGCAGGGCAATGCCGGACAGGGAGTGATGATCACAACGAAGACGCTTCATGGAGGTCTGGCATCGAGCGAAGCCGGCAAATGGGATTATCTCTTCTGCGACGGACATGCAGAGACACTCAGCCCATTTGACACCATAAATCCTGCATACCAGATAGACGCCCTCTACCGCAACAATCCATATGACACCTCAGGAATGTGGACAATCGATCCGAACGATTGAAATATATAAATATAAAGGGAGATAATTCATGGGTTTCAAAATCAATACGTCTTTTGGAATAGTCTCTGCTCTGGCTGCAGGCTTCTTCTTCCAAGGTGAAGTTTTTTCGCAGGAACTTCCTGTAAAGCCCAGCAAAGACAAGCCTGCCATCCTCTTAAGCCTTGGTTCAGAAAAGCAGAATTCAAAGGATCCTGCGCTTGTTGTCTGCAGCAATGGAATTGTCTCTTTGCAGGAGGCTGATTCAACCACATCTTCAAAGGATGAAGTCAATATCCTGAAGAAAGGTTTCGGCAGGTCGGCGGCCACTTTCCGCTTCAATCTTCCTGACGGGCATCCGAGTGGTGAGTTCACTTTCTGGGCCCATTGGAAACAGGGCGGCGATCCGAATGTCTGTCAGCAGAAGTTTGAAGTGTGGGCCGGTGCGGATGAAACGAAGCTTGATTTGCGGAATTCGCAGAACCTGAAGTCCAACGGCTGGAACTATATCTGGGCTGATGGCAAGACGCTGACAATTAAACCTGAAGATAAAATTGTCGAGGTACGCAACTCCGGCAATGCACATGACGCAAAGATATTCAATTCTTTCCTTCTTGCTGGACCGCGTCCGCCGGAACCGCTTCCCATATCTGCGACAAAGGAGAAGCCTGTCCTCGTCCTTGGCTTCGGCAAGGAACCCCTGCGTAAACAGGGTGATGAGCCAAATGTTTTTGCATTAGCGGGAAAGATAATCAGTGCTGAAGGAGCGGAAAGCTCAAATATTGGCGCAAGCGATGCAAACATCATGAAGAAAGGATTTGGTTCCTGGGGTGCGGTATTTCAGTTCGACTTGCAGCAGGACGTGCCTGCCGGATTCTATAATTTCAATGCTAAATATAAGAGTGGAGGTGAGGTCTCACAGGTGCGCCAATCGTTCGTGGTCAAGGCCGGACCCGATGAGCAAAACCTTGGTGAAAGAGGAGTGTTCCAGACCGTTAACAGGAATCCTTGGAATTACCAGTGGGTGAAGGGACATGGGACTTTTGCTATATTTCCAGGTGACAAGGTGGTGCAGATTGTCAACAGCGGGAAAGCGGACGGCGCGAAAATATTCAACGCATTTGTCTTAGGCATGGAAAATCCCCTACCTGCATGGATGTCTTCCGAACAAGGTATGCTCCGCAGCAAGTTCCTATCAATGGGAAAGAATGTCGAGAAATCAGATAAAATCCTATACCTTCTCGATGGCAAAGGGGAAGGCGACAAGATCCTTTTTGAAGGATTGTGCCAGGATTCCCAGAAATCCTGGTATGAATCAACACCAATAAGATACCTTCTTGGTGCAGAAGCGGAGAGCATGTCCAGAGATCTTAATCTTCCAGGACTTCCCTCAGCATTAATAGTAGACAGCGACCGCAAGGTGCTTGGAGTATTGAACAGGCCCGAGAGCATTGAAAAAGTCATGCAGTTCATGTCAGATCCCTCAAAGGGAGGACTCATTCCATCATATCCGGAGTTGAAGCAACCGGAACCCGCAGTCCTTGTCGATGGTTCGCCGAAACAATGGCTTGTTGCGACGGGTTGGCCGGGACATTGCGGTGTAGGGCACTGGGGAGTTGATGCTGAATCCTACCAGCGTCCGAATCCGGGCGATCTTTATGCATACGGATATTACACGATGGGCAACCGTACGGGACGATGGGAGGAAAGGCAGACCGGTGAAAACGGAGTCTGCAAGATAACAGAAAAGCTTGCCGAATCATTTGCCTGGGGTAAATGCACAAGTTATGCCGTTGTATATCTCCACGCTTCAGAAGACATCAAAGCAGTTCTGCATTTCCAGCACAGCGGAATCGAATCCGCTGTCTTCCTGGATGGAACAGACATCCCTCTTCAGGCTGATAGTTCGCCATCTTACACTCTGCCCCGCCAGAATAAGGCCGAAGGACAGCAGGTGATCAAAAGGAATGACAATGAGATCCATGATGACGTGGTAATACCTCAGTCGGCACAGACTCCTCTTATGGCAAATCTGAATATAAGCAAAGGATCGCATTGCTTAATCTTGAAACTTGTACATGCCCAGAACCAGGGCGAGACAGTTCTTTTCACTGGCAAGCTTACTGGAGCAGATGGTTCGCAGCTTCCTGGGATCCGGACACAGGTATGCGATCCGACCGCTGTTCTCGGAATTGCAAAGGCCGCCGCCGGACTCTGGCCCAGCCTGACCATGGAGAATATTCCCGGGAACCTGCCAAGGCCTGGTGAACAACTCACGCTTGTTGCCGACATGCGCGTCATCAAGTCTTTCATTGCCGGCTGGCTCCCCAAGGTTTTCCTGCCGATAAATGCGACACTTCGCGTGACCATGAAGGACTACAATGGAAAAGAGATTAAGACCTTCGAGGCGAAGGGGATTTTTCCGAACATAATCAGGATGGATCTTGGAAAGGCTCCCTCTGCCGGATATTATTCACTGACCCCTTCTCTCTATACCGCAGATGGGCGTTTCATACATAGATTCCATCCTGATGGATTCAGCGTCGTGCTTGGCAATTCAGCTCAGAAGGAACGCCTCGAGAAGAAGGAACTCTGGAACAGCTGGTATTACGCATTGAACGACCAATGGGATACTTTCGCACCATGGCTGGAAAGGACAGGATTGTTAAAGAACCAGGGGTCGTTCCCGGGTACGCCAAAAGAGGAGACACTGGCGAAGTGGGAGGATGCGAAGAAACGCGGAATCACTCTTGTCGGTGATTTCGCCGGTGACAGCAACTGGATGAATAATTCGGAGAAGGATGCGCAGGGGATTGTCGACATTCTTCCGAAATATACCCGCTACTTCAAATCTGTGAATGAAATCGATGGCCGTACGAACGACGAGGAATGGAATCCTACGACAAATCCCGAACAGTGGGTGAAACGAGCCAAATGGCAGTATGAAGCCCTGCATAAAGCCCGACCTGACACCATTTTTTTCAGCGGTAGCCTCTATTGCTCAGCAGTCCATAGGAAAAAAGAAAAGACCCTTGGTCCATATGACTGGTTCAAGAAATGCCTGGAACTCGGTTTCGATAATTACATTGATGCTTGGGATGTCCATGCCTATCCGCAGTTCGCGCCGAGGCTTGAAGCTGCATCAGTTTCAAACAGTCAGAATGAGACGGATCTCGGTGTCCTCAAGGTCATGAGCGAATTAGGCAAAAAGAATACCAAGCCTTTCATGCTTGGTGAGACAAGTGCAATGGTCTGGCACGGATTTGCGGGTATGCGATGGCAGGCTGCGACTGTTGCAAAGATGGCAGCTTGGACCAACAGCCGTGAAGATTGGATGGGCATTGCGTTCTGCGCCGCACACCACAACCGCAGGATCACCGCCGAGGAATATGGGATGTCACACAACCCCGGAGAAGCTGCCATATATACCGCAGGTGCTCTGATAGACGGTTTCCCATACCGACGACTGACTACCGAAGACAAAGAGATTCAAGCTGCATACTTCGGCGACACTTTCATGATCTGGAGGGCAGATGACAAGACCTCCGACTGGAAGATGAAGCTTGAGGGTGCAGGTCCCTGGGTGATTGTGGATGTCGTCGGGCAGGCCAAACCGCTCGAAGTCAAGGACGGTGAAGCTAAATTCCAGATCGGTACAAGTCCGGTCTATATCCTGACCAGGGAAAACTACGAGAAGCTTACGAAATAATAAGGAAGCTTCCGTATGAAACACATTCAATCGATCAGGCTTCCGGTCTGCAATGTCACAGCCCTGAATAATAAAATATTCAAAGGGAAAAGCAGAACTGGCGATACGGTGGCGATGAATCAACTTTACTTGGAATTTAATGGCTCTCCCTGGCTGCCGTCGATGGGCGAGTTCCAATACTCGCGGTATCCGCACGAGTTCTGGGAAGACGAACTCCTCAAGATCAAGGCTGGCGGTATAGAAATAGTTCCGACCTATGTCTTCTGGATCCATCATGAGGAGGAGGAAGGAGTTTTCGACTGGAGCGGTCGCAGGAACGTACGTCGTTTTGTTGAACTCTGTAAAAAACATGGCCTGTGGGTGATCATGCGAATGGGGCCTTTCTGCCACGGGGAAGCACGCAATGGCGGAATGCCAGACTGGCTTTTCGGGAAAGATCTCGAACCAAGGAGCAATGATCCCAAATATTTGTTCTATGTAAAACGCCTATACAATGAAATTGGAGAACAGTTGAAAGGCCTGACCTTCAAGGATGGAGGTCCGATCATAGGGATACAATGTGAAAATGAATTCATGTCGAGTGCAGCTCCATGGGAAACAACCCATAACACCGCCATGCTTTATACTCCTGTCGGATCAGATGGCATTGCCCACATGAAGATACTAAAGAAATTTGCGATTTCCGCAGGGCTAGATGTTCCCCTGCACACAAGTACCGGCTGGGGTGGCTCGCCCATTGACATCGATGAGTTCCTTCCGATGTTCGGTGGTTATGGATATTATGCATGGATGGACGATCCCGACAGCCAGGGACCGTCGGGATTCTTCCGCTTCCAGGATATGAGACACCGCAAGGATTGCTACAGGACCGACAAGGTACCTTTCGCATGCTGCGAGATCGGCGGTGGAATGCAGCCCTTCTACAGGAACCGTCCGGTCGTCCCTCCTGAAAGCGTGGAGGCGATGCATGTCGTCCAGCTGGGGAGCGGATCAAACTTGATGGGCTACTACGTGTATCATGGTGGCTCGAATCCGGTCGGGAAGCATCCTTTCTTAAATGAGCACAGGTGTCCGAGGATATCATATGATTTCCAGGCACCACTCAGTGAATTCGGACGCAGGAAACCGCACTATGGGATGCTGCGGCGCCAGTTTGTATTTCTCAAGGATTTCGGTTCAAGGCTTGCGCCAATGCAGACCTCGATTCCCGAAAAGGTGAAATCCATAGAAGCAGGTGATACAAAATCTCCACGCTGGGCAGTACGTTTCAAGGATGGTTCAGGATTTGTCTTCATCAACAACTTCCAGGACCATGCCGAAATGCGTGATCTGAAGAATCTTGTCTTCAATGTCATGGATGGAAATAAAACTACACTCATTCCTCCGTCAGGCGGTGGATTGACGCTTAAGAAAGGAAAATGTGCTCTCTTGCCCTTCAACTTCATGATGGATGGGCTTTTGCTTAAGTCTGCGACGGTGCAACCTCTGGCAAGATTGGATTGCCGGGGAACTCCGCATTATTTCTTCTTCGCACCGGATGGATTTCCTGTAGAGATGCAATTCGATCTTGCGAATGTCGCAAAATTGAAGATGACCGGTGGGAAACGGAAGGATAATAAATCAAGTATAATTGTCTGCCGCCCGGGAACAGGCTGTCTTTTGGAATTTACTCTCGATAATGGGATGAGGATGCTCATAACTGTCCTGACAGACGAACAGTCTAGGAACTTCTGGAAAGAGAAGTTCGCAGGACAGGAAAGAGCTTTTATTTCAGAGAATGGCCTACTTGTAAGCGATAAAAAAGTTGATCTTTATGATGTAAATAAGAAAGAGATGGGATTCCTTGTTTATCCTCCGATCGGAAGGAAGCTCTCCAGAACGGCAGGTGTTATCACAAAAGAAGGAATTTTCCAGAAATTCCATCTGCAAGCCAAGAATAAATCAGTAGGTGTATCATGGAAGAAACTTGCAGAAGGGAAATTTTCTGTTGCGATGCCTAAGACTATTGGCGGAGATGCAGAGATGTTCCTTATGATAGACTATATCGGGGATACAGGCGGCGCCTACATTGATGGAAAACTCATCCATGACAACTTCTGGAATGGCACGACATGGGAGATAGGTTTGAAGCGTTATGTGCCTGAGATATCAGGGAAGGATCTTGTAATAGTGATCACTCCTGTCCGTAGCAATGATGCGAAGGTCAAATATTCCGGCATGGCGACCATGAAAATTGAAAAGACTGGTAGGGAACTTAGGGATATCCGAGCGATCAGGATTGAAATGGAACAGCGTGCCGGTGTATATTTGACTTGAAATGAAAAAGATCCTGCAGAAAGTACTGGAGAAGCTGGCCGGTCCTCCCGGAGGAGCTGTCGCGGAATTCCTTGAGTACCGAATCAAGTGCGGCAAGTGCGGGGAGATTGTCTCGATCAAAGTCTTTCCCGAAAGAGATTTGAATCCAACCTATGAAGATTCAGGTCCGGCATATGTCCTGAAGAAGGAAGTCATGGACTCGAAATGCTTCCGCATGATTTCCGTCGAAATAACCTATGATTCCTCACGCCATGAACTCAACCGGGAGATTTCAGGTGGCAGTTTTTTGGAATGACGCTTTTACCGTATGGGCAGAATCCGGGTTAGTTGATCAGGCAGAATAGTCGTGGAATGAGCATAAGCGTATGCAGGCATAGCTTGAATGGGGCCACAATGCCTGTTCCCAGATTGTCTATTCCGTTTGTGAATAGACCGAATGGAATTCCGAAGGTGACTTCCAGGAATCCAAGAGGCAGTAAGAATACCTCAAGCATATCCTGGAAAACGAATATCATGCCTTTCCCGGCGCTTATAAGTCCTTTTAAGGCATATTTTGCTGCAGCTTCTGCTATGGGTATTGCATACGGCAGCACGATCGGTGCAAGTATGCCGATCGTCACGGGATCCATGGCCTTCGCCTTGGGTGCGCCAGCAAACATGAATGCACCCGCTACCAGGATTATGATCATTATTTTTTTCATTATAATCCGGTGAATGTAGCCCTGAGAATGGAAAGATTCAAGATTGCCGTTGCTGATTCAATGCAAAAGTACTGTAGTCAGTTTACAGTATATCCTATTTCCGCCTGACGATGTCGAATACCTTCAGAAGTTCTTTCCTGGCGGTTTCTGTTTCAGGGGAATTTGCCTTGATGGGATTCTTTTCCAGAGGGTCCTGTTCAATATCGTAAAGGCTTCCATCGTCATAGAGCTTCCATTTCTTATTCCAGACAGCCTCCCTGATCTTATTCTTGTTCCTGCCATTCTCCCAGTAGTGCAGGAAAGTCCATTCCCTCGGAGTTCCCTTTTCGCCCTTCAACTGCGGAAGGAATGATCTGCCGTCGATGATCCTGTCGGCGGGAACCTTGGTACCTGTCGCCTCTGTCATCGTTGGAAGGAAGTCTGTGAAATCAACAATGTCTGTGCACACGGAAGCCTTTTTTATCTCGCTGGGCCAGTTTGCAATCAGAGGGACATGTGTGCCGGCATCGGTCATGGATGCTTTTCCGCCTTGAACCTTGCGTTTATCAGTATTTGTCGTGATCTCCTTGCCGGTGCCGTTGTCTCCGGTGAAGAGGATGAGGGTGTTGTCCCTTATACCGAGTTCGTCGAGTTTCTTTGCAATATTTCCCACAAGCTTGTCAATGTAGGCTACCATATCGGCGAAATATTCCGGTGAATCGTTCTTGTCGATCCTCTCGCCCTTTGCTGATCCAGGTGTTGGACAGTAGGGCTTGTGAGGAAGGCACATCGGGTAATACAGTAGGAAAGGCTTATCCTTGTTCTTCTCCATGAATTTCAGACCGAATTCAGAATTGACGTCAGGGCCGTATTTAGATTTTGCATCTTCAAGGACTTTTCCGTTACACACGATCCTGGGCTGCCAGTAACGGGTACCGAGACCGTTGATCTGCCAAAGGCAGTATTCGTCAAATCCGCACTTCTTAGGTCCTTCCAGATCATCTCCGAGCTGCCATTTTCCAGTAATGCAGGTCGCATAACCGGCATCCCTGAGAATGTTGGCGAAGGTGATCTCGTTAGGTGGCATTACTCCGAAACCAATATAGTTCCTATGGGTATATCTGCCAGTCATGAGTTCGACACGGGAAGGTGTGCAGAGCGGGGTCGAATAACAATAGTCGAACCTGACGCCAGATGCTGCAATAGCATCAATATTCGGTGTCTTGTAATCCTTGCATCCATAACATCCGAAGCATTCATAGCCTATGTCATCCGCAAGGATCATGACGATATTTGGTTTTTTTGCGACAAGATCTTCAGCACGGAGAAGTCCAGTAAAGTATAATCCCACCATTCCTGCGCCTGATATCTTCAGAAACTCTCTTCTGTCCATCGTGCCTCCTTGAACTTAATGCCTGACATCCACATGGAAATATTCAGTATGGTAACCAGGCCATGGATTGCTGCGTCGTTCCTTTTCAGTGTCGGTTTTGACAGGATGGGATTCAAGATTCCCGTTCTTCAGGAATAGTCCTCCTCGCGCCTTCTGCCTGCGTATGATCTCGTCGCGGAGCTGTTTCTTTATCGCAGAATGCTTCTTTGAAGATGCGAGATTCTTGAGTTCCTTCGGATCATTCTTCAGGTCGAATAGCTGTTCTGTTCCACCCTCTGGATACCACATATACTTGAATTCGCCATCGGTTATACCGAGATATGCCACATGAGGATTGTCCCCGAGGACATTTCCGAGAGTTCCATCAAGATATTTCCGTGGATTCTTCAATTTACCGTCGAGATAATCGATGAGGTTCTCACCGTCGGTGTCGGCTGGTGCCTTTCCACCCGCAGCTGCAAGTACTGTCGGGAGGATGTCCGCGTGTGTTGCAAGATGGTCGACGCGTTCTCCATATCGACGGTTCTGCCAGGATTTCGGAAGTCTGAGGATAAAAGGAATCCTCGCGGATGGTTCATGGAAGAACTGCTTGCATCCGGTATGGTGATCTCCTAGGAATTCACCATGGTCCGATGTGAAGATGAACATGGTCTCGTTGAACATGGAAAGATCCTGTAGCGCGGCGAAAACACGGCCCATATTATAGTCGATCTGCGTGATGAGGCCGTAATAGGCTGCACGCGCCTCGCGGATCACTTCCGGAGGGACTAGATCGTCGGACCAGCATTCACGGTGGCGTTTCATCGGAGCAGGAACATCATTTTCGCTCCAGTCACTTATGATAGGTTCGGGAATTGGGCAGTTGCGGTACATGGAGTAATATGGCTCCGGCGGATCGAGAGGAGGATGAGGCTTTGAGAAGGAGCACCAGAGGAAGAATGGGACAGTAGGATCACGCCTGTCTCGTATATAGGATACGCATTGGTTGGCCGTCCAGTTCGTCAAGGTGAGCGCCTCTGGAACAGTCGCCATCGTGGGATAAAGCTCGTTCTGTCCAAGTCCGTGATTCATCGGTTTCAACGGGTAGCCATTCTTATCCATTTCGATATAGTAGTCGGCAGGCAGTATCATTTCGTCGAATCCGTGACGTGTGCGTTCCGGACCGAAATGCATCTTACCGATTGCCGCTGTCTGATAACCGCATTCATGCAGGAGAGTAGGCAAGGTCCCTTCCCGTCCAATCGTCTTGGAAGTCTCCTGATTTCCAAGGATGCGATGATTCCATGGGGATTTCCCGGTGAGCATGCTGGCACGTGCCGCAACGCAGATCGGACTGCAGGTATAGGCTCGGTCGAAAGTGATTCCATCGCGCATCAGATGGTTCATGTGCGGTGTGCGCATGAAACTTGGCGCGTATGGCGGAAGTGTGTCATACCTCTGCTGATCGGTCGTGATTAGAATGATGTTAGGCTGTTTCTGTGCTGACATGATTGAATCCTCCTTATATTTCAGGATGATTGGATGAATGGATTGCTGGATGATTGGGTAATTGGAAATGAAAACCAAAGAATAAGCACGTAAAAAATCAATATGCAGATGATCTTATGCTTTCTTGGGTTTCATAAGATATTATTATCAACCATCCATTCATCCATCAATCCATTCATCCTTTATGTTCTTTTATCTCCGCTTTTGGCTCATTTGCAATCTTCATGTATTTCAGAAGGCGCTTCCGCATCTCCTCACGGACTTTGCCGTATGCGGGATCTGCGACAAGGTTATTCTTCTCGTGGGGATCCTTTTCGAGATCATACAGGAAATCTTCGACATATGTACCGCTGAATCCAGCGTTTGCCGGAATACCAGGAGCTGTCACACTGTATTTCCATTTATGTGTCCTGATGGCGCGTCCAGTCTGGCTTTCAGATATCTGTATGTAGACGTCATCCGGCCAGGAGGACTTCCTTTTCCCATCGACGAGTTCATTAAGGGCGTGCCCTTTCATGAATGCAGGAGGTTCAATTCCTCCGGACTTGAGGAATGTTGGTGGAATATCAATCAGGCTGACCATCTCGTCAAGTCTTCTGCCACCTTTGAATCCAGGACCACAGATGACCATTGGGATGTGTGTGCAACCGTCATGGCATGCGCGTTTGTATTCTGAGTTCCTTGTTCTAAAATGTGAGCCATGGTCGCTGGTGAATATGATTATGGTGTTGTCATCGATCTTCAGATCCTTTAGCTTTTTCCTGACTCTCCCGAGATTCTCGTCGAGGCTGTTGATACATCCGAGATAGTCGGGATAGTTCTCGCGCCAGTCACCCTTTTTGTCCATGAGATCTCCGGGCACTTCATAGCCCTTGAATTTCTCCTTTGACCCCTTCGGCCCTTCATAGCAGTTGTGATCGTTCTGGTGGTGCGGCTCAATATATGATATGAAGAGGAAGAAAGGTTTCTTCAGGTCTCTGGTCTCTAGGTATTCCAGTACCCAGTCGGTCTGGGCATCTGCCCGGTATCTGCCCTCAGGGAACTCTCGCTTGTTCCCATCGGAATCAAACATGTATCCGTCATAGGAATGTGAAGTAAACTCCAGCACGTCGGATGCCAGCCAGTAGTCAAGATATCCGCCTCGCCTGTCCACCGGGACAGATTTCTCCCTGAAATCATCTGGTCCTTCCTTGGGACCTGTGGATGCAAGATGCCATTTGCCTATATAACCTACCTCATACCCGTTTCGCCGCATTATCTTTGCGACAGTATCATCATTCATTGGCAGTAGAGTGTGATTTGTGTGGCAGCCGGTCTCGCTGGCATATTTCCCGGTCTGCAGGACTGCCCTGGCCGGACCGCATACGGGCTGGCATGTGAAGGCATTATCAAAGAGTACTCCTTCTTTCGCCATTTGGTCGAGGTTAGGAGTGACATTAAGCTTTTGCCCATAACACCCGCATGTGTCCCATCTCTGCTGGTCCGTGAAGAAGAAGATTATGTTCGGGTTTTTGTTTTTATTCATGTTTACTATTCCTTCTAAGAATGTCGGGTTTTAATCCGACGTTTGTTTATCAATTATAATTTATCAAATACTGTTGACTGATTAAAATCCGTCCTACTTGCTAACTCCTCACTGGATATGTCTTCACCCATTCGCAGACTTCCTTGATTGTCTCTGGTTTGCATAGCGGGGGCATTACACCTGCAGATGTAACAACAATGCCCCTCGTATGCGGAAGCTCATCGAGCCTCTGCTTTATTTCTTTAATAATCTCATCGGGCTTCTTCAGCCATAGCATTGCATTGGTTCCGCCGATCAGGCATTTGTCAGGACAGTTAGTCCGCCCATCAAGCAAAGTCGTGTTTCCGAGGGTAGGGGCGGTAAATGCCTCGAACGCCCTAACTGGAATCTTGGCCAGATCGGGAAGAATATCCTTCAGATGGCCACACATATGGAGGACCATGTTTCGATCTGTGGCCTTTGCGATCTTCGCACATTCACCGACCTGCTTGGAGCAGTAGGTTCGGTATTGATCTGGCGAGATCAGCGTTGTTGAAGTGTTTTCTGTCAGATAGATAAGATCTGCCGGATTATGTTCGCAGACAATCTTTTCCCTGGCGATAAGCACTTTTTGCATTGCATTGAAAAGACATTCGACCTTTTCAGGCTGATCTGCCAGAAGATAATGGCCATTCTCGACCCCCGCCATCCATTCAATCCAATACATAAGCGGAGATTCTCCGAAGGATGTTGACGTCACCGCATTCGGCCCTATCTCCTTCACCCTCGTCTTCGTCTTTTCATGCTCCTGGACGTCGAGTTCAACGGAGATGTCCTCATACATCTCAATCATGTGGAGGATGTCGTCTGGAGATTCGACAGGGAATTTCACCGGATGCCTGGAAGATGATGTTTCATCGAGGACGCAGACAAGTTCCGTCTGTCCGTATTTCGACTTGAAAACGGTCCTGGTTTCATTGTCCCCCTTGACGTGTTCCACTGAGGTCCTGCTGCGCTTCTCCTTTATGCACGAATTTATCCAGATATGCCTGTCACTGCCGATGAACTCATGGATCTTCTCGATGTCCATGCCCTTGAACCGCTCTTCCTGTGCTTTTGGATATGCACCGTCAAGCTTAGGCCAGAAGGGCAGTCTGTCGAGTGGTTGCATCCTTATCGCGGCCAGCCATCTTTCCTTGGGAGTCATCTTATCTTTCATTGTCATCCTTTGCTTTTATATCCAAGAATTGAATTTGCCCTTGCAGAAGCGTCCTTCACCTGCTTCAGCAGGATGCTTATCCTTCTGGTCTCGTCTCCGGTCGAATAGAGGCTGATTCCGATGGCACCGGCAAACTTTCCTTCGGGGCCAGAAAAGACAGGTGCTGTTATCCTCGTCAGATTTTTCTTGTCGTCCAGCTCGTTCACAAAAAAATTGTCATGACGGATCCTTTCGAACAGCTTCAGGTATTTTTCCTGGGACATGCCCTTCAGCTTTCCCTCGGAGTACAGCCTGTTGAATGTCTGTCTGGACTGGAAAGCAAGACAGGTGATCCCAAATGCATGAGTGGACAGGTTCGGATTTGTCTTGTTCTCATCCATGTAGTGAAAGCCGTCCGGAACCTCGGATTTCACGACAAGCCTGATCACGTCCCTCTCAAATTCCGAGAAGAGGGCTGATTCCCCGCTTGTTTCTGCGAGCTCATCCACTACGGGCCTGATCTTTTCGGAGTTGGATAGGGTTCCCTGTATTGCAGATGCAAGACGTTTCGCCTTTGAGCCCGTCTGATAGTTCCTGCTGTCGCTGGCTTTCAGAAGCAATTCCTCGTCAAGCATGGACTTGAGCAGTCGTGTCAGCGTAGCCGGGGTCATGTCGTTGAATTCAGCGAGTATGTCGCTGAAGGTCCTTCCACCATTTTTCGTGGCGGTGAATTCAAGCACCCGTATCCCTCGCCTGAGACTTATGAGAGAATTGCCGTCGTTACCCACGATGATCTCCTCAAATATATTTCTCCAGTCCGAGACGGATGAACTGCTCCTTCGGAGAGTCGTTATCCTTCATGCACTGGACAAGCAGCTTGATCATCTTTTCCTCGCAGTCCGGATCATTGATGAGGTTTTTCTGGCCAGGATCCTTGTCAATGTCGAACAGCATCGTCTTAAGCTGGTCCTCCGCGACCCACGGCCTACCTCCGGTTATCTTCATCGTCTTGCAGCCCTTCGTGAAAGTAAAGGGTTCCTGCAGACACTCGATCTTATGAAGCTCCTCAACATCAAAGGTCCTCCTCATGTGCGTGGGCATGAGCGTATATTCGCTCAAAGGCTGGTTGCTTGGATTTACGGGAGCCCTCATGTAGACATGGTGTCCATCCGTGCAGTTGACATGGGTTCCGTGGAGTCCGAACAGACCGGCCTTTCTGACAGGCTTGTCCGAGACAATAGTTTCGCGGAGCGGTTTCCCCTGCATGTCCTTTGGGAGCGGAAGGCCAAAGTATTCCAAAATTGTCGCGGGAAGATCGATCGTCTGGACAAGGCTATGGCGGCGCTGCCCTCTGATTCCTGATCTTGGATCCCAGATGAAGAGGGGAGTGTTGGCTATCTCATTGTAGAACGGCATCCTGCATTTGCCCCACCAGTCATGCTCACCGAGTAGGAATCCGTGGTCGGTATTTACTATCAGCATAGTATCTTTCCAGAGGTCAAGTCGGTCCATCTCGTCAAGTATCTTGCCGAGGAAATGATCGCACATCGATATGAGCGCGGCATTGGTCATCTGGTAATGCCTTGTGAGTTCTGGATTATCTACCGGCTTGTAGTCAGGCCAGTCGTTGGTGATCTTGGAGAAATCATGCTTGTAGAGCTTCTTGAACTGTTCAGGCGTGAAATAGGGTTCATGTGGATCGAAAGTCTCGATCTGGAGGAACCATTTGTCATGCTTTGCATTCTTTCGCATGAACTCGATTCCCATGGCAGTGGTCTTTGCCTGAGGGACTTTTTCCAGCTCCTGCATGTATTTCCTGTTAATTGAATCCTGGTAGGCCCACTCACCTTTGCGATGCGGATTTGTGTTTGGAATGGAGCTGTCGAGATCACCGATCCACGGATCACCTTCCTGTCCGCGTGATATCTCCCATGTCTTGTATCTGGTATGGTAGTTGCAGCCCCCTTCTTCCCAGTAGTGGTAGTGGTCGCTGGCGAGATGGCTCCATACTCCATTCCTCTTGAGGATTTCGGGCATTGAATCGTCGAAGGGTTCGATAGGTCCCCAACTGCGGTGGAGGAAATTGTATCTTCCGGTGTGGAGTTCGCGTCTTGCCGGCATGCAGGGCATGCTTCCGACGAACGCCCTGTCGAAGGTTACTGTCTTTTCTGCGAGCCTTTTGAAGTTTGGCGCATGTACCCAGTCGCATCCGTACGGGGGGAGCATGTGGCGGTTGAGCGAGTCGAACATCAGCATTATGGCCTTCATCTATATGATCCTTTCATGTAAGTATCTAAAAAGATATTGAGATATCATAATAGATACTTAACAGGAAAAGTCAAGGGATGTTTTGCCAGTTTTTTAAGGAATTTATTTCAGCGGTCGAGAATCCTAACCTGATAAGGATTGAGAGATGTCATCTTGCCAGTGATATTCTCATCATTCCAAAGATCTTTTGTGGGTGTGGGAATATTGATGGATTTGCTTGCATTGGAATGGTTAATGATGAACAGGAGCCGCTTGCCCTTGCTTTGGCGTTCGGATATCTCGACACCTTCTGGAATTTCGGACGGGATGATCGGATTCACACCGGTTTTTGCGAAGATCGCAGGCAGGAATGCGGAATAGAAAGATTCCTCCGGGAATGTTGTCAGGAAAATCAATCGTCCCTTGCCATGCTTGATTTCGATTGCCGCAGGAAGCCCCTTGAACCTGCCTTCCGCGAATTTCGCAAGGGGGGCAAGCCCCCTTGTGTCTTCCAAAAGCTCGAAGAACAAGGATGATTTGAAAATTTTCCCTTCCCATGAAAAATTTATATTCTCACCAGCTCCGGAAGTCGCGTATTCACCGAGCTTGAGCCCTAAAACCTTGCCAAGCATGGGCTCAATTCTTGATGGATATATTTCGGCGTCCGGATTCTTCATGCCAAAAAGAGGATGGGCTATGAAGGTTCCGCCTTTTCTTATGTAATCAAGTATCTTTCCAGATACTGTCTTGTCAAATGATGTGAGGAACGGCGCGACCAATACCTTGTAACCGTTGAAATCTGACTTGCGGTCGACGGTGTCGCAGAGATATCCGTTCTTTCTGACTGCATAATGGATCTGCTGGAAAATATTTCTGAACAATCCGTCGGGACCGGTCCATTCCGGACATTTCTTATCCATCATCCACCATGACTGGAAGTCATTGAAAATTCCAATACCCGAAGGGACGATAGAACCTTCAATCAGTTCTGAAATTGTTTTGAGCTTGTTTCCAATCCTGGAACATTCGGAATAGGTCTTTCCGGGATTGCCATCGTGGCGGATCAATGTGCCGTGTGACTGTTCAATTCCGTAAGGAACTCCGCGCCAGGCGAAGTAGTATAGGCCGTCGGCACCGTTGGCTATTGCGTGGATTGCAAGTTTTTCGATTTCACCCGGAGCAGGGGAGTTGTTCTGTCTGCCGGGGACAAGATGCGGGCCGTTGCGGAGCTCGTGCACCTGAAACGGTTTTTTCTTGTAGCTCCTGCAGTTCGTAAGCCCGAAACTGTAGCTGAAGTTGTCAGTGCCATACGGCGGATAATAATTCGTTCCACAGATGTCGAGGTTCTTCTGCTGGCTATAATAGTCGGTGCGGGGGTTCCAGGTCTGGAAGTTAGTGGTGACGTGCTTACTCTTCGAATATTTCCTGACGGCTGCGGCATGGAGTCCGACAAGTTCGATGTTGCAGTCACTGACGAAGCGCCGCCAAGCCTGGGTGAGAGCGGGATTATGAAAGGTCTTGGAAAGCTTTGGTGTTGGAACCTGGGAGAACGTGTCGAATTCCAGTCCCCAGAAGACAGTTCCCCATTTTTTATTCAGCGATTCAATTTTTCCATAGTTCTTTTCCAACCATGTCTGCCATTTATTCCTGCAGATCTCGCAATGGCAGTCGGGTTCATCTGCGTATTCGTTGTCGAGATGCCAGCCGCAGACTCCCGGATGGTTGCCCAATTTCATTGACATTTTCTCGGCAAGGGCGAGACCTCTTTTGAAGAGATTGGGATTGTTGATGCAGAAAGTGTAGCGGCTGCCGAATTCGAGTCTCACTCCATTTTCATTGACGATCATTATGTCCGGATGCTTTTCGACAAGCCAGGCCGGTGCTGTTCGCATAGGGGGACAGACAAGTGAAGTAATTTTCTTTTCCCAGGCGAGATCGATGAACTTCTCAAGCCAGGAGAAATCATATTTGCCTTCAGACGGTTCAAGGCGTTTCCATGCGAACTCCGCAATGCGCAGGGAGTTTACCCCAGCCTTTTCCATTAAATCAATATCTTTTTTCCATTCCTTCTCGGTCCGGTGTTCCGGATAATATGCCGCTCCATAATAAAACATATGCCATCCTTGTTGTTAGTCCCATAAAAGACTTTATCATGCCATTTTTATTTTTACGTGTGGGAAATAAAAATTTCAAGAACATTCCATCCTCATACTGATGCTCCAGGATAGAATTCCGGCTTGAGGCTTATCGTCTTCGGCGCAACGCCTTTCCCATCCATAAGTTCCATGATAAGGGAAACAGTGGCTTCAACTGCTGATTTCATGGGGACATAGGCTGAAGTTATGGGAATCGGCGCGAAGGAAAGCATCAGGCTCCTTTCTGGAGACACAATCGCCATTTTACCAGGAATGTCGATCTTGTTCCTGACGGCCTCATTGTATACTCCCATCAGGTTATTCTCGCTCAGGCAGACAAGGGCATCAGGTATTTCGTCCTGAGAGAGTACTTTTTTCATGAGGATATGTCCGGCATTGAGTCCTGCTTCAGTCAGGAACTCATTGAGCATTATATCATATTGCTTGTTTGTCCTGAATGACATTTTTTCGTGCATGTCATCGGATTCAATCCAGACCTTGGTGACATCAAACTTGCCTTTTCCGCCATCTTCGAGTCCTTTTACGAGTTCATCGACATTCCTGTAGAAGGGTGGAGGATGTGGAATAAGAAGCTTCACTTTTTTCCTGTCGGTCTCGGCAAGGCGTCTACCAAGCATCTTTCCAATTGCGAGCATGTCCATGTGGACACAACTGAAAGGAGAACCTGAAATCGGATAACCGAAGCTTACTACTGGAACTCCATTGGCAGCGGCGAGACGGAGAGGGTTTCCTTCAGGAATATTTTCCCACCTTCCGTAAACACTTTTGATTATGATTCCGGAGGCCCGGTTCTCTAACAGATACTTAAGTGCCTTTTCCTCCAGCTTGTTGTCGAATTCCGTGAGAGAGAAATTAGTTTCCATTCCGGCTTCAGAGAGCATCCGGAAGGCATGCTGGACATATTCGCCATACCCAAAAAGCACGTTCGGCATCACGATACCTACGAGATTGCTCTTGCCTGTACTGACCTTCCTTGCGATACCGTTCGGGATGTATCCCATCTCCTGGGCGGTTTTCCGGACAAGCTCACGCGTCTCCGGCTTGATCGTCCCTTTCCCGGACAATGCATAGCTGACCGACGACATGTCGATATTCAGCTTTTCCGCAATATCTTTGATAGTGACTTTCATCTAATTCCTTAAATGACTTTTAAATCCAACCACAGAGAACGCAGAGGGAAACTATTTATATGATTAATTAGAATTCAGTGCCGACATCAGATAAATGCATTGACTTTGTGCACTCGCAATACTAAAACTTTCCTAATCTTCTTCTTTTCTGTTTTCGAGCTCACAGAGAAAATATACCTCTGTGAACTCTGTGGTTAATCTTCTTGCATCATTTCCCTCCAGCTGGTGCTCCGTAAAATATTCCTCGGCCGTTTGTTCCTACGAAGACCCCGCCGAAGACACGCCAGTCACCGCAGAGGGCGTTCGGATCATCTCCGATTCGCTGACCTGGCAAAGTGTCTATGCGGATCCATGTCGCTCCAAGGTCGTCTGATCTGAAATAACCCTCTGTCTCTCCAATTTTTCCACACAGGAATATAGCTGCATGATCCTTTCCCGGAGGATTCTTTCCGGCGCATGCGAGCCTGGCCTCCTTTGTCATCGGAAGCTGTTCCCATGTTGCTCCGGCATCCTTGGAATGGAAAAGCCCTTTTCCTTCGCCTTTGGCGGCAATCCAAACATCATCTTTCAGTCCGGTGGTAAAGATGATCTTCGAATCCGGAGCCTTGTTGCAGACGACTTTCCATGTGTCGCCGGCATCATCGCTGCGAAGTACCTGTTGCTTATAATAGATATATATCCTGTTGCAGTCGGCGATATCGACTGTGATAGGCTGCTCATAGGAGAATATCCTGTTTCCTGGCATTACGCCCGGAAGAGGAATTGGAGTTTCAAGTTTCTTCCAGGAGTTACCAAGGTCGTCAGAAAGATAGGGATCTCCGGTTTGCGGGGTCCAGATGATGCGTTTGCCTTTTCCTGAAATCACGACACGTCCACGTGCGATATCCTTGTATGGAAGTTTGTTCTTGGGGAACAGTTGCCATGTTTCTCCTCCGTCGGTGGTATAGGCGCCACCGAGTCCAGGCTTGTTCCAGACGAGTCCGCCGACCCTCACAAGGAAATCCTTATCGTTGCGCGTCCAAGCGATGCCGGTCGTCGTCTGCCACTTGTATCCTCGATCGAAGGTTGCCTTCAATGGAAAACTGTCGAGAGACTCATGGTCGAATCCTCCGACATCAGCGACACTACTGTAGAGACGGAACTTGCTTTCGGGAGGAGCTTCAAGAGTACCGAGTGTTACAATCTCCTCGTGTCCTTTTTCCAGATTTGTCCATTTCACGGTTTCAGCAGTGATATCATCTGTGCGGTAAACTCCGTACCAGTCAACAACCCAGACACGGTTTGGATGGAACGGATCAAAGCTCATGGCGAAAATATGCGCAAGGCGGTGATTCTGGACGTCGGGATTCCACCAGGGCACAGTATTTTCCAGGACATTTTTCAGCTGAGTCCAGTTTTCTCCCCCGTCGGTGGTCCTGAACATCGGCGGATCCTTCTTGTTCTGGAGGAATGCAGCGACAAGATGTTTCGGATTTGCCGGATCCTGTGCAATCCCGGAATAGTTCCCCTTCTGTGTCGGAGGGGTGATGTCCTTCCATCCATCTTTTGCTGCGAACTTCGCAATTCCCTCCTTGTGCGAGACGTAGAGGATCCCATCTGATCCCATGCAGGTCCTGAAGATGTCCTTGGGTGAATTTTCCAGAAGCTTCCAACTCGCACCTCCATCCTCCGAACAGAAGACTCCTTTGCCGGCACCGCCAACGTAGATGGTCTTCGTGTGAGAAGAATCAGAAGCAATTCCAGAAGATTTGTCAAAGACAGTAAAGAGGAGTCCCTGGACTCCTTCGGTGCCGTCGGCATTTTTGGTCTTTGAAGGGAAATTTGTATTTTCCTTCCAAGTTTCACCTTCGTCATCGCTCTCAAGCAAACCTTTTGTTTTCGAAGCATAAAGCAGATGTTTGTTATTGTTAGGATCGACAGCAAGCTTTTCTCCGGAGCCTGAAATGTGTCCGCAGGCTTCAGGAAGAACACGCTTCCAAGTCGTGCCGCGGTCGTTGGACTTCATGATCACGCCATTGGGTTTGGCCCATGCCTGATCGCAATACTTGCCTGTAGAGAGATATAGCTTGTTTCCGCTGGCATCGCTCGGATCAACAGCAAGGGAATCCGTTCCGTAAAGATTCCATTCGGAGAAGGGGATGCTGTCCTGGAGTGGGATCCATTCCTGTTTTTCCTCGTTCCAGCGGTAGGCACCGCCGACGTCAGTGCGCATATAAACTACATCTTTTGCGGCAGGATGTACAAGGATGCCGATAACGGCTCCACCACCGCCGACAGGCACATTCTTCCAGGAATACGTCTCCTGGACAAGCGGTTTTGTCTCGTCCTGTCCCATGGTGGTGTGTGTTGGCAGGATCAACGAAACGAGTGCAATCATCAATATCATGCGCATAGATGGCTCCATATTTTAATTTACCAGTATTTCCAGTATTGATTGAAAAAGGCGGTACTGTAATATTCCGGATATTTGATGCTTTCGCAATGGCTGTCTGCGTATGAGAAGTTGACGCTCCCGAGATGTCGCGGATCCGGAGAATAGATGTTGTTGTCATAGTTCGATATGATTCCGCTCCAGCCTGCACCATCTAAGACTCTATCACCGAAGAGGAGGACATTTCTCTTTAGAGTGAGCGTAGGTATGCAGAAGGTGTTTCCATTCACAGGATTTGGATCGAACCAGGCATTCATTCCGTAATGTACCATGTTCATCGCCTGTCTGTCGGAATTCGAGCCTGGGCAGCCCCACGACTGGAGAGCGCGTGCACGGGCCTTATCACCGTTTTCGTCCAGATCCGGCGGCCAGCCGGTGTTCATATATGGACCTAGCGCTCTCCACCATCTGTTCTTGCGGTCTATGTCATATGAAGGATCTCCGGGCGGGCTGTTGATATAATAATTTGGAGTAGGGTATCTTTCATAGTCGGTGATATACATCTGGCAGGCATAGCCTGTCTGTTTCAGGTTGTTCATGCAGGAGATCTTCTTTGCAATGCTGCGGGTGTTCTTCAATGCTGGCAGGAGCATGGCCATCAGTATTGCGATGATCGCAATAACGACCAATAGTTCGATCAACGTGAACATTGTCTTGTTCATGAGCTGATGCTAAAATGCCTTTATCAAGGTTCTGGATTTTATTTCAATGTCGACATCATAGAAACGGTCCTTGCCCGTACCTTTAAGTTCAGCCTTCAATGGAACTGCAGTCCCATTGGCATCTTTCGCTTCAAATTTCCACTGTCCATTTCCTGTGAAAGGAATGCCCAGCTTTAGATGGAACGGGCCTGTGCCTGCCTGTGAAGGGTTGACAACTACGCATGCGGAGGCATCCTTCTCGCAGTTCGAAGCGGCAGTATAGATCCCCTTCAGCGATGATCCGTCGGCAGATGACATCTGCACATCGAGTCTTCTGCTGCCGGGTTTTCCGAGTTCGAAATAGTCTTCCACCACCTTGTAACCGAGTCTTGGTTTCCCTTTCTCGTCTATCAGTCCGTAAAGGTGATCGTCGCCGCCTGCATGGAAGACGCTGAGCTTTGCGACTCCGGAAGCGAGAAGACGAGGTATTGCGACGTCAAGCTGTTCGGCCTGGACCTCCTGCGTATAATTTGGCGGAGGCTGGAACCATTCACCCGCCTTCCATACGAAGCCGCTCTCGTTGCAATATATCTCGATATCATCGCCCTTTGAATAGAGGTCGCTCTGTAGCATGCCGTATGGTACGTCCCATCCCGAGCTCTTTCCCGCATATGGATGGAATCCGCAGAGATCGGCATGCTTGAAGGCATCGCTGTCATGCATTGTGTTTATGAATGGAGCCCTGTAGCCGGCCATACCGGCCATGATCACGGTCGAATTAGGTGCGAGCTCCTTGATTTTCTTTGAGACAGCAATGAAAAATGAGGAATATTCCTCAGGAGTGCCACGCCAGAACTGCGTGATGTTGGTCTCATTCCATACCTCATAGTTATTTATCCTGTCACCGTATTTCTTGATGACGTGTTCAACGACTTCAAGAAATTTTCCGGTGTCGGGCACCGTCGTGTGCGGTCTTCCGGCCTTCTTCCCTTCAGCGTATCTTTCCGGGGAAATGGCATCCCAGGGGGCAGTTCCTTCAAAAAGAATATCGAGGCTTGGGCATATCCCGAGGGCGCGATCAATTATGAAGTCAATGACCTTCCAGCGGTCCGGATTATCCGGAGCGCCGGCATATTGTGCGCGTATTGTGCAGCGCATTGTGCTCCAGTTCTTGCCACTTCCTTCTGTCAGGGAATTCTTTGTATCGCCTTTTGTCATGTCAGGCAATTTCCTGAGTTCCTCCAGCGTGCCACCCCAGAGAATGCCACCGTTTAGGCCTATCCATCTTTCCGGGGCCGGCTTCGGACGAGTCTCAATCTGGACTGCGTCGAAATAAACAGGACATGTTCCGGGATTAGATATTTCGAGCTCAGTGGAATTTTTCGAGCTGGCAGTGATATAAAGGATCCTGTTGGTTTCGACAGGTTGCCCGGCGGCATAGCTGCAGAAGTTTCCGGGACCGGAGGCGTCCATGCATATGAACTGCTCGTTGAGAAGGATTGAGTCTCCGAGCTTAACCTTGAGCCCAGCTCCGGTGTTCACGAAGCAGAAGCGCAGCCTGAGGAAACAGGGAATATCTTCCGGAAGTTTTGGGATTGCCAGCTTGATGACTGCTTTCGGCTCGAGTGAACTGGGAAATTCCTTCGCGGAAGAATTAAGCGCTATTGATTTTTCCTGTCCTTCCTTGACGGGATCTCCAAACTCCGCGCCTGAACCGTCGAATGCCCCCCATCTTATGACAGGTTTAGCACCTTCGGGCTCCACGCTTCCGGTTGGCATCATGGATCTCATTGGCGCTGGGGGAGGGGTGTTCTCGCTTATCTGTATTGGTGTTTCTTTAGACAGATCGATCTTTTTGTCCTTGAGATCCTTTGCGATCTTCGCAAAGGCGACGACAAGTTCCTTTGAGGAGGTCCAGCGTTTTGTATCGCTTTCATCTGTGAACCATTCGTTCAGGCAGAAGATAGCCTTGTTCTCGCCTTTCTTTGCGATGAAGATCTGCGGAGTTGTATCAAGGCCGTCAAGTCTCTTGCTGCGGATCAGCGGATAGACTTCGCCCTTGCCGCTGGCGTCTGAGTAGGGGATCATCCACCAGCCTCTTATATTGCCTTTGATCTCCTTTGCATCAGGAAGATAGTTCTTCAGCAGCTGTGTCGGAGCGTGCTCCACCCCCTTGTCGTGCATCGCCTCGTTGTAAACATATTTCATGTTGAATAACTTTAGGATCTCCATGCTCTGCCAGGCGAATGCCGGTGTCTTCGGGCTCATCGTCCATGAACCGTCCGTTTCCTTGGCTATGGCGATTAGAAAAGGTATCTTTGCTCCGAGCGACACGAGCACTCCTCCCTTTTCTACGAAGCTCTTGTAAGCCTGGATGTTCATCTTTGGAAATGCATCACCATTGATCATCAGCGCATCGAAATTGTCTGCATTGAAAAGTTTAGGATCGTTTATCTGTTCCGCGGTGAGGCGTTCAACCTTGCATCCTGCTTCCTTCAGCCAGACGCTTGCCTTGTCGAGGGCTTTCAGATCGAGGGAGAATCGGCTTTCACTTGTCCCTTTCTCAGGATTCCAGACGGCGATCTTGGGAGAATTCACTTCTTCAGCAAGAATATTAATGGTGCAAAGGATAAGTAAGGCAAGGAGAATCTTGAGTTTCATTTGCTTTTCCTTTTTATTATTTATGGCAGGCTGTTAAAATATTTCTGTTCGAAAGGAGGATCATCCCAGGAGAGCGGCACATGGTTGAAGGAGAAGAATTCCGCATGGCCGTCGAAGAAGATCGCATTTGTGCCCCTGTGCGGGACTCCGACCTGAGTATTGACGGACGTGGAAGCGTAGCGCGCCGGGAACATATACCAGCCTGTGTCGGCTACGTCGAGGATCATGAACCACGACGGGGACTGCTTGTCGAGTTTCTCCTTCCAGTTGGTTCCTGTCTGGTACCAGCGCGAGAACCAGTGTGAGATCCCGTATGTCACATGATTGGAAGGATTGTTGGCGACAGCATTTGTCAGGACGGTATCATATTGGGGATGGGACGGGCAAATGGACATGCGTACTGGCTGGTAATAGCTCCAGAAGCAGTTGCTTGTATTATTGCTGAACCAACGGACGATAGTCGAGTCCAGCAGGCTTATGTCAGGAAAGAGCTCATCCTGATGACCGGCAGCCTTGTTGCTGGTGGTGATCGGCGGAATATATCCGTTGAAGTCCTGTGCGAAGCATGGCACGGTCATTCCCAGCTGGCGCATGTTGTTCTTGCAGGACATGGTCTTTGCCTGATCCCTGGCGTTTTTCAGTGCCGGAAGCAGGAGTCCGGCGAGGATTGCGATGATGGCGATAACTACCAGAAGCTCGATCAAGGTGAAGACCGATTCTGGATGCCGGATGCTAGATGCTGGATTTAAGAATCTTGAGTTCGGTATCATGCATCCTGTATCATGGATTGTGCATCTTGCATCATTCAATTTCATTTTGACATTCGCCCCTGTTTTGAAATTGCAAATATCAAGCGTTTGATTTAATATTGCCCGAGATATATCCATGTCAAGAACTTTTTACAAGAATTTTTTAAAATAATTCACTTTTACCAAATATATCACTTGACAAACCTATTATATACAATAGATTTAAGTTATATAGATAACTATCTAACTGTAGGTTTTTGAAAATGATAGAAAATAAATCCTTAATTCCTCCCTACATGAAAATCCTCATGCTTCTCAGAAAGAGGATTTCAGATGGTGAATACATCAATGAATTTCCTTCTACGAACGAACTTGTTCAGGAACTCGGTGTATCGCAGATGACCGTCAACAAGGCCGTCGGTGAACTCGTCCGTGAAGGTCTTGTCTACAGGAAAATAGGTTCCGGCTCCTTTATCAATACAAGGAAAAGGGAGAAGCAGAAGACAAGCAGGATAATTTATTTCGTGCCTGACAAGGCCTACGGTCTACGCCATCCGTTCCATGCCGGAGTCTTTCTCGGGATTACCGCTGCCACCTTGGATGCCGGGTGCGAAGCGATCTTTCAGGACAGTGAGACCAACCTTGTCGACATAATCTTCAAAAAAACAAATGATCTGAAATTCGATGGAATAATTTTCAGCCGCTGGGACAACAGGAAGTTGATAGATGAGATTTCCAGGATCATGCCGATGCTGGAAATCGGCATAAGTGATGTCAGTGACAGGATCCCCTCGGTTCATTTTGATGACGAGAACGGTGCATATGAAGCAGTCAAATATCTCATCGGGCTTGGGCACAGGAGGATAGGATTCATCTCCGGATTCATGACCTGGAAAGAGGGTGAGCACAGGTTCAACGGCTACAAGAAGGCGCTCCGGGAATTTGGAATACCCTTTGACGGCAAACTTGTCCTTGAGGATGAATGGAACGATCCCGCCGGTGCCAGGTGCGCTTCAAAGATGCTCCAGCTTGCTGAAAGGCCCACCGCGATATTCTTCACCAGCGACCACATGGCCTTCGGCGCCATGCCATGCATCAGGGAGAAAGGGCTTTCCATACCCGGTGATATCAGCATCATAGGCTTCAACAACGTGGAAGCGTCAGCATATGTGGAGCCCGCTCTTACTACTGTCGAGATACCTTTCCAGGATACTGGGTCCAGGGCATTCAAATGCATGAAGGTCTTGATAGGCGGAGGACGCCCCTCCGAAGAAGATCTTACGCTCAAGACAAAGTTTATAATCAGGAATTCCTGCTGCAGCCCTAAAACGTGGAGGGAGACATGAAGAACATTTTCGATTGCCGATTTTCGATTGATGATTTTAAAAATCCGAAATTAAAAATCCAAAATGGTTTTACCCTGATTGAATTACTCGTGGTCATTGCGATTATCGCAATACTTGCAGCTCTCCTCCTGCCGGCGCTTAAAAATGCAAAGGAACAGGCCAAGTGCATTTCGTGCAAGAGCAACATGCGGCAGGTGGGGCTGAACCTGATCAGCTTTACAAACGACTATGAAGGATATCTGCCATGTTGGACCGGAGACAAGAAGAATGCAGGACATGAAGGCGAACTCTTCCCGGAGGACGCCAACATGACCAACGTGGTTGGGTATAGATGGTTCACAAGTGAAAGCTACAATTGTTTTTGGGACTATTACCAGCCGACCAGTCTGCTGGTGTGCCCTTCCAATCCGAGATATGATGCAATCTATTTAAGTGCGAAGACGGGCGGATGGGATGGCAACAGCTATGTCGCTTCAGAACGCATCTCAAGATGGCAGGTCACAAATGGCAAGTGGAGGACTCTTATCACTAAATTGGATCCAGGAAAATTCATGCTTCTCGAAAGGACTGGGAATTCAACTGGCTCGACATATTTCTTCAGGGCAACGAACGTTGGCAGTGCTGGGAACACGCTTACCGACCAGATTGGCATTCATCACAGGGGAATAAATTCCGTGTCATACGACGGTCACGTTGATTTCTGGTCGTTCAATCATGTTCCCATCGGCTGGAATGATTCGCCTTTCACGCAGAGCCTGTTTTAAAGAAGGAATTCCAATGTGAGAATGACATGAAGACAATTCTTCCTATAATATTTATTTTTGTTGCAGCGTTAGCCGGGGCAGAAAGCCCGAATACCCTTCCTAATCCCGGATTTGAGGACGGCGACAAGATGTGGTCGTTCGGCGACATGACTTCAAAAATCATGCCGGAAGCGGCGCATGAAGGTAAAAACGGCCTTCGAGTCGGTGATACCGAATACAATGCCGATCCCGGTTCTGTCACAAGTGCGAGGCTTCTGGTGAAGCCTGGAAGCGAAGTGAAACTTTCTTTCTGGGCAAAAGGTAAGGCGAAGAGCAGCGGTGCATACCTCTATTTCTATGATTCAAATGGAAAGCTGATCTCAAAGCCGCAGCCTGCCCTATGGCCTGCGAACGAGGACGGACAATGGCACCATTATGAACTCAAGGAAACTGTTCCTGCAAATGGGGCTTCAGTTGCGGTATGGGTGCATTTCTCGCCGGGAAACATCGGGATTACGGACTATGATGATTTTGCATTTTCCGGGGTGGAACCTGATGCAAAACCTATTCCTCCTCCAGCTTCAAGGGCCAGGAAGCCTAAGGAAACTACCGCCAAGGAGTTTCCGCCCCGCAAGGAACCGGCAGTGATCATTCTCAAGTTCGACGACTTCAAGAATGTCAGGGGGAAGGTCCATCCAGCCTGGCAGAAACTGGCCGATTTCCTGGAGTCCCGGAAGATAAAGGGCGCATTTGGGATGAACTGTGATAACCTCAAGGATGCATCGCCTGAGTTCGCCGCCTGGGTCAAGTCGCACCGTGATTCCGGAATGATAGAATTCTGGTTCCATGGATGGGACCATGCGACACACGACGAGGGAGGGAAATCCCTCAGTGAATTTGATGGCAGATCGTATGAGGAACAGAAGAACCGCTTTGACAATTCCCAGAAGATTGCCGTTGAAAAACTTGGATTTGCATTTGAGACATTCGGTCCTCCGGGAGGAGGCTCAGGACAGCACTTCGATGTGAATACCTGCAAGGTCATGCAGGATGATCCCAACATGAAGGCATGGCTTTACTGCAAGCCTATCGACGATGACGGCAAAAAACTGCAGGAAGCTGGAAAAGTTACAATTCTCGACCGTGTCTGGGACGTAAACACGGAAGGTGCGGTGGGTGTGCCGGATTCGAAGAAGCTTATCGCCGGATTTAAAAACCATCCCGACAGGAAATATTTCGTGCTGCAGGGGCATCCATCCATGTGGGGCGGAGCACGCTTCGATGAGTTTGTGAAGATAATAGATTTCCTGACGGAGCAGAAATGCGTCTTCATGACACCGATGGAATACGTTAAGTCAACTAATGGGGGGAAGGGAAAATGAAGTTTCAATCAAACGATGCAGGATCCAAGATGCAAGATGCAGGATATTTTAATCCAGTATCATGCATCCGGCATCCGGCATCGGTTTTTACTCTTATCGAACTATTGGTGGCCGTGCCCGGCGTAGCTGAGAAACGCAGTGCGTTTCAAGCGAAGACGAGAGTAGCTCGATTCACTCTCATCGAGCTACTCGTGGTCATCGCGATCATCGCAATCCTCGCGGCGCTCCTCCTGCCGGCTTTGAAGAGCGCCAAGGATCAGGCACAGGCGATAGTCTGCAAGAGCAACATGCGCCAGATCGGGATGGCTGTCATAAATTTTACCACCGACCGGGAAGGCTATCTCCCCGTCTTCACCGGCGATGGCAAGACAGCAGGGCATCGCGATGAATTGTTTCCAGCCGACGAGAACATGACCGACATGGCCAACTTCTACAGGTGGTTCACCAATTTTACGAACAATGACAACTGTTTCTGGGACTACTACAAGGATCTGAGCAAGATGGTCTGTCCCTCCCATCCACGCAGGGACACCATACTTGCCCAGGCAGGTTCGTGGGACGGGAATTCATATGTGATAACAGAAAAGGTCTCAAGATGGCAGGTTGGCAGCAAGCGCCAGGCCCTTATGCATACCATAGGGGTTGAAAAGTTCATGCTACTGGAAAGGACTGCCCTTACAGGAACGACATCGTATTCGTTCAGGGCTTTGTGGACCGGTACTCCCGGGAACATGATTCCGGATCAGATAGGGATACATCACAAGGGAACCAATGCGGTGTTCTTCGACGGGCATGTGGACTTCTTCCGTTTCAACCACATTCCCCAGTCGTGGAGCGACGCGCCGTTTGAGACGAAGTATTTTTAAAAAAAATAAAGGAGTGCCGGCGTCTCGCCGGCAATAAGTAAAATGAAAATCTTTCGACTGCTATCGATTGCGATCGTTCTTTTGTCAGGAAGTTTCTCGGTCTTCTCCCAGGATGCCGCCAAGAAACCGCAGGTTGTAATCCTGAAACTGGATGATTTTACGGCGAAGTTCCCGAGCAAGGACTGTCCTGCCGGATCCAAATGGAAGAAGGTTGTCGACATCGTCGAGAAAAAGAAGATAAAGGCTTCATTCGGAATAATCCTCAACTCCCTTGAGAAGGACAACCAGGCCTATTTCGACTGGATCAAGGAGCAGGACAAGAAAGGTAATATCGAATTCTGGAATCATGGCATGACACATGCGGAAAATAAAGAGACCAAGGCTCAGGAGTTCAACAAGGGATCATCATACGAGGAACAGAAGGCAACCCTCGAGAAGGGGCAGAAACTTGCAAAGGAAAAGCTGGGGATAACTCTGACTACGCTGGGCACCCCATTCAACTCGTTCAGCGACGATACGGAAAAGGCCCTGGAGGATTTTCCCGAGATCAAGGTGTGGTTCTTCGGTCCCGGCAAGCCAAAGATCAGCAAGAAGCTGATTCTTGGAAGGGTAGTCAACCTCGAAAGCCAGGTGGGCAATCCTGACTTTGACAAGTTCAAGGAATCTTACGAGGCAAAAGGCAAGGACAGGGAGTATATCGTCCTGCAGGGCCATCCGCCGATGTGGGATGACAAGAAGTTCGAGAACTTTGAGAAGACGATTGACTATCTTCTTGAAAAAGGTTGCGTGTTCATGACGCCGTCGGAATATGCGGCGTCAAAGAAATAGGGCGGATTCTTGATATATTTATAATTACTGTTACTTTTTGTGTCCTTATACCTAACAAAAAGGAACAGAAAATGACAAATCTCGCGCTTGTCGGCTGTGCCCACATCCACACTCCTGGATTCATAAAACGCATCAAGGCCCGTACTGACGTCAAGGTCGTCGCAGTCTGGGACCATGACGCCGCCCGTGCAAAGAAGAACTCCGACGAACTCGGCGCGCCAGTCGTTGCGGATCTCGCAGAAATATGGAACAACAAGGACATCGGGGCGGTCATCATCTGTTCCGAGACGAACCGCCATGAGGAGCTTGTCCTTGCCGCCGCCGCTGCAAAGAAACATATGTTCGTCGAAAAACCTCTTGGCATGGGATCCGCAGATTCAAAGAAAATGGCACGAGCAATAAAGAAGGCGAAGGTCAAGTTCCAGACCGGATACTTCATGCGTGGAAGCCCGATCCACCAGTTCCTGCGCGAAGCCGTGCAGAAAGGCTGGTTCGGAAAGATCACACGTGCCCGCCACAGCAACTGCCACAAGGGTTCGCTTGGCGGATGGTTTGACACCGACTGGCGCTGGATGGCAGATCCTTCGATCGCCGGCTGCGGTGCCTATGGCGATCTCGGCACGCACGTCCTCGACATCCTGATGTGGATATTCGGCGATGTCGCAAGAACAACCGCTTCCATACAGGTCGTTACGAAACGCTACGGCGAGTGCGACGAGTCAGGCGAAGGCATAATTGAATTCGCCAGTGGGGTCCGGGCAACAATGGCGGCGGGCTGGGTTGACATCGCGGATCCTGTGAAAATACAGATAAGCGGAACTGAGGGATACGCCTACGTCGTCAATGATCAGCTTTTCTTCCAGAGCAGTCAGGTTCAGGGAGCCGACGGGAAACAGCCGTGGACACAACTTCCTGCCGCTTGGCCGCACGCCTTCGATCTTTTCCTTGATGCAGTGAATGGCAAGGCTGACGTCCCGCTGGTCACGGCATCCGAAGCCGCAGCCCGTAGCGCTGTCATGGAATCACTCTACGCTGGCGCCGCAAAAGGCAAATGGGTAAAACCGAAGAAGGTGTAGGGTATTGCCGAGAGAAAATTTAACGACTGTGCTTACCTGACCGGACTGCCATGAGGTTCCGGGTCAGGTGATGTGGCCTTGTTAGAACTCTTGAATTTTTCATCAATAACTAATCCATATTTCTTTCCAATTTTTACTACAGCATCTTTGTATCCATTCATAATATAGCCTTGCATACCACTCATTTTCCCCCCTCCCAAGCCTGCAAGATAATATGCCATCCCAGTGGGATTAATAAAAATCAATGTTCCATCGCAATCTTCAAACTTTATTGTTTTGTCTATATTCCCATAAGGATATTTAACATAAAATAAGGGCAAATTGTCTTCATAATCATCAGGTAATCTGGTCGTTAAAGTAAAAAAATGCTTATTGAAATTGCTGTTAATGTAATCAATGTCTTGTTTTTCCTGAATAACTATTTTCGTTTTATCATAGACAATGACGATAAAATTGGGGTTTAAAATATAGTTTGGAAATTTCTTGTCAGAAAGAACGACTTTCCAATAATCATTTTCCTTGACGACATTAATTTTTACGTCACAGTCATCAAATTGAAGAAGATAGAGATCTGTATCATTATGTGTTTCCCCATTATCAATGAGCTCCCTCTTTTTTAAAGACCAGGAAGATTCATATAATGTTTTAGATAAGAGCTTATGCTCATAACCTGAATCCTTAATATCTTCAATACATTTTATGAATAAAGAATAAAGTTCATGTTCTGTAAAGTTATTTATTGTCTGTTCTGAAAGAGTTTTTTTAAACATATCATAATTATTATTCTCAAGTGATAGAACGAACATATGAACATTTCCTATTTCTTTTTCCCGTCTATCGGAATTATCTTGCCTCAAAGTAGTGCAGGAGGAAGCAAATAATAATAAGAGAATCAAATAAGATGATCTATAAACATTTATCATTTTGTCTAACTATTGTTATACGAACTTTCGCTTTGGCATAAAATAGCACTTTTTTCGATACGGTGCAATGCGCGCAGGCTGGTAGGAATCAGTGGCGACATGTATACTTTTCTCAAATCATCTTCTTCAGCCCGGCGAGGTCGAGTTTGCCAGTTCCGAGGAGTGGGAACTTCTCTATCTTGCGGAAATTTTCAGCGCGCGGGATCCAGAGGTTCGGGAGGTTTTGTTCACGGAGTTTCTTGATGATTTCCTCGGGAGTGAGTTTTATCTCCGTGTAGAAGACAATAAGTTTTTCACCCTTGGCTTCATCCGGAGCGCTTGCAACTGCTACTGCGCGGGTATCGGTCTCGAGGAGTTCCTGTATGGCGTTCTCGACGAGTTCATGCGGGACCATCTCACCGCCGATCTTGCTGAACCTCGAAAGCCTGCCGGTGATGGTTATCCTGTCGTCGTTGTCAACTTTTGCGATGTCGCCTGTGTTGTACCAGCCGTCCTTGATGACTTCAGCAGTCTTCTCAGGATCATTCAGATATCCCTGCATGACGTTAGGTCCCTTCACTAGCATAAGCCCTTCAGTGTTTGGTGGTAGCGGCTTCAAGGTCTGGGGATCGACGATCCTGACGCAAATTCCCGGCATCGGCATACCTACGCTTCCAGGTTTGCCTGCCTCCGTTCCGAGGCTCAGGATCGAATTTGAGATGTTGAAGGATACGACAGGCGAGAGTTCAGTACAGCCGTAACCTTCGAGAGGTGTCAATCCTGTCATTTCACAGAATTTCCGGGCGATGTCCATCCTGAGCTTCTCCGCGCCGACGATCACAAGCCTCAGCGATTTGAACTGTTCCCTGGTGCACTTCTTCATGTAGAGCTGGAGGAATGTAGGGGTAGCGAGCAGGATCGTGAGTTTCTGATCCTGTATGGCCTTGCCGGAGGCTGCGGCATCAACGGGATTTGTGACATAGACGATTTTAGTGCCGGTCATCAGCGGAACCCAGAATCCGGTATTGATACCGAAAGAATGGAAGAGGGGGAGGTTTCCGAGGATGCTGTCGATCTTCCTGTCCCATCCGACGATCCTGTAGAAGGAATACACGTTGCTGTTGATGTTCCTGTGCGAAAGCATCACACCCTTCGGCGAACCAGTGGAACCGCTCGAGAAGAGCAGGACTGCGGTATGGAAGACCTGGCGATGCGTCACCGGCGCCAGGATGTTCATGAGTTCCTGGTGCGGAAGTATTGCCGCAAGGATTCCCCAGAACGCGATCCGTGAAGTTGGAATGGTCTTGATGAGATCCTCTGCGAAAACCATTTCAGGGCGCGGTTCGATGCCGACCTTCTGTATGAAGATGCGGCTTGTCAGGATGCAGTCGAGGTTGGCCTTCTTGATAGCTTCGTCCATGGCCTTTGGTGAAGCCGTATAATTCAGCATCGCTGGAACCTTGTCCGCCATCATGACCGCAAGCGTACCAATGGCGGTGCCGATGCTGTTAGGGAGCAGTATGCCGACATATTTCCTGTCTTCCGCGGAAAGTCTGCGAACTTCGCGGCTTAGGACGGCGGCCCTGACCAGCACCGAGAAATTATTCCTCGATTTGCCGTCGGCCTCGAAGAGTATCCGCTGGAACGGATGGAACCTTGCGTATTTCGCAAACTGGTAGTGCAGGGGACGCTCGGAGTCACGGGGCTTGCTTTCAGTATCGGCACCGAGTTCGGACATGATCTCGCGGAGCTCGAAGGCATTAGTAGTCTTTGGTACCGGTTTCCCGATCGTTACGGAAGCAGGATGCGGGAATTCCATCGGACGTCTGACCCTCAGTTTTCCGTAGTAGTAGCTGAAGATGCTTCCCCACAGGAGTCCGAGTCGCACCGGGATGATCGGTACGTCGAGTTCCTCGGGGATCATCTTGGCGAATCCTTCCCTGAACTCGTCCATG
>CAZRKP010000024.1:0-63903 GCA_964600895.1 uncultured Victivallis sp.
GCAAAAAGATTTTTCGATAATTTTTATTTTTGCCTCTTCAGCGGAACTTAGGTTAGCACTTGTGACCCATCGGATTATTCCTGATGCCTATTTTATGAAATCTCCGCGTTCGTCCTTGATTCCCAACAACATACAACTATATTAAGAAAAGCCGGGGCGGTTCAAAGGCTAAGCAGACACTGTTTCAGGTCATCATCCATGACTTGATGTTTAACCGACGACTTGAGCTCAGCTCGGAACTTTGGTCAAGAGAAGGAGGGTAATTTCCATGAACGTAGAGGACCGTCTCAGAATAAGCGGACAAAGGTACCGGCAGCGACGAGAGGCTGGTCTGGCTGGCTGGGCTCACGACGAGAGCTACAAGCGCAAGATCGGCACCGTGCTGGAGCTTGTTGCCAAGTACCGGATCCCTGAGGATGGTCGCTTCCTGGAACTCGGTTGTGGAGCCGGGAATGTCACCATCGAAATGGCCCGCAGGGGGTTCAATGCCTACGGCATAGATATCGTACCCGAAGCCATTGAGTGGGCGAAGACGAAGGCGGAAGATGCGGGTGTTCATGCCTCCTTCCATACGGGAACCGTGGCGTTGCTTGAACCATTTCAGGATGAGTTCTTCGATGTGGTCTTCGATGGTGACTGCCTGTGGATGGTACTTGGCGAAGAGCGTCCGGCCTGCTTCCGTAACGTGTACCGGGTCCTGAAGCCTGGCGGGGTCTTCTTTGCCCAGTCTCACATTGTGGATCAGACGTTCAGAGAGCGGCATGTCGTTGCCCCGGGCGCATATATCGACCCGGTGACGCTACAGTCAACCGTGAAGGACACGCCAATGTACCAGTATTGCCGAGAGGATGCCTTCCTCTCGGAGATACAGACCGCTGGATTTGAGGTGCTCCATCACAGGATGGGGCAGCTGGACGACATGGACAAGGACACCCCGTCCTTCTACAAGGGTGTTATGTTTGTCGAGGCAGGGAAACCAAGGAGAGACCACGGCCAACGAACTTCTGCTGGCGACTTCGCTATACGCGGTGCTCCAGAGAAGTGACGTTAGCCGAATAATAATGGATGAATATAAAAAACAGATTCTTGAAGTAGCTAAATGGCAAGTAGCCATGATCTTTTTCATTATCATCTCATTTCTAGTTCTATTATTTTTAGCAGCTCTTCCTTTTATTGGAATAATCGCTGCGGCATTCAATGCATATTACGTATACAATTTTTCAAATGCATTAAAATTAAAACACCCTGTCGTATGGACAATCCTTTCAATGTTGCCCATTATTGGGCTTGTTGTATTGGTAATTATCAATCAAAAGGCAACTAAATTATTAAGAGATGCAAGGCTGCGTGTGGGTTTCTTCGGTTGTGGCAAAGAAGAACTTGAGAGATTTGCACAGGCAAAGGTTTACGGAAAAATACAATAATATCAGGATAACCATAGCGGTCTCACCGAACGGAGTACCGTTCGGTAGGCCTTGGACGTTAGCCATGAACACTCAAGAACCAAATGCTTATGGTCTTTCGCAGGTCCACCGGCCCGAAGACGCAGGAGTCGGAGGCGTGGAATCCGCAGCGGCAGGAGTTCCCCTTACGGACGACACCGGCAAGGCTTTCGACCTGGACCGGATGCGCAGGAGTTGGGACGCCGAGTGCTGGGATGACGTACTGGCCGAGATCCGTCGGCCGTTCGCCCACCCTGAGTTCCGGTTGCGGGAGGTGCCGGACGATATCTATCCTCAGGTGCTGGGCTTGTTGTATGCGGCCCAGATGCGGCGGCTCTCCGGTGTATCGCGCGATCATCTCAGCCTAGATACCTTCTTTGCGCTGGTCCTGAAGAAAGCGGCTCAACTCCCGGCAAGACTCCCTGACGACGGCTGGTCAGCTGCCTTTCCCGGGGGGCTGAACGTTCTGGCGGCCTTCGACGCCACTCACCTGCTGCGCCAGCACCAGCGCGGCGACATCGACGACGCGGAGTACTATCGTGGTCTGGGTCTGGTGCTTGGAGCCGAATCAGTTGTTCTCAACGATCTCGGTCGTCATCTGGGATCGCGGGCTATCGAGTTGGTCAGACGCGAACTGGGAGACGCTTTTGCTCCGTTGCTGACCGAGCCGGGGCTGTCGACCAGAGTCGATGAGTTTGTTCGATTCGCAAAGACCATCGTGGCGGGTTCTGGCGCCCGTCGTACACCCGGCGAAGTCCGCGATCTGTTTGCCGAGGCACTGGGACAAGTAACGTTGTACCGGTCGTTGTCACTGACCCCGGAGAAGATGGCTCATATGCGGCGCGAAGGCGTCACGTCGCGTTACTTGGACGTGATCGTCGACCCCGCCGTCTCCGCACTCGAGCTTCTTGGTATTCGCCAGACCGTAGCCTCGCCTGCCGACCTGGTGCGCTCAATGAGCCGTTTTCCGCCGGATCATCCCGCCATGCTCTTCTACGCCTACGGCTCCGAATACTGGGCGAAGGGGGCGCGCCTGGATCTGATCTGCCGATCTCGGATACGACCACGTCTGGCCATGTCTCAGTCCGTGACTGGTATCAGGCAGATCGCCCAGGATGTGGCCATGCACCGGCACTGGGGTACAGGCCAGCGGACGACAAGTACCAAGAGGCCATATCTGTTCGTCATTCGCATGCCCAAGATCAGCTGTCTGCAATGGAACACGGAGTCCTTCCCCACGCATGTGTCGGACGATCCCGTCGGGGACTGCTACGCGGATTACCTGCTGAAGACCAGCGATGGAGTAGTGATCAACTTCAACGACGAACGGAACGAGGTGTTTGTCGTCGGCCGGATCCGGCCGGAATGGATACAGTCCATCGAGGAGCTTGGGGAATGCCCCGGCACATTCACGCTCATCAAGAAGGAGGCCGCGACGGCCAACAGCCCTCGGCCCGTTGACGCGAAGACATGACCGGTTGGCAGGCGGGTGGGTAGCGGCAACGGACCTGGCCGGAGCAGTCGTCCATGCCGGCGTTCGCCGAGGGATCAGGAACCGTCGGGCTAAAGCCAACCCAACAAAAACTTATGGGAACCTCTAAAAATTGACAAATGGCGCACAACAATAAATTATGGACTTATGGCGAGGCTTGTCCGCCGTGGCGGGAAGAAAATTGCGAGAATACCCGAAGGCGGTATTTGAGCAGTTTTCTGACATTGCCAGAATCCATAAGAATTTTTTGCCCTTTGGGTTGCGGATCTTTTTGGCTCAAGGAAGAATGTTCTTTCTTAGGCGTATCGCATTGGATACGCCTCCAGTCAGAAATTCTTTTTGAGCTTCCAAAAATCTTCCGCAATGCGCCGATTGTGAATTTTTAGAGGTTCCCTTATATCACTCCCAAGAAGTGATTATCCTGAAGAAATCGGTGTTGTCTATCGTTCTCCCGAACTCCTCGGAATTCATACCCCATGCATAAAACGGGACATTTACGCCGGAATGCCCTTTGCTTTTCCATTCGACTTCCGGATAGACGCCCTTGCCATTGTTCTTCTTGACCGTCAAGCCACCTGTTTCGTGGTCGGCAGTAACAATAACCAACGTGTCCTTGCGATTCTTTGCCCAGTCAATAACTGTCTTAACGGCATTCGCAAACTCAATCGTCTCCGCGATATTTGCATCGATCTTATTCGAATGCCCTGTATGGTCAATGCGTCCTCCTTCAATCATTATGAAGAAGCCCTTGTCATTATCTAACAAGCTCAGGGCCTTAGTTACCATCTGGGAAAGGTGGGGCAGCTTGTCGAACTTCCCTTCCTTCTCCAACGGCAAAGGCGAGGTGCCGAAAAGAGCAGCCCAGTATTTTGATTCAGAAGTAAGCTTCTCCATGGACTCCAGGTCAGTAGCCACCGAATAGCCTGCCTCCTTGAGAAGCACCGGATTCATGCCCTTGCAACCTCCCCCGAACATCAGATTTGGCCTGGCGTTCTTCATCATGTCGGAGCTCAGCGCCTCATAATCATCGCGCTTCCTTCCATGCGTGCTGAAGCATGCGGGAGTCGCATCGTTCATGTAACTCGTGGTGACAAGTCCAGAGAGCTTACCTTTTTCCTTGAACACTTCAATCATGTTCTTAAGATCCTTCCCGTCTCCTGGAAGAGCAACGCTGACGACCTTGTTGTTGACCTTCACTCCGGTCGCCATCGCTGTCGCCGCCGCCGCCGAATCAGTCACTTCGCTGTCTGCGGAGCGCGTCGTCACATCTCCCTTGACAGGTAAAGTCTCGAAAAAGAGGGTTCCTTCCTTTCCATTGAGATACATGCCGGCGGCCTTGACCTGTTCCGGCCCCATCCCGTCACCGATCATGAACACAATGTTCTTGGGCATCGTCTTCTGGGCTGAGACCGAAAGCGAAACGAGGAAGATTAAAATAAGACAAGAAAATCTTTTCATTTTTCCCTTTTAACTGCTATTTTTTCAGATTTGCTTCAGCGAAATCCCAGTTCACAAGCTTGTCAAGGAAGGCGTTTATGTAATCACCTCTGCGATTCTGGTAATCTAAGTAGTAGGCATGCTCCCAGACGTCGCAGGTCATCAGGGGATTCAACTTGTGCGCCACCGGATTGTCGGCGTTCGATGTTTTCAGTATCTCCAGCTTGTCCCCATTCTGTACCAGAGACACCCATCCACTTCCGAACAACGAAACTCCATCATCGACGAACTTCTTTTTGAAATCGGCATAAGATCCGAAAGACTTGTTTATAAGTTCCAACAGCTTTCCCTTCGGTTCTCCGCCACCATTAGGCTTCATTGACTTCCAGTAGAAATCATGTGCCCATGCCTGTCCTGCAGCATTGAACATTGCCTTCGAATCCTCTTTCCCGGCAGTGGAGAGTATTATCTCTTCGAGGCTCTTACCGCTCAGCGGGGAATCCTTCAAAAGCGAATTCAGCTTGTCGACATATGCCTTGTGGTGCTTACCATAATGGATGTTGACGGTTTTTGCCCCTATTGTCGGCTCAAGTGCGTTTTCCCCATATGGAAGTTTTGGAAGTTCAATCACACTGGCTCCGAAACCATAGGCAATCAGTGAAAACACAGCTGCAGCCGAAATCATAACTAACTTTCTCATAACGCCCTCCTCTTTTTGTTTCTCATAAATTCAAGTAGATTCCTTTCAGAAGCCCTCACCTTCTCCGGTAGCACCCTTCCGGATTTCTCAAATATCCCGACATAAGCATCCACTAGAGGAAGCCTGGGATATTTTTTCTCACAGAAATGCACAAACTTCAAGGTCCTGAACGCATCGAACCAAGTATGGAAGGCCCATGGTATCTTGCCCTTTTCCCTTGGTGTATTCAGCAGTATCTTCTTCCATTCGTCAAAGAACTTGTTTTCCACCAGATAGGATTTTACCATCGGATCAAGTTTTTTTATGTCGAATACGGGACATGCTATATCCAAGCACTCCACTGTTGAAAATAATTTCTTCAATATGAAGAATATCTCAGGATTATAGAATTTCATCTCATCCCGCCCGTTCAATATCTGCGAAATCCGAGGGCCTGTTCCGAATGGCACACGGTCGGACGGTCTGGGCGAAGGATGGACTGTCGTCCCAGTTATCTGGCCAATCCCGCCTACTTTCCTGAGGGCCTGCATAAAATAGAAGTCCTCTCCGCCATTCCGCCTCCTCATGCCGCCAGCCCTGACATAATCCTCAGAGCGGCAAACCATCGCGGAACCAAGGACATTGTACGCATAAGGTGATTTAGCTATCCTCAGCCCTTCGACATAATACCTCATAAAGAGTTCATACTGGGTTATCGCTGAATCCTCCTCCACTGTCCTTCCTGGTTGATGCCTGAAATTTATGGCTGCTCCTGCCATTTGGGGATTTGCAGTGAAATATTCATGGACAGTCTCAAGATAGTTATCCTCGACCACCGTGTCGGCATCCAGAGAAATCAGGAGCGGCTTCTCCTTCTCCCAATCAAGGAATTCAAGCGACAGATCCATTCCAATCTTCCTTGCAGCCCCTACTCCCTCCTTGGGATTTATCTCCAGGCCGGGGCTGGAAGCGTCGATCCAGAAGAACTGGAGCCTGTCCTGGCATGGGAACTGCGAACTTCGCATCAGTTCGAGTTTGGCAGCATTCTCTCTGAGCTTTGCCGGATCCGCTGTACCTGGCGGTGGATTGTTCACGACAATCACCACCATTGTGTCATTCAGTTCATCCGGGCTGTTTTCAGACAGTGATCTGAGAGTCTGGGGAAGGTATTCCGATTCCGCAAACGCAGGTATCACCACGGCATTCCTGTATTTTCGGAAAGGGCGTTTTTCCAGATTGTGTACGCCTTTGTTCTTTAAGATATATTTTTCGTATTTCAAGCTTTTAAATCTTAACTTGGAATGTATTGTTAAAAAATTATCATGCTTTCAGATTTCTATTTATACAAGCTAAATACTATAACGAGGTAACTAATGAAGTTCAATATTTTCGATCTCCTGCTGCCCAGGGAGATAAAATTCTTCAAGTATCTTACAGACCAGGCTGAGATCTTCATCGAGGGCTGCGAATCCTTCAAGAAGCTTGTATCCGGCATTGAGTCAATGAGCGATGACGAGAGAAAGAACATGATAAAGAGGATAAACGAGCTCGAGCAGAAGGGCGACGACCTTGAACACCATATAATTGATGAACTTCACAAGACTTTCATCACTCCACTCGACCGCGAGGACATCCATATGATAGTCCTGAACGTCGACAAGTCCCTCGACATACTCAACAGCATAGCCAGGAAATTCGAGATTTATGGCATAAACAAGGTACCTGTAAACGTCTGCCGCTTCGCTGATGTTCTCTGCGAGATATCGATAGAACTCAGGAAGCTCTTCGCCGCCCTTGAATCCAAGAATGACCTGAACCAGATCGTCAGAAGGATCCATGAGCTTGAGAACAAGGCTGATGACCTGTTCCATACGAGCATGGCTGAACTGTTCCACGGCAAACATACACCGGTCGACATCATCAAGTATAAGGAGATCTACGAACATCTTGAGGCGGTCATCGACTCAGTCGATTTCATCGGTAAGATCATCAGGGGAATTGTCGTAAAACAAGGCTGAGTTCCATGATAACAACGTTTACCCTTGTAGTCATTGTAATCGTGCTTGCCATCATGTTCGATTTCCTGAATGGATTTCATGATGCTGCCAATGCCATCGCAACCGTGGTCGTCTCCAAGACACTCACCCCGTTCCAGGCTGTGATGCTTGCCGGATGTGCCGATTTTGTCGGTTACTTCCTCTTCGGTACCGCCGTCGCAAAAATGGTTGGAACTGGCGTCATAGAATCATCCATCTTGAAGCCCGGCAGCCAGGGCTTCGATGCAGGTCTCGGTCTGCATCTGCTTCTCGGCGCCTTAGTCGGAGCAATAATCTGGAATATAATCACCTGGCTGCTCGGACTTCCTACTTCAAGCAGTCATGCCCTCATCGGAGGGCTGATCGGCAGTGGCCTGGTTGCAGTCGGCACTAAGATTGTCATCTGGTCCGGAGTCATAAAAATCTTCTCTTTCATAATAATCGCTCCCCTGCTCGGAATGCTCGGGGCAACGATATTCACTATGTCAATACTCTGGATGTTCAGGAAGACGGACCATAAGAAATCGGCTTCCATCTTCAGGAAGCTCCAGCTGATATCCGCCGCCTGCTACGGAATCGGACATGGCACGAACGACTCCCAGAAGACGATGGGAATCATAGCGCTCGTTCTTTTTGCCGGAGGTATCAACAAGGAATTCACTTTGAACAATTGGATAATACTTACCTGCTATTCAGCACTCGCACTCGGGACAATCTGCGGCGGATGGCGTATCGTAAAGACCATGGGCACGAGCATAACCAAGATACATGCGACCGAAGGCTTCTGTGCCGAAACCGCAGCTGCCGTAGTTCTGCTTGGAACCCAGCACTTTGGAATTCCTGTAAGCACGACGCATGTCATAGCCGGCTCAATAATGGGCGTTGGAAGCACTCAACGAGCACCGGTGAGATGGATCACCGCCAGAAAGATAGTCTGGGCATGGATAATAACGATCCCGGCATCCGCTACTTTCGCGGCTATCGCCTATTACATATTCAGCCATATTCTGATAGTGAAATAGCTTATTCCACTTCCAAAAGCTTATATTTCCCGGAGCCCAGCTTCTTCTTTTCAAGAATCCTGGTGATTAGATATGGATCCTTGCGGTGAATTTTTTCGAACAGATGTTTTCCAGCAAGAAGCCTGCGGCCTACCGGCAAACCAGATTTCAGGAAATCCTTTACCTTGATAAGGTCAAGTGTAGCCTTCTCGATGCCTGCAAGATCATCAGAGGCAAGTATTCCTACGTCAGGAACCAGTGACGGAGTGCTCATGCCCCAGCAGTCGCAGAAGATCGTTATGTCCATCAGGACATTTATGTAGAAGATGTTCTTTGAGCCCATGTCGTCAACAACGGCCTTGGTAACGAGCGCAAGCCCCTCCTGAAACGGCTGGAAAGTATTTCCGGTGCGTGTCAACGACTTCACCGGACAGATCATCACGCAGTGCCAGCAATATGTGCAATGGTGGTAGAATATCTCATAATTGCCTTCCTTGGTGAACTTGTTCGCCTTGTTTCTGCATTCCCTGATGCACTTCCCGCAACGGATGCACTTTGACTTGTCCCAGTTGATCCCTCCTTCAAGCTTGTGTATCTTCGCCCGTGTCTCTCCTGGGACTACGCCCATGGCTATGTTCTTGCACGCTCCACCGAACCCGCAGTCACCATGCCCCTTCACATGACTGAGGACTATCATCATGTCGGCATTCAGTACTTCTGAGGAAACCTTTGCCTCGTCGAGTTTGCCATAGTTGAGCTTGAAGGTCTTGAGAGCAGGATGTCCTTTCCTGAAGAGTCCTACAACAGGTGCCCCGAGAGTTTCCGAAGTGTATCCGCGCCAGTCGCAGTTGGTGGCATCGCCGTCGCAGACAAAGACTGACTTCGCCCCGGCCTTCTTCATATGTTCGACCAGAACTCTAACGAAGAACGGGTGGATAGTTGTATATCCAAGATTCCCTCCGAGGTGCATCTTGATGCATATCTTCTTGTTCCTGACCTTTGCTTCAGGCAGTGTCTTTTTCAGCATCCTTCGGAATTTTGCCGGAAGAGTTGCATCGGCTTCAAGCCTCTTGAACGCGGCACTTGCAAAATATACGTTTCCCATGGAAGACTCCTTTGGATTTTACCTGATTCTGATGAAAGGATAAATATAACTGTTCTTTACGGCAGGACAAGATTGTCAAGCAAACAGCAGGCAGAATTGGCTTAGGGAACCTTTATTCAGTATATAGGACATCTCCATCGGCGGTGGAACACCATTTCATCGAGGACCTCTTCTGAGATTCCACATGCAGGTCGGTATACATAACATTTACGGTCTTCATTGCGTTGTGGACATATCGCCATTGGGCCATGGTATGTTCCCAGTTGTTGGTGTCTGCGGCCGGATCCCCGAGGGCCACGATCTGGACGCCATCCATCATGAGGATTATCTTGTTTATGTTCACTCCGGCCTGCCTTGCCATGTTTTCCACGCCCATATATTTCTTTACGATAAACTTTGACTGGCCGGTCCAGGCATCTCCGGCTTTCGGCCATTCGAACCATCCGAATGTAGCGCGGTTGAATGCGTAATTGCAGCTGGCTCCGTCAGGCGATGTTCCCCTGACTACATAGGTGGCTCCCTGTTTGTCGACATTTGCAACCCTCGATCTGGCTCCGTCACGTCCATCCAGCGTCTTGCCTGCACTCATCACAGGACAGTTGAAAACCTCATAGTTCCTGGTATACGGCTCAAGCTTGTTGAACCATCTGTAGATAGGATGGGCATCCCATAGAGGTCTTTCCTGCCAGCCGGAATATGTGCCTGAAGGGAACTCATCGTCCGCTGCCGTGTAGTAGTCGTTGTTGTCGCCCCTATACATCTCAAAAGCGAGACCGACCTGCTTCATGGTAGACATGCATACTGCGGACTTCGCAAAATCCTTGGCGTTCTTGAGTGCCGGCAGAAGGAGAGCGGCAAGTATCGCGATAATCGCAATAACTACAAGAAGTTCTATCAATGTAAACTGTCTATTATTCTTTTTATTTCTATCCTGAAACAAAAAAAATCTCATGCCAGCCTGCATAGCTTCCTCCTTTGCTAAACACTCATAATATAATATAACCTTATATAATCTCGGTAAAAACGGTCAAATACTGTGCAGAAACGGTCAACGCTTCGCCATCTTCGAAGAGTCTTTCATATGCATTTGGCTCAAAACAGCGTATTGCTCGCATTCCGGGACAATATCTCCTTGCCGGGAGTCCAATCTACATGACCATCGCAGTACAGGAAATTTGCTCCGTTCCGGTGCCTGAGCCAATCCAAGGCATAGCAGGTTGGCGAGGGCTGGGTAAACTCCCATGAGCTTCCGAGCATCCAGGCACGCCCGTCTGAAACAAGCAGCTTTGACGCAGGCTGCTTGATGAGAGGAGTGTATGGAAACGTTGCGATCCGCTGTTGCCAAGCAGCATACTTGTCGGCAGGCGGAATATAATTATTCATCGACAGTCCGGCGGAACTGTTGTCTATCACAAGCGTAACTCCCCGGGGGTCATCATACATGGGACATACAAAGACTGTCGAAGGATTGAACTTTGCAGGCACTGTCCCCACCTTCCAGTCCCTGCATCCTGCATAAGGGCCCAGGAATATGCTCCACCATGCAGGCCACTGATAACAGTCGAAGCCGAATACATATCCATATGGCGCATAATACTGTGGATTTGGTGCGGGATAATTGGAATTATGATCCGTTGCATAGAGCTCGAAGGCGATCCCGACCTGCTTCTCGTTGCCGGCGCAAAGAATTGACTTTGCTTGATCCTTCGCGGTCTTAAGCGCTGGTAGCAGCAACGCCATCAGGATAGCAATGATCGCAATGACCACGAGTAGTTCGATAAGGGTGAATTTATTTCCGATTGCCAAAAGACTATTGACGATTTGTCTTTTTTGGTAAAAAATGGATATTGAAAGTCGGAAATTGAAAATTCCCGCACTTGTCATCCGGCATTCAGAATCACTTCCCCAGCTTTTCATACTCCCCCCGTTTTCAAATTAAAGTATACCTGCTATTCAACCTTGTCCACAATCATGAACTTCCTATAGATAAACGGATATTTTACTTCGCCGATACCGTTAGTAAGTCCCAACCAGTAGTTTCGGCCGTTGCCATCGTTGTTGTTGACGATAAAATTGAAGCCGAAGATCCTGCCGTTGACAGGTTCAAGTTTTCCAAGAGTCTTCCACGGTAACGCTACACGGTATCCGGTGATATTGCCTGTCCTTGTTACCGACACCTTCGCATCTGGAACGTCAGCCCCGCACTCATCTTTCTTAGAGGAGTAAGTCTTTGCGATCCTCGCAGTTCCCCTGGGAGAAAGCCAAACTATGAATTCAACGTCGTCATCGTCATACTGGAACTCGTTTTCCCGGGAATCATTGAGCGTGTCGAACGACAGCTGGATAGAATCGCCGTTCCACGCCTGGTAGCTTTCCGACTTCTGATAAAAAACCTTGTCGGTGACATCGGCGCTGAAATAGAAGAAGTCCTTGTCCCATCCAATGTTGAACACACAGCCCAGATCTTCAGGTGATTGCCAGGCTATCCCGGGATCCGGTGGATATATGTATTTCCTGTCGGCAAGCTTGATTGAATTTTCAGACTTCAGCAGGTCCTTCCGCACGGCAAGATTACATGGACTGGCCTCAATAGCCATCTCCCGTGAAATTTTTCCATCCGGAGAAGAGCATTCAAAGACATATTTAGCCTTGTTGCCTTCCCCGAGCGGAGGAACCTTGAACGAGAAATCCTGCTTCCCGTCAGCTGGAAGCACCAGCTGAATCCTTTCTGGACTTATACCTGCGGAATTCCCCTTCGGATATACCTCTACCTTCTGTTCCCTCGGATAATTGTTGAAAACTGTTCCGCTTATCACCCCATCTCGGTTCATTGACAAGGAAAGCATGACTGGTTCCATATTTATCGACGCACCTGAAACCAGCTCACAGGCTTTCTCCGGCTCCATTCCACTTATGCATAAGAAAACAGGACTCCCGGAAAGAGGAACAATTAGCTTTCCATCCTTACGGACTTCGCTGATGCTTCTGCCTAAAATATCGATAAGACTAGTACTCCTCTCGGGGAGATCCAAGGCCATCTCGTTCATGCTTCCCTGGTACTTCCAGACGGCTATGACCGTATCACCGTTCTTCTTCCTGAATGCATACGCCTGGACATCGCCATGAAAGATCGTCCTGGTCGGCTTTGCCGTGCAAAGGATTTTTGCGATATTCGCATAGAATACCGCTGCAGGCAAAGGTTCAAATTCGCTGCGCCAGAGCCCGTACTGGTAATACTGCTTCTCATAACATCCCTGTGCCTTGAACCACATGAGGTGTTCAGCCTCCGGCACAGACCTGCAGATGATCATCGTCCTGGCGACATAGTCTGAATATCTCCTCGTATATTCGCTGAGATATCCCTCCCTGTTGTCAAGTCCCCAGCCAAGTTCGTCGATCCAGAGCTTCTGCCCCTTTCCATACTTCTTCAATATGTCCACGAAACCAAGTATCTTCTTACGAAGATAGGTCTCTGGAGCAATGCTCGTGCTACCAGGTCCAATATAACGCGTCCCGGTATAGGGGTGGATGGTCATGACGTCAAACGAGCCTGCACATCTTTGAATTGCCATCTCGCAGAAATTGCTTTCCATTCCTGAATTGCTTATCGCGAGCACAGATGCTTCCGGATCAACCTGCTTGATGGCAGGACCGGCCGAATTCACGACATCGGCGTAATATTCCGCGGCCTCTTTAAGGGGAATGCCGAATTTCCTGACGAAATCGAGGTCAGGCTCGTTCTCTATCTCCCAGTATTTCACCTTCCCTTTCAGCTTCTCGACATATCGCCTGCAGTATGATGCATAATCCTCTATATCCTTCAGTTTCCCATCCGGACCAATTGCCCACTTAGGACAGTCCTGCGCCTTAACACAGTCCATGATGCTGAATCCATGTTTCAAGTAGCTATCATAATATTCATCCAAAACCTTTATTGTCCCTTTCTCTTTCTCCCCCTGACGCCAGGTCGAAAAATGCCTTATCCATGCAACCCCGATCCTTTTGAGGGCCTCAAGTGTAACCCTTCCAGCATGCATTCCAAAAAAGGATTCCGGAAAATGCTCCTCTGGAAGAGGACGAGGGAGCACTCCAAAAGGTACCCGTCGGATGATTGGTTCCATATCTTTTCCTGATAGCGTCATGGTACTGACGAAATATCCGAGTGCCATTTTTTCCATCGCAGGAGTTTTTCTTCTACTTAAGCCTTCTTTTGGCCCAAGGAACAGATCTTTCTTCCATTCATAGATGATTTTGCCGGAATAATCCACTGTTTCAAAACTAATTTTAAGGCCTTGCTTCTCAGGAATTCCGCTAACCACGCAAAACTCCAGTTCCGGAACCAATTCATCCTCGAAAAGCAAGTTGCCCGGGGCACCCGTGTTACCAAGACCTAAAGAAATCTTCTCGGAGCGAGAATATTCCGATACCTTATTCCCCTTCTCCAGCTGGATCGCATCGATCCAGATCTTTGCATCCGAATTCAGCTTGAGGTCGAGATAGAAATCCTGGACCTTCTCCTGCTTCGGGATAACTATTACACATCTTTTCCATTCAGTATCAAGAGTGAATGTCTTATACAGGAAAGTCTGATAGTAGAGGTTGTTTACGCCAATATCGAATCTTGTTCCGGCAGCCGAAGCCTTAGCATAAAGGGAGAAAACATACAGCTGATCCTTTTCGAGAAGATTATAGTAAAGCGAGGAACGGGCGTTTCTTTCGGAAGCCCCGTCGAGTTCCAAGGAATATTTGCCGTCAAATGCGGTAGAATCGACGCTCCTGCAACCGAACCAGTTCTCATCCCCTGTTTCGAACGAGGTATCTCCGGGGAATAAGTTCACAGACACATTTTCATGCTCCTGCCCAGCAGTTCTCCGTTTCATTTCATCATCTCCATATGTAGTGAAGGTGGCTAGAACGAGGGAAGTACAGAAGAGGAGCAATCCTGAGATTCTTCCTTTTTCCATCTGGGTCCCGTCCTTCCTGCCACACAATTGTTTTTGATATTAATGCATATTATTGGACTATTATTACAATATTACAACTATTTTTGATATTTTTATTGCAATTATTGTTTTAGCCAATAAATTCACCGGCATGAAAACAACATTGACACACAGGGAACGGGTGAGATTGGCGCTGGCTCACCAGGAGACGGACAGGATTCCGATAGCTATGGTATGTTCAGGACTGAACGAACCGGTACGCAAGGCATTCGATGAATACCTTATGAAAAACCGAGGAATGAATGCCGAACAGTATTTCGAACCTTTGATCGACATCAGGAGCGTTGAACCGGCATATATCGGTCCGTCCCGGGAGAAAGACGCCGACATCTGGGGTGTCAAGAGAAAATCAGTAAGCTACGGTGAAGGTTCATACGACGAGATAGAGCATTATCCCCTGGGAGAAGCATGTGTTGACGACATAGTTTCATACAAATGGCCTTCTGTGGACTGGTTCGACTATTCCATCCTGCGGCAGAGGATTAACGAACTCCGCAGGAAAGGCGACTACTGTCTCATGGCCCATAATGGAAACATCTTCGAAAGCTCATGGTACCTGCGCGGATTTGAACAGGTCTTCGTGGATATGGTCCTCTCCCCGGAAATCCTCAATGCCATCATGAAGAAGGTCACAGATTTCTATGTCGCCTACTTCTCGAGGATACTTGAGGCTGCTGATGGCGAGATCGACCTGGTGTTCACCGCCGATGACATAGGTTCGCAGGAAAATCTGCTATTCTCACTGGAAATGTGGGAGAAGCACATAAAGCCCTGGCATGTGAAGTTGAACAAGGCAATTCATTCATTCGGAGCAAAGGTGATATACCATTCTGACGGTGCCATCACCGATGCCGTACCCGGGCTTATCGACATGGGAATCGATGTCCTCCAGGCGCTGCAATTCGACGCAAAGAACATGGATCCTGTCTTTTTGAAGGAAACCTATGGCGGGAGGCTCTGCTTCGAGGGAGGGGTCAGCGTTCAGTCCACATTGCCGTTTGGAACCTCGGATCAGGTCCGTGAAGAAGTGAAGGAGCGTATCCGCGTCCTTGGCAAAAACGGTGGATACATTCTCGGCCCGTCTCACATGATACAGGCCGGCACTCCTCCGGAAAACGTTGCCGCCCTTTTCGATACTGCAGCTGGAACAGAATTCAATTGAGGGTGCCTATGAGAAAAAGAACATCGAGGATAGTTCATAATAAGGAAACATCCCCAGTCCCGTTCGGACAGGAATCCTCTGTTCTCATCAAATACCTGAAGGAAAGGCATCCTTCGATATCATTCATAAATACAGATATCAGGTCGGAGAGCGAAGATGTGCAGGAACACATGCATGCGGATCTATTCCAGTTGACACATTACTCCCAGGGTTCTGGAGAATTCACAATTTTCAACAGAAAATATAATATCGCCGGTGACACGTTCTTCATAGTAAATCCGAATGAACTTCATCTTATAAGGCCAAAGGGTGAAGTTCCACTCAAGGGCATCGGCTGCCGCTTCATGATGCCCGGACTCCACGGGAAGATTCTCTCCCCGGCGATCAAAGTAGAGGCAAGGATCCTTCCTGAAGCGGAAATGCTCCTCAAGAAAGCACTGGCTGAAGCCGTGCTCAAGACCGACAGGAGCATGATCAAGGCATCTTTCTTCCTTGCTGAACTCCTTATGCTCCTCGATGAAATGCGCAGCAGCAATTTAAACGAATCGCTTTCGGATGCTGTTAGAAAAGGCATCATCTTCATGAATGCCAGTTACAAGATGAACATAACGATAGACGATGTTGCCTCGAGGTCCGGGGTGACCATGAGTCATTTTTGCAGGATATTCAAGAAGGAGATGGGGGGCGTATCGCCACTTTCATATCTGAGAAAAATGAGGCTTGGCTTTGCGGCTGAAAGACTTTTCACCACCAGGGAGAAGATATCCAGCATCGCGGCTAACTCAGGATTCAGGAACGCAAAGAATCTGAACATGGCCTTCAAGCATGAACACAAAATGAGCACTCAGGAGTTCCGCAGGAGGAAATTTGAGGAAGTGCCGATAGGACTGTCCTCAAAGCCCATTGCCAGGAAAATGTCTGATTCATGAAGGAGCATCTGTGCTGAAAATAGCTGTCATAGGAGCCGGAAGACATTCAACCCTCCATCATGGTCCTGCCTGCAGGCATTTCATGGACAGGCTTAATCTTGCCGCAGTATGCGATATCAATTCCGATGCTGCGAGCAAATATGCACGGGCTTTCGGATTCAAGTCGATATACACGGACTATATGGAGATGATTCAAAAGGAGAGGCCTGATGCAATCCTCGCCGTCACACCAGAATCGCTCACAAGGAAGATCGTCGGGGAAATCATGCCTTGCGGAATTCCAATCCTCATGGAAAAGCCGCTTGGGAACAACCTTTCAGAGGCTCATGACCTGGTCGGGCTTGCTGAGAAACATTCGTCCAGGATCATGCTCTCATTCAACCGCAGGTTTTCACCCATGATACACCCGGCGCTTGAATGGCTGAACGAGCACGCCAAGGATTCTCCTCCGCAGATGTTGAGGGCTTCCATATTCAGGCATGCACGGCATGACGCCAATTTCCTTTTCGCCACAGCCATTCATCCGCTCGATATACTTGTATCTCTCGCAGGCATGCCATATGAAACTGATATCATAAAGACTTCATCAAGACCTACCGGAGAAGCTGTAACTCAGCTTGACATGCGATTCAGCAACGGTTCTCTCGCGGAACTTGTCATTGCACCAGACTGCGGGCTTCTGAGTGAAACATACGAGGTAATAGGCGATAAATACTGCGTCAGGATAGAGTATTTCAGCAGTCTTGAGATCTGGAGGAATGGAAATCTCGAAAAACAGTTCAGGCTTGATCAGACTTTGCCTACAGAAGAAAAAGAGGGAGCATTGGCGGAAATGGAATATTTCATAGATTGCATTGAGAACTCCAAGCCATTCGTTCCCGGCATACAAGACGGACTAAACATGGCTATCCTCGGGGAAAAGATACAGAAACACAAATAGAATGGGTTTTCCAGCCGGTTCTTTAATAAAATAACAGGTTGAAAGCCTGTCTTAACATATAAGGGATAAAATGAAAAATGATGTGCTTGATTGCATAAGGAAAGGTAAACGGTGGACAGGAATTCTTGCTGAGGGACTCTATGAGATAATATATGGATTCGAGGATCCTGGATTTGATATTGGTTCGCTCTATTTCGAATTCATGAACCGCAATACGGGGCCATGGGACTATGCTCCAGCATTCGCAAAGGACAGAGGAAAATGTCTTCTTCCTCATGTTGAACTTGAGATGCCATCACTCAAAAGGAAGAGCCGGGTTTTCATCCCCCGAAAATCTGAACTCGACAGAAGATACTTCAATGGCAGGATCGGATTCTATGTCGATTCAAAACAGTCTGTCACCTTTAAGCTCACGGCATCAGCTAAAAATGCGAAATGGACGGATGTAAAAATCGAACGCTATGATGACTTCATGGCTGATTATTCGGAAAAGGACTTCAAGCTTGGACAGAAGTTATGGCTCGACAAGCCAAGGATTGATGCCATCAGGAAAAGATGGTCTTCCTCTCCATGGGCCAATTCACTGGATATAATCCTTGATGATTGTGCGGGATCACCTCCGCCTAAGAACATTGATGATGCAAAAAATGCGAGCGCGACAACTTCAAAGTCCGGAAAAAGGTACGAGGATAGTGTAATCTTTCCTGGAAACTACATAACAGCCCTGTCCCTAAGATTGCTCGCACGAGATTCCAAAGATGATCTTGAACAGTTGAAGCATTGGACCGATGCACTCGCCTCCCTCCCCTACTGGGGATTCTCGGAGGATCCCGTTGGCGCCGATCACGACAATGATCTCACCGCCGACTTCAACATGCTTGGCCTTGCTGTCGCCTTGAACTGGCACAGGGAAAAACTCGGTATTGAAAGAGTTTTTAGGCTTGAAGAAAAGATCGCCTACCAGGCAGAACAGATGCTGAAATGGATAATTCATTCTCGCAGTTCGTGGCCCGGGGTAACTGCCCAGAACCATGCATTCTTCGGAAACCAGACCCTTATCCTCGCTGGGCTTTCCCTGCTTGGACGCAACAAGAGGGCGATATTATGGCTCAACGTCGGAATTGCCGCGTTCAAGAGATTCATCAAGGCGCTGCCTGCCGACGGTTCATACCATGAGGGGAACGGATATTCAGCATTCGGAATGGTGGGACTGATGCCTTCGCTGATGCTCCTACAGCAGGCCACCGGAACAAAGTTCATTCCCGAAGCCTGGCTCGTAAAACATTGGAAATTTATTGATGCGATGCTTCCGGAAAATACAGAGGAAGGATTTTCAACCGATGACGGCGACGGCCAGCTCGGATATCTGGCACCGCTGGCCATGTGGGATTATGCTCGTAACCCGGCATCCTCTGAAATACGCAGGCTTATCGGGGGGATACTCAGCAAATTCTTCAAGTATAATCCGGAGCATTTCAAGTACCACTGCATACTTGTAAACAACCTCAACATGCTCTGGGCTCCAGAACTCGGGCCAAAAGATTTCCCTCCGCGAAAACCATCAAAAACTGCAAGTTCATATTTCAAAGACAGCGGCTATTTGGTCATGGGACTGGATGCAAGGACCAAGGTATACTTCCTCAGCGGACCGCCGCAGGGCTACAACCTCTTTAAAAATGACAGGCACACATACAACTACGGCCATCATCATCCGGATGTGGGAAATATCCTTTTGAACTATGACGGCAAATGGATTCTGGCGGATACCGGATATACCTGGTGCAAGCTGAGCAGCGAGCACAATGTCCTGCTTGTGGATGGACAGGGGCAGCACAACGACGGGCACGTATGGATGGCACCTCCTCCTTTTGATATAAAGCCTCCGCATCTGAAAATATCAAAATCCAAAGGAATCACCAAAGCGAAAATAGATCTTGCATGCTATTATCCATCATCTCTCGGACTCAAGAGCTGGAAGAGGACTTTCTGCGGAATTCGCAACAAGGGATTCGCAGTTATCGACGATGTATCATGCAAGATTCCCAGAAAGCTTACGATCAGCTGGGGATCTGATTTCCCATGGGAAAAAATCCCCTGTGGAGGAAAAAACGTTTATGAGAACCGTTCAGGATGCAGGCTCATTTTCCAAGGCAGGGATGAAATAATCTCCATGGAATCCTCCGTCCCTGTAAAGAAATACATCGAAGTTCTGAAGAATGGAAAACCATGGTATGTTCTGCGTACAAGCACTTCCGGCAAATCCAGAAAACATAGATTCATCACGGTATTTGTCCTACCGGGAAATGATCTAAAATCCTTAGGCAAGGACTTGGACAGGATTTCAAATTGACTATGGATTCCTCTGGCCCCACTGGCTGGTAAAATAACGGGCAACACCGGTCTCATCCTTCAGCCTGGAACCGTTGAATGAATCAGCATGGCCGTCGACAAAGCAGACATTCGCCCTTTCATTGTGCCGCATCATCACAGCATAACCACCGGCGGGCCATGTTGAGGAAACCGTAAAAAGATCTGTTTGCTGCTTGCTGCTGTCGCTTCCGGAGTCGGCTACCCATGGAATTCTATCAGGCTTAGACAACTTTCTAAGATTCCAGACATGTCCTCCCCAGACCCAGCCAGGTTCGAAATAAGCTTTTCCAGCTTCACTGACATCAATTCCGTTAACAGTCGTAAGAGTTCCAAGGACTCCATAAGATCCCCAGGCGGCTCCGCTGTCGCTTTCCATGATAGCCTTTGTCGGCGGGAAATAGGGGCATCTCACGACCGTGCGGTTTGTCAGATAGTCAGGACCCGAAGAGCCAGCGAAAGGATGGCAGTTCGTCCAACCGATGAAGTAGATGCACCAGGCCCATTCCCCTCCCCATGGCACATGCCTGAACTGGTATCCGGGAACAGTGTCGGCATAATCATCGGAATAATGCAGATAGGCCAGCATGACCTGCTTCTGGTTGGAAAGACAATCTATGCCTTTTGCTGATTCCCTTGCGCTCTTCAGCGCCGGGAGAAGAAGTGCGGCAAGTATTGAAATGATAGCAATCACAACCAGAAGTTCGATAAGGGTGAATCTAGATTTGCCTTTGACATCATGTCTCATTTCCGACAAGCCCATGATACCGTCCCCCTATAAAAAATATCTTTTTGCCAATTCGTATCCTGGAGATAATTATATCATATAAGGAGGCAAGGTGCAATAATGAGGGAAGTAATTCCACTATGGCAAGGTGACTTCGATATAGTTCTCCTTGCAGTAATATTTGACACCGATGTCGGGGAAGCTTCCTTCCTTTACAAGCCCACTGTGCCCATCGAAGAACGTAAAGTTTGATGAGCCGTTGTGGCGGGCATGCACCTGGATGTGCTGGTATGGGGAATTTACCGGATCAAAGAAGGAGGATTGCTTTGAATCCGTGCCTGCAGTGTTCTGGACCGTGTCGGCGATCATCGCCATGGAATCAGGTTTAGGACAACGCCCGAGATTGATCCACCGGTCATAATATCCTCCCCCTGAAATCACCTTTGTCCAGTCGTTCCAAGGACATCCCATCCATGATCCTCCCAGGGTACTGCTAACTATTCCATATGTCTGCCAGATCGTGTTGACGTTCGTAGGAATCCAGTACCAGTCATATACCTCCGGGGGATTCTGGCTTGGACAGTATAGCACCATGGGATTCTGGATATAATTGCCTGCATCCGGTGTGGCGTGACGCAATCCACATTTCAAATAGGCAATCATGATGCTCCAGGGCCTTGTGTTATATCCGTCCTGGAGGCTGCCATACACATTGTTGCCTGGAATCCATCCCTGGAAATCTGAGGAATACTGAATGAGAGCCAAAGCTACCTGATGCTGGTTGTTAAGGCACTGAGATGCCATTGCAAACTTCTTGGCCTGAGTTATTGCAGGAAGAAGCATTGCAACGAGGATGGCTATGATGGCAATCACCACTAATAGTTCGATAAGCGTGAAATTATCTCTTTCACGGGAATACGGCTGGTATCTTCCTACAACCATCAGATTCCCCTCCTCTGGACTATACGCCTTTCCGCGCAGAAACATTATACCATAAAACCATGGCTTTTTCAACTACGTATCCTAGGAATGAAATATCTATAACTTTATCTTGAACAAACCTACTCCGGCAGCCCAGAGCTCCTTTGTTTCAGGATTATATCTGAGAATCATCGGTTTCACGAATGGTATGTCAAGAGTAATATCCTTCCAAGTCTTCCCTCCATCTTCAGTCATCTGCAAGGCTCCTCTTGAATCCTCATTCCAGACAACAGATGATGTGAAGATACGGTTTTCGTCGGCAGGATCAAAAGCGATTCCGGTAAACGCTCCATAAACACCCGGCCATGGAGCTACCGACTTGCTGGATTTCAGCATCTTCCATGTCTTACCGCTGTCATAGCTTGCCCAGAGGTTGTTTCCCCCACAGATGACAGTCCCCTTTGGCGTGACGACAACATTGAATATCCAGCTTTCTCCGGGAATGGGGCTCTTCTTCCAAGTTTCACCGGCATCTTCGCTTATATAAAGCCCTCCCTTTTCCGCACAGGCTCCCCAGAATATTCTTTTGGAATTTGTAGGATCCACTGCAAGTCCGAAAAAGATCCTTCTGCTTCCCGGCTGGTTGGAGAGTTGATTCCATGTATAGCCTCCATCGACGGACTTGAATATGCCGCCACCGGACAGGTTCTTCGCCGGTTCCGGCTCTCCGTCCATTCCAAGATACATTATGTCAGGATTGGCAGGATCTATTGCCAAAGCCCTAGCGTAGCTTCTGCCCCACATGCAGTTTACTTGGGGTATGTAGTTCGGAAGTCCTTCCTTCACAATCTTGAAACTGGCCCCGTCGTCCTCGCTTATGAGCACCCGGTTCGTATTTGGAGATCCGCTCCATGGCGAACATGTTGCCACTATCTTGATTTTCCCCTCCCTCTCCCTCGCGTAGACCCTCCAATGATGTCCGCTCTTCTCCTCTCCCGGAGTCGAATTCGTATATTTCAAAGGAGTCAGCTGTTTCCAGTGCGCGCCTCCATTTTCGGTTACCAAAAGACCTTCATCCATAGCAACTGCATAGGTCTTCCCCTTGAGGAAAAATACATCATAAATGCAGGATATGTCGGCCCCTCTGGAGCTCTCATCCCATGTTTTCCCGCCATCGTGGCTGACAACGCTATACCAGTTGCCCGACACCATGATCGTATCAGGATCGTTCCTGGAAATAGCGATGTTCGTCACTGTGCTCAGCCTCTTGAGACCAAGCTTGAGTTCACCTGCCCATTCATTGGGCATGGTGGGGTTGCCGACAGGATCTGCATTGAAGATATCTTTCCCTTTCCAGCTTTTTCCTCCATCCTCGCTCCCATATATCATGCCATGCCATCCATTGTTCGTAATGCAGTAAACCTTGTCCGGATTGGAAGGATGCACCTCCATCTCCAGTGCGCTATGCTTCTCAGGCTCCAAACCGTTGTTTACAGCAATCCATGTGGCTCCAGCGTCAACGGATTTCATAACACCCTTGTTCTTCAATGCGGCATAGACCACATTCCCGTCCGATGGTGCAACCTTGACGCTTGTCGCTCCCGTCGGAACTCCGACATCATTCCATGAAGCTCCTGAATCAGAACTCTTCATTATCCCAAATTCAGTGCTCGAAATGAATATGACGTCATGATTGCTTTCGGAAATCGCTACGGAACTGATAGCCACTTTTTCCTTGGTCCCTCCCTTCGATAAGTCAACCTTGGTAAACTCGAGCTTATTCCAGCTCGCACCACCATCCACGGTCTTATACAGCTCCCCCTTCTTGGTACCTGCATAGACAACATCAGGATTCGATGGATCAATTGCTACGGCACGGACACTTGAATTACGTTTCGCGGATATGTCCTTTTTTGTCTTCAGGGTCTCTTCAAGCGGCGTCCATGTCTCCCCTCCGTTGGCGGACTTGCATATTCCGTTCAGAGTCAGTATATAAATAATTCTGGGATTACTCTTCGAAACTGCCATTGAATGGACTGCATAATTCGAGATCCCCCTGTTTATGATACGCCATGACCTCCCTCCATCCACGCTCTTATACACGCCCAGCATGTCACCTGAAAGATAAAGGATACTTGAATCAGACGGATCTGCCGCACAACTCCAGAAGAATCCTCCACCACCCCAGCCACACCATTTCCAGGCTCCTTCGGCTGTCTTTATTTCAGCCGGTACAGGAACAGGTTGAGTCTGAGCAGCAATCTTGGGACTCTCGGGACGAGTGATATTCTCCCTGTTCTCCTGACATGAACAGAAAAGGGGCAATGCAACTAGAAGAATCAGACATAACACAGGATGTTTTTTCATAATCAAGATCTCCTTACCGTATAATTAGGAAATATCCTAAGGCATTGGACAAGGATTTCCATTCCTGAAAAGCTTATTTCCAATCGAATATCACACCCATTGCGTTCTCTCTGTCGGTCTGCAGATAAGTATATGCCTTCTTGCAGTCCTCAGGCTTGAAACGGTTCGTGATTAGATCCGCGACCTTCATCTCCTTCCTCGAAAGGTATTTGAGGAAAAGATCGTACATCTGGAGTCCAGACCACCTAACGAACTGGTCGGGCATCGCGGGTGGATGGCAATCATGCGCGCCAACGATCCTTAGCCCTCGCGTGATAAGATCAGGTGTGAGTGTCTGGAGGTTCGGCGCGCCGGGATCACCAAGGAGTATGACTGTTCCGAAATTCCTCGCCAACGGCAGGGCAGTTGCGAACACCGCAGGATGTCCAGTTACATCATAGACAACGTCGGCCTTTCTTCCACCAGTAAGCTTTTTCACAATTGGTTCGGCTTCGGCAGAAGACATCTTAAGGGTCTGCGTGGCGCCATGGGCCTTCGCCATATCAAGACGTTTTTGGGAAATGTCTATCGCAATTATTTCAGAGGCACCGAGAAGTTTTACGTATTGGACAACCAGCTGACCGAGAAGACCAAGTCCGATGATTACAACATCATCACCAAGCTTGTGTTCTGCCGCCCTGACACCGACCTGTACTATCTTACCGAGTCCCATCCAGACGGCTTCTTCGTCGATCACCCCGTCCGGTACCTTCACAGCCCTGTTGAGAGGAGTGCAGTCACCTTCATCGGCTTTGGAAATATTTCTGCTCTCTACGGCATCGGCGACGATATGGCTTGAATGCCCTGAACGCGAGACAGCCCGGTCTCCCGCTTTCCAGTCCTTAACATTCTTACCGACCTTGACGACGGTTCCAACATTCAGGTATCCGGTGTAGAAGGGATATTTCACCCAGTTGTCCCAGTGTGTGCCAGGCGCGAAGTTCCTTCGATAGCAGGTGCTTTCCGTACCTGTGCTAATGAGGGTTTTTGTAGTTTCGACCAGGATCTGACCGTCATTGATTTCAGGGATGTCCTCGCTAATCAGTTCGACCTGTTCCTTGCCTGTGAAAACTATGCTTTTTCTTTTCATGGTAATTCTCCTTTTGGTCGATAAGATATTTCCCATTGGACACAATTCTTGTCAAAAACAGGCAATTACTGTGCAGTTTCGGTCACAAGAGAAATAGTCAATTTACATAAAATCGGTTCTAAATGGGCTGGCAGGAAGACCGTCCTTGTTGAAGAGGTTTATCTCGCAGTAGTTCGCCCAACCGTAGCGGACAGCCTTCGGAGCTTTTATCTGACTGCTGGAAACTTCGACTGTGTCTTTCCTGATCTCCGCTTTTGCATCGACAAAAACCTTGTCAGCCCCGCAGATCTTGAATCCCTTCAATGGCCCACCTTTGGCCAAAAGACCTTTACCGACATGATCAAAATAAAGAATTGCCTTTGCACCTTTGACCTTCATCCATCGGAATTCAGGTCCGGAATATTCAATGTCTTCGCCATAAACTTTCGCCCTGGCGATAAGGGCGAGGCGTTCACCAATAGGTCTTTTGTCCTTTGGATGGATGTCAATCCTGTCTCCACAGTCGATACTCACCGCCATAGCCGTGTTTGGAATATTCTTTGATGCCAGAAGCTGCTGCTCCCTGAGAAAAGCCCAGTCATCCTTGTCAGGATTACCATCACAGCCAAATGCTGTTATCTGCGTAAAGAGGAATGGCATGTCTGGATATTTCCAGTCATCTCGCCAGTTCTGTATCATCTTCCCGAAAAGCTTCCCGTACAACCGCGCCTTTTCAACGTCGCTCTCTCCCTGATAGAATATTACTCCTTTGACGGCATAAGGAAAGATCTTCTCGAGCATAGTATGGTAAAGGCCCGAGGGCGACTGGAAATTTTTCGGACCGACCGGTGGTGGCCATGGGTATGGGCCAAGAAGATTGTCCAGTTCCTTTCCGGATATATTCTCCTTCATGGCCTTTTCCTTAGTTTTCACAAACTTGTCGACGGCATTGTTGTAAGAAGCGCGATCCTTTTCATATTTTTCCATGTCAAGGCTGGAAAGCACATTCTGATACTCGTCAAGATAGACTTTGATATCATTATCTGAAGAAAGATATTTCTCGCTCATCCAGGAAGAAGCGGATGTTCCACCCCAGCTGCAGCTGACTATGCCTATCGGTATTCCAAGCGCCTTCCGGATTTCCACTGCAAAATGATATGCGACAGCAGGAAAAGCACCTGCGGTTCCAGGCGTTGAAATGCTCCATTCTGGTTTTCCGGAAAATATTTCAGGTGTTTCAATGTCGGCCCCAGCATAGGGAATCCTTGGAACCTGATAACAGCGTATCCAGGGGTGATCGGCTTTTTCAATCACTTTCTTCGAATCTGCAGTATCTGAAAGTGCAAACGCCATGTTCGATTGGCCACCGGCGATCCACACCTCGCCAATTAAGACATTTTCGATTTTTGATTGTCGATTATCGATTGAAGAGGAGATTGTCATTTTGCGAGGTTCGCAGCTGGCCGGCATCGGATCAAGGTGGAGCGTCCATTTGGAATCATTCCCGGCAATCGCAGTTTTTTCCTGTCCTGCAAATGAAACTGTTATCCTATCTCCTGGAACAGCGGTTCCCCATATCGGTATGGCAATGTTCCTCTGAAAAACCATATTGTCCGAAAAAATCCTCGCAATAGTAAATTTATTTTCCATATGCACCTTCTTTTGAAAATGCTGGAAAATATATCCTGTGCTTCATTCATTCCCATCAAAAACAGGTAAAGACCCCTTATAAACGGTCAAGGATATCTTGAGGATACCTCTAAAAATTCACAATTGGCGCGTTGCGGAAGATTTTTGGAAGCTCAAAAAGACCCGCAACCCAAAGGGCAACAAATTCTTATGGATATCAGCTTCATCACAGAACCAGTTACAGACCGCCCTGGAGCTGCTCCTGGATTCTGTTCTTCGCCGAGTATTCATAATTTATTGTTGCGAGCCATTTGTCAATTTTTAGAAGTATCCTTAATAAAAAGAAGGAATGCCTGCACCGGTTTTTCGCGGGGGTCGCGGTTGTATCCGATACAGGCATCCCTAAATTTCTAGTAGTCAGTCATCAGTCGTCAGACTGAAAGCCGTTACTCATTCATGGCAATGGATCAAATCCTTTCTTGTCCTTGTCGATAAGGAGCTGATCGAATCCATAGCTGTTCTTGTCTCCGGCATCAACCGTCTTTGCATTAACCTCCTTCATCTCTGCGGTGATCTTCTCCGGAACAGGTGTGTTCGGGGCGGCAGGAACACATTCCAGTATGCAGACAAGCTGGGACTTCTTGGTAGTCTCAGATTCGCTTCCAAGTATCCAGCCCAGGAGAGGAATATCACCGAGCCATGGCAGCTTGTTCACACTCTTCACAACGGCCTTCTTCTCAAGGCCGCCAATGACGAACTTGTTGCCTCCGTTGTCGACCATCACCTGCGTGTTCATTTCGCTCTTCGATATCCTGGGCGAACCGTCGCTCTTGAAGCCGATCAGGTTGTTGTTCACCAGCGACACCTCAAGCGTTGTCGCCTTCTCGCATACCACAGGTTTTATCCTCATGTTGAACCCGTAGCTGTTGATAGCCGTATCGGTCTTCCTGTTCTTATACATGGTAAAGTTCTGGTCCGTCTGCCAGCTGGTAACAGGAACCCATGAATAACTCGACGTCACGCTGTTAGCCGCAGTCGGATCCACGCCAACAGTTGTAGCGGTGCACAGCTGCAGGCTGGCGTTGTAGCAGTTCACCTTGTGTCCGATGTTCTGCCCGCCCTTGCCTATGAAAAAGGTCCCTGAGCCCGTAGTCGTATCTATCTCGGCGGTATAATAATATCTGTACCCGTCGAACGAACGTGATAGCATGAAGTTCCCGAAGTAAGCGACATTGAGGCTTATGCTGTTACCTTGCTTGTCAGTCGCCGAGAACATGTATTGCGTATCGACACCGGCCGCTGCGAGAGTCCCGTCGGGATTTACCGTCTGCCCGGTCAGCTTTATGTAGTCGAACATGTTTATATCGGGTATCTTCTCGCCGGCCTGGTAGTTCGCCAGACTCGTCTTGCATTCGACATATCCCTCCTGCGCATTCATTATCGCCATGTCGCCGGAAGTTATGACATGCGCCTTCGACTTTGACACGAGGAAATCAAGATATTTCGTGTTCCATTTCGGATTGAACTTGATATACTTGACCTGCTGCTTGCCTATGTCAGCCATATTTACTATGTTGTTGGCGAAATCCCACTGGTATCCGGTCCTGTTCGCAAGGGAGAACAGATCCGATCCGGGCCCGTTCTTCCAGGCCTGGAAATCCACACCTATCTGTCCGTCGTTCTCAGCATCGATCTCGTAGATGGTGTATTTTACAGCGACTTCAGTCGTCGGCGTGTCATACTGCTTTATCATCTCGTTTATCGTCTTCACCTGATACTTCGGTACATTGAAGAGCAATGCATTGAGGTTCTTGTCGACACCGACCTTGTCCCTGCCACCCTCGAGTTCGGTTGGGTCGTCAGGATGGTTAAGGCCGACATTCCTCAACAGCGTGTAAAGCCAGTTGGCATCGCAATACTTCGGAAAATATGCATAGTACGCATTGCCAGGCGTGGACTTGATCTTAGGCTGATCAAGAAGGGCGACCATGTCGTCGAATCCCATGCCGTTGGCCTGCTTACCGAACCTGTAGTCTTCCGCAGACACTATCAGCGCCCCGGTTCCATCATTGTATTTGATGCACTCAACCTTGGTCACATTGGACTTTATCTCGCCATTTGCCTGTCTTTCATAGTCCTCCGCGATCCTTTTCGCCTTCACTGCCTCACGGAAATACGGACGCAGTTCGTATGGATCCGCATTCTTCAGTACATAGACCTTGGTGATTATGTTCGGATCATTGTTCGCCGAGATCAGGTGCACCTGCTTGGTGTCGTCCTTCACTTGCACCCACAGCTGCGTCTGGATCTGGCTTCCCCTGGGGGCCGCCTCGGGAGTCGGGCCGAAGTTGGAATCTGCGAACATCGCAAACGGCAGGAGAGCCGTCCCCGCGATCAGAAAATACTTGCTTTTGTTTCTTATTTTCATATTGTCTCCTCCTTAATTATTTTTTTCCTCAGGTTTTGCCGCCGCGGCTTCCGGAGCCTTCACTTCTGCGGGTTTCGCAGGTTCAACTGGCTTTTCTCCGGACTTCAACATTTCAGCGGCGCTCACGATCCTGCCCGCCCATTCGGAAAGGGATGTCTCGGGCCTGACCGGTTCCGCCTTTACCGTCACATAGACCTTGCTGACGCTCTTCGACTCGTTAGTCGAACCGAAGATATATTTGAGGATTGGTATGTCGCTCAGGAACGGCATTCCGTTCTCCTGCCTGACCACCTGCTCCTTCGTATAGGATGCCAGCAGCTTCTCTGAACCGGCGTCCAGGGTTATCCAGGAATAGAACTGCGATGAGTTCTGCACAGGACTTCCATTGCTTATCTTCTCGACGGTATCCATCACGTTCAGCACCCAGCCGAACTCCAGTGCGGCCGCCTTGTCTCCCTTGTCATTGAAGTTTATGACAGGAAGCCTGACGTAGAAGTAAAAATCTGCATCCGCCGTGTCCACGCTCGTGTTCTGGTCCGAATTCTTCTGTATGTTCTGGTAGCTGGGAGTGAATCTGATCTTGTATTTTGCACCCTCATAATTGCCTATTCCGGGATCGGACGAGGTGAAGTCGTTCACGACCGTCAGGCTCCCGGAAGTCGCTATGCGCGCCTTTCCCTTCTGGGCAAGAAGCTTTATGAAGGTCATGTCGATATTGGGCGCCACCATGAACCCTCCCCAGGAATGGGATGCGAGGTTCGAAACGTCGAGGGCATTCGACCAGCTGCTGTTCTGCGACAGGAACCGGGAACTCAGGAAATCATATCCTGCGTTGAATATGTTCGCTCCTGGACCGTTCTTCCATGCGATATAGTCGATCCCGAGTTCCTTGAGATCATCGTCGGTCACCTCATACACGTTCAGAGTTAGCTGCATCTGAGGAACCGGTCTGTCGAAGGCCTTGAACCATTCCAGCGAGGTGTTACCGTAGGAACTTGAATCCTTCCAGTAGAACATGCTGGTTGATGCATCAAAATAATATTCTCCGTCTCCGTTGGTGATTGTCCTTCCGATGACATCCATGTCCGATGATGCACGGTATTTCGGACAATATACGAACCTGTATATTCCGGTTCCTTCGACGGTTGAATTGTTCTCATCGAGTTTTCCCGGCCTGTCGAGTTTTGCAACCATGTCGTCGATGAGCGGCACCATCGCAGTAGGCATGTTTACTGCGAGAAACTCCTTGCCACCCTCCGGGAAGGAGAGCCTGTCAACGCTTGACTGGTTGTAGTACCTCTTCACGGCACCCTGTACGAAAGGTGTAAGATCTGCCGCCTTGATGTTCTTCAGTTCATAGACTTTCGAGGACATGTACGTCTGATCCCTGTCCTCAATCACCTTGATCTGCCTCTGCTCCTGTGCGCATAGCACGAACGATGCTGCAAAAAGATATGCAAACACAGCAAGCATCCTGCTTTTCCAGTTTCCAATTCTCATAATGCCTCCTTTTTTCAATTTTGAAAAACAGGTCAGCCTTTAGCAAAGCCTGTGCCATCTTAAATGATGGAACTTGCAAATCATTGATGTATAACATGATATATTTATTACAAGAAAGTATTGATGGCTTATGTATGTTACAATTATGTAACTATACAGCATATTCATGTACAGATTTGTAATTATATCTCTTCCTCGTTTCCCTATATTGCCAGAATACCCGATCTCCATTCACAGCAGCATATTGTTGCCCGCGAATTTCAATGGTCTTTCACGTGAGACAATGCATCAACCACTTGCAGGAAGAAAGCCATATTTGTATAAGCCGAATGCCATCAGAAAATCATGTGGTTTTAGCCATAATCTTTAATTCTTTAATGGCCAAGCAGTTGTAACACGGCAAAACCCACTTGGCATGACGATTGCTATTCCTCTTTATCAAATTTCAAAAATCAGAACATGAAACTAGACAGAAAGGAAATGAAAATGAAAAAGAGGAAAATGATCATCGGAATGCCTCTGCTCGCCGGACTGCTCATGGCCGGTTTTGCATGGGCAGAGGAGGCACCGCCCGTGTTCCCGCTGGGCGCAGCAGCAAGCAAACCCGCAACAGCACCTGTCGCGACAACAACTGTTGCCATGAAGGAGGCGCCAGCTGCTCCAGCAGTAACTCCTGCAAAGGAAGCACCGGCAGTTCCAGCAACGGCTCCGGTTCCGACAGCAGTCCCCACTGCTCCGGCAACTCCAGCCACACCGGCAGCGCCTGAGGCCGTAATCGCACCTGCGGCTCCGGCACCGACTGTCAACGCAGGCGATACCGCATGGATTCTAGCAAGTGCAGCACTCGTCATGTTGATGACACCTGGACTTGCTTTCTTCTATGGAGGACTTGTGAGAAGGAAGAATGTGCTCTCCATTCTGATGCAGTGCATGATCATCCTATGCATAGTCAGTCTCCAGTGGGTACTCATCGGATACAGCCTTTCGTTCGGTCCTGACATCAAAGGATTCATCGGAAGTCTGTCATGGTTCGGGTTGAATGGCGTAGGACTTGAACCTCATTCCGTATATGCGACCACCGCTCCACATCAGGCCTTCATGATCTTCCAGGCCATGTTCGCGGTTATCACACCAGCACTGATCATCGGTGCGTTCGCGGAACGCGTGAAGTTCATACCGTTCTGCATATTCACACTGCTCTGGTCGACATTGGTCTATGATCCGGTCTGCCACTGGGTCTGGGCGGACAAAGGACTTCTCGGAACTTTCGGAGGAATGGGCGCACTTGACTTCGCAGGCGGAACAGTCGTGCATATCAATGCAGGAATGGCAGCCCTCGCAGCGGCACTCTTCCTCGGCAAGAGGCTCGGATATCCCAACAAGATGTCTCCTCCGCACAACCTGCCTTTCGCAGTTCTTGGTGCAGGTCTCCTCTGGTTCGGATGGTTCGGTTTCAATGCCGGAAGCGCGCTCGCGGCCAATGGACTAGCAGTCAGCGCGTTCGTTGTAACCCATGTCGCAACAGCAGCCGCGGGACTCGCCTGGGCAATAATGGATCTGATCTTCAACAAGCGCTCAACAGTCCTGGGAATAATCACCGGAGCAGTTGCCGGACTCGTAGCTATAACGCCGGCTTCCGGATTCGTCACCCCGATGGGTGCAATCCTTCTTGGACTCGGTGCAGGAGTAATATGCTATATATCTGTCAGCTTCTGCAAGGCGAAGTTCGGATATGATGACACTCTGGATGCCTTCGGCGTCCATGGCGTCGGCGGAATCTGGGGCGCTCTGGCCACAGGGCTCTTCGCAACCAAGCTTGTGAATTCAGGAGGCGCGGATGGCCTTTTCTATGGAAATCCCGCACAGCTTTTAATACAGATCAAGGCAGTTCTTATCACGATGGTATATTCATTCGTGCTAAGCTACATCCTGTTCTGGATCGTTGACAAGATATTCGGACTCAAGGCCGATGAGCATTGTGAACGCGTCGGTCTCGATCTCACAGAGCATCGTGAAGCAGCATACACAACTTTGGAATAGGAGGTGGAAAATGAAATATATCATTGCAGTGATACAGCCGGACAGGATGGACGACGTTCTCAAGAATCTTGAGGATAAGGAAATCCATCTTGTGACAGTGACTTCAGTAATGGGAAGAGGACGCCAAAAAGGGGTTGCCACGGTCTACAGGAGCCACAAAGAGGCCGGCAGTCTCCTGAAGAAGATCAAGCTCGAGATCGCGGTCAACGACGCTTTCGTCAAGCCCACTATCGACGCGATAATCTCAGGCGGACGCACGGGCGAAGTAGGCGATGGAAAGATATTCGTCCTGGATCTGGAGGAATGCATGAGGATAAGGACTGGCGAAACTGGAGGAGTCGCCATCGGTTAAAGAATATTTGATCCCGATTTTCTTTTTAACAACAAAGAATCGGAGCAAAGAAAAGAGGCGGTTGAACACCGCCTCTTTTTTTTAGATCAGCAGGGACATCTCAAGCCGGTTCCTGCCGTTCCTGCGGAGATAGGTCATGTCCCTGGCAATTTTCCTGACCAGATGGATACCGAGTCCACCGATCTCCCTTTCCTGCAGCGGTAAATCAGTCTTCTTCTCAGGAACTGAAAGAGGATTGAATTCCATTCCGTCATCCTCTATTACTATCCTAAGGTCTTTCTTTTCTGATGTTATTTCAAGCAGTATCTCGTGCTGGGAGCTGTCCTTGAATGCATATTTGATTACGTTTGAGAGCATTTCCTCAACAACAAAGTGAACGTTGAATACAGTTTCTCCGGAAGCCCCGATCTGTTCGAGGAAGGCATCGATCTCCCCTGTGGCTCGTTGGAGTTCCTCCAGGCTGTTTTTCAAGACAACATCAAGCTTATTCATTTTTCCATCCATGACCCCCAGTAAAGGCAATCACATCAGGAACTGGTCCAGACCGGCGATCTTGAACACCTTCTTTATGGAGGGAGCTGCATTTGCCACCTTCAGATTTCCAGCACCCTTCTTCTTCGCCGTAGCAATGCATATCCTCAGGAACGCCGAAGACACGAAGTCGACCGATCCGAGATCAAAGACCACTGTCCCTTCGGCCTTTTCGATCTGCCCGTCCAGCTCCTTTTCAACTCCGGCGCACGTGGCTGTATCCATCCTGCCGTCAAAGAAAAAAATGTCCTTTCCGTCGCTTTTCTCTGTCCTTATCATGATATCATCTCCTTGTAGTTTGTCATTTCCCAGGGGGTTCCATCAGAAATTCCGGTTGTAAATCTTCTCTATCTCATCAGCATCCTTGGTCTCGTCGAAATAAAGCGCCTTGTCGAATTTCTCGAAACGCTGGTTCTCCCTGCGACGCGCTATGCGCTGGATGTTGAGCAGATGTTTCGCGGTGACATTGTCCGTTGTGATGTTCTTGCCGCCAGTTCCGCAACCGAGCGTCAGCGACGGGCTCAGCATGTTGAATATGCCGCCGACAGCTCCCTGCGAGGAGGGAGTGTTCACGACTATCCTGCCAGCGTTCATAAGCATCGAAAATTCATTTATCTTCCGGTTGTCATTGGAGAACATGCTTACAGTATGCCCTATTCCACCATGGTAGTTCAGGTCGATGCAGATGTTCACTGCATGTTCGAAATCGTCAGCGACATAATATGCGATCACAGGAGCAAGAATTTCCGATGAGATCGGGTATTCATCACCTACCCCCTTCAAAGGGGCGATGAGAAGCTGCGTATCTGGCGGAACATCGAGTCCGGCCTTCTGTGCGATAGCGATTGCAGGCTGTCCGACAATCTCCGCGTTCATAAGCTTCTTCTCATTGTCAAATACGATCTTCTCGAGCTGTTTTACCTGCAAATCTGAAAGAATGACCCCCTTGCGCCTGCGGAATTCCTCCTCGACCTTAGAAGCAACGCTTTTTTCCGCCACTATCGCCTGTTCGCTGGCGCATATCGTTCCGTTGTCGAAACACTTCGAGATGAAGATCTGTTCGACGGCAAAGGGAATGTCGGCCGTCTTCTCGATGAATACCGGCACATTTCCAGCTCCTACCCCAATCGTAGGTGTCCCGGAGCTGTAGGCGCTCTTGACAAGTCCGGTCCCACCGGTCGCGAGTATCAGCGAAAGGGATCTGTGCGTCATCATCGCCTGTGTGGTCTCACGGCTGGTATCCTCGACCCACTGGATGCAGTTCTCCGGCGCATCAGCCTTCATTGCGGCCTCATAGCAGATCCTCGCGGCCTCACAGCTGCATTTGCGGGCTTTCTTGGAGGGGCTTATGATTATGGGATTCCTGGACTTGAGGGCAACCAGTATCTTGAACATCACAGTCGATGTCGGATTCGTAACAGGAATTATGGCGAGGATAGGCCCCATCGGCTGTGCGATCTCCGTAATTCCGGACACATGGTCCTCATGGATTATTCCAACGGTCTTCTGATCCTTGATGTCCTCATATACGAATTGCGTCGCAACAACGTTCTTTATGACCTTGTCCTGCCATTTTCCGAGTCCTGTCTCCTCAGCGGCCATCTTTGCAAGCCTGATCCTGTTCTTGAATCCCGCCTGGTAAACAGCCTTCACAATGGCATCTGTCTGTTTCTGGTCAAGCTGGCTGAAGACCGCCGCTGCGGTCTTCGCATTTGCAAAATACTGGTCGACCATCTGGGTGAAATTGTTCTTTTCGTCCATGAGGTTCCCCCTTATTATTGAGTTTGTCATGGTAATAGACAGCAGAAGCGGAAAAGTTCCAAGCCCGGAAATAATTTCATCACAGGATATCACGCAAGCTTCAGACCACCTTGCCTTGAGTCGCAATGATGCTATGTTAGATTGTGTAATGTTGTAAGATATTATTAAGCCGGGACTGGAAGCACATGCAGCGGAAAGCATCGACCTGTTGCATACCAGTATGCTTCGTTCCCTTTAAAATCATGACTTCAAACAGCAGTATGCGCTTGACAAGCCGCCTTTTATTTGATAGAGTTAGCCTCGGGCGGACATATAAGATCAAAATTATTGTTGTAAATCTGTTGGGAAGTCTGATGGCTTGTTTCATACCGGGGGGTAAGAGCAATGCATGCAAGGACTGGAAATCTTCTGTCTGGAAAAGATTTTCCGACCTATTATATCCTAACGGTCTTCCTGACAACTTTTCTTGTCGTAGTCCTTCTTCTCTTCTATGTCTGGAAATCCTGCCAGGCCTTCAAGGATACCAATGAATGCTTCCGGCTGAGCGAACTCGCCGGAATTATCGCGGATCTCGATGATGAACTGACATCTTCAGCAAAGCTCTACGTTGATACAGGTGATTCCAACTGGGAGAAGCGATATCTCAAGAATGAACTCGAGCAGAACAAGGCCATAAACGAGGCCATCGCTTCCGAAACAAAGTTATATCCCGGAAGAGCATTGTCCAAAATATCCGATTCCAGCAGGAAGATGGCAGACATCACCAACGAGGCCTTCAAACTCGTGCATTCCAGGCAGAATGATGAAGCCCTGGCACTTCTCAACGGAAGTGAATATGAGGAGCAGAAGAAAATATACCGATCCATGACAGAACAGCTCACAAACATGCTGGGATCCTTCCTGAAAAAGCAAACTGATGACTATAGATTCATATCCCATGTCTCATTGGTGCTTGCCTTGATTTCCGTTCCTCTCCTGATGCTCTCATGGATCTCGGTCTCGAAAATGCTGAGGAAATACTATTCGGACCGCGAGGAATTCCAGAGGAAACTGCTTGAAAGTGAACTTAGATTCAGGGACCTTACCGAGAATACCAGCGACTGGATATGGGAGACGGACAAGGAGTTCAAATACACATACACCAATCCTGTGGTGAAGCACATCCTCGGTTACGAGGTGGATGAGATACTTGGAAAATCGATCTACGACTATACTCCGGAGAATGAGATTCCGAAGATAAGGGCTTTTGCAGAGGATCTTTTCCAGAATCCGCGCCCCTTCACCAATTTTGAAAACTGGAACCTGCACAAGGACGGCTCCCTCCGGCTCCTTGACACAGCAGGAGTTCCTATCTTCGACAACGACGGGAAACTCGCCGGATTCCGTGGCATTGACCGTGACATCACCGCCAGGAGGCATGCCGAACAGGCCCTATGGCAGGAACAGAACCTTCTGAACAGGATAACGGAGACAAGCCCGATAGGAATCACTGTATACGACAAGAACGGTGTAATCATCTATTCGAACAGGGAGGCGATGTCCATACTTGGGACTCCCAAGGAAAAGATAACTCATCTCAAATATAATTCCCCTGAATGGAACATAGCTGATTTCGACGGGAATCAGATTCCGGAAGATAAGCTTCCATTCCATCTAATCAAAAATGGGGCCAGTCAGGTAGTTGACTTCCATCAATCCATCGAAAAGGAGCCTGGAAGGAGAATCTTCCTTTCGATCAATGCAGCACCACTTACAGACAAGGACGGAAATTTCGAGGGAATGGTCTCCTCGATAGAGGACATTTCACTGCATGTTAGGTCGAATACTGAAAGGGAAAGGCTGATCAAGGAGCTCCAGAAGGCACTGGCTGACGTCAAGGTCCTGAGCGGACTTCTTCCCATCTGCGCAAACTGCAAGAAGGTCAGGGATGACAAGGGTTACTGGTCCAGCGTTGAAAAATACATCCAGAAGAGATCTTCAGTCAAATTCTCACACGGATTCTGCCCGGAATGCTTCAAGAAATACTGCTCGGAATACTTCTCCCATGAGGAACCCTTCACTGCACATGAACTCGACACGGATGAGAAGGATGAATCATCCTAGTCTGTCACTTTGCCTCCTGAGATCTTCCCGATCGCCCTTATCCAGGAATCCCTCTCCTTTCCGAATTTCTCTCCTGAATACCGGTAGTCGAACTTTCTGACAAACTCCTTCAGTTCTCCATCAAGCTCCCTGAGTTTTGCAGATTCGCTTTCAAGGAAAAGAGAGATTGTTTTGGAATCCTTCCATGTCCTTAGCGCCATCGCCATATGGTTCAGGCAGAGCCCCTGGGAACTCGCATAGGCGTCTCTGAGCTCAATCTTGTCAAAACTGCCGGTGAAGACCTCGAGATATCTTGTCTCTATTTCGCCAACATGTTCACAGAAAACGCATTTTCTTGCTGCATATATCTTGTCGATGGCTTTGCGGGTCTTCTTCGGATCCGCAGGGAAGATGACATGGCTATGCAAGGTCTCGACAAGATCCTGGTAGATGATCCCCTGCCCGAGGCAGTTCTCATTCTTCTGGAGCATACGGGCATGTGTTCCGCAGAAACCCAGATCCTTCCTTATCCTGAGCCTTGTATCGACATCCGTCACTGTCTCGTCGAGGAAATTATAAATGAACTTGTCGAGTCGTTCGCTGAGGATATGGCAGAGCGGACACCCTTCCGCCCTGAGGGAATCAAGAAGATTCAGATAGTTAAGCTCATCCATCTTCGCCAAATCTCCATTTCTTGAGTTGAATAATCTTATCTTGTCTTCGCCTCAAATGCAACCTCATCATCCATGCATCCTTTTTCTTTTTCCCTGTTGAAACCCAGTATATCGCCTATAAGTTATCGCTTGAATTTCCAACAAAGGAGTGTTCGCATGAAAACTTCCCTGCTGATTAAACTGCCGGTGATCCCCGCGATGGTTCTGCTCTCCATCTACTTCAACGGATGTTCTTCTGACAAAAAAGATGCCGACTTAAGCAAGTTCCGCGAAGAAGTCAAGAGGGAGGACAGGCTCACCAGCAAAGTGATGGAGGACAACCTCGACGAGGACCTGAATCCTACTGAACAGCGTGCAGTCCGTGAGATCTTCGAGAAAAATGAAAGAGCCAAGGAGAGAATGGTTGATGACGTATTCCAGGACCAGAAGGATCAAAAAAAATAACCGGAGGTTATATATATGATCAGGCTTTGCGTACTCGGAACAGGTGGAATGGCAAATGCACATGCCCGTGAATTCAAGAAGATAAAGGGTGTCAAGATAGTCGGATGCTGCGACATCCGCAGGGAGGCCGCTGCGAAATTCGCAGAAACGCACGGTGTACCGGCAATCTATACTGACCTTTCCGAAATGCTCGACAAGGAAAAACCGGATGCCGTCACAAATGTAACCATCGACGCGGCTCACTGTCCCACAAGTCTTGAAGTCATTAAGCGAAAAATCCATATCCTTTGCGAGAAACCTCTGGCTACTAATGCTGGTGACGCATGGAAGATGGTTGATGCAGCTAAAAAGGCGCGCGTAATCAACATGGTCAATCTGTCCTACCGCGGTTCTTCAGCCCTCCAGAAGGTGGCGGAGATTGTCCGGAAGGGCGGGATCGGCGATCTCAGGCATGTAGAAGCGAGCTATCTCCAGTCATGGCTGTCAAGCGCCGGATGGGGCGTCTGGCATAAAAAGCCAGGCTTGCTCTGGCGCCTCTGCAAAAAGGCTGGAAGCAAGGGAGATCTCGGCGACATCGGTGTCCACATCTTCGATTTCATGACCTTTGTCTGCGGTGACATCGGCAGACTCGACTGCAAACTGAAGACCTTTGACAAGGGAATTGGAACGGACACGATAAACGGCATGAAGCTCGACGCCAACGATTCATTCTGCGCCCTTGTCGAATTCAAGAACGGTGCGATCGGCACGATCCATTCCTCTCGCTGGGCCACAGGGCATGCCAACAGCCTAAGGTTGCGTGCCTTCGGCACCAAGGGAGGAGTCTGCATTGATCTTGACAAGAGCTGGGGAGACTATGAGATCTGCATGGGCAAAAAGGACATCAACGCCTTCAAGTGGAAGACCGTCCATGCCCCGAAGACGCCAAACATCTACCAGAGGTTCATAAGGAGCATCCAGACCGGCAGGAACGATCTTCCTGATTTCACGACCGCTGCGAAGGTTCAGGAATACCTTGACGGCTGCTTCAAGTCGGATGAGACCGGGAAGCCGGTGAAAATTCCGTAATCAATAACCAGTAATCAGTGATAAAAAAATAAGCACAGGCGTGAACCTGTGCTTATTTTTTATTCTTCAACTGACCACTGAATACTGGTCACTGATAACTTCTTACTTCTGGCTCTTCTGCGCCTTCATCTTCTCATAGGCGCTTTTCATGACGACCAGACTGTTCTGCTTATCCTGAAGCTCCTTCTTGTCTGATTCGAGCTGCTCCTTTGTGTCCGCAGCCTCGTCTGTTATCTGCTTTATAGCCTGTTTCTTCCTTGCAGCCTGACCTCCGCCAGTGGTAATGAATCCATTGCCCCAGTAGGTCGTCCCCCCGGAGGATGTCTGGTTGAGAACCGCATTGTCGATCATCATCTGGGATGACTTGTTGAGCAGTTCATAATATGTCTTCTCGAGCCGAGGGATCTCAGCTTTCAAATCCACTATCCTGGCCTCATACTGCTGGATATCTATGCCAAGCTGTTCAAACTGGTTTTCAGCAGCTCTCTTCTGCTCCTCTGCAAACACCTTTGCTTGTTCCGCTCTCTGGACGGCCAGTTCCTTGGCTCGTTTTTCCTTGGCGGCGGCAATATCGGCCTGATACTTCGCTGCCTTCTCAGGGCTGTAGTTGTATTTCTTCTGTATCTCCACCGGTAAATCCCTGAAATCAACGAACATTACACCGTTCTTATGGCCTATCTCGAGGCCGTCCGGACGTTCCGACATCACGAAAGCGTTTTCAAGGACTCTCCCATCAGGGAGGGTTATATTGCCTGCGACCGCGCAGAAGGATATTGCAATCGACACCGCCACAAGGCTGTTGAGCAAGTATTTCATATATGAATCCTTTCCTGTTGGGTTATTTGATTTCATCCGGGATATCAAAGGCGGTATCGCTCAGATCCTGGTCCCAGCTGATCGACTCAACGCTCAACTCCACGATCTTTCCTGCAGACTCGGATATTATCTTCATAGGAAAGTAAATCCCGTTCGTCTTTTCATAATCGAGGAAATGCCTTGTGATTTCAATCTTCTCATTTTTCGGACCGATATGGACCTCTTCGGTCTTGACAACAAGATATGTCTTCTTGTCAACATAGATGTCAAGAGGTTCCATTCCATACATTGCCTTCGGAGTGCAGATGAACTTGTAGCAGGGCTTCTTGCCAACGTTTTCCTCACCCTCGAGATCAACTGACTCGAATACGTCCTTGATCTTCTCCTTCGGGGAAAGGAATACTATCTGGAACTTCAGGTTGCCAAGCTCCCTGTCCTTTATCTCGCGCAGTCCTTTCTTGGTGGTGAACTCCCAGCCGCGCTTCCCGTCGCATCCCTTCATGAAGACACCTTCCTTGGACTCGGCCTTTATGCGCAGCTTGTCGGGATATTTCACTTCCACGACCAACTTCCCATCCTTGATATCAGGTGATACGATCTTGGAAGTGACCACCTGTGTAGTTATCTTCGATGAAAGACCGTCCGGATCGATTGCCTTCCTCATCTTCGCGAGGATGTCGTCAACGCTTTCTTTTCCGGTGGAAAGGCATCCTGCTGCAAACAGAAGCCCTACCATGACTGCGCCTAAAAAGAATTGCCTCATCATAGCTCTCCCTTCATGAGTTTTAAAAATCATATTTGTCTCCAATTTGCAAAGAAGCTTAAATTACGCTTTTCATTCCTTTAATCAAGGGGGCTGCACATATTTGCGGTCTTGCAGTTGATTTTCCGTCAACTATTGTGGAAGAAAGAGCATAAGCATATTATATTCCTGTTTACCTGCATGGTAAATATAAATTTAATTCCGGAGCTTCACCTATGAAAAATAGTCCTCAGGTTGCAGTAATGATGGGAAGCAAGAGCGATCTCCCGAACCTCAAGCGCGCCTTTGAGATATTCAAGGACTTCGGAGTGTGCTATGAAGCACGCGTCATGTCCGCCCACAGGACACCGCATGATGCTGCGAAATTCGCAGGAGAAGCCGAAAAGAACGGCATCAAGGTAATCATCTGCGCCGCGGGAATGGCCGCGCACCTGGCAGGTGTTGTCGCTGCGCATACTACGGTTCCTGTCATCGGCATCCCCATGGCATGCGAGCCCTTCAACGGACTTGATGCGCTGCTCGCGATGGTCCAGATGCCTCCCGGAATCCCTGTTGCCACGGTCACCGCCGGAAAATCAGGAGCCGACAATGCCGCATTGCTGGCGGTATCAATACTGGCCCTTTCCGATGAAAGCCTTTCCAAAAAGCTCAAGGAGTTCCGTGTCAAACAATCCGACAAGGTAATGGCTGCTGACGCCGAACTTCAGGCAATTATCAAAGCCGGTGGAATTCCACAATGAAACGTCTTCTCATACCGCTGCTCCTGTTTGTTTCCAATCTGTCACCCGCGGTCGAAGACGGAACCGATGCCGCTGCAAATACCGGCCAGCCAGCTGCCATTGAGAAGAACGAGCAGAAAAATGGAACAGAAGATCAGCTTGCCAATGCCTCGGTTTTCAGGAAGGACATACTCTTCAAGATCAACGAGGCCGTTTCAGAAATTGAGAAGAATTGTCCCCCGGCCATTGCCAAGCTTTCCTCCGTGCAGGACCAGGAAAAAACCATCAAGGCCGTCATTACATCCATGAATTCGGGTATTGAATATCTTCCGGCGAATACCGTCATCAGTGAAGATGTGAAAAAGAACTCAAAACCGCTGCCCTCGATTATAATAGCGGCACAGAAAATCCTTTATCTGAGGCTGGACGAATTCAATCCGGAAACATTCTCGAAACTGAAGGATGACTGTGAAAACACTTCCAAGCTTGAGAACAGGCCTATCGGGCTCATCATCGACCTCAGGGACTGCCAGGGATTCGACTACGAGAACTGCCTGAAGGCGGTTGCGCTCTTCTGCGCCCCGGAAAAACTTCCAAAACCTGAGAGCATCGAGCTTCCGAAGCGAAGCCTAAACATCCCGGTGATAATACTGGTCGGAAGCAAGACAAAAGGAGCCGGCGAGATCTTCACAAGGCTGATGCTGGAGAACGGGCAATGCCTCATATCCGGATCCGGAACGGCCGGATGCCCGTTCAAGAAGATGAAAGTGGTTCTGAAATCCGGCAATATCCTTATGATCCCGACAATACCTGATTGTTTAGCGAGTATCCCAACATCGCAGATTGTCCCCGCAATAACATTTTCACCATATCCACAGATAGAATATTCAAAGCTCGCGTCTACCGCTGGAAGCGAGGATACGGACAAATGCCTCCAGCGTGCGACAGACCTTCTGATCAGCCTCGAAGCCCTTCATAAGGAACAGAAGAAGCAGCGTTCCAATGAAAGTACTAAAAAGTCAAAGTAGCGCCAATCTGTCGGATATCATCGGACAGTGCTCCGCAATGCTTTCCGCAAAAGGGTCGGTCATTCTCCTCCCAACCGAGACCGTCTACGGATTCATGTGCCGCTGGAATGACAGCCAGGCGCGCGAAAAGATCTTCCAGATGAAGAAAAGGAGCACCGACAAGCCGTTCCAGATGCTCGCAATGTCTGTCTCACAGGCTCAAAAGGAAGGTCTTTTATTCGAGGGTGAAGCAAGGACAATCGCTGAAAAGTTCTTCCCGGGTCCTATGACCATGGTAATAAAGAACAGGAACGGTGGCACCACCGGTCTAAGGATTCCGGATCATCCGCTGACCTTGGAATTGATCAAGAAAATAGCTTGTCCCCTTGCCGCAACAAGTGCGAACATCTCCGGGGAACCTGCCGCACTGACCCTTGAAGACGCCTTGAAAAACTTGGAAATCCTCCCCGATCTCGCAGTCGACGGAGGAAAGATCGAGTCCGGTTTGGCATCGACGGTAGTCGACGCAACCGCCAACCCGTTCAAAATCCTGCGCCAGGGCCCTATAAGCGAAGAAGAGATCAAAAAAGCGTTAAGATAACTTTCACCACGAAAGACATGAATCATGCAGAACATAATCATAGACAAACCGTACAAGTTCGTTCCGCCGAAGCAATACAGCTTCTGGGCGCACCTGATGATGCCGTTCCTGTCCGGCATAGTTAACAGGGACTATGGTATAGAGTCATCGGAATTCATCGGTTTGGAAAAACTCAAAAATTCTCTTGATGCCGGACACGGGATCGTCCTTGCGCCCAATCACTGCCGTCCGTGCGACCCTATTGTTGTCGGGATGATGGCAAGTTCATTCTCCCAGCCGCTTTTTATAATGGCAAGCTGGCACCTTTTCATGCAAGGCGCCCTCATGAGAAGACTGCTTACGCGCCTTGGCGCATTCAGCATGTATAGGGAAGGACTCGATCGTGAGGCTATAAAGTGCGCCGTACAGATACTTACAGAGGCGAAACGACCGCTTGTGATATTTCCTGAGGGTGTGGTGTCGCGTACCAACGACAGGCTAAACCATCTCATGGAAGGAACTGTATTCATCGCACGCAACGCGGCCAAGCAAAGGGCATCATTGCCAAAGCCCGGCAAGGTCGTGATCCATCCGGTCGCAATAAGATATCTCTTCAAGGGCAATATTGATACTGCACTGAAACCGACACTCGTGGAGATCGAGCACAGGCTCTCCTGGAGGCCGCAGAATGATCTTTCTATCAAGGAGAGGATCTTCAAGGTTGGTGACGCCCTTCTTTCCCTTAAGGAGATTGAATATTTTGGAAAGCCGCAACCGGGAGGACTAGGTGAAAGGACGAGAAAGCTCATAGACCACATCCTCGACCCAATAGAGAAAGAATGGATTACTGGAAAGAAGGAGGAGGTTGTCACCGGCAGGATAAAAGCACTAAGGGCCGCAATACTTCCGGAAATGGTCTCCGGCGAGATCGACGAGAATGAACGCGCCCGCCGCTGGCGTCAGCTAGCCGACCTCTACCTTGCCCAGCAACTGTATTTCTATCCAATAGATTATTTCAGCGATCCTCCTACGGCAGAACAGATGCTAGAGACCGTTGAGCGATTCGAGGAGGACCTGACGGATGTGGCAAGGATTTACAGGCCGATGCATGTCGCCATACAGATCGGCGAAGCCATTGAGGTCAGCCCGACGAGAGACCGTGGAGCAGAAACGGATCCTGTCATGGCAAGGCTCCGTTCAGAGTTGGAACGCATGCTCGGAGAGATGAAGGGGAAAGTATAGGAGAGGCACATAGGCACAAAGTAATTCTTATTGATGAGTTCTCCACAGGTGAACGAATCATATGGAGTGCGGTAGCGAAGTAAAACGCAGATACCGCTTTTCTCCTGCGAAGCTGGCTTCGCAGAAAACAAGGCTGAATCTACGCAAAGCCTTCGCTTCAGCACTCCAAGGTCAGGCCAAAACGCCTGACATAAATGAAAATTAGAGCAAGAAGGCATATTCATGAAAAACACATCACGAGGAAAAGTTCTCATCAACATTCTTTTATTGCTGATACTGCTCTGCGGCATTGGTGCATGCTTCTATTTCCTCAAAACCCGCACGGATCTGTCTAATGCCGGAAAATACGGACTGAGGATAGGGATAGTGATCCTCTCCCTCATCGCATGGTTCAGAAGCCAGTCGATGATCTCCGGAAGGGAATGCAAGTCCGGACAGATCGCCGATCTGGTACACGACATCACTGCCAAGACAAACGAATATTTGAATTCCAATCCCAAGGTTGCAAATGTCCTTCTTATTACAAGCTCCTTTTTTATTGACCTGTTCGGCATCTTCCTGATACTTGCAAGCGTATTCGGAGCGACAATGAGGCCCTTCATAGGGCTCCTGATACTTTTCATGATGAGGCAGGTATGCCAGGCTCTCTGCGCGCTCCCAATCCCACCTAAGATGATCTGGCGGAGCCCGGGGCTACCTTCGCTGCTTGTCACATATGGCGTGGCGAATGATTTCTTCTTCTCCGGTCACACTTCGATAGCCGTCCTCGGAGCGATAGAAGTCTTCAGGATATGCCCACTGTGGATCGGGATAATAGCAGTGCTTGTGGCAATCTTTGAAATGACAACTGTATTGATCCTTCGGGCGCATTACACGATGGACGTCTTTGCTGCGGTCGTCGCGGCGTTCTGCGCATCCTGGCTTGCCACATCGCTCTGTGCGATGTTATAAAATTTCGGGACGAAATTTTATTTCTTCTTCGGAACGTAGAGCGTCTGACCTATCCTGAGATTAGTGTCCTTCATCCTGTTCGCGGACATTATGTCCTGGACGGATACGCCATAGGCCTTGGAGATAGCTCCAAGGGTCTGTCCGGATTCCACCTTGTGCTCGTAGAACTCCCCGGTTCCAACCGGACCGCCACCTGAGGAAGAACCAGCTGAAGCGGAGGCCCTGCTTATCTCCTTTGATACCTGTTCAATCATCTTGTTGATCGCGGTCTGGTACTCCTGGCGCTGGTTTGCCAGCTGCTGCTGGAGGGCAGCTATGTTCTTCTCGAGGTTTGCATTCTTCTGTTCGAGGGCGGCAATCTTCTGGTTGAGATCGTTGACCACCCTGATGATCTCGGCATCGGTGTTCTGGAGATTTGTCATGGTTGCCGAAAGTTGGTCGGTCCTTGCCCTGGTCGCATCATATTGCTGCCTCTGGTATTGAGATCCCCTGCCCCCGCTGAGTTCCTCACAGCCACATAGGATCAGTGCAAGTCCTGCTACTGCAAAGAAATTGAAAATATTATGCATCCTCATTTTATCATCCCATATTGATTTTTATTTCCAGATATTATATTATATGGAATATATAGTACGTCAACTGCAAAATTCCAACAATCTATGAACGACCTAAAATTCAGGGAAACCGTCGAAGAGATCGTCAGGGAAGACCCCAGGTACTCCCCTGAGGCTTATGAATTCATAAGCAAGGTAGTCGTTTATACGATGCTCAATCTCGGCAGGGACAAGGCGTCCAACCATCACATCTCCGGCAAGGAGCTGCTCGAGGGGCTGAGGCAGTATGCAATACAGGAGTTCGGCCCGATGGCCTGGGATATCCTGAAGAACTGGGGGCTCACCGACAGCATGGCGGTCGGCAATGTCGTCTTCAAGCTTGTCGACAGGAAACTTCTTGGAAAGAGTGAAAATGACACCATGATGGACTTCAAGAACGGATTTGACTTCGAAAAGGCCTTCTCTGATCCATTTAAGACAGACACAATAAAAAAAATAACCCCTCCCGTCATTGTCTGAAGGGAACATGGCAAACCCAACATCCTCAAGCATCATTGAAAAACCTGAGATCACGGGCATAAGATCGGACTGTCTTGACAACGGACTCAAGATAATTGTGTATGAAAACCATGAGGCTCCGATCGTCAATCTGCAGTTCTGGGTCAGGACCGGAAGCATCCACGAGGGCGAATACCTCGGATGCGGAATGTCGCATTTCCTTGAGCACATGATATTCCAGGGATCGGCAAAATATCCTCACGATTCAATTGTCGAGACCGTGAACCGGAACGGTGGCGACATGAACGCCTACACATCTCTCGGCAACACCGTCTACTACATTGACATACTGTCCGAGGCTTCCGAAAAGGCGATCGATATCCTGTGCGACGTCGTCAGCACCCCGAAATTCCCGGAGGACGCATTCGCCAACGAGAAGGAGGTCATACTCCGCGAACGCGCCATGAGTTCAGACAATCCGGACCGTCGCCTGAGCGAAAGGCTCTGGCTCGACATGTTCCTGCGTCACCCAATGAGACATCCTATAATTGGATATGAAGACAAGATCAAGTCCGTGGACAGGGCTATGATGATGGATTATTACAGGAAACGCTATTCCCCGGAAAGGAGCTTCTTCGTCATTTCAGGCGATATAGACGCGGAAAAGGCTTTCCTTCTGATAAAGGAGCGCCTTTCAAGCTGGCAGCGCGGTCAGCTCTCCGAGCCGCCGCTGCAACCCGAACCGGAACAGATATGCATCCGCAGATCCACTTACCATTTCGAGGATCCGCTTGCAAGGATCGCCCTGGGATTCCACATTCCGGACGCGTCCCATGCCGACGTGCCGGCACTCGATGTCCTCGCCGGGATACTCGGCTACGACAAGAGCTCCCGCCTGATAAGCAGGATACAGGACGAAAAGCATTTCGCGATCAATATCGACGCCTTCTCGTATACCCCGTACTTCTCTGGGATATTCGGCATAAGCGCCACTACCTCTCCTGACAAGATTGAGGAACTGAAACCTGCGATATTCGCAGAACTGAAAGCGCTTTCGACCTCCGACAGGATCTCGAGTGACGAACTTGACCGTGTCGTAAACCAGATAAGCACCTCCTACTGCAGGAGCATGCGTTCCAACACCAACATATCAAGAATGATCGGCAATGCGGTACTGACATATGGTTCTACGGATTACATCAACAGGTATATAGACGACATCCTCGCGCTTACTCCTGATGACCTGATCAGGGTGGCTGAAAAATATCTCATTGAGAAGAACTGCACCCAGGTCGAACTCCTGCCTATGACAAAGAAAGAAACTGAGAGAGGAAGACAACAGAACTCATCCAACAGCGGGTCTCCTGAACTGCTCAAGCTTAAAAACGGCCAAAAGATCATCACGTTCAAGGACACCAAGCTTCCTCTTGTCGATATCTGCATGATAATCCCCGGCGGAACGATCCGCGAGACCAATGAGAACGCAGGAATAACACGACTTACTTCCACGATGATGACAACCGGCACAAGTTCATATTCCGAGAAGGAACTGGCTCGGTTAATCGACGACAACGCGATAGAGTTCAGCATAAGCGGCGGAAACAATTCAATTGCAATGTCCATCAACTGCCACAGGAAAAGCCTGGGAGCAGCACTGAAGGCCATGAAATCGGTTCTTTCCGAGCCAACATTCCCGGAAAAACAGTTTGAGAGGGAAAGAGGGAACACTATCAAGCTGCTGGCAAGCCGGAAGCTGGCACCGCAGAATGCCGCTGAAGACAGGACATGTGAGCTCCTGTATGGAAAACATCCGTACTCCCACAATGCCGCAGGTCTCGAGGATAGCGTAAAAAAGATTACTGCTGACCAACTGAGGAATTATTATTTCAATAAATGCCTGCTTCCTGCAAAGGCTGTCTTTGGAGTCGCCGGAGATTTTGACAAGGATGAGATCCTCAAGGAGCTGAACACAGTCATCGACAGCATCAGATGGAACTCCTCCGGCAAGGATGAAATTCCTGCAAAACCAGTATTTCCAGACAAGGGACTCCGCGATTCGGTCAAGGTTCCCAGGGAACAGGCGGTGGTGCTCCTGAGCTTTCCGATCTGCGATAATACCCATGAAGACAGATTTGTGCTCAATATCCTTTCCAAGGTGCTGAACGGACAGTCATCAAGGCTCTTCAAGAAGGTCCGTGAGGAATCCGGCCTCGCATATTATACAGGCCTCTCGACATTCCTCGGAATCCACGAGGGATTCATGTCGTTCTACGCAGGAACACGACCCGACGCGGCTGAAAAGGTGGTCTCTCTCCTTGACAAGGAGCGTAAGTTGCTCCTGAAGAAGAAATCCGTTACGACCGACGAATTCGAATCTGCAAAGGCCAGGATCCGCGAAGACATAGCTGAACAGAAACTCGACAAGCACAGCCTGATCTTCTCCAGCTCACTCGACGAATACTACGGCAACGGCTTTATGTCGCCCTGGACGAACGAGAAGAGGTTCTCCGATATTACTCTCAAGGATCTAGACGCAGCAGTAAGGAAATACTTCGACACCGACGCCTTCGTGACAGTCATTTCCGGTCCATAGTTAAAAATCTGATTAGAGTCATGAATCAGATTTTTTCCACCGGCTTGATGTAACGCTCCTCAAGGGAATGCAGGTCCTTCTGCCAGGCCGAAAGACGGAAGATCTTCGCATGTATGCACTGTTTCCCGCCGAACTCGCATGTACCATCGATCTTCGTTCCACCGCATGGCCCGTTAGCAAGTCCTTTCGGGCATGTCTCAGGACATACGAACTGGGTGAACGGAAGCCTGCAGGAGGTGCACCTCCTGCATCCGGTGAAGATCTTCTTCGAGAGAAGATGTTCGTTAGCGGCATGCCTATGTGCCTTGGAGAAAAGAAGTTCACAGATGCGGTAGTGGAGCTTCTCGAAGCTTCCGCATACGGGAAGATCGGCGCTCTTCATTGTCGCCACTTCTGGATAGGCACGGGTGAAAAGGTTGTTGAACATGAAGAAACGGTACGGATACGGTGTCATGTCGGCACGGGAGAGATAGCTCAGATATCCGTCGCGCCATTCCTCGAACGACTTGAATTCCTTCATTGCCTCGGCAACCTTGCTGCAGGCCGTAGTGATGTGCTCATGTCTTTCAATGCCTGAGATCTGGATGCCGGTATATCCGAGAAACTTGGCTCCTGCCGCATATATCTGCAGCCTCCTCCATTGGGCTGACGCGAACTGTGCATACCCGAACTTGGCTTCGTTCATCAGGATCTTCCTGAGTTCGGCCGATATGATCAGCCCCGGTTTTTTGCCGGCATAGATATCTTCGAACAATTCGATGGTGAGAAGAGTGAACCTGGCTATCGACGGGAAATGCATCTCCCTCATCTCAAGGTACCAACGGAGCTCCTGGAGCTTCATCATGTCCCAGCCGCTCTGGGTCACTATGAATTCCGCCCCCTGCTTGATCTTCTTGAATATCTTGTAGTATTGGGGATAGATGTCCGAAGGCGTGTATTTGAACGGATTCATTGTGCAGCCGGCAAAAAAGGAATCTCCATCGTCTCCCGACTTCAGCATGTTGAGTATGCAGACGCTGTCTACGAAATTCAGCCTGTGCCTTCTCCTGTAGCCCTCAGGGAAATATCCATCACCGGTTACAGGCACGATGTTCCTGAATCCCGAGGACTTGCAACGGGCGATGGTGTCGCCGACATCCTTTACAGTACTGTTTCTTCCGCTGAGATAGATGACATGCCTGTCCCTGTTCTCCCTCGGAAGTTCATTTGCGAAATCCGCAACATTCCAGGTGTTCCAGCCCTGGGCCTTGTCGGTTATGGCAAGACCGGTTCCCACTATATCATGAGAGCCGAGGGATTTCTCAGCGGACTTGAGCCGTTCCGCGGCAATTGCCATGTCCTCCTTCTTCTCAGGGGTGGCTGTCTCGATAAGGACATAAAAGGATCCCTTATTGAGCCTGTCACGGAAGACATTTCCCTTGTCCTTCTGGAAGTCCAGTTCCGTCTGTATTGTCGATTTTGTTTCACTCATATGTCATTTTGGATTTTCAATTGTTTATTTTTGATTTCCCAACCACAGAACACACAGATATCAATTAAAATTTCTATTTATAAATTTACATCAACTAACAATAGTTTGCGAATTTTTCATTTCCCCAGCTTCGGATGGTTCTTGAGGATATTCTGCAGGACTGAAAGAGTCATCGGCCTGTCTGGAAGGGATTCCAACTCGTCAATTCCTTCACAAAGGTTCCTGACTCCGTTGGGAATGTAATCGAGATATTTCCGTTTCCCCTTCACAAGTGAAAGGAACGTGAACGCTCCGAGCGCCTGCATGTTCCTCTGCAGGCCGGCAATCACCGCGTATTTCCTGAACTGTTCCTTTGAGAAAGTCAATTCCCGGATTCCTGTCTCCTGCGCCTTCACATAATAATATTCCAGCAGCTCCCTTCTCAGTGCCGCAGGGATATCGACATATCCGTCCCTTAGCAAGGACATCAGATCGTAGGCTACAGGCCCGTACCTGGTCCCCTGATAATCAACGACCCTGACCTTGCCGTCCTTGATCAGGATGTTCTGCGACTGGAAATCGCGATGCACCAGTACCTGCGGCTGTTTCAGGGATTCCTGTGCGAGCAGATCAAAGCGTGGTTGCAGTTCCTTGTACTTCTCAGTCGGAACATTGAGGTATTTCTTCAGGAAATTCTCTGTAAAATACTCCGTCTCCCACCTTATCCCGGGATAATCGAATCTCCTGTTGACAGTCCTCCTGCATTCGTCACCAAGTTCACATGTCTTCTTCTGGAATGCAACAAGCCAGTCGATCACCTTCCTGTATATGTCGGCCTTGTCCTTCTTCTTCAGGAGCCTGTGCAGGATATCGTCCCCGAGATCTTCCAGCAATACTGCAAGCTGGGACTTGTCATGGGCGAATATTTCCGGGGTCCCGAGTCCGTTCCTGAAAAGATATTCCCCGCTTATTATGAACCTTTCAAAATCCTGATCCTCTGGGAAGGATACCATGAGCACCTTCGATGAATCAGGATAAGCGAGCCTGTAGAATTTCCTGTTCGAACCCTGTTCGACAAGCGGATAGACCTTGACAGGAGAAGTTCCTTCCTTGAGTTTCGGTGGCGACGTCTTTGAGATCAGAGAGAAATATTTCGCTATGGTCCCGATGTCATTCCAAGCCATTTTATCAGGGATATAGCCTCCGACAGAATCCGGTTTCTCCTTTATCGCGTCAATTATTGCGGTTATGATAGAATAGTTAACCGGATGTTCCGGCAGGTATTTGAATATTTCCTTTGAGAATACGGCAATCCCGGCATACGTCATTAGCCTTGCCGAAGAAGAAGTTTTCCCGAGTTTGCCGAGTATATCTACAACGGTTCCGGAGTTTTTTGCGTCCAGCGCCACAAGAACCCTGTTTTCTGGCCCGTTCAGGAGGACCATGGTCGCGATTTTCCCTGAAGCCATGTGGAATTCCACAATCTTCCCGATATCGATGTCCGAAAGGATGTCGCCGTTGTAAAGGACAAAACAGTCTCCCTCCGACAGGAGCTCCCTGGCATTCACGAGAGGACCTCCGGTACCGAGGATTTCCTTTTCATGATATAAGGCGGCGTAACCGGAGTACTGTGAATTTCCGATGAAGTTCTCGATCCTTTCCGCCAGATGGTGGGTGTTTATTGCGAGTTTCGCAACGCCGGCGGACTTCATCTTCATGATTATGGACTCAAGGAGTGGTCTGCCGTCGACAGGAAGCAGGGGCTTCGGGATGAAATCCGTGACGGGCCTCAGCCGCACCCCTATTCCTGCAGCCAGGACTATTCCGTTCACCTTAAATTTTCCCATCGTTCCGCTCATGGAAAATTTATCTTTGAATTAGATTCGAACTCTTATATATTCTATTTAATTATTATTCCGCCTAAAATACATTAAAAGGACGCAGGCACAACATGTTCATGCCCTTATGGGTGAAAATTTATGTGACAGTATACCTGCTTTTCGTGGTATCGAACCTTGGCTATCTGCTCTATGTCCGGAGCAAGCTGTGGATAATCATGTATGATTTCTTCAGCGGTATCTACATCGCCTTCCTGATGACCGCCTACTGGAATCCGAAGATCACACCTGCAGTAGGATTGATACATGTACCCTTGTTTGCAGGCGTTCTTGCAATAGAATTCTACCTCACGGTCTGGGGCAAGTTCGATGAGATGGGGGTAAAGCTTCCGGAGATCAGCGACGATGATGCCGACATCGCCAAGGCGGTGTCAGTTCTTTTCAGCGCACCGGCATATATATGCGGCGGTCTCCTCTGCTTCGACGTGGTGATGAAGGCGGTGAAATAGTCGTCAGTCGCCGGTCTTCGGTCGTCAGTGGACAGCCACCAAAGTTTTAAGTGTTAAGCAAAGAATTTAATAAACATATCAAAGGAATTATGAAATTAAGTGGTGTTTTGGATGTATGGGGAGAGGGACAACTCCTCGCTTTTTCAGGTATTGACGGAAAAACTGACTTTGAGAATGGACTCGTCCTGCGGACTTCACGAGGTTCCTACGGAATGGACATCAAGCTGCCGGGCACTGGAAAGATCAATTTTGGTGGAAAACCTTCCGGAATCCTTCTCGCTGGGGATTTCTTCATCCTAAACGGTGGAAAAATAAAAGGTGCTTATATTGATGCCTATCATTTGCTGATACAGGGGAATTGCATCGTTGAGCATAATGACCAGAATACTGTCAGCATCAGCGAGAGCGACAAGACGCTAATTGGTTCGAAGAAGTTCTTCAAGCCTTCGCTGATAAATAAAGATATTGATTCTGTCGTGGCTTCTCGTTCAAAATGGCTGGCCGGAATAAAGATCCCGAAAAAGGTCACTCCCAGGACGCGCAAGACGCTCTTCAAGGCCTTTTCCCAGATGAAGACCCAGGTCTACAGCCCTGAAGGCAGGATCAGGCATTACTGGACGACACCCGACCGCTGGCCGCACCGGCAGATGTGGCTCTGGGACAGCGTCTACCACGCCATCGGCCTGCGTCATCTCGACATGGATCTTGCCCGTGATGCGATACTCGCACTTTTCGATACGCAGAAAAAGGACGGAATGATCTCGCACATGATGAAGCCCTCCTCGTCCTCAGAGGTCACTCAGCCTCCGATCATCGCCATTGGATTAAGACTTCTGGACGAGAAATCATCCGAGAAAAAAACTATCAGGAAGCTCTATCCGAAACTGAAGAAATACATCGAATGGGATCTGGCGAACCGCGATTCCGACGGCGCCGGACTCTGCGAATGGTTCATCGAGGGAAGTGTGAACTGCAGATGTGGGGAAAGCGGACTCGACAACTCATCCCGTTTCGACTGCGCACAGAAACTTGACGCTACGGACTTCAACTCATACCTCGCCCTCGAATGCGAGATAATGGCTGAATTCGCAAAGATCAGCGGTCATCACAGGGACATCGAGTATTGGAAAAAGCTACACAGGAAGATCTGTGGACTGATCAACGAGCGCCTCTGGTCTGAAAAGAAAGGATTCTACTTCGACTTCAATCTGAAGGAGAAGAATCTTTCCGAGATATATGCAGTCTCAGGATTCCTCCCTCTCATCTGCGGAGCCCCATCTAAAAAACAGGCTGAAAAACTTGTGGAACATCTCAACAACCCCAAGACATTCGGAACTCCTTTCCGTGTCCCCAGCATCGCAAGATGCAACCAGGAACATTATTCCAAAGATATGTGGCGTGGTCCGACATGGATCGCCACCAACTGGTTGATCATCCGGGGACTGGAAAGATACGGATTCATGGCCGAAGCAAGGAAACTGAAGAAAGAGACCCTGTGTGAGCTTGAAAAGCAATATATGAAGCATGGCACATTCTTTGAATTCTACGACGACAGGAAGCAGGTTGATCCTCCGGAACTCCTGCGCAAGGGAAAGAATGCTCCAGGGGAAAGTCCCTATCACCAGGTCATATTCGACTATGGCTGGAGCGCAACGCTCTATGTGGATCTCGTGCTGAGGTAATCTTCATCCGGTTATCTTACGGATTTTTGCAAGCTCTTCTGAATTGAGCTGAGGATCACTGCCGGCCCTAGCATTTTCTATTACCTGCCCTGGCGATTTCGCTCCAGGGATGATGGATGTCACTGCAGGATGCGCAAGCACAAACTGCAATGCCGCGCGCGCCATCGGTCGTGAGCTGTTCTCCAGGAACTTCAGCTTATCAATCATCCCGACATTCCTGAGGAACTGTTCGCGATCCTTTCCTTCATTGAAACGACTGCGGACTGAATCACTGAACTTCGTCTCAGTAGTGTATTTCCCGGCGCAGACTCCCATCGCAAGAGGTCCCCTGACAATGACGGCAATCCTGTTTTCCAGACAGAACGGCAGCAGTTCCTTCTCTGCTTTCCGGTTCACCAGGCTGTACTCAAGCTCCACAGCGCTGCACTCTCCAGTTTTGGCGAAGGCTTTCACTGTTTCAATAGAATCGGAGGATATGCCGAACGACCTGATCTTCCCCTGCTCCTTAAGTTTCCGGAATCCTTCCAGCCACATATCCGGATCTGCAAGAGAAGCAAGATGGCACAGGTAGACGTCGATAACATCCGTCTTCATACGATAGAGGCTTGCATCGCAGAACATCTGGATGTGCATAGGATGCGTAACTTTAACCTCGTGTCCGAAACGTTTCCCCCAGTTGCCGGCCTTGGAAACAAGGAAGACTTTGTCGCGTCTGCCTGCAAGGGCCCTGCCGATGAGAGCTTCCGATCTTCCCGGTGGTTCCCCATAGGCGTCTGCAGTATCGATTAGGTTAATCCCGTTTTCTATCGCAGTATCGATCACTTTCAAAGCCTCGGAATCCGAGATCGCTCCCCATTGACCACCAAGGTTCCATGTACCGAGTCCGATCACGGATACATCCCAGTCCTCACGTCCGAATTTCCTCGTAAGCATTTTCATATCTTAATACCTTTTTACTCGTATTCCTTGTCTCCAGGCTCATAGCCGTATTTGATATTCGCTATCGCTCCTTGCGGTTTTGGAACATAGCCTTTCAGGAGAGGGTCATCAGTATCCTTCATCCATTTTTCCAGCCTTGCCGAAAGATCCTTCATGAGTTCTGCATATTCTGGACGTTCAGCCAGATTTTCCCTTTCTGCGGGATCGAAATAGAGGTCGAAAAGCTGAACCATCTGTTTCTTCCTTCCTTTGAGCCCGTTCCTCATGAGAAATTTCTTCGCCAGGCCATTGTCTATGTTGGGAAGGACGACCTGCTGGAATTCGGAATCATAATGTCTTATGAGCTTATATCGTTCGGTGCGGATACAGCGCATCGGTTCGTATGCGGCGTGATAAGTCACCTCTGAGAATATCTCGTTTCGCACCTTTTCCTTCTCCCCGTTGAGGACAGGCAGGAATGATTTCCCCTCAAGCCATGACGGCTTCTGAATACCGGCAAGATCGCAGATCGTCGGGAAGATGTCCGTCTGCGACACAAGCGCATCGACCGTCTTTCCTGAAAATTTTCCTCCGGGAAACTTCATCAACAGGGCGACTCCGATGCCGGTATCGTATAAATTGCACTTCATGTGCGGGAAAGCGATGCCATGGTCGGTGGTGAAGATTATCAGTGAATCATCCTCGAGCCCGGCTGCGCGTATCGCGGACATGACCTTTGCGAAACAGTTGTCAACCGTCTTGGCCATGGTCATGAAACTCGCCATGTCCATCCTGTTCTCCGAATTGTCGAAAATGCACGGAGGAACAGCCACGTTGTCGGGATTGATTTCTGAGTCGGGTATCTCAGGATAAGGTCTGTGGGTGGAGATCATCCCGTATGACAGGAAAAGCGGTCTTCTGTCCTTTCTTCCTCTGATGAACCTTGCAGTTTCATCTGCATTGACCTCATCGCGTTTCATGAGCCGCCTACCACTGTCCGGAATATCATCAAGGTTCTTCTCGGATATGATGATTTTTTCATATCCAAGGAGTTTGCAGTTTTCTCCATGCGCCTCGTGCTGGACCCCGCAGAGCACGGTCTCATATCCGTTTTTACTGAGGAACGAAGCAAGATGCCTTGAATGATCATTGAGTGAGAAACCCCTGTGGGCAAGACCGATCATCCCTGATGAGTGAGCCGACATTCCAGTAAGGAGTCCGGCCCGGCTGGGCGAACATGTGGGCCCGGCATTGAAAGCCTGCCTGAAAAGCACCCCGTTCCCTGCGAACTCCATGAGGTTCGGAGTCGGAACATCATGACCATATGGTCTTATGAAGCGTCCTGTATCATGAGTGTGGATGTAGATTATGTTCATCAGGTACCTCTCCATTATTAGTAGTTCAAATTAAAATATTCCAGGTATATGAGTAGTAGTGGAAATCTTTTTAGTCAAATACTCGGATTGTTTTTAGAAGGGCATTTTAGCTGATTAACGAAGGGAAGAAAAACAATAACAGGCGAACCTGCAGCCTGAAATTGTTAATACGGCTTGCCGATCAAATACTTATGTAATGAATTTATTCATTCATGGCAACATGTCTATATTCTTGACCTTCCCACCGGACACAATGCCCTTTCCGGAGAACTTGTTGCCTTCAAACTTGATGTTCTCGGCCTCGTCGACATATATAGATGCGTCCGGATCGATCCCGAAGACCTTTCCACCTTCAAGGATCTTCATTATCCTCGTATTGCCAATGGTATTGTTCTTCACTACAGAATCCTTTACACAAGTAAGCAGCATCCCTATTCCGCCGCAGTTGTCGATGCGGTTCCCCTCGATCAGGAGATCGCGGTTTCCTTTGAAAGAAGACAGGACCTTTTCAGGCACTTGGGAGTAAACCGAGATTGCTCCGACCAGTATTGCCTTGTCATGCTTAATTGTCCTTGCTCCGGTCCCTACGTCGCGGATTGTATTGTTCCTTATCGTGATATTGCCTGCAAAATCCCCTTCAAGCCAGTAGTCAAGCTCAGGCCCGAGTGCAATTCCGCATGCCGAAGATCCCTCGAAAAGATTGTCCTCAATGATGCCGTCGGTTGACTTGATCCTCATCCCCTGTGCGCGATTATGGCGGAATACGTTCTTCCGGACAGTGAACCCGCTTCCGATCCAGTCGGGAGAGATCATCAAATCCCCGAACTCGATCTTGACAGGAGAATCAAACGTCACTTCATAATATCTGGCTTTCCGCGGATCGCTTATTTTATATTTCTTCCATAATTTTTCGACGGGATCAGCATCTTTCGGCATGCTGGATTGCGAGAAGGCCCGCATTTTCAGTTCCGCCTTAAGGTGGAAATCAATTGCATCATATATCCTGATGCGGTCGCCGGCGCGATATGGCATCGTATGCTTCGAGGTGAAAAGGATCTTATCGGAATCCGATGAGCCAGCTGCAAGCATGTATGCCCCATGTATCGCCAGACCATCGTCTCCCTGGTATTCGAAGGTGCAGTTTTCAACGAGAGGACCATGCCTGACCCCTGAACTGTGCAAGGCGTCGGCTGAAGTGCTGACAAGCCGTTCCGCTCCGCCTTCGGGAGCAGGTCCTTTTGTCACAATGAATTCCTGATATTTGTTGTTCCCATCCCCTTCAACCTCCTGCAGTCCCATCCCCGGAGCAGACAAGATTGTCACCTTTGATATTGTCATGTCCGCGCAGTCGATCAGCCTGATTCCCATTTTCCCCGATGTCCCCCTCAGTACCAGCAAATCCCCTTCTTCGGCTCCGCTTTCAGCAAGGAATTTGCTGCTTCCGCAAGTAATTCTGAGAAGGCCGTCACCACTGCGCGACAAAGATGATCCGAAAATATCCCATACTCCGCGTTTGAGCAGACGTGTTTTACCGTCATAGATCATCGCCCCGCCTTCTTTTTTGAACATTGCTGGATCATCCAGATATCCCTTGTCGGGTTTTATCTCGAGCCATGGACCTTCAGTATTTATTGAGGTTATTCTGCCCTGTGCGTAGGGTATGGGATCCCAGTCAAGAGTGACACCTGTAAGCGTCACTTGCCTGCAATCCTCGAACCTTATGCCTCCAGCCATCGGGTTCGTAAAAACAAGCACAGTATTGTCGCCCTGTATTTTCAGATCGCTGCACTTTTCCACATATAGATGGTAGTCGCTGTCCGGTTTTTCCGGATTGATCCTGATCTTTCCTGGAGGCAGAGTTATTGTCTTCTCTTTTTTGGCAATAGCATCATTGATCAGTTTCTGGATCTCGTTTTCTGCCTTGCTGGAAAAGGGAACTGCTGCTGATACAAGGAAGCACACTGACAATGCAATGAACTGCTTTTTCATATATACCTTTCTTTAGATCCCCTTTATTATATCATCATGGGATAATTTCAAAATGTGAGTTTTTTAAGGAGCGCGGGTTTTCCTACCCGCGAAATTTAAGTTCAATTGGCGGACTGGAAAGTCCGCCCTCCGTTCATTTTGAAATTACCTCATCATAAAAAATATTATTCTACGGGTAAAATAACATACTTATAGCATAAATGCAATATATTTATCAAATTTTGCTATAATTTTACTTGACAAGGGGAATTCCCCCGTATAAAATAATGGTGAAAAAGGAAGAACTATCGCAAGACAGGGGAAGCCGGAATGTCAAAGAAAAAATACATGGAAGTCGCGGAAATACTGGAAAAGCGGATCAGCGACAAGACATATTCCCCGAACGCCCTCCCCAGCGAAAGGAAGCTCGCGATCCAGCTCGGGGTCAGCTATCTGACCGCCCGGAAGGCGGTTCAAAGCCTGATCAAAGAAGGAGTCCTCCAGCGGAATTCAAGGAACGGACGCCTCGCCAGCAACTCCACTTCTTCCAAAAAACATCGCTCGCTGAGCATAGGTTTCCTCATGCCACCTTCAATTTGGGCGGCACAGCACTCATGGCTTTATGAAGTTACTGAACTTGTACGAGAACAGCGCGGCATATTAAGACCTATTACCTATTTCAATGTTTCTGATCCTGTCATCTTCGAGGCTATTGATGGAGATTTCGACGGTCTCTTCGTGATACTTCCGCCGGAAATACCGACACTCCTCTTGGACCGCCTTGAGAAGAAGCGCAAGAAGATCGTAATACTCTGGAGAGATCTGACGCACCTTGGCATCCCCAGCATCGAGAACGCACCCCCGAGATTCATAGGCAAGCTCCTCGATCATCTTGCCGGACTCGGGCACAGAAGGATCGACTGCCTGAATACGCAAAGGGAGGAATCAGTTGTCAGGGAACGCATCGAGCACTGGAACCTTGGAATAGAAAAAAGAAAGATATACGGTCGCCTCCACCATTCGGTCCCCCGCCCATTCGTCCCCGGACTCCAGCCCACAAGGGATTTCGTATCTTCAATAATAGATGACGGGGAACTCAAGACGAACGCCCTATTCTGCGTGACGACTTCACAGGCATGGGCGGCAATGCGCGCATGCCAGGACAAAGGATTGATAATAGGAAAGGACATATCGATCTGCGGTTTCGGGGAAATGGATATCGCAACCATGCTGATGCCGACAGTGACGGTCGTACAACCAGCCGAAAGAAAGCCTTTCCTCGAAATGGGGCTTGATTGGATAGAGCATCAAGGCAGGAACTGGTCACGCCCTTTGAGATTAGAACCCGAAGACGTACCATTGTTCATAGGGGAATCAACGGGCCCTGCCCCAGCAGTAAAACGCCAGACAGATAAAGTACCGGCATGATTTCTTAACGGAGAAATGCCATGAAAGCCAACAATAAATTCGATACTGGATCCAAGTTGCTGGATAATGGATCAGGCAGTAATTCAAAATTCCAAATCCTGCATCCAGCATCAAGCATCCAGCATCAGCTCTTCACTTTGATCGAGCTCTTAGTCGTGATCGCCATCATTGCGATCCTCGCGGCAATGCTCCTTCCGGCACTGAAGAACGCCAGGGAAAAGGCGAAGGAGATCCTGTGCACCGGCAATCTGAAACAGCAGGGACTGGTCGTCCAGAACTACGGTGCAGACTATAATACCATGATACCTCCAAACCTGTGCTATGATCCGGGGAGCCAGTCCGGACATTTCTCCTGCGATGCCTACAATCCTGGAGGTTCGTCAAATCCGCGTGGAGCGTTCATGTCATTCATACAGGGATATTTCTATGAATATGACATCTCGCAGTGGGGTGACACTGGAGGAATCGTCAAGAGTGAAATATACATATGTCCCTCCGATAACTACAAGAACGGCACCGCCACCCATTATGTCGGTGCCACCAACAAGCTCACGCGCATAAGCTATTGCACTCCGCAATATGTATGGGAACGCCTGAACAACCGCATCACCACCTATGGGGGGACATACAATGGCAAGTACTTCTGCCTTAGCATGACTGCCGACGTGAAGAAGCATGAAAAGACAGTGATGATAAGCGATGCCGTGAACGGGACCGCACCCATCACCGGGACAATCAGTCCGACCCTCTACCAGCAATACAACCAGTGGCGCGACAACGCAAACGGACGATTCGACCATTTCTTCGGCTGCAACTGGGTCTACTTCGATGGTCATGTGGATTTTTCCAAGTATCCGAATTATCCGGACAGTCTCATGGCCGCCTGGTGTAATTCAAACTGAGAAAGCCAAGTCCGCAGACCACAACCAAAGGAAGCCAGAAGTCAGAATAGATATAGCAATTCAGAAAAAGGATTATAAAATGAACCAGTATTTCCTTATCCTCATCGCAATTTTCTCCTTCTCGCTACATCTTGCCGCAAGGGACCTGTATGTCAATCCGGAAAAAGGTGATGACAAGGCCAATGGTCTTGCTGCAGAACTGGCTGAAGGCAATGGTCCAGTAAAGACACTCTCCAAAGGTCTCAAGCTTGTGAAGGCCGGCGACACCCTTCATCTGGCTCCGACGACATATCGTGAAACCTTGCAGCTCAACGATACTGCCGGTGAAGAAGGGAAACCGATAGTCATCGATGGGCATGGTGCGACAATAAATGGCAGTGATCCTCTTCGCACTGATGTATGGACGGAAGTGAGTTCGGGACTTTATAAGAGTGAAAAGTTCCTGTCCCAGCTGCAGGAATCCGATGATCCCGCCAGGCTAATGCGTGTATTTCTCATATTCGACGGCAAGATCCAGCACATGGGGCGAACGAGCAAAGGAAAGAAGCTGCCTTTCAAGAAACCGGAGGATCTCCAACCGGGCGAATGGACATTTGACGATGAAAGCAAGAGCTTCTATATCAAGGTCGATGGAAAGCTCGAAGATGCAAAAGTCGAAGCACCGTACCGCATGAATGGAGTCGCAATCCACGGTGGCAAAGGTGGTGTGATGCATGTCATTATTAGAAATCTCACCTGCATTCATGCCATCAACGACGGGTTCAACTTCCATGGAAAATGCCATGATGTTGTTTTAGAGAATATCGCGGCGTATGAGAACGGTGATGACGGATACAGCGCCCATGACAACTGCGATACTACTGTTAACGGATTCCGCGCTTCCGGAAACTCGACAGGGATCGCAAACATCAATGAATCTGTCACAAAGTTAAGCAACATTTCACTCGAAGGAAACTACGCCTTTGAATTCCTTGCCGGATACAATTCCGTATGGGAAATCCGCAACATGGCAATTGCTGTTGACTGTCCGGAACCTTTCATGATGGGATATGGAAGACCTGAAGAAAACAAGTACTGTCGAGTCAAGATGGAAAACGTGCAGCTTTCCGCTCAAGGCAAAACCTCCTTTCAGATCAAGGTGAAGAAGAACTGCATCCTGGAAGCAAAGAACATGACATCTGTAGGCACGCCATGGTTCGTAGATGGCAGTGCAAAGATCACCGACAGCATAATTTCCGCCCAGTCAGTGGAATGCACGGCCGATTCAAAGTGGGAATCCGACAAGAACAACTATTATCTGACGAATCTCACATTCAAAGGGAAGAAATATTCTTCCGCGGACTTCCAGGAATTCCAGAAAACATCTCAGACTGATTTAAATTCAAAATGCCAGCCTTTCTCAAAAGATGATTTTGAAAAACTCCTGAAGACTGAAGGCAAACCTTCCATCGGAGCGGATCCGGCAGAATTCAAATTCCCTTTAAAAAAATGAAAACAGTCTGAACTTCTCAGGACTTCAAGAATCCATTATCTGCAATGGTTTCAGGGAATGCGACCATATGTTCCTAAGAATGGACGCCAATATTCTTCGCGGACTTCCATAGCGACTTAACCTTATTACCTTGAAACACAGTCGCTTGCAGATATTTGCATCTTTTATCTCCGAATTGCCTTGACAGTTAATGCAACTGTTGCATATTATACGATAAACAGTTGTAACAACAGACAGGAAGAATGCAATGCAAGACAGGATTCAGATAGACCTGCACCCGGACGCCCTTTATGACAGGCCGTACGAAAAGACGGATCTGGATATCTCGGGATTCAGGAAGATGTCATTTGCCAAACCAAAAATCTCAAAAGCCAGCAACAGTCTCGAAATCCAGAGCCCGTCCGCCAGACTTAGGATAAGTTCGCCGGCTGAAGGTATCCTCAGACTTCAGGCCATACCAGAAAACAAACCGATATCTTTGCCTGTCACCGAACAACTCGGTCTCGTAAATGTTCCTAAGACCAAATCATCCATCAAGGCAAAATCCTCAGATGGAAAAATTTCCTTTGAGACTCCATGCTTTAAGGGAAACTTGGACACATCAAGCGGAGAAATTGAAATCCGCGATGGAAAAGGAAAGAAGTTCATCCAAAGCCTCGACGGAGGGCTCCGCTTCAGCAAGGAACCCGCAGAATATTCCGGTCACAGGCAGTTCGCTTCCTTCAAACTTGAAGATGAGAAGATCTTCGGATTCGGCGGAAGGATCATGCCTCCCTGCCGGAATGGATCAACCGTGGACATTTTCACGATGAAGGTCGGGATCGTATCCGGTGACTACGGCGGTTGCCCGATACCTTTCTTCATCAGCTCAAAAGGCTATGGTATCTTCTATAACAATCCCTGGCCTCACGTGTATTTCGACATGGGAAAGACGGATCCGCGCAAGTGGTTCTTCCACGCCCCAGGCGGCGACTGTGATATCTTCATCATCGCAGGCCCTTCATTCAAGGAGATCTTGAAGCGTTACACTTCCTTGACAGGCCGTCCTCCTCTCCCGGAGAAATGGTGGTTCGGATTCTGGTGTTCGAGCCTGACTTTCGAAACGGCAAGGCAGGCGGTCGATACAATGAAGCGTCTGCACAGGGAAAAATATCCTTGTGATGCGATCGTGCTGGACGGCCCTTGGCGCGGAGGTCCGGATTTCGTGAAGAGCTACTGCATGGGCAAGGAATATATCAGCCGTGACTTCGACTGGCATGATGAGTTCGGCGACGGTGTTGGGATGATCAGGGATCTCAGAAAAATGGGTTGTAGGACGATCCTGCATGTGAACTCCCGCAACTTTGCACCAGAAACCACGGCAAAGGGAGTAGCTAAAGGCTATCTCCGCCA
>CAZRKP010000025.1:0-61910 GCA_964600895.1 uncultured Victivallis sp.
CATCGGAATCTTCTATGGCGAATGAAAAAAATGCAGAGTTATGGTCTTCAGGAGAAAGATTATTTTTCTCATAAAAATCTTTACTGAATAATTTCACAACAACACATGAGTCAGTGCCTGTGATTGTCGGCATTTCACAGCCATATTCTACCGTTCTAAGCCAATATGAAAGGAGATATTTTTCAGAGGCATAAACCTGTTTTGCATAACCGAGTCCTGTGACAAGGGCCTTGAAGGGAAGCTTGATGCTTTTTCCTTGGCTGAGAAGTCCTTCGGAAGTCCCTTTTGATACGACAAAACCACCATTTTCAAGTTCCTCTTGGCAGAATGTGCCATAAAAGCTGAGAGATCCATTTCTTTTCAAGTATAAATTTAAACAGAGTGCACGGGATAAATATATAAAAGCTGTTAGCATTGGGATGTCTTCAACGAACATAGTCACGGTAGTATTATTATATTCAAGTTCTTTTCTTAATTCGTTTTCGATTTCTATTTTTACCGGCGAAAGAACTTTTTCGTTATCAATTCTGCGGTTGATAAGGTCAATAGCTGATATGAAATCATAATCTTCCAGGGAAATTTCTGAGAACTTAAAGTTTTTCAAGAGGTAAAAAGCCTTGCGCATTTCATCAGACATCTCTGAATCCTTGATTATCCTTCCGTTCTTATCGACAATTATCAGGCTGTCATCAATCTCCTTGGAAGGAACCGGATCTGTTACAACAGCCTGATTGTTGAATAAAGAAGAACATCCTGACAAGGATATGCCAAGGAGAAACAACAGGCAGTTGAATGTTTTATTCAATGTCATTAGATCACCTTTGCAAAATTAGGCATAAAAACAATCTATTGAGAGACTTGTGTATTTTTAACTCATTTATTCTTTGTTTCGTTAAGCTTTGCAATGTATCCGTCAATTTCTGTCTGTGGGAAGAACCATAGGACTTTCGAATTGCAGCACATGATAAACATTGAAATGCCTCGAGTTGTCATTTGAACGCATCAGGATAACGTTTGCATACATACAGGACACGGTTTGTCAGGATCAAAAAGTCATTTCCGGAGGCCTTCATTGCTATTGGGCTTGTCTCGCTGGAATCTCCCGGTTTCGAGGGAAAGGCAAGTTCTATCTGCCCAAGCGTATTTTTGCCCTTTTCAAAATATAAAAGCCCTTTCCCATTCCGTTTTCCGAAAAAGATCCTGCCTCCTGGCACCCCGGCAATTACATTTAATATCTGTTCATTTACAGTCAGCAAGACCTGGGGCTTCCATCCTTCATCATTGGACATCGGGATGCTGATGCCATCCTTGTCATCGACAAGTACGGCATGGGAAAAATCAAAGAACAAGATGCCATTTTCCGTTGGGATTATCCTGCATTTGCTTAATTGATAAAATGGAAAGAACATGCTGATCTTCTTGTCAGCATTGATGTCGTTCAACCTCTCCGTGGAAAATGTTCCCGGATTGAACTTATACAGCATCGTGGCATTTGAAGCTTGGGCAGGCTTGACTAATACGCGCAGGTTCTCTTCTTTTGCATCCGGGTAGGCGGCAATTACGGTCTTCCCGTCTATTTCACACGTTGGCTTGGCCGATCTGGGATTTAATACCAGTTTTGCGCTTCTGGATTTCGGGTTGAATTCAATCAGGGCTCTTTCATCAATGCTGTAAAAACCGGGGCTTCCCCCTACAAGCATAATCTTGTCCTTGCAGAAAAACATCTGGTAGATGTCTTCGCATTCGACATTCTTCTCGGCCTTGACGCTTTTGTCCTTGAAGTTAAATGCTACGATTCCGACGCCCTTGCGCAATCCCAGATATGCTATATCGTCTTTCTCAATTAATGGCAGCGGATATGCCCCTGAACCGTCCCGCCTGGATACTGCTTCCTTGAAGACCAGGATTTCAGCTATATTGCCGGTATCAAGTCCTATTTTCATTACCCCGACAATGTCCTTGTTCCAGGTTTCCTCCTTTTCATCGCTTTGAAATACGAAGGGAAGATATGCCGCCTTGCCGGATACCCCGATGAATCCATAGAAGTATCCGCTTGAACTCGAAAACTTCCCCTTGTAACTATCCTTGACCTTTTGAACAAGGATATCCTTTATGCGCTTATCACCCAGGGAAATGATTTTATCTGGCTGAAACTTGATATTCTCATTGTTTTTCACAGGAAGCACAGCGGGGTTTGCCGGCATTTTCTTTTTTATTTCTGAAATCTGCTCCTGGAGCGATTTCTTTATTTCGACGTCATCCTTCAGTTGCCCTGCTATTTCAGAAAGAAGGGCGATAGCTTTTTCCGGTTGCTTACTGTTGTTCACATAGTCATAGGCCAGCGCGCCTGCGCAACTGTAAACGGAACTTGTGAAGTCCTGGTTGTTCCCGGCCTGCTGGCAGAATTTATCTGCAAACGCCTTGTCGATGACCTTTTGGTATAACTTCAGTTTCATGTCATTGCCTGCCCTGACATCTTTCGCCAAAGCAAGGTTGTATAAATATAAATAGTTGTCAGGTGTATTGCCCTTGTATGCAGGGAAGATGCCATTCAGCGTGACGTCCACCATTTTTTCAGCCGTCCGGTATCTGTATTCGTAATCTTTCTGGTTCAATTCCTTCCCATAAAAATACTTGGAGTGTAATTCCAGGATTGCCCTTAACGCCATGTATTTGATAAGCGGATCGGGATCTTCAGCCTTGGCTTCAAGATATTTCCTTGTCCGGGCATATCTCTCATCGATGCTGCCAAGCTCAAGCGGGATACCTTTGTCCGCCAGGCATTTTATTCCAGAGAGCTTGTTCAAGGGGGAGTCATAAGTAATACCGGACTTGAAAAGACCTGCGCTGTCTTCCGTCATGATATTGTATAGTTCAAATGCCTTGTCATAGGTTGCCGCATAAATGCCTATGTCGGGATTGGCTCCGATGAGCCAGTTTAGATAGACAGGCTCGGACTCCTTGAAGACCTTCCTCATTTTTAGGAACAGCGGAATTTTCCAGGAGAAGACATCCTGCAGGTAGATTTTATCTTTTGCAAGCTCCTTCTGGATTTTCGAGGAGTCGGACAATCCACGGATGCTTCCCAGGAAGCTCAGCCAGTTGTTCTTAAATTTCTGTGCAGACTTCATGCTTAGCTTATTCGGTGCGTGTCCGACAATATATTCAAGGGAGCTTGCGGCCTCCTCTGAAACGCCTTTGATATTGTCTATTGTGAATTTCGAACCGTCCTTTTCCTTTCCCTCGTCCCATTTGCTGATCAGCCTGCTGACAATGCTGAGCATTAAATTATGGCAATCAAGATTTGATGGATCCAGGGCAAGTGACGCCTCGACCTCCGTTAGCGCATTCTCAGGTTCATTGAAGCGGAGATATAGATTTGCCTGGTTAAAAAGCAATTCCGCCTCTTTCCTGTAGTCCATGGAAGGCTTGATCTCGCCTGAGTTGAGCATCTTGCTGACGATATCAGAGGTTATTTCACTCGGGAGCATGATGGAGTCAGCCATATCTTTGGTGTAGCGCTTCTCAAAGATGATCGATTTGTTCCTGATGCATTTGACATTGACCGAAATTTCAGACGTTTCATCCTCCTTCTGTTCAATCTTAAAGCTTCCGCTGATCAGGATGGACGAGGCTTTCAGGTTCTCCGGCAAGGCATTCCCAATGACACGCTCCTTGGCAATTAGCTCAGCCTTTTCCCTGTCAGCCAGTATGAAACCGGGATAGAGGCTGATATTTTCCTCAATTCCAGATCTTATGGAAGTGGCAGTCCTTTGCGGCCCGGCTGAAATGTTTTCACAAGAAAATGAACCAACGCCGACAAGGAAATAATCCTTGCTCAGGTCATCCTTGAGCTTGATGATCCTTTTAATGGAAATATCCGTGATCGTCTGCACCGCCTTATTGGCGTCTGCGTCATATTCGAAGAGGCTGTCTGCCAATTTCAGTCCGTATGCAGTGTTTATAATTTGGATTCTTAAACAGGATTTATTCTCCTCTCCTAGTCCATTCTTTTTCTGGATGATTAGGAAGAATTCGACACCTGTCAGCTTCCCGAGTTCGATTGACCTGTCGGCAATTCCTGTGCAGGAAATCTTCCGCTCCTTGAATATCCTTTCAATCTCCGTTCTCTCAACGACGCTGACATCCTTCTGCTTCGATAGTTCCACCGTCAGCAGGTCGGCATAGTTCTCCAGCCCCTTGTCCGCGATCACCGCGATCCTCGTCTGGGCATATTGCGTGCTGCAAGTCAAGCTGATGGCAATATAGATGATTGTCCTAATTAAAGAGCGTATTGTATATGTGGATGCTATCATTCTGTGAGTTTAGATATTATGAATAAGGAAGCTTTTGCTGCGAAAACCTGTAAGGATTCCTCCTTGGAGGAAGAAGATTTAAACGTTTCCGAGATGCCATTTGTCTTGCCTGTTTTACAGTTGATCAATTTGCAGTTGAAGACATACTCATTATTGATCATGTATATTTTTCCTAGAACAATGTAATCAGCACCTATAAGCTTTCCGAGTTTCAGATGATCGGGATTCTTTCCTTCGCTGGAAAGAGTTTGCTCGCGGAGAACCTTGTCGATTTCAGTACGTTCGATTAGGTTGATTTTCCCGCTTTCAGATATTTTTGCGAACAAAAGCATGGCTGTCTTGTTTCCATCAGTTGAAGCAATGCCTGCATCGCCGGTAAAATCAAAGATTGCAAGTGAAGTCATTTTCTTGTCATCCGCAACCAGCATGTTAGCTGAAAAAAATAAAATTATTAGAAACCTTTGCATATCTTATCCTTGAGTTCGAGATAAAAAGGATTGCTTTTGCCAAGGCCGCTGTCAATAATTTTATGGCAGAGAGGCCCATCTTCTGGAATGCTGTCGGAGATGATGAGTAGGGCTTTTGCAGCCGCCTGGCGTATTCCATAATTATCATCATCCAGCATTTTAAGCAATTCATCCTTGAAGTCAAAGGCAGGTGGGCCTATTTCGCTTAGGGCAAGAATAGCTGCTGTCCTAACTGACCACTCGCGATGAGTCAATGCGATTTTCTTTAATGATGGTACAGCTGTAGATGCAAAAAGGCCAAGTTCGCCCAGGAGCTCACATGCCTTAGCGGCGTTAAACGGATCATCTCCTCCTGCAATATCTATCAATGGTGCAATGTCATGGCTGAACCTGAAGGCCAGGACTTCATCTGCGGCTTCAATGACTTTCATGTCAGGATTAATGTATGCTGAAAGAATATTGGAGATTATGATCTTATTCCGATTGCCAGAGGGGATACTCCTCAATTTTAAGACAGAATCAATCCTGACCTTCTGATTCTCATTAAGAAGACCAGCAAAATATTTCTTTAATTCATCTTCATTAATAGGATTGCCATCAGTGATTATTTTTTTGAGGCAATACCTTGAGAGATATTCACCAGTATAAATGTCTTTGCCCTCCCTCTCTTTTGGCGGGATATTCGGAACAGAAACCTGCTTAACGATGCATTTGTCATAGAATGACTTTAGGCGCGGTGATACTTTCTCATATTTTGCAAGGAAATCCTTTAGGTCGAAGTAGTTGTTTATTTGAAACTGAAAGTAATTCTTTTTGAGATGCTTTTCAGCCTCCCAGTTGGCATATTCTGGAAATTTGCTCCTGAATTCTTTTATTTCAGCACGATCAAGCACGACTTTCATGTTGACTTTTGATACGCCTTCGCCGGACATGACGTATAAGTTGGCAAGCCAATAATTTTTGAGCGACTTGCCATTTGGGGAATTTTCACCTTGAGCATTGAGAAGGATGTCGCCACAAGCTATCATTGGTAAAAGTACTGTTGTCGTTATGAGCAATAGTTTCAAAATTCACTCCCTATATTTAATTCCTCCGGCATTTCTCCGATTTCTTCAAGAGGTTTCCCGTTCAGGACTATTGCCGCCTGCGCAGCCATTGTTGGAGATTTGATTTTCATCAGGTTTGGTGTTAAGTCAATAAATCTGAAGCCTTCAATTAGGTAACAATAATCCTCTGGGGAAATGTATTCGGCGTTATCGGCTAATACTTTTTTAACCGTATCCCTGTCTCCCCATCTTATATTCTTGAGGGAGGCAGGCGTGCCTTTCCTTAGAATGGAGGATATCAGCTCGTAATCCTTGTTTTTAGAGGCAATAAAGAAAACCATCTCAGTGTCATCCTTATCAAGTCTTCCGTCAGATGCGAGAACGAGCTCTCTTGCTTTTTTGTCCCCCTTGGTCATTCTGAAATATGCAAGAGTGGAAAACTTATGTTTTTCGTTTAGAGGACATGTCATTATTTTATCCATCACTCCTTTTGCCTTGGGATCACCAAGCTTGGTTAGTATGTCGAGTGATAAGAACGTAGGGGGTTTTGATGAAAAAATCACTTCCTCGGGAAATGAAATATCTTTTTTGAGATAATCCTGTGCAGTTATGAGTTTTGGGGGCTCATCTAGCTTGAAGGTATTATATACAAGTATTTTAACTTGTGGATATCTGATAATATCATTATAAAATAAATAATTATTGCGATTTGAATTGAAAACTTCATAAAGGTATTCAGGATCGTTGTTTTCAGGAAACAGCTGATAAGATTGCCATGTTCTTGTTTTGATATAGGTTTTGGATTGTTCTGTTCTTCTGTCCTTGATTCTTCTTGCTTTAACTTCTTCCCAGATGCCGTATTTGTTGAAATGGGATGCATTGAAACTCAAGTCATTCTGAGTGATAAATCTTTCTTTGGTGAAAAAATGGCCAAGAGGATTCCATTCCTCATTAAAAGATTTTCTTGCAGAGAAGAATTGCTTTTGGAAAACAGGATTTGTTATTGTTTTGTTTTCAAGTATTGCCTTGCTATCCTTTCCAAGTTCTAGCTTATCCAGATTAATGCGTCCATCTATTATCTCTGGTGCTGTTATTTTTGTATCCAGTGTCCTTATCTTTAATCCTCTTGATGGATTTGCTGATAATGACTTTGCCTTGTTAAGAGTTGAAGATAGTTCTACCCCTCCAATCCCAGATTTGATCATTTCCTCAAGTAGTACAACCTGGGCTGAATACATGTTTGCTTCAGAATAATATCTCGAAAGTGCCAGGCCGACATCTAATGCCTTTGTCTTTTTCCACTCATCCCGCAGGATTTTAAAGGCGAGTGCTTTATGCCCCTGGAGCCATTTTTCCTCTGCAATCTTAAGTGGTGTGGCCGTTCCTGATGCTATATATCTGAAGTATGATTGTGATGAAACATCATCAGCTTTGTCAATGATATTTGCATATTCACTGTCAGGTATTTTTGCGATAGTTTCGAGATAAAGGGTGGGGGGCATTGAGATCTTTGTGAACTTCCTAAGCTTCATGGCATTGCACCATTCGGAAAGCTGGCTTGATACCTTTTCGAAATCATTGCCGGAAAGGGATATTGAGTCAACAAACCTTCCGTTGTCAGGTTCAGTTGCCACAAATAGGTAGTTCAAGTTTTCCTGTCCATTCCAGATAAAGCCTGAAATCATGACATTCCCTGCTAGAGGAGCTGGAATTTCAGTGCCGGAAGCTTCTATGGTAAGCCTTTCCTGGTTTACCATTAACCAGTCCTCCCGGCTGAGAATATTCCTGCCCGTCAGTTTATTTGAAAGTTTTAGGAAAACTGATTCTCCTATGGACTCATATTGCCAGACCTGGGAAGCCTGCTCTACTGGAGTCAAAGAGTTCAATATGATATTGTTCACCTCTAATTCTGCAGCTGCCTTCTGCACATATTCTCCAGGATATTTTTCAAGGATTTTCTTAACCAGTGGTTGTATGACCATTTCATCTATCTTCAGGTCTTTGAAATTTTTCAGGTCTATTTGCGCAATCCGCCATTTCATGGGTGGATTGCCAAAAGCAAGGTCCCGCGAGTGGAGATCTGTAATCCATACCTCTATGCCATTATCAGCCTCATGGGAATAATCCCTGAGCTGCACTAGGAAATCAATGGGCTGAGGAGTTATTTCCATTTCCCCCATGAAGAGCTTCATTTCTCTTAAGATTGAGGCAGTATTGATTCTGTCATATACTTCAAATTCTTTTATTGAATCAAGTGACTTGAATATTTTATCGATAAGATATATTTCGAGCATTCCGGTCCTTTCATGGTTCATCTGGTTGCCACCAAATCCCACCCTTATTGGCCTGCCATCCAGATTAGCCAGAATGTTGTCTGGTGAGTTTTGTCCCTTCCCTTTGTTGCACTTTGCTATTGCCTTGCCTTTCTTCCCATCTGCTCTGCCATAAAGATCAACTCTTACATGGCAGTCTATAACCCCAACGGTTTCGAGCCATGCCTTGGCTTTGATAAAACCGCCCTTTAGGGTTATGTAATAGCCATAGTTACGGCCATATTCCAAGTCTTTTTCAGTATAGGAACATGTATCAAATGGAACTTTGAACCTGCATGCGGAATTTAATAATGAGCTGTCAGAAAAACTGATTACTGGTTTAACAGAGAAAAAATTCATATCAAATATCTTTGTCATGTCATCCCATGATACCGAAGTTCCTTCCTTGTCTGCTTTGGCATGAGGAACCGGTGGTTCAGGGGGCAGGTAGAATTCCAGTTGACGTTGCCCATTTGCCGTATTCTTTGAAAGATTGAAGTTGACCTTAACATTTTGCCCGCAGGGAACCTTTTTGAATATCTCCCTCGAATCTTTGCTGACCTGCAATGTTTTTCCTTCAATTATAAGATTGCTCAATGAAACCCCTGATGAAAATTTCATGGTCTTCCGTTCTGTAAAATTCGGCAGAATGATTTCCCCCTGATAGAAGTTAGTTGTGCCTTTTCTCATTTCGAGCTGGGTATGTTCAAGATATAAGAGGGATGGCTTGTAATATTTCCAATCGGAAGCCGGAGTTGTCTCAATGCCTCCATATACTCTGATTCCTGGAGGATAATCTGAAAAAGAGTGGGAACATTTTTTCAGAGGAGATGCAAATAGGAAGACTTTGCCGGATTTTGTCTCCATAAAATCGTAAATAAAGCCACTTATATCCTCCCCCCTGGGTTCAATAGGTTCCCATGTCCAAGCGTTCTCTGTTATTGTTGGTTTGGGGATGACAGGCACTTTTAAAGGTTCGAATATCCTGACAGTCTTGCCGGATGCTGTAAATACATCTGCACGGTAATAGACGTGATTCTTCTTTTCAGATGAAGGATTGATATCAGCGATTAAAGTTGAATAAAGGGAATTTTCGCATGGTAACTGGTTGGAGTATATAAGACGATAGCGGCCGTCCCTCTCCGGGGCCCTGTATAACTTGATACTGAATTTTTCATTCTTGAAGTCTTTCCTTTCGTTTCCGGAGAAAAGAAAATGGATAGCCGGTTTTTCGGCAGGAATTGAAGTTATAGAAGCCTCAAGGTTATCAATATATATGTCATTCGAGGCAGGGGAAAGAGGTGTCCTGAATTCATCTGTATCTTTGGCATATTTAATTACTGAAAGGGAATCATCACCCTTTAGTCGGTCAGGTTTTACTGGAAGCCATTTCTTGCCCGCCTTGCTCCAGCCGTATCCGGCCATCTGATAATATTTAATCCTATACTGCTCACGGTGCCTTTCAAAATATCCCTTCTGATCCTTGAAATTGGACACTTGTCTCGAGACAACATCCTCAAGATGACTGTAATAAGCTTCAGTATCAAAAAGATACAAGTATTCCTGCTTGATGTCGGTCAATTTGATAGATTCACATTCTGTTTTGTTGTTCACGGTCTTTTCAATTGTGACTACCTTGAGAAATTCAGGAGCCCCGCGTGGTGGCACGTTTGTAAGGATGCCTTCCATTTTCCTGCCGGACTTGGTCTCAAAGCTGACTTTTGGTTTTAATCTTGCCTTTTCCTCCGGAGGAGGATTTTCCTTTATGTTTTTCTCAGTGATGTCGAGGAAATTGTTTTCCCCATATTTCTTTCTTGTATCTGCAGAAGCATCCTTTGATGCATTTTGTTCTGACTTTATGTTTATCTCAAACATGGCATTGCCAGTAATATCCATATTGAAATCTGTTTCACTGTAGTCAATTATAGTAAAGCTAGGCTCCTTCTCTGGAACACTGGGTGTTTGTGCATGAGTTGACTGTTTGTTTTGAGCTGAAGATGTAATATTTGATGTCTGTGTTGAGAGTTTGCTTAAGTCAGGAGATGAATTGTCAGAATTGACAATCTTGTTTTCTCCTCCCTTGTTTATACTTTGCAGTGTGCTGAAAATGAATTTATATGAATTTTTAAATATGCCAGGCCCCCAATAAGTGAGTACTGATATTATCAGGGTCAGTATCGCCAATTTTGAAATTACTGGCATAAGGTGCTTTGAGATGGCTGAATCCGTATTTGAGCATTTATCCCTTTTCTTTCGTTTTCGGCCCTTTTGAGGTGGAGGCAGTTCAGAAGAAGGCTCGATTCCTTTCTCTCCGGTCTTGAAATTATATCCACAGCCGACACATATCACGGCTGATGTCTTGGATTCCTCAAGACAGGCAGGACAAGTCTTTATTCCTGAAAGATTCTTCGAAGGAGAATTGTTATTCTCTTGACCTTTGAACATAAGGGGTGTAGAGGGATTATCTTTTTTCTGCTTCTTGGCATGATAAGTGCCATCCATTGTACTGGAGCCAAGATCCCTGAAAACCTGCGTCTCGTTCTCGACAACATGAGGTATGATGATCTGGTTGCCGCATTTCTTGCAGACGATCACTTCACCGGGTTTTTTCTGGAAAGTGATAACCTCCATCCCGCAGTCGCATACAACCTTGATTGCCATATCCAATTCCCCCTAGCAAATAAATATAATATTTAAATTTATATTTGATAGACAAATCGCATATAATGAATCAAAAACGGCTATTAAAATTTATTTTTTAATTATCTTCGGAAGGATGCGTTCTGCGATTTTCGCGGATGCTTCCTGCAGGGATTTCTTGCCGGCAACTTGTTCAGCAAGATCCACTTCGGCGGTTGTCTGCTTGTCGACGGCCACCACATTCCCGGACTTGTCAACTACCTTGATCTCAAGGCGTGACTTGATGCTCACGAGATTTCCACGGCGACCGGCAAATTCACTGAAGCCTTCGCCTTTTACAATGAGTTCGGCATCGTTCTCGCTGGTAGTCACATCGAATCCAAGCTCCTTGCAGATTATCTGCATCTCGGTCTCGGCGGCAGGATCTATGGTCGCGGAACCGACATGCCTCTCCTCGATTTTAATGAAGAGCTTTGGCTTCTTGGCGTCGCCGATTGCCTTCTTCAGATCGGCTATGAGATCCTTGCGCTCCCTTATTTCGGGCATCATCTTCTTCGCATCCTTGCTGATCACATCGTTTACCTGCTCTGAAAGCTTGGTAGCAAGGGCGTCAAGGGCATCCAGTCCATCAACGCTTTTCCCGATGACTCGGCTGGTCTCAGTACTGATAACCTTCGCCACTAGGAATGTCTTGTCCTTCACCTTGAAGACTGAGCCTGTAACGAGAAGCTTTGCACCGCTCAACTGGCCGATCTGGATTGCCTGATTGGGATTGACAGCGCCGGAAATGTTCAATTCGGCCTCTTTAAGTATCTTGTCGAGATCCGTCCTTTCGACCATCCACACATTCGGATTCGCCGACATCTCTGCGAAGAGGATATTTGCTGCCTGTTCTCCGAGTCCCGCAACTCCTCCTCCGGATTCAGTAAAAGGCAGTACTGCGACAGTGTAGACTTCAGTGTTCACCGCCTCCTGCTTCTTGGCTTCCTCATTCTGGGCGACCGCTGAAATTCCAAGAACCAGCGACATCATCAGCATCATCAGCTTTTTCATGTTATCCTCCATAATATTATTTATGCAACAAACTTTCAGGGCAATACTGTCATTCCTGGTTCACTGTTTTCTTAGGTTCCTTCTCGGTTTCATTTGTTTTCCGTTTTTCCGATTCAGACATCAATTTATCAAGGAGATAGATCGGGGTAGGGGACTTATCAGTTCTGAGGAAAATACCCCAGCTGCAGATGACAAGTTCGCCTTTGCCGATCTTTGCAGAGATGAAGGTGAACCCGTTCCTGTTTGACACAACCTCTATTCCTGCTCCGTTGTCAACAGCAACAAGGTTGAAGCTCTTCTCATTAGGTGGAGAATCACCCCATTTGTCGACATCGAATTTCTTGTCAAAGTCCATGATTTTATCGTTTCTCGAGAAAATCATGTTTTTCATGGATTCAGTTTTTAAAGGGAAAACCCCTCTTGAAGGATTGATTATAAATACAGTTGAGCCGGCAGAGCAAATATTGTTAAAATCCTTTTCAAGTCCAGAGAAGTTACCGAAGTCGATGCCGGAGACTATCAGGCACTTATCCTTGAAATCCGCGAAGTTCGCAACATCTGCGGTTACAACCCCCAGGGATTCGAATATCTTCTTTGCCGTATCATCTCCGGAAGGGGCCCATAGGCCTATTTTCATTTTCTCCACGTTTTTTTTCTTGAATGAGAAAGGATTTGTTGAGAAGAAGACAATGTTCTTAGTCAGTTTCCTGTCGGCAGCAAGGCAGGTCAGCTCCGCGGTGGCAGTAACTCCATCCTTTATCTCTGGAAACGTGAATTTTAGTTCAACGATGCCGGTCTCAGGGATTACGAGTTCCGCAGCTGCAATAGACAAACCGGAATATTTGACGTTCCAGGAAAGATTCCTGCCGGACAGACCATCAGTCTTTATATTTATAGTTGTCTCCCTGCCGGCATAGAATGTCTGCGGAGAATCGTATTTGATGTCGGCAGCATGAAGAAATATTGAAATAAACAGCAGTGCAAAGAAAACTAGGAATTTCATATACAAACCTTTCATGTTGGTAGAATTACAGTTATATCCTGTTCACTGTCTGATATACGATGTATTCGGAATTCGAATTCTTGATTGTCTTGAGCATGACTGGGGTTTCAGTGTCCTGTCCACAGGAATAGTCGAGGTTTATTGTTTCGCCGTCGACCTTGATGTCCATCTGCCCCTCGAGGGCAATCACATTATCTCCGGCCTGGTGTGTCCAGAGATAACCGTCCTTGCTGTCATCCTTGAAGACGACTTGCTGGTCTGTGGTCGTAATGATATCGGCAATATGTACTTTCTCCCAGCCCTTGGCTGTCTTCCTGAATACGGTCTGCCTTACGAGTATCCTGGATTTTGAAGATGATCCGTTGGGAGATTCCGATGGCTTAATCTCCATCTTGTCCCCGGATCTTATGATCCAGTCGACCTTGTCGTTGAACAGACTGCAGACTTCGTTGGCGATCTTCTTGACATCCGACATCTCTTCTTTTGAAATCAATGCAAGCATGGCGGGGGTCATGGCACCGTGGCCAGATTTTGAGGATTTGAAATTAAGGATGAATACACCAATGGCGATTATGAAGACGGCTGCTGCTGCGGCAAGGTTATAGACAAGAGTTTTTCTTATGAAGAAATAATCGTTTTCCGGCGAAATGGTTTTCCTTCCTGTCCTGATGTCGGACAGTATCTTTTTCTTCAATGCGGAGGCATCTTGAAATTCAGGCTTGAGATTTTTGTCCCAGTCCTTGAGGATATTGTCTAATTGGTTTTTATTCATATGACACCTCGATTTTCGTTTCTTTTCATCTAATCAGTTCTCCTAGATCCTTCGCCAATAGCTTTCTGGCCTTGTGGATGCGCCAATAAAGTGTGGCCTTGGGGCATCCAAGTATGTAAGCCGCCTCATCCGGATCCTTCTCATCTATGGCGATCAGTGTAATGGCCGCCCTGAGATGCTCCGGGAGCGCGGAGATTGCCGTCATCACCTGTCCATGCGTCTCATTGCCGATCATCGGTCTGTCCGGCGTGTGGGAAGTGCTTGCATCCTTCATTTCCGGACAGTCCTCGCCGTCGGTCACTATCGTCCTTCTGCCTTTTCTCAATATGGAGAAACTCCTGTTCGCGGCGATCCTGCAGAGCCAAGTCGAGAACTTTGAATTGCCTTTGAATGAATCGGCGCTGGTATATGCCGCGAGCAGGGACTCCTGTACAATGTCATCAGTGTCATGTTCGTTTAGGACAATCCTGTAGACGAAGCTCCTCAGCATACCGATGTGTTCGTCTATCACCGGAGAAAAGGCCTCGGGTGTTCTTTCCTTTAAAAATGTTTCAACAGTTGCTGATTCCTGCATGAGATTCCCCGGTGTATTTGGTAATTAGATGTAGTATCCCCCGAAAATCTTTGCGAAAATATAAAAAAACAGGCAAGATGCCTGTTATACATTGTTAGCCAAAGAGATCTGGCGTATCTGAAGCCTTAGTTGAAGATTTCTTAGGTTGAGTTGCCGAAGTTCCCACCGTCTTCAGCCATTCATCAAGTGTTAGGATCTTCACACCATGACTTTTCGCCTTGTCGAGTTTGCTGCTGCCGGATGAAAGATCGGCGCAGACAAGCAGGGAGAGCTCCTTCGTCACCGAATCAACTGGTTCGAATCCCGCCTGACGCGCAAGGTTTTCGTAATATGAACGCTGTTCAGGCATCTTGCCTGTAAAGCAGATGGCCGGCAATGTTTTCTTGATGCCACCTTTGGTGGTGATGAGTTCAACGGAATTCAGAAGCTCGTCAAGGTATCCTGCCTGGTTGCGAAGTTCGCAGAAGATGGCTTCCGAACGTTCAGGACCGATGCCATCAATGTTAGAGAGCTGTTCTGAGTTGAGCTTGCGAAGTTCGGCAAGACTATAATTTTCGAGGATCTTTTTTGCCGTATTTTTGCCTATGCCTGGAATATTAAGCGATGCAAGAAGGGAGAAGTCCTCGACACGGCGCGCTGATTGGATTTCACGGAGCAGGTTTCCAGCCGACTTATCCTTGAATCCCTCAAGTTTGAGTATGTCATCGATCTTGAGTTCAAAAACATCACGGAGTGTTTTCACCCCGAGAGTGTTCATCATCTTGCGGATATTCGGTTCGCCGAGGCGTTCAATGCCGATGTTCCTGACAGCGGCGAGGATACGCTGGACCTTTGTCTCAAAACATTCAGGATTCGTGCAGCGGAGTTCAGGGCCGTCAGTTATCAGCTTGCTATGGCAGCATGGGCATTTGTCAATTATAGCCGAACGGCGGTGATTGCCTTCCTCGCGGGAGACAATATATGGAATCACATCTCCAGCACGTTCGACGGTGACGGTGTCTCCGATCATGATGTCCTTGTCAATGAGATTCTTGACATTGTGAAGTGTCGCCTGTTTTATCGTGATACCACCGATATCGACAGGTTCGAGCTGTGCAACAGGTGTAAGACAATTTTTCCCGAAGCTCCAGATGACATCCAGGAGTTTTGTGTTTTTTCTGACGCCGCTGAACTTGAAGGCGATCTGTCCTCGTGGATGATGAGCAGTATTTCCAAGTGAATCGGCATATTCCTCGTCGTCAAGTTTGATGACAACGCCGTCCATGGGGTAGGGGAGCCCTTCTATCTCCTTGAGTATAATCGGCCATTTTTCTGCGAATTCCGCAAGAGTTACGTTATATGAGACATAATCGTAATCGACGAGGGTAAGTTTCGCCCCTTGTGCGAGCATGTCGCCTATTTCCTTAAGCCCCATGATCCCAGCGACGGCATTCCTGGAATTCTTATATGTCTTGCCGTCCTTTTTCTTTATATGTGAATAACGAGTTTTGAAATCATCATCACGTATGACGATCTCGCCACGTACGGGACGGTCGAGTTTTCCCTTGTGCCCTTTGGTTTCGAGTTCGATGAGGGGAATCTTGTCGGTGATGTTTTCACCATCAATGCCGTCACCGCGTGTTGAGAGTGTCTTGTTTGCGAAATTCGCTGAAATACCGTCATATTTCGGCTGGACGAGGAACTTTTCCTTGTCTGAACGGGCATACTTCTTCGCCCATTCGATCACGTCTTCCAGGGAATAAGCCTTGTCGAGGGAGAGCATCGGTCTGGCATGGTGGACCTTTCCCGCGCTTGCGACCGCCGGCGCCTGGACCTGTTGCAGGATCGGATGATCAGGATTTATGGATTCGAGCCTGCGGATCAGCTCATCGTATTGCTCATCGCTGATCTCCGGTTCGCCCTGTTCCCAGTACCTTTTATTGTGGTACTCGATCGCTGCTGCGAGTTCGGCTTCTGTGTTGGGTATTTTAAACATTTTCAATTTTTAATTGATGAATTTCGATTTAACAAAAATGACCAAGAGGACACACGGGGAGAATTCAGCATCGCCGATACTTCCATTCGTCGGTTCTCCGGTCCGTCTTCCATCAGCTCATATTCTTAACTTTTTCGAGGATTGCCGGTCTTGCTTCTGCCATTATGTCCTTGACATCTTCGTAACGGTATGTCCTTTCTTCGAAGGAACGTTTCTGGAGGCCTTCCAGGAAACGGGCCTTGAACTCGTTGAAATATGATCCGTAGATATGATAGCTGTCGGCAATATGGACGTACCTTCCGAGTTTCACCTTCTTGCCGGTAAACTCAGCAATCTTGTCGGCGATCTTCTTCTGAAGCTGGACGAGTGCGAACATGTTCATGAACGCCGCCTTGTAGGCGTCGTTTGAGCGGAAACGGATATTGGTACTCATCACGAATCCCTTCTTCTCCTCAGTCAGACGGCACCAGATGCTCTGGAGGCAGGCAGGATCGTAGCATGAGTTGTCCTCCCATACCTTCCATGTGATCGCCTGGGCGCGTCGTGAGTAGGGGGTGTCAGCGAGTTTCCTGGCGATGGTCTCGATCTGATCATAGACATCATCAAGTCCCGGAACCTTGTATGCAAAGAGACGTTCGTTGTAGGTATATTCCCAGCGAGTGTCGTTCGGATCGTTTGGATCCCGGACGAGGTGGTTCTTGATGCCTTCTACCACTTCCATCACATATTCCTGGAGATCTTCGATGCCGCCAGGGAAATCTTTGTGGATCATCGGTTCGGCGAGGGGGTTTTGGATGGTGATCATCATGGTGGCGTCCTTGCTTGGAGGATCATCCGGCTTGTCGTACATGGTCTTGATATCGCATCCCTTATTGTTGAGGACGATGAGTGAATTCTCCCATGCTTCAGCGATGCCTTTGCCTTTTGCGGTGAGAACAGGAATCCCCTTCATTTGCAATTACCCTCCAGTTGATATTTTAAAGTCAATATTGTCGATGAGCCTTGTCTTTCCAAAGAATGATGCGACGGCTATCAGGATGTTGCCGGACAGCTTTGCAAGTGGTTCAAGTGTCGAGGAGTCCACGATTTCCACATAATCCACCCTGCCACCGGCAGAAGATATTTCATCTCTTATCATTTTTCCAATACAGCCGATTTTTTTTCTGCCACTGAGGATTGCGGATTTCGCAGAAATGAGCGAACGCCTGATGGCAAGGGCGTTTTTCCGTTCTTCAGGAGAGAGATATGTGTTCCTTGAACTCATGGCGAGTCCGTCCTTCTCCCTCACAGTTTCATGCAGGATGATTCTTATTGGGAAATTCAGGTCGCGCACCATCCTGCATATTACACGCGCCTGCTGGAAATCCTTCTTGCCGAAGACAGCGATGTCGGGAAGTGCTGCATTGAAAAGCTTTGTCACGACCGTGGTGACACCCTTGAAATGACCAGGCCTGGATCTTCCACAAAGACCTCTTGTGAGCATGAGTTCCTCAACCCAGGTCGAGGAATCCTTCGGATACATTTCTTTCGCCTCAGGAAGGAACACGGCGTCGGCGCCGTGTTTCCGGCACTGTGCAATATCCCTTTCAATTGGTCGTGGATATTTACTGAAGTCCTCCTTCGGGCCGAACTGTGTGGGATTGACGAAAATGCTGACGACCGTGAGGTCTGCACATTTTTTTGCTTTGTCGATCAGGCTAAGGTGTCCTTTGTGCAGGCATCCCATCGTAGGTACCAAGGCGACTGTTTTTCCCTTCCTTCTGGCGGAGGCTGAGAATTTTTGCATCTCTGAAATCTTGTGAATTATTTTCATGGTTTTATGTTCTTTCCTATTACGTGCAGGCTTCCAAGTTCGGTGTTCAGGAGATTTGCGATCACCTGGCATTTAGCCTTGAAGAGGAAAAAGATCGGCCTATCCGTCTCCATCATGGTTTCGAAGTTGCCCTGTCCCTTTGATAATATAAGGTCCGCTTCGGCAAAATGCCGCTGAAACTCGCTGCTACAGTTCTCAATTATGACTCCAGGAACGGCGTCGCCGGTATCTATTATATCGACGATCTTGTCGAGGCCTGACAGGATCGCCTCGCGTCTGGTGGCGTCGTTGAGGATTGGTTTTCCCCGGACAGCCAAGGTAATCTTCTTCCTGTTGGGTTCGATGAGGAGCCGATCGAAGACGATTTCGCCGCAGTTGTCGGCTATGTAAAGAATTTTGCCGGCAGAGGCGATCTTCCTTTCAAGAAGTCCTATCGACTCCAGATCGATATGCTGCTTCAGAGAATCGGCAATTATCTGGTGGACACTGTCGAGCTTGAAATCGTGGTCTGTGCCGAAGTCGATTATGTTCCCAGCGATGACCAGACGCACGGCAGTTTCGAAAGGATGTTCGGACTTTTCAACCTCGTGGCGAAGGAAGGGCAGCATTTCAAGAGCAAAAGCCGTGGATTCATCCTTTATCCTGACATATGAATCCTCAATTCCTGTTATCTGTCGTATCAGGGCATGGATCTTCTTGGCCATTGCAGGAGGAGCCTCATTGAAATCAAGGTCGGTGGCAAGTGAAAGGGTTTTCCTGAGGATCTCGCGATGGTGCTCAGGATTGGATGATGTCATTTTAGCTACGTTGAGAGAGTGGGAAATGAAGCAGGGGATGCAGTCGGTCGTGGTTTTCATCTGACCGCCCTATTTTTTGAGGATCAGCTTCTTCGGTGCGGCTGCGGTGAACTTCAGTTGTGTCTTCTGCTGGGTTTGCGGCTTAGTGAACTGGGGTTTCTGTGGAGTTGAGGATTTGCCTTCGAGTATTGAGTTGACGGCCTTGATAAAGGCATCCCATGAGGCGAAACGTTCTTCAGGATCCTTTGCGGTCATAGTCCTTATCAGATTCACAGACTCCTTGGAAAGGTTTGGTGGGAAGATGATCTTGTCAGAGATGTGCTTGTTTATGAGACTCTGTTCGTCCTGTGCGGTGAACGGTATCCGGCCTGTCAGCATTTCATACAGTATTATTCCGAGTGAATACAGGTCGCTGCGCCAGTCAGCCTTGTGATCGAGCGCCTGTTCGGGCGCCATGTATATCGGGCTGGCGAAGACGTAGGTGCGCTTATGCTGGTAGTAGCGTGCGGTCCATGAGCTGAGGCCGATTCCGGAGATCACGGGCTCCTCGCTGTCGGCGAAGAGTATGTTTTCCGGCTTGAGGTTGAGGTGTATGAGCAGATGCTCCGTCATGGCATAATTGAGTCCTGATGCGATCTTCTTTATCATCACCAGTGATTCACGTTCGTTGAACGGTGCGTAGCGGGAGAGTTTTTCTTCAAGGCTTCCTTCTGACATGTATGCCAGTACGATGTAGCAGAAGTCATCATATGTTCCACAGTCGAAGTGGTGTATGATGTTGGAATGGTTGAGACGTCCAACCTTCTGTATAAGCTCCCTGAACGAAAGCTTTGCCTCGAAATCGGACTTAAGCGAGAATATCTTCAGTGCGACAGTCCTCTTTACCGACTCCTGGAATGCGAGATAGACGGTGGCCTTGTCGCTTGTCGATATGGTTCTGACGATCTTGTAGTTGTTTATCTCCATCCCGGGCGTGAGGGACGAGGATGATTCAAGTTTCGAAGCAAGGGAGATGACAGGTCCATCGGATGACTCTGGGATCTCGAGGCGTTTGAACTTCACGGTGTCGTGTGTCTGACTGATGCTGTTTTCCTCAACCTCCTGGCCCTGCTTGATCTTGCCGAACTTGATTATGGAGGTGCTAGTGGTCTGGAATCTTTCAGGATTCTCGACGCAGAAGATGAATTCTGCATTGCCAACCTTGATCCTGTCGCCATCGGATAGGAAGGCCTCCTCACCGGAAAGGGTTTCATCATTGATGACTGTACCATTGCTTGAGTTAAGGTCGCGCAGGATGAATTTGTTCTCGTCAGGATGCAGATATATCATGCAATGCTTCCTGCTGACGAGGGGATCGTCGAGGATCGTAACGTCATTGTCGTTAGTTCTTCCGAGATGAAACTCGGCATTTTCAGAAACTGGGATTGTTTCTTTCCCTTCCTGGTCCTGGAAAACTAAGTAGGCCATATCCATGAAATCATTTGAATTTATTGTATTCTTCAAGAATCTTTTTCTTCTTCTCCTCTTCTTCGAGCTGCTTCTTCTTGTCGATATCCTCCTGTATCCTCCCCTTCAGGTTGAGTTCTTCTTTCGTGAGCGTGAATTCGGCGTATGCTGTCTTTTCCGTGTTGAGCTTTATATAGAGCAGGCCTTTGTTCTTTGCAGGTTTGCCATCGATCTTGATGTCATCCCTCCCGGTCCATGTGTATGTCTGTTCAGCAGGGACTTCAAGTTCGGCCTGGGTCCAGCCGCACTTATCGCATACGCCATCCTTGTTAAATGCATGTTCGCCTTCACAGGGCTCCTTCCTGTTCGCCTTTGCGGGATCTGCGGCTTCGGCCTTTTCCTCGTCGGTCATTCCATACTTCTCCCTGATCTTTTGACCGAGGTTGATAAGAGCTTCCCTTGGTATGTCTGCAACCCTGAAAGAATATACAACCTTGTAGAACCGGTTGCCGAAGAAATGGAATTCCAGCTTCTGCACAGGCCCTTTGTCGAAGGTTACCGACTCAACATCTCCGGAACTGCCGGACTTGGCATATTGAGGATAAAGAATTGCAAAGTCCTCCTTGGGCATGTCCCAATAGGCCAGTTCATATCCCTGGTCGGAGTCTATGCCTGCGTATTTGGTGCTGTTTTCAATCTGTCTTTCCCTTGCCTTCTTCTCAATTGCCTCCCTCTTCTTTGCGACAGAACCGGCTGTTGTCGGGGTTGTAGGAGTTGTCGGGGTTGCTACAGGAGTAGTCGGAGTTGTGGGGGTAGTCGGAGTTGTAGGAGTTGTCGGTACCGGTGTGGGCCTTGCATCCTCGATAGACTGTATCTCCTTACAGAGGATGAGAGCGACTTCCTTGGGGTTGCGCCATTCATTATTTAGGAATATGTATCCGTTGTCCTCGTTCTCCTTAATGATGGCATCCTTTATCTCATTGTAAACTGAGACAGAATATGCATTCTTCCTGGTATAGTAGTCGCGGATCTTGTTTTGGACGAAGGAGTCCTTCTTCTGGTTCCTATAGCCCTCGTCGAATTTCACCCTGTCATCAGGGACCAGATCGAAAATTGCGATATTGTTCCCTCCGACATTTATGCTGTGGCCGGTGCTGCCGTAACTGAAGAAATATCCTTCGGATTCAAAAGATTTTTCGCCTTTGACATAATGGACTGTCACATAGTCAAGGATCTTTGCCATCTGGAATACCTTTTCCGCTTCAGTTTCTGCTTTCTTCTTAAGATCCTCGTAGCTGTCGGGGAATTTTATGGTGACCTTCTCCCTGACCATCTTTCCAATTTCCTGGGTGGTCTTGGCATTCTTCTTTGCTTCGGGTTCAAGGCGGTATTTTCTTGCGACATCGTTCAGGATTGTCTTCTGGACATCGGAATCAGCGAGGTTTTCCCCCGCTTCCTTGTAATTTGAAATTATCTTTGAAATTATCTGGATCCTCATTGCGGAGATAGGAGGTGTCTGTGCTGAATAGGCAGTATGTGGCAATATGATGGCGCAGATGACAGCCAGGGACCATAAGCATCTATTAAATGTCATTTTTCAACTCCTAAAAGGCAGAATTGGCAAAATCAACAAATCAGGATAACGTTTTGAAAGCAAAATTTATACCAGAGTACATTGATTTTCAATAGAATACTTGCTTAAGTATAATGTTTTTTTTAAAATAGTCATATCCTAATAAATAGGAACCGAATAATCATCATGGATGACAAGTTGATAGAGAAGACTACTTCCTATGTCTGCGAAACCTCGCCGGAAAAGACTGAAAGGCTGAAAGCGTACCTTGAGGAGTCTGGCTGGAAGCTCGAACCTTTCCCGCCATACGCCAGGTGGAAGGGGGCGAAGGACAAGATGACGATCGTCTCATACAACAGCGGAAAGCTGACTGTACAGGGCAGGGGTACTGGCGATTTCGTGACATTCTTCCTTGAACCTGAAATATTGCAGGAGGCCCGCCTGGGATATGAGAAGATCCTTGATGGCACTGCCGACTCGGTTGAGGATGAGGAGAAGTTTACGCCCCATGCGGGTGTTGATGAGAGCGGGAAGGGTGATTTCTTCGGACCGCTTGTCATATCCGCGGTCTTCGTGGATGAATCCACCCGTGAAAAACTCGTGAAGATGGGGGTCAAGGATTCGAAGAAGATAAAGAGCGATGTCAGGATTTCCAAGCTCGCATTCCAGATACGCAAGACCGTTTCCGGTAAATTTGCGACTGTCTCCATAGGTCCTGAGTCCTACAACAGGCTCTATTCCAAGATCGGCAACCTCAACAAGCTTCTTGCATGGGGGCATGCCAGGGCAATAGAGAACCTGCTTGAACGTGAAGCCTCCTGCAAATGGGCCCTCTCCGATAAGTTCGGCAATGAGCGGCTGATAAAGGAAGCCCTCCTTGAAAAAGGTAGGAAGATAGAACTGCGACAGAAGACAAAGGCGGAAAGCGATATCGCTGTTGCAGCAGCCTCAATACTGGCGCGCGATGAGTTCGTGAGAAAGCTGGCAGAGATGGGAAGGACGCTCGGAATACCACTTCCGAAGGGTGCGGGGGCAAATGTCGATGAGTCTGCCAGGAAGATTGTTGACAAACTTGGCAAGGAGAAGCTCCCGTCAATCGCAAAAATGCATTTCAAGACAGCCGCTAAGGCGCTCGGACTTCCACTTCTCGAGAGCTGACCCAATACGTTCGTATTGACCATTTTTTCAGTAAAGATTGACTTTCCTGTTTGAATGTTTCGCCTTTTATAGCTAATTTATGCGCTCTTTTTCTAACTTTGTGTAATAAATAAATCATAGGAATAATAATATATAATAGGAGAGAAGAGAAATGAGTAAGATCCATGCCGAACATGTATTCACGTCAGAATCCGTTTCCGAGGGGCATCCCGACAAGGTCTGCGACCAGATTTCGGATGCCGTGCTTGACGCATGTCTCAACCAGGATTCGGAAAGCCGAGTAGCCTGCGAGACACTTGTGACGACAGACCTCGTAGTCATATCAGGTGAAATCACGACAAAAGCGAAGATCAACTGGGAGGCTCTTGCACGAAGGGTAGTCAGGGAAATCGGATATACAGGCAAGGACGTAGGTTTTTCAGATTCGGAATGCAAGGTCTTTACATGCATCCATAGCCAGTCTCCCGACATTTCACAAGGGGTGACTGCCGGTGAGGGGCTCCACAAGGAACAGGGTGCGGGCGACCAGGGGATGATGTTCGGATATGCCTCGAATGAGACGAAGGAATTGATGCCTGCCCCGATCCTCTATTCACACAGGATCGTCGAGGAGCTTGCCAGGTTGCGCAAGGCTGATCCGAAGAAATACCGCTTCCTCCGTCCTGATGCGAAAAGCCAGGTCTCCTTTAAATACAAGGCTGGAAAGCCTGTCAATGTCGAGACGATCGTCGTCTCCCATCAGCACACTTCCGACATGAGCAGGAAATGGCTTGAGAATCTTGTCAAGGAGGTCGCAAAGAAAGTTATTCCCTCCAAGTTCATGAAGGGTTCCATCAAATACCATATTAATCCTACAGGCAAGTTCGTCGTAGGCGGGCCCAACGGAGACACCGGACTTACCGGACGCAAGATAATCGTCGACACTTATGGCGGAGTCGGCTCACATGGAGGTGGCGCGTTCTCCGGCAAGGATCCGAGCAAGGTCGATCGTTCGGCCGCATACATGTGCCGATACATTGCCAAGAACATCGTCGCATCAGGTCTTGCGGAGAAATGTGAAGTCCAGGTCGCATACGCGATCGGCGTCGCTGAACCGCTGAGCATCAATGTGGATACATACAGTACGGGAGCAATTGACGATGATGCCAAGCTCGAGAAGATCATCCGTGATACTTTCGATCTCAGGCCAGCAGGTATAATCAGGACACTCGGTCTTAAGAACCCCGGAAAGAACGGTTGGTCATACCAGAAAGCGGCAGCCTACGGACATTTCGGAAGAAATCTCTTCCCGTGGGAGAAGACCGACAAAGTCGCGGCCCTTAAGAAATCCGCCGCAAAATATGTCAAGTGCTGCTGCGGCAGCTGCTGATGTTGATTTGACATCAAACTGCAAACTGCCTCCAGGCGGTTTGCAGTTTTTTATTAGGAGGCTGAAATGAATAAGACTAAGGTTCTCGGTGTAGGTTCGCCGATCCTGGACATCCTCGTGAACGTCGATGATTCCTTCCTTAAATCAATAAAGGCCCCGAAGGGTGGGATGGAACTCACTGATTCGATGTCGATGGAAAAGGTTCTCTCATCAATCAAAGGTAAAGCTTCCGAGGCTCCCGGAGGTTCATCTGCAAATACCATCTTCGGTCTCCAGCAGCTTGGAACAGCAACTGCATTCCTTGGCAAGGCAGGTGCCGACAGGCAGTCTGAGCTTTACAAGAATGCTTACGCAAAAATGGGAGGAGACCTTTCGAGGTTCAAGACAAACAAGTCCGTTCCCACCGGTCGCTGTCTTAGCATGATTACTCCTGATTCGGAAAGGACGATGAGGACCGATCTCGGTGCAGCTGCCACTTTGACCCCGGAAGATATTTCAGAATCTGACTTCATGGGAATAACCCATGTGCATGCAGAAGGATACCTGCTGTTCAATGAGAAGCTGACAAGATCCATTCTTGAACATTCCAAGAGGAACAAGTGCACGGTCAGCCTTGATCTCTCATCATTCGGGGTGGTCAACGCATGCAAGCCGATTCTTGCTGAACTGCTTGAAAAATATGTGGATATAGTGTTTGCCAACGAGGATGAGGCGAAGGCGTTCTGCGGTGAAGATGATCCCGCGAAGGCGCTTGAGGTTCTTTCCAAACTCTGTGAGACCGTTGCCGTGAAACTTGGAAAGAAAGGGGCGATTCTCCGGAGCCGCGGAAACACCGCGAGTGTAAAGGCTGAACTCGTCAAGGCTGTTGATACGACCGGGGCTGGAGACCTCTGGCAGGCCGGTTTCCTCTATGCCTTCCTGAACGGCATGCAGCTGGAAGACTGTGGAAGATTCGGCTCGATCCTCGGTGCCGAAGTAGTCCAGGTAGTCGGTGCTGTTATTCCTCTGGAACGCTGGGAGGTCATCAGGAAGCGGATACTGAACGCCTAAAAAGGTTTATTTTATCTTCTTGGGTTTGCAAAGATGCTTTTTCTTCCTTGAAACGGCGCCGCATTTTTTGCATTTGTAATTCCCCTTCAGGGCTTTGTCCTCTGATTTTCCATGCAGGCACATTTTTGATTTTCTCCTTTATATTTTTATAAGATAATATAACTTATAGGCCAGTTGCCATCTATACAAACAACTTCAATCATATGGTGAGACGATGAAAAGCTCATACGCGCATTTTATGAAGCCTTCAAAGACCGTGGAGGGACGGGTTGAAAAGATACTTTCAACCCTTACCATCGAGGAGAAAATAGATATAATTGACGGGATCGACAAGGGGACGCGAGAGATCAAGGACAAATTCCCGCAGATAAAGTTTGCTGACGGTCCTGTCGGAGTCCACTGGTGGCGCGATACTTCTACTGCATATCCGGCACTTATAGCCCTTGCTTCTTCATGGGACAAGGAGCTTGCATACAAGGTCGGATGGGCCTTGGGACGCGACTGCCGTGCCGTCGGAGTCCATGTCCTCCTCGCTCCGGGTGTCAATATCTACCGTTCTGCGTTCTGTGGACGTAATTTCGAATATCTCGGTGAAGATCCAGTCCTGGCCTCTGAAATGGTCGTGCCATATATAAGAGGATTGCAGGACATGGGAGTTTCCGCCACCGTCAAGCATTTTGCTGTCAACAACCAGGAATACAGCCGTCACCATGTGAGTTCCGACGCTGATGAGCGTACGCTCCGCGAAGTCTATCTTCCGGCATTCAAGGCGGCGATAGAAGAGGCGGGATCAGGTGCGATCATGACAGCGTACAATCTTGTCAACGGACAACACTGTTCCGAGAACGACTGGCTCATCAACCAGGTGCTGAAGGGGGAGTGGAAGTTCGATGGTGTCGCGATGTCAGACTGGTGTTCCGTCTACAGTGTCGTCGGCCCTGCAAACGCAGGCCTTGATCTGGAAATGCCTTTCGGAAAATATTTCAACAGGGGGAAGCTCCTCCCTGCAATCGCGAATGGACTCGTCACCGAGGAATGCATCAACGACAAGGTACGTAGGCTTATCAGGCTTGCAGTCTGTTTCGGCTGGCTCGACAGACCCCAGAAGCTTCTCGACATTCCCATGGATGATCCCGAGACTGCGAAGGTCGCACTCGAGGTTTCCCGCAGAGGAACTGTGCTCCTGAAGAATTCCGACAATGTCCTGCCCTTGAAGAAAGGAAAGGTCCGCAAGATCGCTGTCGTCGGATATCATGCCGGAAATCCTGTGATATGCGGAGGTGGCAGCGCATACACTCCTCCCAACTACGTCAAAACGCTTCTTGATGGAATCAGGAATGAGGCCGGTAATGATTTCGAGATCATGTATGAACGCGGATTGAATCCGATGAGACATCGTGAGTCATTCAACATGTCCGAATTCTTTGCACCGGACGGCAGGCTTGGGATACTGGCGGAATATTTCAACAACGGCGATTTCGAGGGCGAACCTGCCCTCTCAAGGCTTGAATCAAGAATCAACAACTACTGGGGCCCGAAGAAGCCAGCTGACAACATCAAGGACGATTATTCCGTCAGATGGACAGGCGAGATAAGGCCCCACATGGATGCCGACTATGTCTTCTATCTCCACGCTGTGGATGGGATATACAAGGCATGGGTGGACAACAAGGTGGTCTTCGACTCGAATAACCAGGTGAGGAGCACGCTCCAGAGATGCATCGTTCATCTGAAGGGCGGAGAAAGCCACAAGATAAGGGTTGAATACGTGCAGTCGCCCGGTTGGAACATTCTCGGGTTCGGATGGGAAAGCAACGATCTGGTAAGGATTGAATACGAAAGGGCGATGTCAATAGTAAATGACGCCGACATGGTCATACTTTCCACCGGCTACACCAATGAGACCGAAGGCGAGGGACATGACCGCAAGTTCACCCTTCCCGAAGATGAAATTAAGCTGATCAAGGATGTCACAACCCTCAGTTCAAATGTCATTGCCGTCGTCTATGCAGGTGGAAACGTCGAGATGGAGAGCTGGCTCGACAAGGTGAAGGCGCTTCTCTATGTATGGTATCCAGGTCAGGAAGGAGGCACTGCAATTTCCGAAATCCTCTTTGGAAAGATAAGCCCCTCCGGAAAGCTTCCCGCCACTTTCGAAAGGCGCCCAGAGGACAGGTCTTCATTCAACTGCTACAATGATGATGACAAGGACAACAGGATACAGATCGCAGACGGCGTCATGACAGGATACCGTCATTTCGACAGCAAGATGATTAAACCTCTTTTCCCGTTCGGTTTCGGGCTCAGCTATACAAGTTTCAAATATGACAAGTTCAAGCTTTCCACGGACAAGATGAATTCCACGGGGAAGATCAACGTCTCACTTGACATCATGAACACCGGTTCTATGCCTGGAGCTGAGATATGCCAGCTGTACGTAGGAGACGTCAAGGCATCTCACCTCCGCCCCCTCAAGGAACTTAAGGATTTTGCGAGGGTGGAACTGCAGCCGGGAGAGTGCCGGACAGTTAAGTTCGAGATAACTGTCGGCATGCTGAAGTATTTCAATCCTGACCTGAAGAAGTGGACTGCCGAAGCCGGTGAATTCATCGTCAGTATCGGCGCCTCATGCGAGGATATAAGGTTCTCGGCCGAATTCAAGCTGGTGAAATGACCGTTTGTGCATTTTATTTGACCGAATCTGAATAGATAATTTCTTCATGCGCTCTAAATTCGGAAGTGTGAAAATTATAATTAAAGGGGAGTTTTTGAATATGAAGTTCCTTCGCCTTGAAGCATGTCTTGCAGTTGCCTTCGCATTTTTCCTTATTGCAATATCCGGCTGTTCGGCAGGTCCGGACAGATCCCAGGCTGTGGAAACTCCGAAACGTCAGGTTACCCAAAGGGAATTCCTCTTTGGTGCAGACTTCAGCCCTAATGCTCCTCAGAATATAAAGGATCTGTTCTATGAGAGCGGGATGAACTGTATCCGCATGACTGGCGGCGGTTATTCATGGGCGGCTGCCATGCACAAGAAGATAGCCGATGAATTCGAGAAGAAGGGATTGAAGGTATATATGCAGTTTGGCAGTCATTATCCTTCAGCCGACTATTTCCAGTACAAGGATGCCTGGCTGGTCGATCAGGACGGGAAGACCGGAGTGGAGAACAGGAATGCCTGGGCGATTTCTTACGGCCACGACAACTGGCCCCAGTATTCCTATAATTCAGAAAAGACAAGGGCAAGATTCTCGACAGATTTCAAGAACTACGCCGACAAGTTCTCGGCAAACCGCAATATCGCCGGAGTGATACTCCACAACGAACCCGGTTTCTTCTGGCAGTCGGACAGGATATTCGACTATAATCCTGAGACGATAAAAAAGTACCAGGCCTGGCTCGAAGGACGTTATCCTACTATAGAGGAACTTGACTCCCAGTGGAGGAAGCCATCCATCGAAGGTGTGGTTTCACAGGATAAACCTCTGTATGCTAAATTCTCTGACGTCGTTCCTCCTGGAAAACCACCGGTGCAGAACATCTCCGCATGGCTCGAATGGCGCAGGTTCAGCGTCCAGTCCATCGCAGATTTCTTGAAATGGGAGTCTGAACTCTCAGCATCTATTCGCAAGGACATGCCCCGTACTACGAATTTGGACGGACCGCTCACCCATTGGTACGGATACCGCTGTTCAGACAATTATGCATACAGCAAGGCGATGGACAGGGCGGGGATAGACATATATCCGACGGAATGGACCGACAGGGCTTTCGTGCCTTATTCAGCTGACATGCTGATGGGAGTCGCCCAGGATCGCGAAGGACATATTCTTGAATGCGATGTCTTCAGCCCGAAGAACTGGAAGAACTTATCTGAAGCACAGCGCTCCAAATTGCTGAGCAGTGAAGTATGGTCGTTCATCGGACATGGAGCCTCCTCCATCCTCCTCTGGGGATTTGACAGGAACGACAATTTCAATCTGACATCTGGTGAATTTAACGATCGTCTCCTTGTATGCAGGGACATTGCGCATTACTGCAAGATGCTCAATATCGGTTCATTTGCCAGAACACAGCCCAAGGTCGCCGTATGCGTTGATCCTGATTCCTATCTCTATCTCTCCGGTCTTGAAAAGAAGCCGCACCAGGATACCCCCGGGCTTGATTCCGAGAACCATGGATTCTATGCGGCAATAATGAACGCAGGATATCAGACGGATGTAATTTTCACCGGTCAACTCAAGGATGGAGTAGCAAAACGCTATAAGGCCATTGTTTTTCCCTGCGCGATGATGATGGATGCTGGACTTGCTGAGACATTGAAGGAATATGTGATGTCAGGCGGAACAGTGATTGCAGATGCACCGTTTGCGACGATGGACAGGCTTGGACATCCCTCTGACTACATGCCTAATTGCGGTCTCAACCAGCTTTTCGGGATCAACTACAATAGGAAAGGCGACGAGATAACTTCAGCCGTCATTAATTCACCTCAGGGAAAGATACCGACTACCAGGCCCATTGAGAAGCTTGAACTTATCGGAGCACAGGCCATTGGCACCTTTGAAAACGGCAAGCCTGCTGTCACATCGAAGATAAATGGCAAGGGTATGGCCGTGTTCTTTGCCGGGCGTGTCGGCCAGGCATATATGAACACCCCTTCAGGAAATGCGCTCAGTGAAACCTTGAAAGCCATACTTGGAACGGCGTCAATACTTCCATCCATCCAGACCTCGCCTGATTCTGCCAGTCTTCTCGATCGTTCATCCCTCGAGGATGCTGATGGGAATCTTTTCGTGGTTGCAGCAACTCAGGGTGAGAAAGGGAAAATGCCTCCTGAATTCAAGGATGTGAATCTCGTCATTTCAGCTGCGAATCCTTCTGCCTACAAGAATGCCTTCATCCTTGCCCCCACTAAAAATGACAAAGGCATAGTGAGAAGCGGACCTGTCCCGGCAGCGATATCGGTGGACGCCAATTCAATGAAAATCTCAATCGGTGATGTAGTTTCAGGTACACCTGTCCTTGTGGCGAAGGACATGAGGCCTCTTCTTTCAATGGAGGCGCTGTATCTTCTGCGCCAGGGCCAGGAAGGCGAAGTGAAGGTGACCTGTTATAATCCGTCCGCGAAGAAACTTGACGCTACTCTTCATCTAAATCTGCCAATTGGTTTTGAAGATGTCAGCGGAAAGACAAAGGTTTCCGTGGAACCATATTCACAGCAGGGCGTTGTCCTGAAATTCAAAGTGATCTCCGGCAAGCCGCTGGAACGTGCTCCAATCGGCGCAATATTGACAACTCACACGATGAAGGAAGGCATTGCAGCCGTACCTCTCGACTTGAAGGTGGAGTGATATTTAAGATTGTCCAGGGGCGCTGGAATTCCAAGGAGTTCCAGCGCCTTCTTTTTTCTTGAAAATCCTTTCAGGACAAATATAATAGCTCTTCACTGGAAACTCTGTAACATAAGTTCATATGCCATGCCTCATAAAAAAGATAAAATAGATTTCAAATACAACCTTTCGGTCTACTACACCTTCATAAGGCCATATCTCTGGCTCGCGGCACTGGTGCTTATCGTGAACTTTGTTTTCGAATTGAGCCTTACAATTGACAAGATACTCTTCAAGTTCGTGGTCGATGATGGAACAAGGTTTGCAGCTGGGTCTATGGCCAGTGAGGATTTCATTTCAGGCCTTCTCAAGATCGGAATCATCTTCCTGGCCATCGTGGCCGGGCGCTCCATCTTCCGTTTCCTGCAGCTTCACTTCACGAACAGGCTGGAGGCAAAGATGATATTCGACATGAAGCAGCGTTATTTCAACCACCTCATCCTGCTCTCGCATGATTTCCACACGTCCCATAAGTCTGGTTCCATGATCGCGCGTCTTTCACGTGGTGCCAGGGCACTTGAGATGTTCACGGATGTGGCAATATTCGAATTTGCCCCATTTGTCTTCCAGTTCCTGGTTGTCTCGGTATCTATGGCATATTTCAGCATGACATATGCGCTGGTTGCGCTTGGTACATCAGCCGTATTCCTCGCATACAGCCTCTACATGCAGCAGATAGAGATGAGATATACCCTCGTCGAGAACAATGCCGATGATGCGGAAAAAGGATTCATCGGGGACGTATTCACCAATGTCGATGCGATAAAATATTACGGCAAGGAACGTGTAATTGGCTCAAAATATGACGGAAAGGCCGGCGCGACGCGCGATGCCCAGAGGGCTCACTGGGATGTCGGCCGCTATACATGGCTCGGGCAGAATACGATCATCGGGATAGGTACATTCCTCATGGTGTTCTTCCCCATCCGTGACCTGATCGCCGGAAATCTTTCCATAGGAAGTGTCGTGTTTCTCTTCACCACTTATGGGAATCTCACGAATCCTCTCCATGGCTTTGTGCGTGGAGTCCGTAACTTCTACAGGGCAATGGCTGATTTCGAATCTCTTTTCCGCTATGGAAAGATCTCACAGACTGTCAGCGATGAAAAAGGTGCCGCACCAATAAGGATTGACAAGGGAACCGTTGAATTCAAGAACATCTCCTTCTCATATAATTCCAGGCGTGAAGTCGTCCAGGAATTCAACCTTTCTATCAAAGCAGGGGAGAAGGTCGCGCTTGTCGGACATTCGGGCAGCGGTAAGACTACCGTTGTAAAGCTGCTCTACAGGTTCTATGATGTGACAAAAGGGGAGATCCTTATTGATGGGATTGATGTGCGGAAAGTCTCACAGGAATCCCTTCGCAGCGAGATGTCGATAGTTCCACAGGAATGCGTGCTTTTCGACGATACTATCTATAATAATGTTGCATTCTCCAAGCCCGATGCATCTTCCAATGAGATAATGGAGGCTCTGAAATTTGCCCAGATCGACCGCATAATCGAGGAGTTCCCCGACAAGGAGCATACCATTGTCGGAGAACGCGGAGTCAAGCTTTCAGGAGGCGAAAAACAGCGCGTGTCGATCGCCCGTGCGATACTCGCAAACAAGAGGATCATCGTGCTTGATGAAGCGACATCTTCCCTTGATTCAATGACTGAGAGCGAGATACAGCGGGATCTCGCAGCGCTCCTGAGCGGACGCACCTCGATAATAATCGCACACAGGCTGTCGACAATAATGAAGGCCGACAGGGTGATTGTCCTGCATCGAGGAAGGATTGTCGAGGAGGGCACGCATTCCGAACTTGTCGCTAAGAACGGCCATTACCGCAAACTCTGGGAGCTTCAGCGGAATGGATATATCATTTAGCTCTTATTTGCCCAGACAGGCTATGGAACCGTCCTCGAATGAAGCATAAATTTTCGATGCAGCCAATGCAATTCCGTTGTATGCGAGCGGGGTTTCGAATACTCTTTCTGTCAGTAGATCCCCCTTTTCAAGGGAATATATCTGCACGAATGATTTTTTCTTCATATCTGCCTTGATGAATACTCCCCCGGCTATTATCAGCGAATCAGAGCAAAGAACTGCGGAAGTCGCCTGGTATCCAGTAGGAAGGATTTTCTGCCATTGAATGTCCTTGGGATCCATGTTCTCTCCGGCGGGCTTCACTTTTTCAAAGGGATATAGCGCTATCCTGCCACCTTGTATTGACGCAGCCTTCTTGTCATTCCAGGATATCTGGGAGCCTTGAATGGAACCTAACTTGAGGTTGCCATATTTCCTTGTGCCAAGCTGTGTCCAATTGCTGCATATGAAACCCATGTTTCCAGCCATTGGTGCGATCTCCTTCTTCTCAGGCGGCTTGAGTTCTGAGCCGTCTTTCCCTTTCTTTTTCAGGTCATTGACCTTTGCCTGGTACTTAAGCATTTCAAGAGTGGGATTCTCGAGATACTGGCCGGTTGTGGAATCAAGCCTGACATTGGTAAGCTGCAGTGCATTGCCAGTCTTTATAAGCATGTCCGTCACATGATAGTTCTTCTTGTCCTCGAGGATCTTCGAGCCCGAAAGCGGTTTCGACCATTTTGACGAGCCTGTTACCGGATCAAAAGCTTTCACAAGAAGTCCACCGTCTGCTCCCTGTGACTTTCCGGCACAGGCGTATGCGTTGCCATCGCTTATCAGGACAGTTCCGATCACTGGCCAGGGGGATTCGACCTTGGCATATGACACAAGTCTTTCCTCGCGCGGTGCGACACGGGCACGCCATGCGAGTTTGCCGTTGTCGCAGTTCACGGAATAGAGATAACCGTCATGGGAACCGAAAAGGCAGAGTCCGTTGGAGAGGGATGGAGATGTGTCGATCCTCCCGCCGACCGCAATACGCCACTTTTCCTTTCCGGTGGCGGTGTCAAGAGCGACTACAAGGTTCCTGTCTGAAATTGCTGAAACGACGATGTCACCTGAAACAGAAGGTGGTGTAATGGGATCTGTCAACTGTTCCTTCCAGTCCATGGCAATCATGCTGTCCGTCAGTGGTTCGGTCAGTTGTGCTGTCCAGACCGTGTCAAGGTTTTTTGGAGCATCGCAGTTAACTGAACTTGATCTGTCGGCATTGCCCCTGTACATCGGCCAGTCGCCGGTTGCTATGGACTTTGCGGTCTTGGAAGGCTGGTAGGCTTCTCCCTTTTCCATGGCCGGGAGTTTTTCCATTTCCGCAACGGTTGCTTCAGATGAGATTGACCCGAGAGCGATCATGCCGTCAATCTGTGCCTGGACGCAGTTGCACCAGTTCTGGGTTGTGTAGAGAAGTCCGAATGCCGGTGTAGAGCCTACAAGGCATCCGCCTCTTGCCCCCAGGAAGCTGACACCCTTTCCATCGACAGTGAAATTCCCGCCGCGGTTGCCCACGATGATATTGTTCACGAAATAGTTCGGAGTACAGAAAGGCTTGCCAAGCCTGTATGAGACAGAACCGTTGCCCTTCAAGTCAACCTTTGTCCCTCCTATGTCAACGAATTCAGCATGCATGCCGGGACCTTTTGAAATCAATTTCCCATCCTTTGCTGAGAGGACATATGATTCCTTGCCTGTATCCTGAAGCACCACCACCGCATCCTTGCCGGCGGTGTCAACGCGGAGATAGTCATCGCTTCCCAAGGTTGATGAAGGGACTGACCATAGGAGTTTTCCTGTCTTGAGCTCATAGGCTGCTATGCTCTGAGGGGACCTTTTGGGGATCTCCGTCTTGTCTTCCTTCTTCCTTTTCGGATCAAGTCCGATCTCCTCGCACTTGTCTGCGCCTTCGCGAAGCACAACATACAGGATTCCACCGGCACTTCGCATCGAGGTTGCAAGTTTCTCGGATTTCCATGTCATCTTTCCCGTTGAAATATCAAAAGCCTCGATGTTCCCCATGTCCACGGCAAAATCCATCCTGCGACGGTCGACACCGAAAAGTCCACCGAGTGAAATACCGTTCTTCCAGGTGGCGACAGCAAGAACTCCATTGTCGACAAGAAGTCTTCCCGCAGGATATCCCGTGTCGAAAGTCAATGCGACTTCACCGGTCGCTGAGTTTAGCGCAAGCACCTTTCCGTCAACGGAAGCAACATAGACCCTGTCTGAAACTGATGCGAAGGGTGCCCTGTTCACATAATAAAGCCCGCCATAGAATGTAGGACCGATCTTCTTCTTCCAGAGAAGAACTCCGTTGAATGCGTCACGGGCCACTACATATTGATCTGCGCCATATTCAAGGAAGGAGGCTGCGGGGACGTTTTCAATCACCGATGAAGTTATGGTGAAGCAGCGTCCATCGGCGACAACAAGTCCGCCAGTGTTCGACCAGGTGCTTGAACTGAGCTTAGGATTGTTGATGTTCATCGGAAGACCGGCATTCCATCTGTAACCGAGTGGGAATTTCAGGACCTTGTCGTTTGATACATAGCTTCCGTCAGGCCCATGGCAGTCGTGGGTCCATTCGTCCATATCCTTTGGGAGAGGCTTTGTTTCGACCACCCATTTTGCCCCGGATTTCATGCAGAGCTTCCCCTTGGGGGCAAGGACGCGCATCGCTTCAGCCTTTGAGAAACCTGCGGAATTCGCAGCTGTGGGATTGGGGATGACAAGGAGGTTCACGAGATTGTCGCGGTAGGGCAGGGGATTGATCTGGATTTTTTCAACGCTTGCAAAACCATCCATCTTAGCAGCGCTTATCGCCTGTCTTGCCCTTGCGAGATCAGCATCATTCAAGGCAATACCATGTACGAGTATCTTTCCACCAGAAGCCATCTCTGCGGCAAGTGCAGGATCAGAATCATCTCCACATCCGATGATGGCGCAGAGCCCTTCGCTGAAGGCTGCAGCCGATTTAATGTCGTCAGCTGCGGATTTCGCAAAACTGGTAGAGGAGGAAATCAAAAGCAGGACAAGGCAGCAGCAGGTGATTTTAAGTGAAGAAATAATTTTCATGATCATAGCTCCATATTATTATAGGACATAGGAAAAAATCTACCTCTCTTTTAATAAGCCGCAAGGCGTATATGAGCCTTTTCTTTTACTTATGGTTTGAGAAAACCTTCACCCTATGTTAGATTACGCGTCCTTTTAAGGGATTAACAGATAAATCAAAAACATATAAGAGGATAAAATGGACTACAAGGTTAAAGACATCTCATTGGCTGAACTCGGTAGGAAACGCATCCAGATTGCCGAACAGGAAATGCCCGGCCTCATGGCCACGCGTGAAAAATACAGCAGGAAGAAACCCCTCAAGGGCAAACGTATAATGGGAAGTCTGCACATGACCATCGAGACCGCGGTTCTCATCGAGACGCTTGTCACTCTCGGGGCTGATGTCCGCTGGTGCTCATGCAATATATTCTCAACCCAGGATGATGCCGCAGCAGCTATCGCGAAAGCCGGAGTGCCTGTGTTCGCGTGGAAGGGGGAGACTCTCGAGGAATACTGGTGGTGCACCGAGCGTGCACTGGCGTTCCCGGGTGGAAAAGGTCCGAACCTCATAGTTGATGACGGTGGAGATTCAACACTCATGATCCATCGCGGTTATGAAGCTGAGAAGAGTCCGAAGATCCTTGATGCAAAGACACACGGTGAAGATGAGAGGCAGCTGAACATCATCCTGAAAAAGATTCTGAAGGCGGAACCGAAGAGATGGCACAGTGTCGTCAAGAATTGGGAAGGCGTTTCCGAAGAGACGACCACCGGCGTGCACCGCCTCTACCAGATGCATGAGCAGGGCAAACTGCTTGTTCCGGCAATCAATGTCAATGACTCCGTCACGAAATCCAAGTTCGACAATCTCTACGGATGCCGCGAATCCCTCGCAGATGGCATCAAGCGTGCCACCGATGTGATGATCGCCGGAAAAGTCTGCTGTGTCTGCGGATACGGTGATGTCGGCAAGGGTTCCGCTCAATCGATGCGCGGATTTGGTGCAAGAGTGATCGTTACTGAAATCGATCCGATATGCGCCCTCCAGGCCGCAATGGCCGGCTACCAGGTCGCACCTGTCGAGGATGCACTTGAGACCGCCGACATCTTTGTGACCACTACCGGCAACAAGGATATCATCACACTCGAACACATGAAGAAGATGAAGGACCAGGCAATCGTCTGCAACATCGGACATTTCGACAACGAGATCCAGATGGACAGGCTGGAGAAGTGTCCTGGGATAAAGAAGATCAACATCAAGCCCCAGGTCGACAAATACATCTTCCCCGACGGACATTGCATCTACATCCTGGCCGAAGGACGTCTTGTGAACCTTGGTTGCGCCACTGGACATCCAAGCTTTGTGATGAGCAACTCTTTCACGAACCAGACTCTCGCACAGATCGAGCTAGCGACAAACAAGTCTCTCAAACCGGGAGTCACGCGTCTTCCGAAGATCCTGGACGAGGAAGTTGCAAGACTTCATCTCGAAAAGATCGGCGTGAAGCTTACAAAGCTTTCAAAGGATCAGGCGGACTACATCGGGGTTCCTCTCGAAGGTCCATACAAGCCGGAACATTACCGTTACTAATTTGAGCATCGGCGTATCGGAGTTTCGGCGACTGGGTGATTTTTGAAATAAGTCGGATAAGAACAGCTCTTACGAGTTTACTCGCTTCTGCGGCGCCGTAGGCGACCAGGGCTTAACTACGAGCATGTGTATACGTTTGTAGTTAACGTCGTAAGACATGTTCTTTATGCTTTCGGAGTTTACATGGGAGAGATTCCACCTAAATATCCATGCAACAAAGAAACAGGGGAAATAAATCTTCCCCATAATGTCCTGCACGAGCTCTTCCATATCTGTCGTGAAGTGAGTGAGGACGAGGCCGAGAGGAAGCTCATCGAACTTACCGGCACCGACAAGAAAACTGCCAAGGTCTTTGTCGCGCAGATCGCAAAGATGAGGTAGGATATGCTGATAATTAATACCGATAAATTTGGGATTATTGCAAAATGCATGGCAGGAATGCTGATCGTTTCTGGTATTGTGATGTCATACGGCCATATGGCGTCTCCGTATTCTGCGTTTAGCGTGTTTTTTATCGCGGGAATTCTATTCTTCTTCCTCTCTGGAATTGGAATTTTGATGGATTGCAGCTGGGGATACCGCCTTGTCTATGCAGCTCTTCTCTTTTCTTTCATATCATGCCTTCCCTTTGTCCCGTTCCTGTTTGATATTCTGGGATTTCTTGGGATCGAAGGGCCGTTACTGTTCATATTCATGCTATTGGCCAATATTTCAATTACGGCCTATCTGGCATGGTATTCAAGGAGACGGTCCCAGAATATATCGGGAATGATGGTGGCGGATGGCGGTTGTCTGAAACCTGGAAACATTGCCAAACCATGGAAATTGAAGGTTTCTATTATTGTTTTTACATTCCTTCCGGTGACATGCTTTTTCCTCTTTGCCGCCGTGCCGCAGGAGACCATACACAACTTCCCTTTTATCGAAATGATCAATTTCTATATCTTTATCGCCCTTTGGGCGTCGGTAATCATCTCTATCTCAATTGCTGTTGTCAATTGGAGGCTGTTAAGCATCTGGTTCAAGATACTTCCATTTATTCCCCTTTCGCTCCTAATAGCCTACTTGGGCATTGAGAGTTTGTTTGTACCGAAGCTTGATATTGAACTCACATATGTTGGTGATTTGGAAGAGATGATTTACGAGTTGGATATGGGTGATATGGTCAGCGGAAGCAGTTTGAAGAGATTTAAGACTGAATGCTATGAAGAGATAAATCCAAGCAAGTATATTTCTATTTCCTGTAAAAAGGAGTTAGGTGGCAAGATTATTATGGAAAAGCGATTTGAGATGTCCGGCAAGATTCCGAAAATAGGCCACGATCGTATTGCTAAGATCACTGTTTCAGATACGGATATTAATTGTGTTGTTGAAGCGAAATGAATGTTACATCTGCTTTTGCCGGCGGGACGCCGGCGCTCCGCAATAAATTAACTTTGTGCCTCTGTGCCTTTGTGGTTCGAATCTTCTAAGACTTTACCTATCTCCTCATGCCTTATCTCCATCGAGAACCTGGAATTGGGATTCAGGATTATGTCCGAGTTGCCCGGAATAGATTTGAGGAATGTCGGTGCATCTATCTCAATATAATGTTCTTTGTGGGTGATTGCCTCACGTAACCGTTCAACGGAGGTGAAAGCCGGCATAAGGGGCTTCTCATCGATGTTCCAATGCTTTAGCGCAAGCTTCTTGTCAGGGCTTATGCTTCCAAGCACAAAGACTTTGCTTTTTGCCAGAAGACCGAATGCTTCCGGGCGCTGGAAATTGTTTGAAGCCGCAAGTAATATCGCAGTTTCAAGATCGTTCGATGGAGTATTCGGGTCAGGTCTCTTGCGTCTGGGGCGTTTCAGCATATAGGCTATCCATGCAACGATGGCAGTTGCGCACACGAAGACCAGCAAGAATTTCAAATTAAAATCCATTGCAGGACCTTATTTCTTTGTTGAACCACGACTGAAAAGCTTTACAGCCTCCATCAAAGAGACGGCAAGGAGACCTGCAAGAAGCGCCATGCCAAGGTCATTCAGTGAAAGCTGTCCGAAACGGAAGAGTTTCGCAAGAAATGGTATTGTCAATACTGCAGTCATAAGGAGAGATGCCCCGCCAAGTACCCAGGCAAGGGCAATGTTTTTCTCGCCCAGCATCCCGATTATCGATCTGGACAGGGAACGGTTGGTGAGAATCATCCCAAGGTTGCAGACGACAAGTGTCAGGAATGCCAAAGCTCGCGCTGTTTCCGGCGAATGCTCATGCATGAAGGAGACATATACTGCAAGAGTTGTGCCGAGTCCAAGCCCGCCTTGGATCAAACAGCGTATGACGGCTGATAAGTCGAACAGCTTGTCGTCGATCTTCCTCGGATTTTTCTTCATCACATCCTTGTCGTCGCCTTCCGCTTCGAAGACGAGAGTGCAGGCAGGATCAATTATCAGTTCAAGGAAAACTATGTGGACCGGGAAAAGGATGAGGGGCCACTTGAAGAGCACCGGTATGAGCGAGAGGCCGGCAATGGGTATGTGGACTGCGAGGATGTACATCATTGCCTTTTTCAGGTTGTCATATATCCTGCGTCCCATCCTGACAGCCGTGACAATGGAATTGAAATCGTCATCGAGCAAAACGATTGATGAGGCTTCACGCGCAACGTCCGTTCCCCTCGCTCCCATTGCGACTCCTATGTGCGAGGCCTTCAGGGCAGGGGCATCGTTAACGCCATCACCTGTCATCGCGACGATATCGCCGTTAATCTTCAGGGATTTCACAATGTGCAGCTTCTGTTCCGGGACCATTCTCGCAAATACATTTATTTTTTTTATCCGTTCAGCGAGCTGTTTGTCGTTCATGCTCTCGAGTTCGGGGCCTGTTATTACATCATCCGGATTCTGGAGCCCGATCTGACGCGCAATGCTCTTTGCCGTTCCCGGATAATCCCCAGTTATCATTATCGTGCGTATGCCGGCTGTATAGCATTCTGCTATCGCAGGTTTTACATTCTCCCTGACGGGATCCTCGAGACCGAGCAGTCCGACGAATTCAAAATGGAAATCGTGCTGGTTCTTGGGAAGACGGCTCTTCTCATACATTGCCCGGGCCACGCCGATTATCCGCTTGCCCTGCCTGCCCAGGATATCGATTTTCTCCTCTAGCCACTTCATCTTTGTACTGTCAAAATGGCAGAGGTCTGCAATCGCTTCAGGTGCTCCTTTCGCGGCTATCACGAGATTCTCACCTTTGGCCGAGAACCATACGCGTGACATCGCCAGCAGTTCCCGGGTGAGGGGGTATTCGCGCTGCAGCTTCCATGCCGAATGAAGGTGCTCGGTGTTGGTAAGTGTCTGTTCCCCGAGTTTCTTCATCGCCTTTTCCATTGGGTCGAACGGATCGGCGGGACTTGCCAGGATGCTGTATTCGACAACTTCATGGAATTCCTCAGGAAGAGATGACTTTCCCGAATCGACAATAAAGAAGTCATCTCCAACAACAAGATCCGTGACTGTCATCCTGTTCATTGTGAGTGTTCCGGTCTTGTCTACGCATAGCACTGAGGCAGAGCCAAGTGTCTCCACTGCCGGGACACGCCGTGTAAGTACTCTGCTCTTTGATATCCTCCAGGCCCCTAGCGCGAGGAATATTGTAAGAACAACGGGAAATTCCTCGGGAAGCATTGCCATCGCCAGCGAAAGTCCCGCAAGAAATCCCTCGAGGAGCTTTTCACGGGTTAGCCAGTACAATATGACAACCAGGAAGCAGAGGGAAGCACCAAAGAAAGCAAATGTCTTGACAAGTTTGCCAGTCTGAATCTGGAGAGGTGTGTTCTCGGTTTCGATCGTCTGAAGGGCTTTTCCAATCTTTCCGAGTTCGGTCTTGCCGCCCGTGTGGATGACTTTCCCGATCGCCTGTCCGGATACAACAAGTGTTCCTGAAAAAGTAAATGGGAGGTCGTCCCCGCCAGGCTTGCCGAAGGATTCCGGATTTTCATGTGTTGCCGTCTTCCTGACAGGAACCGATTCCCCGGTCAGCAGGGATTCATCGACAGAGAAATTCGTCGCCTTCATCAGGAGTATGTCAGCTGGAATTCGATCACCCTCGGATAGGAGGACAATGTCATCTCTTACAACTTCGCGGCCGGCGATCCTTATCTTTTCTCCATTCCTTATTACATATGCGCGCGGGCTTGAGAGATCGCGGAGGGCTTCGAGTGCCCGTTCTGTCTTGCGTTCCTGATAGAATGTTATTCCTATAACGACGAAAACGAATCCGAGAAGCATCACAGCTTCCTGAATCTCTCCGGAAATAAGATAGATCGAGCCACAGGCGAGGAGCAGGAGGAACATTGGCTCCCTTAGGACTTCAAAAAGGATTTCAAGTGATTTCCGCTTGCCCTGTGTCGGCAGCTCATTGGGGCCGTCCTGTTCAAGACGGCTTGCCACTTCTGCGTCAGTAAGGCCAGGGATTTTTTCAAAGTCAAAATTTTTCATCTTATGTTTTCCATGAGCAAATTGAACTGTTAAGATATTTGCAGGAAGTGGAAAAGGCACGGGGAAAAATAGAAAAAGACTGAATTTTAAGTTAGGAAGCCCTAACGAATTCCGTCATGAAAGATCAAATCCAGCGTGGTTGGATATATCCGATCACGACATCGACCTTGCAGGTTTTCCCGGGCTTGATGATCGGAATAAGATTGCCGCTTATCGCTTTGCCATCGACCTTCACTGACACCTTTCCGTTGGCAAGTCCTTTGGGATTGTGGATCGTGATCTTGTAGAGCGCGTTCCTGTAAGTCCTGTCAACGGAGCATTTCTTCCAGCCGGCAGGCAGGCGGGGATCAATTCGAAGACCACCGAGTTCCGCCCTTGCACCGAGCATATATTGGAGGAGGATGTTGTTGTACCAGGCGACTGAACCTGTAATCCAGGTGAACTCCATCTGAAATTTGCGGTTCCTGTGCTCGGTCCCGTAATAGCAGTTGGCAAAAATGTATGGTGGACAAGCCTGCTTGGGGTCGGAGGTTTTTCCGTTCAGGTATCCGGGAGTTATGCGTCGGAATATTTCATAGGCTTTTTCAACCATCCCGCATTTCAGGAGTCCAAGGATCATCCATGCATTCGTATGCGAATAGATTGTGCCGTTCTCGCAGATACCCGGTTCCATGCAGCTTATGCGCCCGATCCGGTCTTCAGTCTTGTAGAATGTCGGATGTAGAAGTGCATAGCCCAGATCGGAGAGGAGCATCTTATCACAGGATTGAACTGTCGTCTTCACCCTTTTTTCATCGGCAATTCCGGATATGAGGGCCCAGGCCTGAGCCTCGATGAATATTTTTCCCTGTGGGTTCTTGTTTGAACCAACCGGATCTCCGTTGTCATCGAAACAGCGTGTGTACCATTTACCGTCCCAGGCCTTTGAATTTATTGCTGACTTGATGCGGGCATATCGTGCAAGATAATCCTTCTCTCTGCTGGAATCCTTCTCGTAAGCCGCAAGTTCAGCCATCTCCTTCACTGCTTCAGCATAGGCTTCGCTAAGCCATACGCTTTCTCCGCGTCCCTTCTTGCCGACTGCCGTCAGTGAATCGTTCCAGTCGCCGAACTTGATCAGTATGAGCCCGTGGCTTCCCTTGTTGGACTCCAAAAAGTCTAGTGCAGTCTCAATATGTCCTCTGACAGTTGCTTCGCCATCGTCATAATATTTGATCTTTTCCTTCAGGATGGAAAAATCGCCGGTCTCCTTGAGATAGGCTATGAGAGTGAAGACAAGCCAGAGGGCGCTGTCAGAATATGCCTTTTCATCGACAGGATTCCATCCGCGGAGCGCAAGCCCTCGCTTGTATTGGTAGGTGAATGCCTCAAGCAATATTTCCCTTGTGCGTTCGGGCTTGAAGGATGAAACCCCGAATCCGTGCTGGACGATGTCGCGGTATCCGTTCCATCCCCAGCGGCACCAGGTCGCACCATAGAGCGTGGACTGCTTGATCCAGCTGTTGCACATAAGGTTGAACTGCTTGTCAGGAGTCTCGACATGGTTCCTGGCGATCATCTCCGCTTTGCCCTTCTTAAGTCCGGTGAAATATTTCTCAAAGCGACCGAAATATTTTTTCCTGAAAGGGGATATGTTCTTTTCGCAGTCGGTGGCCCCGAGGATCAGATCAATCTTCTTCGATGATCCGGGATTGAGTTTAAAGTTGAACTGTGCCGCGCATATCGTGGCATCCGAGGAGCCGGGAGTGTTCGTGCATTTCCCTTTTGTGACCGCTGAAGGATTGCACAGGGTGTTATACATGCCCACGAATGCATCGCGCGTTCCGTCCCATGCAACTATCGGGAGATCCGCGGCCAGGAAACCTGTCAGGTAATCATGCGGCCTGTGGTGGGGATGCTTGTTTGCAATGACAGCATTCTGCTGCTTCGAATACCATGACGTGCGGAATATCATGTCGCCATAGCTGTCGAATCCCCACTTGAACTTGAACTGCATCTGGTTGTAGATGAAAATTGAAAGGTTGCGCTTCCTTGAGGACTTATTCGATGTTTCAAGGGTCCAGAGCTCCACCGGATCTTTTCCTGCGGGTATGAATATCCTGAAAGTTGATTCTATTCCGCATGTTTCTGATTTCACAATCGAATATCCAAGTCCGTGCGTGCATTCAAATTTTCCGGGTTTCCTTTTCACAGGCTCCCAGTTCACGTTCCAATATTCCCCAGTATCATTGTCCCGGACATAGATGAGCCTGCTCATCAGGTGGTCGCGTCCGAACACGTCGAAGTCGCAGATTCGCCCGATACCGGTCAGCATCTGCACGGCTTCATTCTTCCCGATCTGGTAATCCATGTAACCGACGCCGGTCTGCTGGACATTCGAGAAGACCGCATCGTTCCAGATGAAGTTGTCGAAAGCCCTAGGTGTCTCCGGATCGGTAATTGTGAACTCTGTACCGTCCTCGTTGAAATGACCATATCTGTAATTCTTCAAATGCTGCTCCTTTGCAGTTATTTCAATTCTACAGCGCCCCAGATGTAGGGCTTCTCAGTTACCTTGTCGGCCTTCTCACCGGCCCAGAATATCTCGAACTTGTCGCGCTTCGGATGAGTAACGCTTATGTTGAAGTTGAGACCTATTTTGGTTCCTTTTTCACCCTTGAATCCTTTAATAAGGGAGGCAGGGATAAGGAATTCCATCAAATAGCCGGTCTCCGTCTTCTTGCTGTAGCCTTTCACATCCTTGATATCATACATGGTCGCAGGTATCTCGTTGTTGCGCTTCCAGCGTCCGGCATAGATTCCATTCTTCTTTGTCTGAGGTGACACCCAGAACTGGTGGTCCGTATCCTTGTATTCCTTACGCTCGCTCCTGTCGCATTGAGAATCAATGAACACTTCAATGCAGTCCTGTGCCCAGAAGGATCTCGGATCATCTTCCGCCACCTTTGACTCCTTGACGTTTACAGCCATGTAGATGCCATCCTTGGAATAGCCAGCATATACTTCAGTACCGTGGTTGGGTGATGTGGAACCAAGCAGCCAGTCAGGCAGCTTGCATTCCGCAGGCCAGTTCTTCAGATCACCGTTGAACTGTATGGGCTTTGTAATCTCAGGAAGAGCCATTGCAGGAGGCAGGATGTTCGCCTCTGCAATCTCCCTGCCATCAGGCAGGAGAAGGTGGAACTTCGCCTTCTCGTCCTTGTTCCAGGTAGTGTTCCATGTGACGGTAAATTCCTTCTTCTCCACCTGTGAACCGGGCATGTCCTTTATCTCAATCTCAGTGGGAGATATCTTCCAGCTCTTCGGAACTTCAGCTTTTATGATGAATGATTTCGGGAGCGTGGAATTGTTGCCGATAGTGAGGATGGTCTTGCATTCTCCCGGAACGCCTGCAAGCGGAGTCGCCTTGAGCATTCCTGCCGCAACAAGGTTGAACTCAGTCGTCAAGGTCTTCTCTATTCCGCCTTCAGTGATTTTCAGGGGGACCTTCTGGTAGATTGACTGTTCCTTGGGATCGGCGGTGATGATGATCGGGGTAACTACGGTCTCGCCGGGTTTTGCCGCGATGTCGCCGTTCGGCTTGTCGGCAGTCCATCCCTTCGGAAGCTGAAGTGCGAACTTCGCAGAAATAGGTTCCTTGCGATTGTTGTTCGTGCGGAGCTTTATAGTAAAGGTGTCTCCGGCAGTCAGTCTGTTATAATAGTTCGATTCCAGATCATATGCGGTCTGCTTGTAGATGCTGCTCGATTCTTCAAGTCCGGTGACCCATGTCGGACCGATAGCGAGCTTCACCTTGTTTGAGGGCAGGGGATTGGCGAACATGTCGAAAAGCTTTCCACCCTTTATCTCAACTTCGCGGTCCGGCAGGTTCTTGTCGATCTTGAAGACTGCGGCGACGATTTTTCCGGAGTCCCTGAACACGTACCCCATCGCGTTATCACCGAGATCGCATGTTCCGAGAGGCTTCGGAAGTTTTATGAAATGGACCATTGCGGCGATCGCGCCGACAGCCGGCTTAGGTTCTACTTTCGGATCGAGGATTCCGCATCCGTCGAAGAACTGCTTCGGTTTTTCCTTGGTATCCATGTTCCAATACCAGAACATCTTGTCCATTCCCGCCAGTATCCCGAGCATATATCCGCGCTGGAGATATGCCGCCTGTTCATATTCGGAGACAATGTGCCCGGCAAGGGTGTCCCAGCCAAACTCAGTTATCCATGCCTGGCGTTTCTTCCCATCGCATGATGCTACATTCTTATATTCCCTGAGGGTATCGAAGAGGGAACGCGGTGCAACAAGGTTCCCGCCGACATTGTAGTTCATCTTGTTCAGTTCCGGTGCATCTGTGCCGCAGTAGAAATGTGCGTTGATTACATCGATGTTGTTGAAGTTTCCAGCCTTGATGAAATCCTTTGTTCGCTCAGGATAGACGCCGGCAGTCCCGTTCTCGACAGCGAGCGCATTTTCATCAATGAACTTTACGGTATCACCAAATGCCTTATGATATGCCTGGTAGGATGACCAGTTCCTGGCCTCCTCCTCCTTGCCGTGTCCGTAGTCATATTCGTTGTCAATTTCCCAGCACTTGTAGTGAGGGAATGCTGTCATGATGCTGATGATCTCAGCCTTGTCCTCCTTGGAGAGCTTCATGTTGCCGGCCTTTGTGCCGTCGCTGATCACGCCCATCAGGCAGGGGAGGAGGATAAGTCCTGATTCCTTGAGTTTCTTGTCCATAGTCTGGTACCACGGCCAGCCTTCATATTTGGAATTGTCACCCTTTGCACGCTTCATCCATCCGAATGAATAGGCATAGTCGCGTACCCATGTGAAACCCATCTTTGCATATGCCTTGTAGGTCACATCTGTCATTCCACCGTGGATCACGAGCGCATAAGGCGACTCCATCTTCTCAGCCTCGGTATAGGTCTGTACCTTGGGCAGATATGCGAAATGTGCGTTCTTCTGGAAGTCCGGCATCCCTTCGGCCTTCACATTTATCTTGATCTCATAGACCCCGAATTTCTTCGGCTGGGGAACTATCTCATAATGGAGAGATCCATTTATTGACAGTGGTTTTGACTCCTTTGCAATGTTCGCTCCCATTGAATCATTGATCTCATAAGAGAGCGTCACCTTTACCTCCTTGCCACGCCAGCTGTCGAAGTCAAGGCTGAACTTCATGGGATCGCCTTCGTTGAAGACGTTGGCTTCTGCGCCGGTCGTGCATGCGAGCGAGAATAGGGCCTTCGGATCCTTTGCAGTTGAAGTATCGGTTACAACTTCTAGACCTGATATCCTGATGGTGGAATCCGTTTCAGTCTTGTCATTGCCCCAGTTGTGGGTCGTGAATCCTGCGATTGAGACCGGCTGCGGCCAGTCTGCCGGGATCTTGAAATCAACCTTCGTCCACTTGCCAGCTTCAGCCTTGAAATGGAACTCCCTTTTCGGTTCCTTGCCCTTTTCGTAGGTTCCACTGTCCTTGAACGTCAGGAACCATGTGTATTTGCCGTCGACAGGTTTCACCCACATCGAGAGCGACTTGAAGTTTCCCGGAACGTTTCCTGCGAGCGGGGTGATGGCGAAGTGCTCGAATCCCTTGCCGGAGAAATGGACTGTCATCTCCATCGAACTCTTCACGGAAGCGCCATCTGGCGCATCGTTGGAATTCTTGAAGGATCCTGAGGCCTTGTTCCACTCGTTGAGCTTGCACGGGAAGGAGGTGAAATCGCTGTATGCCCTTTTCACTTCGCCTCCGGACTGTTGAGCGCTCACGGAAAAAGCGCAAAAAATAAGGATTCCCGCGATCATGGAAGAAAATCTTTTCATATGCCTGCTCCTTAAATTTATTTGTGATCTATATCCATTTGATATTACTTCGAAATTCAATATTCTGCATTAGATATTGTAACCTATATCATTTCCTCAAAACATGCGGTGTCGCCGTGGAACTCCTGATCATTAACTCGGGCAGTAGGACTATGTGGTGCAGTTCCTCCGGCTTAATATCCTTCTTCAGCCGCCTCATCAGTAGATCCATCGCAGTCTCACCTAAGCGTTCCCTGTTGACGCAGACGGTGGTCAACGGGATACTGGATATGGCGGAAAAGGATATGTTATCAAATCCGGCGATCGAGATGTCGCTGGGAACCTTTTTCCCGTATGCCTCAGCCGCCTTCAGGAGATGTATCGCGATTATGTCGTCGAATGCAAGAAGTGCTGTCGGCGGATTCCGGTTTCCGGAATCGAATATCGATTTCCCGATGTGCTTCCACATTTCTGATGGATTGGTGTCGGGAAAAAGTTCATAGTTCATCCTATACTTTAGGTTCATGGACTCCAGTATCTCATCGTAAGCGGAATATCTGGCGGAAACAGTCCATCGAGCCTCTGATGGCGGAGGTGATACGAATGCGATCCTGGAATGCCCAAGCGAGACGAGATGCTCTATCATCTGCTGGACGCCGATCCTGTCATTGTAGACAACCGATGAACATCTCAAGCCGTCAAAATTCTTAAGAGAGACAACAGGGATCTTCGGATTTATCGCATTGAGCATCCTTAAGCTCTCGGACGTTTCACAGGGTGTCGTGATTATGCCGTCGACCTGTCCGGACGCCATGCGGGTGAGGATAGAAGACTGCATCTCGGTATTGCCGTCGCTGATCGCGAGAAGTGCTGAGAAACCGTGTTTCATTGCAGCCTTCTCTATTGCAGTGATCATCTCGGGCATGAATGGATTTCTCAGGTCGGGTACAACGATGCCGATGCATTCGGTTTTTCCCTTTGCAAGGCCTCTGGCGCTGTTGTTCGGGAAGTAATTGTGTTTTCTGGCTATCTCGAGGACCTTTGCCCGGGTCTTCCTGCTGATATCGCTGCGTTCGTTGAAGGCCCTGGAGACAGTGCCCCTGGAGACCCCTGAGAATCTCGCAATATCATCTATTGATATTCTGTCTGCCATAATATTAACCTCCCTCTGAAGGCTTATTGGGCTGGAGCTCTTGGGGGAGGAAGCATCCAGCCCGTACGCCCAAAAATCATTGTAACCGCTCACGGTATAAAATATATTCCCGGGAACCCCAGTCAAGCCGGAATTGAAAAATAAATGACAAATATTATGTGGTTGACCGGCGGGAATTGAATTCAAAAATAACAGTTTCGGTTGGATACGGCAAGTAAACGGATTTCAGCCGTTACAATCGAAACATTCTCCGAAACTGTAACGAAATATCATGCGCTTCATCAATATTTAAAGGTGTCTTTAATGGAGAACTTCGATATCTTTGCTATTGTATGTGTCCAAACGTGCCATAAATGACAGGTAATCCTTATGACAATGATCAGCAGATATATTGATGCTGCGATACTTAAGCCGGAGACAAGCCGCAAAGAGACTGTTGCCGCTATCAACGAATGCCTCAAATATAAGGTCTTTTCAGCATGTGTCAGACCCTGCGACATTGAGCTTGCGTCAACGATGTGCAAGGGCACCGACACTTTTGTCTGCTGCGTCCTCAACTTTCCTCATGGAAACGACTCGAGCGATGCTAAACGCGCAGAGGCAGAGTTGTATGCCAGGAAAGGTGTCGCTGAGATCGACATGGTTGCGAACTTCGCACTTGCGAAATCCGCAGAATGGGGGCGGTATGAGGATGATATCCGGGCGGTTTCAGAAGTTACAAAAAGTTCCGGTGTCCTGCTGAAGGTCATACTCGAGACTTGCTATCTGACTATTGATGAGATCTGCAAATGCACTGATGCGGCAATCAATGCCAGGGCAGATTTCGTAAAGACCTCGACTGGGTTCGGCACGGGAGGTGCGACCGATGAGGCCGTAAAGGCCATGCTTGAAACTTCAGCCGGCAGGATAATGGTGAAGGCATCCGGCGGGATACGCGATCAAGCATCGGCACTGAAATTCATTTCCATGGGGTGCCATCGGCTTGGTGTTGGATATGCTTCCCTTGCCCATCTCTGCGCTGCCTCTTCAAGTATTCTTACCGACCAGTATTGAAGAAAGACCGTCTTTCTTGTCTTCTTTTTCTTTGCTGAAGATAAGCGAATGTCCTTCTTAACGGTCTAATGTGTGTTGCGTAAGCAGATTCACGCAAAGTTTGCAGTTTATTCATGTGGTTCCGGCAGTTGCGAGGGCATAATGGCAATGTCACCAGCGTCATTGAGCGCAAAATTCTCACGCCGGATGATCTCGCTTCCAGCGATGAAATCATCTCCCACTTCTCGGAGTCGGGCTGTCAGCCGGGCATCGAGTTCAGCAAGCCGTGCCGTCTGTGCCGGATCATCGATGAGATTGCGGAGTTGCCATGGATCATTCACGTTGTCGTATAACAGCCACGGTCCTGCCAAGGTGCGGACATAGGTGTAACGGGTGCCATGCAGACCGCGGTATTCACGTCCACCGTTGTTATAGCTCCATTCATGAAACGGCAGATAGAGAGCCAGGAGCGCTTCCTTTATGCCAGATGGACTGCCATCAAGGATCGTACGGCTGAAATCTCTTCCCTGTACTCCCTCTGGAATCGGCGCTCCGCATAATGACAGGATCGTCGGCATCAGGTCTGGTGCATCTATCGGAGTATCATCTGTACCCGGTGCGGTCCTGTTAGGATGTCTTACGAGGAAAGGAACACGAATTGATTCGGCCCAGGGTCTCTGTTTTCGGAAATGTCCCTGACTGCCAAGCATGTCTCCGTGGTCCGAAGTGAACACAACTATCGTGTCACGATCCCGACCGGTTGCGGAAAGAGCGTCGATGAGCCGGCCAAAGGCCGCATCAAGTGCCGAGCAGTGTGCGTAATAGCTCGCAAGATCCTTGCGGGCCTAGTTTGCTGACGACTCGGGAACATTTGGCGGTAGCATGATCCTTCGTGGCTCATACATCTCCTCGAACTGGGCCGGTGCAGTGCCAAACGGGTTGTGTGGCGGTCCCCATGAAAGAAACAGCGCAAAAGGAGTCTTTCCTGTTTCTTCGTGGATGTAACGGCATGCCTCATCTGTTTGCGCGTCGGCGTCGTATCCTTCCCATCTGTGTGGGAGTGAGTTGTCGCCGAAATAATAGTGTGATGTCTGATAGTCGTGTGAACACTCGAATCCTTTCCACCAATCGAATCCGAGACGCCGTTCCGGAGGTATGAAAGCGTTCCGACCGTTACCGTCGATGTGCCACTTGCCGATGTATGCCGTGCGGTAACCGGCATTGCGAAGACATTCCCCGAGGAACGGGCCCTTGTAGAGACGATACAGGCATTGGTCGTTGACCATCATGCGGTGAAGGTTGGGATATACGCCGGTCATGAGTGAGGCCCGGTACGGACTGCAAACCGGGCAACCTGAGACGGCATTTTTGAAATTTAGGCTTTGAGATGCAAAGGCATCGATGTTAGGCGTAGACACATTTTGGTCGCCGGCGTAACCGGTAGCCTGATAGCGCCACTGATCGGCGAAAACGAACACTATGTTGAATTTCTTTTTCATATCGGCATGTTAGTAACGCTATTCAATCTACTAATTCAATAAGCAGGATTGACAGACATGGAATATTTACACATTTATTGTCCTATATATTATTTCTCCAATGCACCAAAAAGTCAGTAAGATGCCGATAATAATAGACAGCCTTGCGTTCAACCAATATAAAATGCCAAAAGAAATTGCGGCTGGAGATATAATAATCATCATCGGAAGGCAGATGTTTATTTTATCTAATCTATCTATCATTGGGCCTAATTGCTTGCTGAAATAAAAGAAAAAAAGCGTGTAAATGCATAAAGAAGAAAGACATGTCATCCATAAGCGAATTTCTTTTGGAGTGGCCTTTTCAGGCATTTCCCCATGAATAAGCATTCTTATTAAAATATCGAACAGCCTGTCATGAATAAGCCCCATCTTAGATTTCCCTTAAATAGGTATGCATATATGAAATTCCCTTTTTCGGAAATCTACTGTTGTAAAGTGTCTAAGTCAATTTAAAAATATTCAGGCTTGCACTTGTAAATAATATAATCAGAAAATCTTCCCGGAAAGGTCTTGACATGAATCATTTTTCAATGTATAATGGTTGGCAATGGAAGGCAAATGGTAGGTAATATGGTATGATTCAGGAAATATCAAACTACGGGTTTCCGGTTTACCAAAAGGTGAAACATTTCATCATCCAGGAGATCTCCTCCGGGCGCCTCCCGTCCGGCTCATTCCTCCCTTCGGAAAGAAACATCTGTTCGATGCTGTCAGTAAGCAGAGATTCTGCCAAGAGGGCCTTTCTGGAACTCGAGAACGAGGGGTTCATTGTCTGCAGCAAGAACAAAAGGCCGGTCGTGGGCAAGGTTGCAAAGGCGTTCGGTCCGAACAGCAGCACTGTCGCCATAATCTCACGCATACCTTTCTCATCAGTCCTCGACCAGGAATACAGCCAGCTCGCGAACGTCTTCCTGCATGTGATGAAGAGCCTTGATGAGAATGGACTTAACTCGGTTTTCTTCAGTCCCGGCCATTTCCATATGAACGCTGAACGCAAGATCCATGACATAATAGCCGCCAACTACGGAGCCATCATCTACTATACCGGTGGCGGATACTATGAGGAGATGTTCATCTCCGCCTTCGAGAAAAGTTCAACACCCTGCATCGTCATAGAAGGTTACCTCGACCATAATGACTCCGACATCAACACAGTCGACATCGACGACTTCAGCGGAGCCTATGAGGCGACGAAATATCTCATCGACAACGGGCATCGCAACCTGGCACATCTGACTTTCAAGAGTGACAGGAAATGGGTTGCTGCAAGAGCGGCTGGTTTTAGAAAGGCGATCGAGGATGCCGGGCTGAAGTTTGATCCGGCATGCGTCTATAAATTGGTCGAGTTCGATTCCGGATATCCATCGAAATTCACATCACTGCCGGATTCCTTCATGAAGCAGGCACCCACCGCAGTATTTGCCGCGACCGACGTGATGTCCGAATGTTTCAACAAGATCATCAGGAAACAGGGCAAGTCAATTCCCGTGGATTATTCTGTCGTCGGATTCGACAATGTTCCTGTTGAAACAGATGTCCCGATCACGACAGTCTCGCACATGACCCGTGAGATCGGAGAAAAAGCCTCAGAGATACTTCTTAAGAAGATGAACCGGTCTGGGAACGGACATGTCTACAAGGAACTCATCAAGCCGAAGCTGATAGTGAGGGATTCGGTGAGGAGGATTGAACCGCAGATTTCCAATGATGCAGGATCCTCGATTCCAGATGCTCGATTGGTGGAGAAGAAATCAAAAAGCAGTAAATCTTATCCAGCATCAAGTATCAAGCATCCAGCATCCTCATTCACTCTCATTGAACTGTTGATTGTCATTGCGATCATTGCGATCCTCGCAGCCCTTCTGCTGCCGGCCCTCCAGCAGGCGCGCTATATGGCAATCAAGATACAGTGTGCAAACCAGATGAAGCAGATCGTCCTTGCCATGCACAACTACATGACAGACTGGAACAGTTATCTGCCCCCGCCAACAGCAAATATTAATGCAGGTGCACCAACCTGGAGAAAACAGCTTGACCCGGACGACATCAAGACCCCCGCGCTCTACAAGTGTCCAAGCCTTAAGGGATTTGTCGGTGATGCATGGAACACCGTTCCGGCGACAATATACGGGATGAACATGATGATCCTGCATGTGGAAGCCCATGCGAGTGTCAGCACCGGCGGCAATCCGTTGGATTACTGTACCCCTAAGCCTTTCAACAAGATCAGGGATCCGAGCAAGTGTGGCTTACTGTTTGAGACAAGAGCCTCGGAGCAGAGGGGCAGCAGTTCGATAATCTGCTGCAAGACCACGACATTCCAGATCAGCCGTCTCGGAGATTTTACGCGTCATCTCAACAAGTCGAATCTCGTATACGCCGACGGGCATGCAGACACCAAGACTGGCAGCAGTCTGAACAGCTACTTCGATTATATCAATCCTGATGAAGGTTTCTATAATCTCTGGGAAGGTAGCGAGACATGTGTAAAACCATAGACACCGCACAAATATAGCCAAGGAAGGGGAAAACTAGGGGAGGGCAATGAACATACTTAACCAGGATACAGGATACTGGATACAGGATACCAGATGTAAAAACGGGAAATTAAAAAATGGAAATCTAGCAACATGTATCCAGAATCCAGCATCCTTTTTCACCATCATCGAGCTACTCGTGGTTATCGCCATCATCGCGATCCTGATTGCCCTTCTACTTCCTGCTTTGAGCATGGCGAAGGAGACGGCATACCTTGTCAACTGCCATAGCAACCTGAAACAGGTCGGTGCGATGTTCGCAAACTACGCCGCAGACTATGATCAGTGTCTGCCTCCACCTGCCGCTCATCCTGATCATGCAGGCGGAATGAGTACGCGGTGGCCTTATGCATTATGCGGCTACAAGTCAGGCGAGGGGGCGCCGGCATTCGCAGCCAAGCCTCTCGACGGGAACCATATCATCTTCAAGTGTCCCGGGAAAAGGGGGCGCACCGACAACTGGCTCAGCGCGAACAAGGGCAAACCCGCACAGTGGTATGGGATGAACCTTTCGCTGGCGCCACGGCTTCTGCAACCAACATGCGAATGTCCTTCATGTGCGGGAGACGGGCCGACTACAGCCGCAACAATGGAGACCAATCCGCATACCTATCTCAGCAAGAATGTCACATACCTGACATTTCCGGCATCGGCTGCACTCGTCTTTGAGACAAAGGAATCAATGCAGTATGCCGGCGCCCTCCTGATAGCATCGGGATTTGCATGCCAGCAGAACCAGGACTTCCGCAGGCATGTGAACGGAAGTTGCATACTTTTCCTTGACGGCCATATTGAAAAGCGTAACATAGCGAATATCCCGTTCTCGGTGTCGGACGTGGAATCGAAGAAGCTTTGGCGTGGACGCGACGATGACAACTGATAAATTTCCTGGATGGGGAATTTATACTTAAAGGAGGACATGATGAGGAAGTTTTTTGCTGTTCTTGCGATATTCGCAATTATATCGACCCAGATTCTTGCCGAAGAGGAAAAAGTTTCCATAGGGGATTTCGAGAAGGACCAGCAAGGCTGGGAATACAACGGTGGCTGGGAGTTCAAGGGGGCGGAAGGTGCGCTCTCAATTGACAAGGAAAACATGAGGTCAGGGGCTGCATCACTGAGAATTCATGGTGATTTTACAAAGGGCGGTTCATATGTTGCGGCTGTGAAAAAATTCAAGGCCGATATGAAATCCCTCTCATTCAGCATAAGGACCACGAAGCTGAAGGGGTTTGACATGCGGCTCAAGGACAGGAGCGGACAGATATTCCAGTATCCTATGAAGCTTGAGTCGAATGAGGAGTGGCAGACCGTCAAGATCGAGGATTTCGAGAAGGCCGGCGGTTCATGGGGCGGAAAGAACGACAAGAAATTCCATCTCCCAGCCACCGAACTCTGGATCATGAATGGAAGGCAACACATAACAGATGGGGGCAAGACCGCTGACATCTGGCTCGACGATGTCGAGATAGTCCGCGAGAAGGAGATAATTGTCCCGCCAAAACCAATTCCGAGTGGAGTGAAGATCCCGCAGGACAGCATATTCGGTTTCAGCGGGCACATGATACATACCGATCTTTTCTACGGGCCAGACAAGTTCGCTCCTTATTGGCGTCTTGAATATACTCTGCCATATCTGCTTGAAGGAGGATTCGGCTGCATGAGGGAACCTCTTTACCAGGGTTTCTTCACCGATGAAGGCGACAAGAAGAATGAGAACAAGGACAGGAACAGGAAGCAGGTTGAGAAATATCTTGAGATGTATTCCAAGTCCGGAATCAGAGTTCTTCTCTGCCCGATGTTCACCAGGTCTGGTCGTCCCAGTTTCGATGACTTCTTCAATTGGCTCTCCGAGCTTCCGGCAAAATATCCGGCAGTCAGGGGATTCGAGATGCACAATGAACCGAACCTGAAGCATTTCTGGGGATGGACAGTCGAAGATTACGCCGAAGCATGCAAGGCAGGAACAAAAATCCTCAAGTCGAAAAATCCGGATGTTCCGGTTGTCATCGGTTCCATATCGCACCTCTGGTGGGGGCCGGGTGTGAAATTTCTCCAGAAGGCCATCAAGGCAGGGGCGCTTGAAGGAGCAGACGGGATAAGCACACATCCCTACAGAAAGGATTTTGCACCTGAAGGTGGTGACATGCACTGCGACAGGTTCGATCCGAACGGGCTTGAGACGGAGATTATGGACTTCTGGGCCATGATCCAGAAATATAACAAGGACAACAGGGAGCTCGGTCTGTATTTTACGGAATTCGGGTACTCTTCCGGAAACGGCAAGGGAGCATTCGCTCCTGAACAGGCCCAGGGGATCAGCAGCATCGATCTGCAGGCGGACTATCTTTCGCGCATAATTCTTGTTTTTCTTGATGCCCGGCTGAAAGGGATTCCGGTCAATGGGCTGTACTGGTATGATTTGAAATGCGATGGCAAGGATCCCGAGGATCTCGAACCCAATTTCGGGCTCATGGAATATGACACCTCGAAGGTTAGGCCTGGATTCAAGGCATATTCGGAAATCGCAAGGACCTTCGGACATGTATCCGATTTCGTCAAGATCCCGGCCAATTCCGTCTTTGCCGTGAATGACAATATGGTGAAGCGTTTCTGCTGGAAGAAGCTGACAGACGGTTCGTTGTATTTCGCGTTCTGGCGTCTCGACCAACTGCAGAAGGAAAAGAAGGATTTTGTCGCCGACGCGGAAATATCATTGCCTGACGGATTCGAAGCATCCTCAGTCGAGCTCCAGGATCTTGTAGATGGTTCTCTTAAACCAATCAAGTTTGAAACTCACGATGGCAAACTCAAGCTTTCGTTAAATGTCAGGATACGTGCATCGTGGCTTGTTATAAGATCTAAAAAAGTGGACGCGCTCAAGGTCTCAGGTCCCTGGCTGCATGTCCTTCCGGCCGTATTCAAGGTAAGTGAGAACGCCCAGATAAGGATTGACGGGAAGCGTGAGATAAAATCGGGTACCCAGCCGGAAATAAGTGTGGAAATTGACAATTTAAAATCCGATAAGGCGTTGGAGTTCATTTTTGCAGGAGGCGGGATTTCAAAGATGCTGAAGGCCGAGGCCGGAAAAAAAATGGCTGAGACGATCAAGCTTGCGAAAATCGCAGCAGTTTCGGAACTTGCCGTTTGCGACTACTATCTCAGGACGGGCGATGAGATCATCGGCAGGGGCGACATTTCATTCCTCGTGCAAGGTGGCGACAAGGAAGCTGTTGAAGATGTGAAGCCTGCTGCGACATGCATCAGGATCACCCCGAAGATTGATGGCAGCCTTGATGACTGGAAGGACAAGTCCCCAATCCTGTTTCCCAGGGAGGGTGTGAAGATAAGGAACTACAAGGGCGTGCAGGACATGAGCGGAAAATTCTATCTCGGTTATGACAAGGACAACTTCTATTTTGCGGCGGAAATGACTGATGACGAGTTCAGCCAGAAGGAGTCGGGCTCGAAGATATGGAGCGGGGATTCGATCCAAATGTCCCTTGCACCAAGACTCAAAAACGAGATGCCGGACTGGTACGAGTTCGGACTTGCATTGACATCGAAGGGGCCCGAGGTTTGGTGCTGGCTTTCTCCTGACAGCGGCAAGGTGGAAAAGCCACTGGACTGCAAGGTCGCAATCAAAAATGAAAACGGAAAGATCACATATGAATGCGCGATTCCCTGGAGCGAGCTCAAGGAGATTTCCCCGGACTCGAAATATTTCCTCTTCTCCGTGATGCACAACGACAATGATGCCGGCGAGAGGAGGGGCTGGATCGAATGGGCTTCGGGGATCGGGGCCGACAAGAATCCATCTCTTTTCAATACGGTAAAGTTCCAGGAATGATCAATAAGGAAGACAAGTATAAATAATCCGGCGACAAATCCAGACAATTACTGGAAGGAAATGAATACCGTCAATTACTTTTAAGTCGCTAATCAGGTATTATAATAGATCATGAGAATTACAATCCTCCTACATATTGCCTTATTCAGCCTTATGCACTTTTGCTTTGCGGGAGAGCTGGTTGTTGTCGAGTCCGAACGCCAGATTCCGGTCGCTTATCAGGTTGATGTGCTGGTAATAGGCGGAAGCACCGGAGCGGTAAGTGCGGCGGTGGCGGCGGCGGACAAGGGCGCTTCTGTCTTCCTCATGGCTCCGCGTCCGTATCTTGGCGAGGACATCTGCGCATCCCTGCGGATATGGCTTGAGAAGGATGAAACAGCTTCTTCAGGTCTGGCGAAGTCCATTTTCAGCGATGATCGCATTGCCACTCCGATGAAGATAAAGAAGTCTCTTGACCAGGCGCTGATCGATTCAAAAGTGAAGTTCCTATACAGCTGCATGCCCTGCGACGTCCTGAAGGATTCCGGGGGAAAGCCATGCGGAGCGATCATGGTGAACCGAGCCGGACGCCAAGCTGTGATCGCGAAGGTTGTCATTGATGCTACTGACTATGGGCTTGTCGCGCGTCTTGCAGGAGCGAAGTTCACTCCGTATCCATCCGGAAAGCATTCCTTCAGCCGTGTGACGATAGGAGGCGGAAAGGATGTGAAGGACGGGGTGCAGGTGCGGCAGCTGGATTTTTCCTTTCCAGTGGGAAGCGGACAACCTGATAAGAAAGCTGGAGCCGTGTCGCAGCAGGCATTCGTTGTGGAATATCAGTTGAAGATGGATGTTCCTGATGAAAGTTTCCAGTCACTTTCAAAGGCTGAACAGACGGCGCGAGACATGACCAACCTGGGTGATTTCCAATATGGTTCAGAGTCAATCTTTGAAATTCCACAAAACCATCTGATTTCCCGCAAGCCCACAATGCAGGCTTGGGATGGGGCAGGAAAAATTCAAATCGAATCCTTTATTCCGGAAGGTGTTGACAGGCTTTTCGTCCTGAGTCCTCTTGGTGATATTCCTCGCGAGAGTGCAATTAAACTGTCACATCCTGTCGCGATGATGGAGTTCGGGAACAGGATAGGCGTATCAGCCGCTGAAATGGCGCAAAATCTTCCGGCGCCGAAAGGCTGCAGGATCGAAGGAGCCAGGATTGCATCAAGCGTAAAAGGCGAAATCAGGGAACCTCTCCACGGGATCAGGCCTTATCAGAAAGTCACTTCATCTCTGACGCAGGAAGCTCGCAGCATTCCTGTTCTTGGTGAATACGACGTCGTGGTCGTCGGTGGCGGGACAAGCGGTGCTCCTGCAGGAATCTCTGCAGCCAGGAAAGGAAGCCGTACGCTTGTCATTGAATATCTTCCTGAGCTTGGTGGTGTGACTACGATGGGCATGATAAATAAATATTTTTATGGGAACAAGGTTGGATTCACATCGGAACTGGATGCCGGGGTGAAAGAGTCTCCCGGAGGGACATCGCTGGTCCGCAGGACAGAATGGTTCAGGCGTGAGCTTGTAAAGGCTGGTGCAGATATATGGTTCAACACGCTCGGTTGCGGCGCCTTCGTCGAGAACAACCAGGTAAAAGGAGTGGTTGTCGCAACACCGCGGGGGCGGGGAGTTGTCCTTGCCAAGGTCGTCATCGATTCTACTGGAAATTCAGATATTGCAATCGCATCAGGTGCTTCCTACATGTTCATTGACGGGACTGACATCGCCGTGCAGGGAGCAGGGCTTCCAGGACGCGCCCTCGGAGCAACTTATTCAAACAGCGACTATCTCTTTTCCGATGAAACAGACATGGTGGATGTGATGAACGCTTTCCTGCTTGCGAAGAAGATGTCACGGGGATTCGATCTCGGACAGCTCCTCGACACCAGGGAAAGACGCAGGATTGTCGGCGATTATGTCCTGACTCCACTCGACCTGATGAACCAGCGGACATATGACGATACGATTGTACAGGCGAGCAGCACTTTCGACACCCATGGCTACACGGTCGACTCGGTCTTCTATCTCAAGTCTCCTGACAAGAAAAAGATTTCCGCAAATGTCCCATACAGATGCCTGCTCCCGAAAGGCATTGACGGGATCCTTGTGACCGGACTCGGCATCAGCGCACACCGTGATGCGATGCCTCCGATACGTATGCAGCCTGACATGCAGAACCTTGGATACGCTGCAGGCATTGCGGCGGCAATGGCGACAAAGCTCAATGGAATGACAAGGAAGATAGATGTCCGGCAGCTCCAGCAGGAGCTGCTAGAAAAAAAGAATCTTTCACCTGACATCCTGACAGAAAATGATTCTCCTAACCCCGATGTGAATAGGATAGCTGCAGCCGCCAAGAATCTTTCGGGAACTGATGCAATACCTCTGATTCTCTCATGTCCGGAAAAGTCGATCCCTGTCCTGAAGAGGAATCTTAAGTCGGTCAGCAGCGAGAAGGACAAGCTCATGTATGCCCAGCTTCTCGGTGCAATGGGTGATGCCTCAGGCATAGACATATTGACAGCTGAACTTGGCAAGGGCTCCTGGGACAAGGGCTGGAACTTCAAGGGCATGGGACAGTTCGGTCCGAGTTTCAGCCAGATGGACACAATAGTGGTCGCGCTTGGAATGACGAAGGACAAGAGGGCAGTACCTGCGATTCTCGCAAGGATGAAGGAGCTGACCCCCGAATCCGAGTTCTCACATTTCCGTTCCACGGCAATGGCGCTTGAGAGGATCGGTGATCGCTCAGCCGCAGGGATGATAGCCGAGAAACTTGCAATGCCCGGAATCTCCGGACATGCGATGCTGGAGACTCCGGAATCAGTTCAGAAGGATCTTGACAGGTCTGAAGCCCTCCGGGAGCTGATTCTGGCAAGAGCGCTTTACAATCTCGGGGACAAGGATGGAATCGGGAAGAAGATACTTATACAGTATTCACAGGATTTGAGAGGACCGCTTGCAAGACATGCGACTCTTGTCCTGGAGTCGGCAAAATAAGGAGGTACATTTTGAATAAGTTGCTCTCATTGATAATCGGAAGCCTGCTGCTGACATCCTGTTCCTCTGTCGAATTGAAAGATAATTCAGGATTGCCATCACTGAATGTTCCGAAAGCCGACACGGCTCCTCAAATAGACGGGAAACTCGATGACCCCGCCTGGGCAAAGGCCGCAGTGATAAATGGGCTTAGGCCATGCAGGGGAGGGAAATACCAGGAGAAGATCGACAAAGTTCCGACAACGATCAGGTTGCTCTGGGATGAGAACTATCTTTATGTCGCATATGAGTGCACTGATAACGACATTGTTGCAACCATGACTGAACGCGACAGTCTCCTGTATCAGGAGGATGTATGCGAGGTCTTCATCGATCCCAAAGGAGATGGCAGGCAGTACTTCGAAGTCCAGGTGAGTCCCAATAATGTTATCTTCGACATCATGCATCTTGCCACTGATGAACCAAGATATACTGAACAGATGAGGTTCACCGAGGATTTCTGCAAGTCCGACAGATGGGTCTTTACGGAGTGGAACATGGATGGACTCAAGACTGCGACTGTGCGGACTGAAAAAGGCTGGAACTGTGAAATCGCGATTCCGGCAAAGCATATCATGAAAAGGAAGGCCAAGGGGAAGGATAAGCTCGAACCATGTGAACTTCGCGCTAACTTCATGCGATATGACCACCAGCCAAATTCGAAGACCGGTAAAAGGGATCTTGTGCATATGAACTGGGCGCCTGTCCAGTTCGGATGCCCACACATTTCTCCGGCGGCGATGGGCATGCTGAACTTGCAGTGATGGGTTTATATGATAATACATAAATATATTAGTATATATTAATAATATTTAATAATATTATCATATTTGTTTGACATTTGTTAATGCGCATTAATATTATTGGTAAAGAGAAAAATATTTAGGAGGGTAAATACTATGAACCAGGAATATCAGCAATTACCTGATGATCAGCAGCAGATGATGGATCAGGTTCCGCAGGAACAGCAGATTGATCCTCAGCTCCTGAGCGGTCCTTCCTATGAAGAGATCATGGCGGCCCAGAAGATAACCTTTGAGGATATCAAGGCGCATCTTACCGGACCAGTCATCTCTTTCATTGCTCACATTGTAGTTATTTCCCTTCTTTGCTCGCTGATGGTATACAA
>CAZRKP010000026.1:0-61054 GCA_964600895.1 uncultured Victivallis sp.
GTAGTAATTGCGATTATCGCAGTTCTCATTGCATTGCTCCTGCCTGCACTTCAACGGGCAAAGGAATACGGCTACCAGACAGCGTGCCTGAGCAACCAGAAACAGGTAAGCCTCGCATTGAACTTATATGCCATCGACTTTCAGGGTGTCATCTTCGGCTGCGCATCCTCCAGTTATCCATCCAGCTACCGGCATTTCTGGTACTACTTCATAAACGGAAGATGGGCCGAAGACTATGTAGGAAGCGGTTACAAATCGGGTAAGGATGAAGTAGTACTCAGATGTTCCAAGAATGTCAAGAGCGGATATTATGCCATGTATGACAGCAAGTCCTGGTCTACGGCAGCCGACTCCAAATGGATGTTCGACGGTGATTCGTTCCCCGACGATACCGCCTATGGTGGACAGGCGTCATGGCCCTACTACGTGCCTGGGTTATGTCCGGAACCGGCAAGAACAGCCCTAGTTGGTTGTTCCCGCGATAAAAGCGGAACCGGCTACTGGTCATTTAACGGCCGTGACACCAATGCCGGTGGACAGGCCACCTACAAGCCGGCGGGGCTCTGGGTAGTACATCCAAATGGTTGCAACATTCTCTTTGTGGATGGCCATGTGGCACCTCAACATCCATCAGATATGAATGAACTGGCAAACCAAGGCAAGTATCATGTGACATCGGACACACCCCCGTATGGCATATACGCATATATCCTGAAGAACGGATTAGGATACAACTATCGCACAGGAGCTTATACTACCCCGTAATTAAAAGGCATCTATATGGAAAAACTGAATGACTTGTTGTTATTATTCGAAAACAGAAAAATCCTAATAGTTTCCCTGTTTACAGCGGGACTGATGCTTTTACTCATATTGACCCTCCCTTCAAATGCCGCTGCAGCAGACTATATAATAATCTGTTCCGGACAGTCCAACATGGCGGGAGTTGCGAAGATCGAGGAGATGCCTGACGAACTGCGGAAGATGCCTTCAAATATCATTTATTACTGTCCCGATCCGAAATCCGCTGATCCCGGAACTATTGAGCCTAAAAAATCATTTGATGAGGGCAGGAAAAAATATGGTCCTGTCCCACGTTTCGCCCAGGAAATCGCCAAAGCTAATCCCAAGGACAAGTTCATAATACTGCACAATGCCGTAGGAGGCTCCGCCCTTTCCCAGTGGGTTCCTGATTACACTCCGAAGGAAGTGGCCGAGAAATACAAATGGGGAATAGGAAACCTCTACAAGCCTCTTCAGGCACAGATCGCCTCGATCCGCAAGCTCCATCCCGAGGCGAAGATGCTTGCATTTCTATGGCTGCAGGGTGAAACAGACGCTTTCGATGACACTTCCGCCATCTACAAGGACAATCTAGCACGCCTTGTCACCAACGTGCGGAAGGACTGTGGCAGTCAGGAGATGCTGGCAGTAATCGCCGAACCTGCAAAATCCAGCGACGGAGTATTTGCCGGAATCGCAGCTTACACGAAAGAGGACAGGAATTCAGTACTGGTCCAGACAAAGGATCTGAGCGGAGGCGGCCGTTCAAACCTCCATTTCAATGCAAAAGGATACGATGAGCTCGGGAAGCGCTTTGCAAAAGCTATTTCCGGCAAAATAAAATAATATGAGAGTATGGCGGTTTTTAAACCGCCAATTATTTGTCGGGTTAAAACCCGACATACTTTGGGAACCGATAAACACGAAGGAGTTTATAAATGCGCAGTATAGCAGTTCTTAGTATCTTGACGGCTTTGTTTCTCGGCGGATGCACCGAGTCTGCAATCCAGCAGTCCACTACCCCAAAACCGCAGCCTGTCGAAATTGAAAAACCAAAGGAGCCGGCACAACCGGCAAAACAGGAACCTCCCAAGCCAGTAGAACAGGAGAAACCCAAAGTGGAAACTGAAATGAAGCCAAACGCCGATCAGCTGAAGAAATTCCCGGAGATGATCGTTCCGATGAATCTTGGCATGCAGACGAAACCTAAATGCTCAACTACCGAGGACATAAAGGAGATCGGGGAACTCGGTGCAAAATTCATCAGGCGTGGATTCTACTGGAGCGGAGTCGAGAAGGAAAAGGGCAAATATGACTTCACAGAATATGATCGTATCCTGAAGGACTGCGATGACAACGGCATCCGGGTCCTTGCATGCCTCTTCGGAGACAACAAGCTCTATGACTGCAAGCTGCCTAAAAAACAAGGGGGGATCCAGACCGATGAGGGAAGGAAGGGATATGCGAATTTCGCAGCCGCACTTGCAGGACACTTCAAAGGGCGTGGAATAATCTATGAGATATGGAACGAACCAAATGTCAGAACCTTCTGGCGCAAGGACGGAAACCACAATTCTCCTGAATTCGCCGAGGAATATACCGCCCTTGTAAAGGAGACCGTGAAGACAATGCGCGCAGCGGATCCAGATTGCCTGGTGGTCGCTGGTTCAGTGTCATGTTTCTGGGATCCATCCTTCAACTGGACCGACTCCTGTTTTTCCAAGGGAATGTATAAGACCGGGATCAGCGGATGGTCCGTCCATCCTTACGGGCTCAAGAGCCCCGAGGAATATACGGCAGGTTACGCCAGGATGCGCAGCATCATGGAGAAATATGGGGCCCCCAGGGACTTCCCGATGTTGAATACTGAAAGGGGTTTTGCTGTTGCAAAGACGAAGAGCTGGGAGGGAAATCCGGAAAGCGAAGGATGGGCCGGAGGTCCTGAGGGAATGGCGTTCCAATATCAGGCCTGGCATATCGTTCGCCAATACATGATAGACCTTATGAACGATATCCACTTGAGCAGTTGGTATGAATGGGGCGGAGAGGAGTTCGCGATCGCAAACAAGGACAAGAAGCGTCCTGCCTACTACGCCTGCCAAAACATGATTAGGCAACTCAATGGTTATTCCTTCAAAGAAAGAATAAAAACCTCTTCAGATCTTGATTACATCCTGCTTTTCGAGAACAAGGCCGGGGCTCGGAAACTTGTAGCGTGGACCTCTCCACCTCTCAAGGATTCCCCTGACAAGGCCAAGAATCACGATCTGGCGGTACCTGTCCAGGAATCCGGAGATTTGCCTGTCTGCGATCTGATGGGCAAGGAGTCAACTGTGAAAGCTGCGGATGGGAAGATCACCCTGAAGCTCACCGGTGCTCCGCAATATGTGACGTTGAAAAAATAATTGGAAGGAAATTGAAATGAAATCGTTGTTGACATTGTCTTTGCTTATTTTCTATGGATCTGTCCTGTTCTCTGAGGAAGCCCAGCTTTTCACACCCGGTGAAAAGAAGCTGAGCTGGGGTTTTGGGAACGGTCCGGAATTCAAGGGTGCGACCGGCAAGGTCTCGGTGGATGAAACTGCATCAAAAGATGGTAAACCTGCACTCAGGCTCGATGCGGATTTCACCGCAGGCGGCGGATATGTCCAGACCAGCAGGAAGATTCCAGTGGAAATAGATGTCAAGAACCTTTCATTCATGCTTAAATATCCTGGTACGGACATTCTGAAGATGAGGTTGATTGATGAAGGCGACACCTGCCACCAGATCGAATTGAAGATCAAGAAGACAGACGACTGGCAGCTCGTGAACTTCCCGATCGCGGATTTCTTCGCGAAGATGGGAACTCCTGACGCACTCAACATAATCGCCAAATACCAGGCCTGGGGCAAGGAGAAGGACAAGAGCACCAAGTGGAAAGGCCCACTCAAGGATGTGATCTTTCTACTGACAAAGTCTGCCCTGCCGAAGGACAATCCCGTCGGTTCGCTCTGGCTCTCAGATGTAAAGGTCGAAGGTGATAAGGCAGTCCTTGTCGAGAAAGGAGCCTTCATTGAGGACTTTGAGAACGCTGCGAATTTCGCAAAGAAATGGGAGGTGAAAGGAACTGGTGCGGGAACTTTGTCAAAGAACAATCCATACAAGGGCACATCCTGCCTCCACTTTGAGCGTGGTGTCGACAAGGGTAACGAGGAGTGTTCTGTCACAAGCAACCTCTTTGAAGCCAAGGAAGGCGAATGCGAGATCTCAGGTGCCGTCAAGTCGGAACTCAACTCCCCTGACAACTCCTACCAAGGTGCGATCTTCATCGAATTCCTGAACAACAGTGGAAAAGTCCTTGAAAAGAAGGAGGCGCTGATACAGACGGGAAACAGTCCGTGGACCACTTTCAAGAAGACCTTACAGGCTCCGACGGATACTGACAAGGCGAGGATGCAGATCTCGCTGAAGAAGACCTGGGGAAGCATGGACATCGATGAGATAGCATTCACCTCAAGCGGGAAGACCGTGCCGAAGACCATCGAAGCCGTCAGGATCTCCAGCGATTCACCGGGAAATCTTTTCCTCCCGAAGGACAAGGTGCTTTTCCATATCACAGTCGAAGCCGTAAAGGTATTAAGTGAAAAAGAAGAGACAGCCACCTGTTCGGTACGCGACTACTGGGGAGAGGAACTGGCGGCACCCCAGAGCCTGAAATTCAACAAGGAAGGCTCGAAGGACAAGAAGTTCATCTACAAGGCCGATCTGGATCTGAGCTCCCTCAATCCCGAGATAGGAAAATACTATGAACTGCATGTTAAATTTCCGCTGGATACAGGAGTCGAATATAAGGAGTTTTCAGGATTTGCACGGCTCCCTGAGGCTGTGACAAAGAAATACAAGCCGGAGGAGATTCCATTCCTCAGTAGGAACTGGGACAACCGCGTAAAGGAATATTACACCCTTTCCGACAGGATAGGGATAAGGGTCATTGGCCTGTGGTCGAGCATAAGTGCCACACCACCCTATAAGCCTGTCGCCAACAATGCCGATCTCTGCCAGCAACTTGGAGCAAAATGGGTGGTCATGTCCAGAGCGAGTGCAGTTGAAAGAGGCAATAAGGAATATACCGACCAATCCTTGCGTGAAGGCATGAAGGAGTTCCTCACGAATTTCGCAGGCAAAGGAATTGGATATGTCTGTCTCGGCAATGAGCCGCACGGCGATATTGAGCAGGTCAAGCTGAATGTTGCTGCCTACAAGGCGGTATACGAGACAATCAAGGCCTTCAACAAGGATATTCCCGCTATCTCCACAGCCGTCGAACCGAATGAAAATTATTTCAAGGAAGGATACCAGAACTATCTCGACATATACGATTTCCATGTCTACGGTTCATACGAGACCATCCGCACGGTCATCCGGCAGTATAAGGAGCTGATGAAGAAATATAATGCTGTCAAGCCGATCTACTCGACGGAAATAGGATTGAACAGCCAGGGAATGCCGAGGCTTGCGGTCGCATCCGACCTTGTCAAGAAGTTCGCATCCTTCTTCGCTGAGGGAGGCGAAAAGATCTCCTGGTTCGGGATAAACTATCCGGATCCGAAGGGAGGCGCGCGCGGAACATTCGGTGACGCCCATAACGTCTTCGACTGCAAATACAGCCTCTATAATCCGAAACTCGATGCCATTACCTATTACAGCATGGTGAATTCGATATGCGTGAAGAAATTTGCAGAGGAGAAGCATTACGACGACATTTCCGCCTTCCTATTCAAGGACAGCGACAACAACTGTCTGCAGATCCTCTGGAAGGAGAAAGGTCGAGCAGAAGTCATGCTACCCCTTCAAGGAGTCTCATCGGCAAAAGTCATCTACATTGATGGTTCAAGCTCGGAGCTTGTCCCTGTCGACGGCGGAATAACCATAACCGCCAGCCCGGAAACAGTGCTTGTGCTCTATAAGCAGGACAAGCCGGCACTTGCAGAAAAACTCGGAACGCCTTCCTTTGCCATCGCCTCTCCGGCTCCGGAAATAGTCAAGGGAGGAAGCGCACAGTTCTCCATCCGCCTGGACAAGGTCAAGGCGGATTCTCTCAAAGCGATAGTACCCTTCGGATGGACTGCGAAATTCGCAGATGCCTCCGGAAGCACGGTAGACTGCGTTCTTGGAGCTCCACGCGATACCGAGGCGCGTGAAGGCAGGATAATGATTAAAGGCGGAAATTCCTCCGAAATCGTCCTGCCTGTAAAGATAAGCAGCCGTGTCAGTGCATCTGTCTCTCCGATGCCGTCAAAGGAGAAAGGCAAGGGTATAATTGCCCTCGTGCTCAGGAACAATGGAACTGCAAAGGAAAAGATGTCCTGGAAGATTGAAATGAAGAATGAATTCCCTCTGAAGGATGGGAAATATAATCTTGGCGCTCCGGAACCTGTCAAGGCAGTGCTTTCAAGCACCTCCGAAGGAGAGGAGACGCTTGAAAAAGGTGCCGAGAAAAAGATTGAACTGGCTTTGGATGGCATAGATACGTTCACTCTGTACAAGCTGAAGACGACATTGAAGGATTCGGAGGGGAATATTCTCGAACAGGAACGTTTTGTGTCCGGCTTCATCCCAGTCCGCAGGACCGCAAAGGCTCCTGCCGTGGATGGAAAGATGGATGAGGGAGTCTGGGGACAGGCTGAAATGATAAAGGTTGACCAGAAGTCCAACTACACCCTCCTCAAGAGGGTTGACAAGTCGAACGAATGGGACGGTCCTGAGGATCTTTCCGCCGAGGTCCGTTTCCTCTGGGATGACAAATGTCTTTATATCGGCATGAAGGTCACAGACGACGTAATGAGCTTCGTGAACGAGGATGCTTCCATATGGAACCAGGACGGTCTGCAGATAATGATCGATCCGTATCGCGACTCCGACAGCAAGCCCGGCAAATATGAATACGGGGTGGCTATAGGGAAGAAAGGTCCGCAGATGTGGATCTATTCGGTTGCAGACCAGGCAATAAAGCTCGGAGATACCAAAGACATAAAGTTTGCAATTTCAACAGATGAAAAGAATAAGAATGTGCTGAACTATGAGATCGCGATCCCCTGGTCTCATCTCGCTCCGTTCAAACCGGGTGCTGGAAAGGATCTCGGGCTTGCGACGATCATAAACGAAGATGACGGTTCCGGAAGGAAGTCCTTCATGGGATTTTTCGGCGGTGTACATCTGAAACAGGTGGACATGGTAGGGGATCTTATTCTTGTGGAATAATGAACGTCGAACATCCAACATCGAACTTTGAACATCGAATTAATGAATAAAATAATATCTATTTTCTGTGTTGTCTGTGTGTTCTGTGGTTAAAATATTTATAAAGGAACCAATAAATGAAAATGAAGTTTAACGCCGATATCCCGGTCAATTCCGGCTGGGATGTAATTGTCGTCGGAGGCGGTCCTGCAGGATGTACCGCGGCTGCAGCCTCTGCCCGTGAAGGTGCTAAGACACTGCTGATCGAGGCGACGGGATGCCTTGGCGGGATGGGAACGAACGGTCTTGTCCCGTGCTGGTGTCCGTTCTCCGACAAGGAAAAGATCATCTACCGCGGTCTGGCGGAAAAAGTCTTCAATGCAACAAAGGCCGGAATGCTCCACGTCGACAAGAAGGCAATGGACTGGGTGCCGATAGATGCAGAACTCCTGAAACGCGTCTATGATGATCTTGTGACTGAAGCCGGCGCAAAGATACTTTTCCACACGATGCTTTCAGGAGTAAGGACCGAGAAAGGAAAAGTCACCGAAATAGTTGTAACGAACAAGGAAGGACTTTCTGCGTATCGTGCAAAGGTTTTCATTGACTGCACAGGCGATGCTGACTTGTCGGCCTGGGCCGGAGCGAAATTCCAGAAGGGGGACAAGAAAGGCAAAGGTCTGATGCCAGCGACACACTGCTTCATGATAAGCAACGTTGACTACTACGCCTACAAGCATGGGGAGAATCTGTTCTGCGCAAATCCGAAAAGCCCGATCTATGATATTCTAAAATCGAAGAAATATCCTTATATCCCCGACTTCCACATCTGCAACTGTCCAACAGGACCTGGAACTGTAGGTTTCAATGCTGGACACCTCTTCAATGTCGACAGCACGAAACCCGAGGATCTTTCCAAGGCGATGATCCTCGGGCGCAAGATAGCTTCGAATTTCCGGGACGCGCTTGCGGAGTACAGTCCGGCTGCATTCGGAGACTCACATCTAGTCGCGACCGGTTCACTGATGGGGATCCGCGAATCCCGCAGGATCATCGGCGACTATGTCCTCACCTACGATGATTTCATAAAAAGAAAGAACTTCCCTGACGAGATCGGCAGAAACTGCTACTACATCGATGTCCACAACAAGAGTTCGAAGACTGCGATGACGCACAAGGACTGGCTGAAGATGGAATCCGATCCTGCAAAGAGGTACAAGCCGGGTGAATCTCATGGCATACCTTATCGCATCCTGACTCCCAAGGGTCTCAAGAACGTCCTTGTCGCTGGAAGGTCAGTATCATGCGACCAGACAGTACAGGGAAGCGTACGCGTGATGCCAGTATGCCTTGTCATGGGCGAAGCTGCAGGTCTTGCGGCAGCAATGGCGATGAAGTCGAAGAAACCGGATGTGCATGCCGTAGATACGGATCTCCTGAGGAAGCGCCTGAGGAAGCATGGTGCGTATCTGCCTTGATTCTTTATCTGCTCAAGACTATTATACGCACATTATGAAAATCATATCTCTCATGTCATTGTTATCCTGCGGATTGACCGCTTCCGCGGTCGAGATCGTTGCACACCGGGGTTCATCGCACGATGCGCCGGAGAACACTGTCTCCTCTTTCAAACTCGGATGGGAGCAGAAGGCAGACGCTTGTGAACTGGACATAAGACTAAGCAGCGATGGCAGGATTGTCGTCATACACGACACCGGCACAAAGCGTATTGCCAGTATTGACAAGAAAGTTTCCGAGCAGACATTCGCAGAACTCCGGGCACTGGACGCCGGCTCCTGGAAAGGAATGCCGTGGAAAGGAGAGAAGATCCCAACTCTCGCAGAAGCGTTGGCTACCATGCCTGAAGGCAAGAAGTTCTTCATTGAGGTGAAATGCGGGGTTGAAGCGTTTTCTGAAATGGAACAGGTAATCAAATCGTCAGGTAAAAAGCCTCAGCAACTGCCAATAATCACCTTTTATCCCGAAGTCGCCACAAAGGCCAAGCAGAAATTCCCCGAGCACGATGTGCTTCTTCTTTACGAATGGAAACCGGATAAAGGCAGCGATAAAGTAATGACAGTGGACGAACTAATCTCCAAGGTCAAGGAAATGAAGCTCGATGGAGTTGATGTAGGAGCGGATCCAATCATAGACGCAGCCCTTGTAAAGAAGTTCAAGGATGCCGGATTGAAATTCTATGTATGGACGGTGGACGATGTTGAGACAGCAAAGAAACTCGTTTCGTTTGGAGTCGACGGCATCACAACGAACCGCCCAGGCTGGCTCAGGGAACAGTTGAAGTAGATTTTCCAGTCAATCTTTTGCTGCGGTGAACATAGAATGAGTGAGATCAGGACTCTGGATGAGTTCGATATGTCCGTCGACAAAAAGTGCATTCACCCCAAGCTTGCCATGTGTTCCTCGTGAAATCTGCGGTTGAACTCCGTAAGGAAGATGTCCATTCCAGGTATATGCCCAGCTCCAGTTATTGAGCGGTTCAGTGAGAACAATTGTCTGGGCATAGATCGTCTCAATTCCCCTCCCCTGGATCCCGCCGCCTGCTGCATTGTAGAGATAGGAACGTCCAAGCATCCTGCGGATAAGGAAAGTTGGACATTGCAAGCGATAGTCCCTTGGATTTACGGATGCGGGATCGGTTGGTGCGCCAGTATATTGTCCGGAATCGAGCCCTTCAGTCCACTGCGGAAAGTCCTGTCCCATGAAAACCTGGTGGTCCATTATATAGAGCATGAAACCGGTGTGTATCTGCCTGAGGTTGCTGGTACAGACGGCCTGACGCGCCTTCTCCTTTGCCTGATTGAGAGCTGGCAGAAGAAGGCAGATAAGTATTGCGATAATCGCAATCACCACCAAGAGTTCAATGAGCGTGAACTTCAATTTATTTGCCATCCACCGCTTTCCTCATGTATTTCTGAAGGATTTTTAACTGAGGACGGTCTTTCATTGCAGTACGGTCAGCCGGGTCCTTCCATCCAGTAGGCTCTATGACCCAGTCCTTGCCCGGAGTCCAACATGTACCTGCAGCCCAGTAAGTGCTTGGCAGGCAGTTTTCCTCCATATAGGCGGCTGTCTTATCGAGAGTCTCCATCCAACGTTCGTCCACACCTGGATTTGCAGGGATGCTGTATTCACCGAGATGCCCCTTCACCTTGTGCTTCTTCAGCCATTCTACGAACGGTTTGATTCGATCTACACCGGTATTGGGTCCTACTCGGACTTCCGGTCCATCCTTACGGGCGATCTCCTTTTCATAGGTATTCTTGTATGTACCGCTATTGTCATGATCGAAGTATGTATGGAGTTCAAAACGCAACATATTTGAAGGATCTTTTAAGACGGATGGATCCGGTATCCTGATGCTTTTCTCGATGAATTCTGCCAGATCACCCTTTGCGCGTGTGGCTGACCATCCGGCATAATCGTTGGCGACGAATATCCGGGTCTTCTTGTCAATCGGGCGAATCGCGTCTATCGCGGCCTGTACGACCTGCGCCCAGTCACATTTGCCTGGTTCGTTCATCAGACCATATCCCCAGACGGCCGTATCACCGTTGAATATTTCGGCAAGACGGCGCCAGAGATCCGCAAAAGCATCAACCGGAACCTCATTGCTCCCTATTAAATTTTTCCTGTATTTGGCGTAATTGTGTACGTCGAGGATGACAAGCATGTTACGGTCACGGATCAGTTTGACGGAATTCTTAAGTGAGTCGCAGTATGCCTTGTCGAAATCTTTTTTAAGTTCAGGCTGAAGGCGTTCCCATAGGAATGGAAGGCGGATCAGGCGCACACCTTTTGATTTCCAATAGTCCAAGCTTTCCGCAGTCGGCCATCCGAAATTTTTTCCCTCGACGCCAGGCAGTGTACCGGATGCGAACTCCGCTCCCGCCCAGTTGACACCGACCATGTATTCGCAGTCCTTGCTTCCACAGCGTGGACAAGGTTTCCCGGAGGAATCGTCTGCAATCACAGGGAACAGCATAGACACAATCATTGAAATACCTGCCAACACCACTGCACATTTCCGCATATTCATAAGCCTCCCTTATTATTGATCAATCCTTGTTTCCAGTGAACATTGAATGAGTGAAGTTCGGACTTGAGATCAGCTCTACATGACCATCGAGGAACATGGTATTCACTCCAAGCCTGCCATGTGTTCCAAGGGAAATCCGCGGCTGGGTCCCATATGGCAGATTACCATTCCATGTATATGCCCACGACCAGTTTTCACTCGGTTCTGTAAGGATCACCGTCTGGGGATAGATCTTGTCGATCACCCTGCCTGATATTCCTGCCGAGCCAAGTCCGTTGTAGAGATAGGAACGCCCGAGCATTTTCCTGTTTAGGAAAGTCGGGCACTGCAACCGGTAGTCGCGGGGATTGACATGTGCCGGATCTGCCGGAACAGGAGTGTATCCGTTGTCATCCAGGCCTTCACTCCATTGGGGATCACTCTGGTTCATGAAGAAATGATGGTCGTCAACATACAGCATGAAGCTCAGATGGAGCTGCTTCAGGTTCGCAGTGCACACCGACTCCCGGGCTTTCTCCTTTGCGTTCTGCAGTGCCGGCAGAAGCATGGCAGCAAGGATCGCGATGATGGCGATGACGACTAAAAGCTCAATAAGAGTAAATGCCGATGCTAAATGCCGGCCGTGCCCGAACCGAAATTCAGGTCGGCCAGGGATGCTAGATACTGGATGTTTGAAATTGGAAATTGGAAATTGGAGATTAGGAGAAGTCCTGATGTTTGCATTCCGAAAAATAAGTCCAGCATCCTGAATCCAGAATCCAGGATCATGAATCTCAATTCCCGAATTTCTAATTTCTAATTTCAAATTTCATCTCCTAAGATGTTCAAACCAGGCTCCGGTCATTTTCTATCTCCACCTGTATGCCACCAATCTCCTTGATCCGTGATACCGCCTCGTCTATCGTGATCTCTCCCTTTAATGCCTTGTCAAAGTAGATCCTCATGATCTTCAGTATCCCATGCTGGACAGGATGGTCGCAGCGCATTGTGCCGGTGCCCAGCGCCTGGATGAAGGGGATGTATTCCTTCTGCGTCTTCTGCTCGGAAAACACTTCCCTGTTTATTGAAATTCCGAAATAATTGCTAACCAGCCTGCGCTGGGAATCAGCACCGCATGTGAGGTGCCTTATGAAATCCCAGGCGGTATTGGATGCGTTGCTGACTTTTGCGGATTCATTCACAATTCCCACGCCAACGGAGCTAACCAGAGAAAACTTTCCGGATACGCCCATAGGCGAAGGGATCGGGCAAACCTCCATTGGAAAATCCGGAAAACTGCGTTTCTGCTGTATTATCCATGAACCTGCCTTGAATACAAAAAGCGTATTCCCCTTGAAGAAGGGACATACTTCTGAATTTTCCGACTCGTAAATGACTTCCCCGGTCTCATGGCAGCGATGGAAGAAGTCCAGCCATTCGCGTCCGGCGCTGAAATCCAAACTGGCATTACCGTTCTCACCTGTTATAAAATGCCTTCCTCCCGAAGCCGAAATGTAATAAGTAAGAGGAGGAGTATTGCTGGCATTCTTCCCTGTTGCTGGAAGAAGTCCTCCATGTATGTCTAATCCCCTGTTCCTGCATTTACCGACTTTTTCAAGCCATCTGATAATTTCATCCCAGTCAGCCGGGGGCTTACTGGTGATTCCTACCTTTTCTGAAAGATCCGGATTCCATGCGAACACTTCAGTATCGAGGAAGAGCGGTATCGAATAGCACTTCTTCTGTCCACCGGGAGAATCATGCCACTCGATGTGACTGCTGTTTATGAAGCTCAGGCATTCCGTGAACTCTTTCATCTCGTCGAGAGGAAGCAGCATTCCGGTGCTGGCTAGATATCCGAAGTTAGGGGCGAAGATGATCTTTGTCCCGGGATGTGTCCTTATGGCACTGACAAGTTCCCTTGCTTCGATACGGAGGATCCTCACATCAGCTTCATCCCTTTCCTCCATGAACATTTTTGCTTCGTCCTCAAAGAACGACAGCATCTGCGGGGCAGTTCCTACGCATACGAACCAGATCAGGTGGGAACGTTTCCTGGCTGTTATGAATGTACCTCGTCCCACTTCCCTTGAGATCAGTTTGCCATCCTCAAGATCAGCCAAGGCTTTCCTGACAGTCGTCCTGCTTGCATTGAACATCGTGCAAAGGTCGCGTTCACTGGGTATCCTTTTAATGTCTCCCTGATGGAAAGCCGTTAGTATCTCATCCTTCAACTGCTGGAACTTGAAAGTTTTTTTAATAGATACCATAATAAATACCATTTAAAGTTAAGTTATAAGTTATAGTGCAAAAGTTGTGCTTGTTTTTTAAATCTAATACCAATATGGTATCTTTTTAGAAAATGTCAAGTCTCGATATGAAGAATTTAATGAAAATCTTTAGGTCAGTTAAATTTATCTGGAAGGAAACCTGGAGTAGTTCTCGAGTGGGAAGATGTTGCCTTTGACAGCCCAGGGCACGCCGAGTTCGCTGAAGAGCTTCTCCTTGTCGTAGGATTCCTTGACAATCTCGCTTATTCCCCTCACGATGTGCTGTTTTGACACCGACTGGGTATAAGCATCCTTCAGTTCGGCCACGTATATGAGCTTCTCGTCGATCTGATGGATCTCCGAGGATTCATGGGCGCCGTTGGCGGCAAGTGTCTGGGTTCCGGCTATATCAAGATCACAGACGAAGGCATTTTTGTCCGAAACCTTCTTAATCACTGCGTCCATGACGCATTTTCTCAGACCTTCATTGTTCTGGTTGACGATCTCCTCGGTCTTACCTGAAATGCTTATCGTGGTCTTATTCGGCATCCAGTCAACATGTCCCTTTTCACAGGCAATGTGCATAATGGGCCCTACATTCTTCTCCGAAACATGGGTGACCATGAAATAAAGCGGTGTTTCATCCTTGGTGATGATCCTCATGCATGCAGTGTCGGCGCTTTCGATCCTGTTCGCGCGGTAGAGTTCGGCCTGTATCGACTTCAGTTCTGCTGATTTCGCAAACTCTTTCCCGGCAAGGAAGCATATCAGATTAAGATAATGCGCAAGGGCGTTGTTGTATGGAGAATCGAGAACCCAGTCATTCTTCACCTTCAAATGTCCGGCCCAGTTGTTCCTGTTGTAATAGGCTTCTGCTCTTGGCCACAGCGCATAACATTTGACTGTTCTGATTTTCCCAAGCTCCCCGGAGCAAAGAGCTTTCTTTATCCTCGCCACTTCAGGCGTATACATTGTCTGGTATCCGACGGCGGCGAACTTGCCAGAGCCCTTCTGGGCCTTCTTCATTTCGATCACGTCCTGTATGGTCGCGGCAAGAGGCTTTTCGACGAACACGTTTATGCCAGCTTCGAGAGCGGCAATGGTCATGGGTTTATGCAGATGAATTCCGGTCGGAATGAAACAGATGTCCAGCTTCCCCTTGAAGTCATTGAGCATCTGTTTGTAGTCAGTATATATCTTGCAGCCGAGGGAACGGAGCTTTTCACACTTTTCCTTCTCCTCGTCCTGGTTTATGATCGTGGCGGCGCTGATTTCAAGAAGTCCCTTGTCGCGGCAATTCATCAAATCCCTGTAATGCACGTTCCCGAAACCTGAAACTCCAATTATCGCCGTCCTTGTCATTAACTGATCCTCCTATGCGGTCTTTGTCTCCGGAGGCTTATTCTCCGGGATAGTTGCCTCGGGTGCCTTCTTCTCCTCAAATCCGAGAAGCTTCCTCACCTCGACACCGTCCATAGTCTCACATTCGAGAAGTTTGTTTGCGAGCAGATCGAGCTTATCCTTGTTATCCGTCAGGATCTGCATCGCCCGTTTCATCGCCTCGTCGACAAGCTTCTTGATCTCGAGGTCGATCTCACGGGCGGTCTCTTCGCTGTAGCTTTCCGATCTTACAATGTCCCTGCCGAGATAGATATGTTCGTCGCGGTTGCCATACTGCATGGTCCCCATCTTGGAGCTCATGCCGAATGAGCAGACCATCACCTTGGCGATTTTTGTCGCCTGTTCGATGTCGGACGCGGCACCGCTCGTTATGTCGCCGAAAATTATTTCCTCGGCGGCCCTGCCGCCCATATATATCGCAATCTGGTCGAGAAGCTCGGACTTACGCTGTGTATAACGGTCCTCCTCGGGAAGATGCATCGTTGCGCCGAGATAAGCGATCCCCCTCGGAATTATCGTCACTTTATGGATAGGAATTCCCTTGGGACAGTTGAGGGAGACAATCGTGTGTCCGGACTCATGGTATGCGGTAATCTTCCTCTCGTCCTCGCTGATCTTCCTGCTCTTGCGCTCCCTGCCCCAGCGGACCTTGTCACGCGCCTCCTCCATTTCAGCCATTCCAGCGGCCTTCTTGTCGCGTCTTGCAGCGAGAAGAGCGGCCTCATTGATGAGGTTTGCGAGATCCGCACCGCTGAATCCTGGGGTTCCGCGGGCTATGACTTCGAGGTTGACATCCGGATCAACTTTCACATTCTTCACATGAACGTCCAATATCTGCCTTCTTCCCTTGATATCTGGAAGATCCAGAACTATCTGCCTGTCGAATCTGCCAGGCCTGAGCAACGCCGGATCGAGGACGTCCGGTCTGTTGGTTGCCGCGATAATTATCACGCCTTCCTGCGTCTCAAGTCCGTCCATCTCGACGAGTAGCGCGTTCAGAGTCTGCTCCCTTTCGTCGTGTCCTCCGCCTATTCCACTGAACCGCGAACGGCCGACGGCATCTATTTCATCGATGAAGACTATGCAGGGTGAATGTTTCCTGGCCTGTTCGAACATGTCGCGTACACGGCTTGCGCCGACACCAACGAACATTTCCACGAAATCCGAACCGCTTATAGAAAAGAAAGGGACTTCCGCTTCGCCTGCGATCGCCTTGGCCAGAAGGGTCTTTCCGGTTCCTGGAGGCCCCATCAGCAATGCGCCCTTCGGGATTTTTCCTCCTATCATCTTGAACTTGAGAGGATCCTTGAGATAATCGATTATCTCCTTCGTCTCCTCTTTTGCCTCCTCGGCTCCGGCTACATCGTTGAAAGTGATCTTCTTGTCGCTCGGGAGGATCATCCTCGCCCTGCTCTTTCCGAACTGCAGTGCGCCGCGTCCGGCCATCTTGATCTGCCTCGAGAAGAGGAAATATAGGAGGCCGACAAGTATTATTATTGGAAGTATCGTGAGAACCAGGCTCTTGAGCCATGGATCCTTGTTCTCGACCTTTCTGACTACAGTAGGATGGCTGTTGCGCAGCATCTCGTCGATCTTCTCGGTATATATGATCCTTGTCCTGTAGTAGTAGTCTCCGTTTTCGGCCTGCTGGGCGGAATCGCCTGATGACGAAGGCTTGTATTTGCCGTCGACATAGAAGACCTTGTCGTTCTCCTGGGAAATGTTTGCCGTAAGGATGTTTCCGGCGGCGAGTTCCTTTTCGAACTTCGTCTGCTCCCAGTCGGTGAACTCCTTCTTATTGTGGTTGTATATGAACAGTATTGCCAGGGAAAGGAATATCAGCAACCAGACAAAGATTGCCATCTGAGGAGGCTTCCTCTGTGGTGGAGGTGCCGAAGACGGAGGCTGCTGGGAGGATCCCTGCCTCTTCCTCTCTTCGTGCTTGTATTCGTTGTTGTTTATGTTCTTATTGGCACTCATTGCAAACTCCGGATAATGACGGTGCTCTCAAGCCCTTCAGGCCCAGCATGGATTTTCAAGGTCAGGTCCGATATCACACCAGAACTTTCTCGATGGCGCTGCGGAACCCGGTAGGCTGTCCAGATCCTGACTTGCTCAGCATATATACGAGATAACCGAGAAGACCCAGGATCACCAGCACAAGGAGGACAACTATCACGATCATCAGCTTCTGACTCTTCCCTGCCTTGTCCTTGGTGGAGGCGAAAGGAGAGAAGTTGTCCATTTCCTTTATAGTTGAAATGCCGACCTGGGCACCTTGTAGGTTGATTCCTGTCTGAGTCTTGAGGGCGGTGGTCACAGTCTTGTCTTCGCAGTCATAAAGTATTTCCACGCCACCTACCTGGAGGATGTCGCTGCTCTGGAGGTCCTGTTCGCCGGTGATGGGGATATTGTTTACGCGGGTACCGTTGGTGCTCTGGCAGTCCTTGATGGTGTATGTGCCACCCTTCTTGATGAATTCGCAATGGTAAGTGCTGACCGTGGGATCCTTGATGCAGATTTCCCTCTGGTCTACGCGTCCGACCGAATATTTGTCGTTGATCAGTTCAAAGCTTTTGCCCCTGAACTGTTCCGACAGAATTATTAATTTGGGTACTCCAGCCATTATTATTGAGACCTGGTTAAAAAATTTTTTATTGAATAAAACAAAAATATACCGTGAACCGTTAAAAATGTCAAAATTTTTTTACAAAATTCTCAAAATCATTGAATTTTATTTGAAATCCACCCTAAGTCTACTGGAATACATGCTGTACCATACTATATTATAGGCTCTTGAATTTTAACCCGAGAGCCACCTGTCCATCAAGCCAGGCCATGAGCACCCATGGTTAACATTCACATCGTCCATTTAAGACCATAGCATAGGAATTGAAAAGCACATGACAGCGAAGCAGAAAGAGAAGGAACTGAAGGATTCAATACAAATCGATATCAGCGGCACCGAGCCGTGTGTGAAGAACGTCAAGTTCACCATCCCAGGCGAGGCGGTGGACAGGGAAATGAACACGATGCTCAAGGAATTTGCGAAATACGCACAGGTGCCGGGCTTCAGGCCGGGCAAAACCCCTGTCGCACTGATAAAGAACCGTTTCCTTCCGAGAATAGAGGCCGAGACGATCAAAAGCTTCTACTCTACAGCCTTTGAAAAGATCGGTGCTGAAAAGAAGATTGACGTCGTAAGCTACAGCTTCCCGCAGGCGGAGCACCCGAAACTTGAGCCTGGCAAGGACTATTCATTCAACATCACCTTCAACGTCTCACCGGAATTCAAGCTTCCTGACTACAAGGGTCTCAAGCTCACACCTCCAGAAGTGAAGATTGCCGACAGCAAGCTCGAGGAGGAGATAAAGAACCTCAGGGAGGTCTACGGGGATTTCAGCAAGATAGACGGCCCGGCGACAAAAGGCGATATGGTCAAAATATCTTACAAGTCCGATTTCGAGGTTCCAAAGGAGGCCGCCGGAAAACTCAAGATGCTCATCGAAACCCCTGAAACATGGGCCTGGATCTCAGAACCTGAGATGCTCCCGGGACTGAACAAGGTGCTTGAAGGGGTTTCCGTAGGAAAGGACTGCGCCCTCGAATCCGATTTCCCAGCCGATTTCAGGGAGAAGGAGCTTGCAGGCAAGAAGGTCAAATACAATGTGAAGGTGCTTGAGATACAGAGGAGGATTCCTATCTCCTCGGACGATGATCTCGTAAAGAAGCTGAACGCGAAGGACATGAAGGAGCTCAGGGAAAGACTCAAGAACAGCCTCGAATTCCAGGAAAAACAGAAGTCCGACGCCGAAGCAAGGAAGCAGGCCATGGACAAGCTCCTTGCCGAGGTCGGAGAGTTCCCTCTTCCACCTGCAGTAGTCGCCGAGGCCGAACAGAAGGAGTTCAGGCTCATTGCATCCCGTGAGGTGAAGAAGGAGTCCGATGTCGAGAAATTCAAGACCGAGAAGGACAAGTTCCTCGCTGAGGCCAAGAAGGCCGCCACCGAACGCATCCGCAGGTATTTTGTCCTCAGGAAGATCGCCCAGGAGGAGAAGATCTCCGTAGAGAAGGAGGAGTTTGACACCCACATCCACGGTATAAGCAAGTACTACGGTGTCAAGGAGCAGGACTTCAGGAACCAGATCGAATCGACGGGCGGTGTCGAGGACCTGCAGATGGACATGCTCATGGCGAAGGTCACCGACTTCATCGTCAAGAATGCTGATAATTCAAAACCAAAGTAAAATCCAGGAGATTCAGAAAACATGTCAGTGCTTGTTCCAATGGTGGTCGAACAGACCGGACAGGGAGAGAGGGGCTATGACATATATTCCCGCCTTCTCAAGGACAGGATCATCCTTCTAGGGACTCCGATAGACGACAACATTGCCAATCTAATCGTCGCCCAGCTTCTCTTCCTCCAGTCGGAGGATCCGAAGAAGGACATCGACATGTATATTAATTCGCCGGGAGGCTCGGTCACTTCCGGACTTGCGATCTATGACACCATGAAGATCCTCACCTGCGGAATCAAGACCTACTGCATTGGACAGGCGACTAGCATGGGGGCTGTCCTCCTCTGCGCAGGCACCAAAGGCAAGAGGTTCGCCCTCCCGAACTCCAGGATCATGATCCATCAGCCATGGGGCGGTGCTGAAGGTACTGCGGCCGACATCGACATACAGGCCAAGGAGATACTCAGGCTCAGGACCATGCTCCACAAGATAATTTCTCATCACACGGGACAGACTCTGACCAAGATCGCGGAGGACACAGAAAGAGATTTCTTCATGTCCGCCGAGGAAGCTAAGGCATATGGAATAGTAGATCAGGTGTTTGTAAAGAAATGAATGACAGAAGAGTAAGCAACAGCAAGACCAGATGCTCGTTCTGCGGCCAGCCCGCAGAAAAGGCAGGACCTCTCATATCCAGCCCTTCCGGCTCTACGATCTGCCGCAACTGCATCGAGATCTGCATGGGGATGTACAAGGACGAGGACAAGACCGGGGAAAAGAAGATCCCGCAGGCGATCCCTCCTCTCAAGATCCCGAATCCGCAGAAGATCAAGGAAGAGCTCGACAAGTTCATCATCGGGCAGGAATATGCGAAGAAGGTGCTCTCGGTCGCTGTTCACAACCACTACAAGCGCCTTGTCTGCCACAAGAACAGGACCGCCTTCAACAGGGAGGACGATGTCGAGATCGAAAAGAGCAACGTCATGCTCATCGGTCCGACGGGTTCCGGAAAGACCCTCCTTGCCAGGACTCTTGCCAGGCTTCTCGATGTTCCGATAAGCATCTCCGATGCGACGACGGTCACCGAGGCGGGATATGTCGGTGAAGATGTTGAGAACATCATCCTGAGGCTTCTGCAGGCCGCGAACTATGATGTCCAGAAGGCCCAGATCGGAATCGTATATATAGATGAAATAGACAAGATCGCCCGTAAGACTGAAAATGTCTCCATCACCAGGGACGTCTCCGGCGAAGGAGTCCAGCAGGCACTGCTGAAGATCCTCGAGGGAACCATTTCAAATGTTCCTCCGAAGGGTGGAAGGAAGCATCCGCACCAGGAATTCATACAGGTTGACACCACCAACATCCTCTTTATATGCGGTGGCGCATTTGTCGGTCTTGACAAGCTTGTCCGCAGGAGGATTGGAAAGCACGTGCTCGGTTTCAGGCAGCTCGAAGAGGAGAACAAGGATGAGATTTCCGTCACCAGCGACGAGATATTGCGGCTTGCCGAACCCGAGGACTTCATTAAGTTTGGATTCATACCTGAGTTCATAGGCAGGATGCCCATAGTCGCTGATCTTGCGCCTCTCAAGAAAGAGGACCTTATGAGGATCCTCACTGAACCGAAGAATGCTTTGATCAGACAGTATGTCAAGCTGATGGAGATGGAGAATGTGAAGCTCGTGTTCGAGAACGAGGCCCTTTCCGCGCTCGCCGACAAGGCCGTGGTCAAGGGAACAGGCGCACGCGGCCTGAGATCCATTCTCGAGGAGTTGATGCTGGACATTATGTATTCGGTCCCGTCCCAGACGGAGATCTCAGAATGCGTCATAACCGCCGACACTGTGAAAGGCTCACCGCCCGTACTCAAGAAGAAAACCTCTAGATCAAAAGAACAGCATCCGAAGGAACGGATGACCGCTTAGCTTATATATTCACCCATCTACGGAGGATTTACCATGGCCCTTGAAATGTCATATGTATTGATAACTCCATACACGATACTTAAGTCGCGTACTGGAGGTGTCATCGCGCGCCTTCTATCACGTACCGATCTGGAGCTGATAGGCGCCCAGATGCTGATGCCCACCAGGGAGCTCGCAGAGAATTACGCGGCCATACTGAAGAAGACCGTTTCGTCCAAGGCCGCCGATCTCCTTTCCGATTACGTGCTGAACAGTTTCTCCCCAAATGAGGACGGTTCTAGGAGACGAGTTCTCATGCTCCTCTTCAAGGGAGAGAACGCCTGTTCGAAGCTCTATTCCATCGCTGGCAGGCTCTCTCCGGAATCCAGGGGCGCCGGTGAAATGAGGATCACTGGAGAAACTGTCCGTGACACTTATGCCGATCTCGTCTTTGACAGGGACGGAAGCCTGAGATATTTCGAACCTGCCGTGCTCCTTCCTCCGGACCAGGATTTCGCGATGGAAAAACTCAAGATCTTTGCGAACTTCGCAGATTCCCAGACGAACATCGTCGACCTGAACTACGATGACAAGGCGGACATAGAAAGAACGCTCGTAATAATCAAACCCGACAATTGGCGCTATCCGAGCTCGAAGCCTGGCAACATAATCGACATGTTCAGCAGGACCGGACTTAGGATCATTGCGACAAAGATATACCAGATGTCCGTGGGCGAAGCTCTCGAGTTCTACGGTCCTGTCCAGACTGTCCTGAGGGAAAAACTCGCCCCGAAGATAGGTGAAAAGGCCAAATCCGTCCTCGAGACGGAACTCAAGTTGAAACTTTCTGACAACTCAACCTCGAAGCTCTCGGAAATAGTCGGAGTGCCATTTGCCGACGACCAGTTCTCACAGATCGTCGAATTCATGTCCGGTATAAGGCCGGAGAACTGCCCGAAGGCCAAACTGCAGGAACCCGGACTTGTGAAAACAATGGTTCTTGTATATGAAGGCAAAAAGGCTGTCAAGAAGATACGCGATGTCCTCGGCCCAACCGATCCGACGAAGGCACCGAGCGGTACCATAAGAAGAGAGTTCGGACAGGACGTGATGGTCAACACCGCACATGCTTCCGATTCGGCAGAAAACGCCGTCAGGGAAATGAAGATCATCAAGATACAGGAAAACAATCTGAGCAAGCAGATCAAGGACTTCCTCGCCGAAAAGGGCTACAAATGAAAATTGAACACCTAGGGATACAGGTTCCTGAACCGGCTGCAATGGCAGACTGGTATGTTAAGAACATGGGTTTCTCCATCAAGCGTTCCTCGGACGACCCCGTCCCAGTACGCTTCATTGCAGATGGCAGCGGAAAAGTAATGATCGAGATCTACAGGAATCCCAAGGTTGGTGTTCCAGATTATACGACTATTGATCCTCTTACGCTCCATATCGCATATTCCTGCGAGAATGTCCCGCGGGTAATGGAGAAACTTTCAAAGGCCGGGGCCAAACTCATCTCCGGTCCAGAAAACCTGCCCAACGGCGACCAACTCGCCATGCTAAGGGATCCATGGGGAGTCGTAATCCAGCTCTGCCGTCGCGCCAACCCGATGGTGTGATCCTTCAACCACGGAGTCACAGAGACACATTGGAATTTGTCTTCTCCCTTTTCAGCCTGTACTTTATTTCGATGCACATTCCCAAGAAACGACGTTTCCTATTCTCGCAGATCGCGGTTTACGCCGCTGTAATTTTCATCTCCTTTCTGGCGTATTCCGACAGGCTCCCCATTGTAAGCAAGAACCACGACATCGGACATGCGGATTCTGCCGCATACGCACTACAGGCGCGCGGACTGGCACACACTGGATCGCTCAAAATCCCATACGTCACGAACTTTTTCCGAAGCTACGATCCGGAAATCTGGCGATACGACGACCATTGGCCACCAATGCTTTCAGTCATCCTCTCCCCTTTCTTCCGCTGGTATGGGGTGGATGCTGTGATCGCACACAAAGTCTGCCTTGCCATAGGAACACTGCTCCTGCCACTCGCCGCAGCGTGGCTGGCAATCATTTGCTCAAGAAGGGCGTGGACAGGACTGTTTGCAGCAATCCTTGTCCTGTCAGATCCTTTGATATTCAAAGAGACGCCTCGTGTCCTGGGAGATGTTCTCCTCGCCCTATTAGCAATATGTTTCATTTCAGCGATTATCCTGTCAAAAAACAAAGCCACTTGGTTCCTGTTGGCCGGAGCTATGGCTGCAGCTGCATATTTCACCAAGGGATCGAATTTGATCCTTGTCGGAATGATCCCCATATTGGCATTCATCATATGCGGACATCGCATCTTGAAAAGACTGTGGCTGTGGCTCGGTACAGGACTTGCAATAATGCTGATGCTTCCATGGTGGATGGCAATGTGGTGGAATTATGGAAATCCCTTGCACAGTACGCAGAACTATGTCAGTTCGTTCTACGGAATGGAGCCCAACTGGGACAGACAATTCTATGCTGTCCATTGGAACAAGAACCTACCCAAGACAACGGATCGTTTCACCGACAGGGAGAAAATGCTCCATTCCATGCAGTCAAACACGGAGATTTTTCTCAGATGCATATTTCTTGGACATGATGCCAAGGTCAACGACTGGGATTCTCTTGGGATATTTGGCAGATTCATAAAGAGTAAATTTACCGATGGCAGATCCTCAAACGCAAGCAAATTCCATCCTGAGGATCCATGGATATTCATTACTCATGCAATAGGACTTGCCTGGGGATCGATCGCAGTACTGATGTGGTTGTCACTCTTAGTCCGTGCCATCTACAGGAAATTTGCCTCCGGAATTAAAATCAACATTGTCTTAAAGCCTCCTCTTGACCGGCTGTCAAATGCAGTTTCAATCCTTCTCCTGATCTTTGCTGAGGCGGCATTCGTAATTGTTTTCTGGAGGACAGAGAACCGTTTCACGATCGTGCTGATGCCACTTCTCGCGGTATTATGCTGCCTTGCGATCAATGAACTTGTTGAATGGAGCATCCTGGGAATGCGCGCCTTAATTTCCTGGCGGCATATGATTTCCCTGAAAAAAGCCTTGCTCTATGCGAGAAAGTGGGGATGGACTGCCGTTGCACTGTTGTCCATGTCGATTTCTATCTATGCCTGGAAGACGCATCAGCGATTTTCCGATCGCCAGTTTCAGGAATCACGGATGCACGTCATGCTGAACGAGCAATATCCGAAGTATTATTACCTTGCAAGGGAGCTGGAAGACCTTGGAATAGGAAAGGAATCCATAATGATGACCCGTAACCCCTGGGAAATGCTGTTCTACACTGCAGAAGGCATGCGTGGCGTCGGACTGCCTTATGAAAAACCAGAGGTGATATTTGCTATCGCCAGATACTACAATGTCACGCATTTTGTCTGGGACATGGACAGGCCCGGTCTCCGCGAGTTCCTAAGGAAAGGGCATCCGGGATTGAAAATGATCACTTCAAGGCCGTTCCCAGTGTATGAAATCGACTGGTCCCAGTTCAAGGCCGGTGAACTTTCAAATCTCGACGAATGAGCATTCAGAATAGAACTACTCACCGAAGGAAGCAAAAGCTTGTCCAAAGGATAACTTATCCAAGGGATCTCCATAAGGGTTCAACACTGCTCGGATAGAAGCGGGAGAACGTGTGGAGATGGCCCTTGTGTACATGGGCATGTCCGACATAAATCACGCTGTTCATCGTTCCATAGGAGTTTGGCGCCAGATCCTTGCATTCAGGTGAATTGCACCAGGTCCCGTTGACAATGAACTTATACTCATTCCTGCCTTCTGGGACAAGAACCGTGATGGAGAACAATCCTTCATGGCTCTCCTCCAGCTTAAGCTCTCTCGGATTCCACTTGTTGAAAGTCCCTGCAAGATAGACATCCGCGTGCGGTTCCGCATGTAGTTTGAATGTGACCCAGGCGCTGCCCTCTGGCTTTCTGAAATGATTTAGCAGGAGTTCCTCATAATCAAGGCTGAAAGGCTTGGACGGATCATATACCGGGCTGCGTTTCACTGCATCAAGTGCAAGATCCACAAAGACTTCGCCTTCATCCCAGTTGACACTATTGATCCAGCATGGAGATATTAGGACCTTCTTGCCTTTCATTAATTTTCCCATGTCGATCACGAGATGACGGATATCCCACTTGTCCTTGTTTATTATGAAATCCTCGACATGTCCTATACTGCCATCCTTAGCATGAATCTGGTATCCCTTGATCTCTTTCATGCTGCGGAGATTGTGATTAATCTTCTGGCTTTTTGACTTCGGTTCATCATCTTCATTTCCCGTAGAGGAAAGATTCATGTCCAGACCGTAACCCGGAAGGACATAGAATCCTCCGCCCCAATACGTATTCCAGGAATAATATGAATGTAATGCGGCTTCATATTTGCTGTCAATGTCGCGGGCTGTCTGGATGACAGGACTTTTACGGACCTGGTTGCGATTGAGGGCCACAGGGAAGACATGGGAAGCCCAGTCGGGCCTGCCAATTTCAGAAAGGGAGATGAGAACTTCCTTACCTTTCATCCATTCGCCGGTCTCGACGGCCATGTATCGCAAGGTCCAGGTGACGTCATCAAAATAGAAATCAACGAGTTTTCCCAGTTCGCCGTCGGTCCCCTTTATGGCAAACCCTATCATTCCACTTGCAGCCTGTTGCATGTTGCCCCCTGAACTGTTAATTGATTATCTTTGTGTTAACTTACTCCATGGAGTTGATTTTTCCAAGTAGATACACCTCAACTCATGGGCAATATCCCTACTAAAGGCATCTATTTCATCTCAGGGACATCGAGCCAGGATCTTTTCTCCCAGGACCTGAATGCGACTTCCGCAAGCTGTACTCCCTTGGCTCCTTCGAGAAGCGTCCAGCGGAATGGAGTACCGCAGACGACATGCTTCAGGAAAAGTTCCCACTGTATCTTAAAGGCATTATCGTAGCTGATCGTGTCTGGAACTGGTGTCCAGCTGTCATAGAAGTTGATCGGATTGTCGATATCAGGATTCCATACGGCCTTCGGCGTCCCGGCGGCAGACTGGAAGAGGCATTTCCTGAGGCCTGCGACTGCGGATCCCTTCGTGCCATCCACCTGCATGGTGAAGAGATCATCCCTGCGCACCCTCACACACCAGGAGGAGTTGAAATGGGCGATGACACCGTTTTCAAGCTCGAATGTCGCATATGCCGAATCATCGGCTGTACACTTGTATTCCTTTCCCTTCTCATCACGTCTCTTGGGGATATGCGTTGAACCAAGGCATGATACAGATTTTATCTCTCCGAAAAGATTGTCTATCACATACCGCCAGTGAGGGAACATGTCGAGGATCATGCTGCCTCCGTCCTCCTTGCGGTAATTCCATGACGGTCTCTGGGCGGGAATTATGTCTCCTTCGAAAACCCAGTATCCGAATTCCCCCCTCACTGAAAGAATCTTGCCAAAGAATCCGGAATCGATGAGCATCTTCAGCTTGAGAAGTCCGGGCAGCCAGAGCTTGTCCTGCACTACTCCATTCTTGAGTCCGGCCTTCTTCGCAAGAGAATAGAGTTCATAGGCATCCTTACTGTTGACGGCGATCGGCTTTTCGCAGTAGACATGTTTTCCGGCCTTGATAGCCTTCTTAACGGCTTCGACGCGCCTGTCGGTGGTCTGCGAATCGAAATAGATCGTGTAGGCCGGATCCTTGAGAACCGCTTCCAGATCCGTGGAATATTTTTTGATCCCGGACAACTTGACGAGTTCCTCAAGCTTGACCTCGTTCCTTCCGATCAGGATTGGATCAGGCATGATCGTCTCTGTGTCGGATATCTTAACCCCGCCCTGCTTGATTATCGCCACTATCGAACGCATCAGGTGCTGGTTCGTCCCCATGCGCCCGGTAACTCCGTTCATTATGATACCGACCTTCTGCAATTTCATAATTTTCTCCTATGTATATTTTATCCTATTTTTTTAATTTATTCCGTCTTCCATCCTTCTCGCCGTCACTCCCTCACGCCGATACTCCGTTACTTCTTCACTTCGGCTTCTCCGTGCATTGCGGTTTTGCGCCTGATGGGAGCGATGGCGCCTCCACTCCAGCCTTCGGCAGAGTTCTCTCCAGTTCCTGTTTCCAGTGTGCGACATCTCCCGCCGGACCGTAGCAGTAGATCATTTTTGCCGGCTTCATGGAAATATTCGTGACCTGATGGAAGATCTTTGACGGTATATACACCGCCTGTCCAGCCTTGATGATCTTCTTCTCGGTTCCAAGGCACATCTCAGCCTCACCTTCGAGGAGGAAATAGACCTCCTCCTGCTCCTGGTTGTGCCATGGGACCTGTCCACCATCAGCCTCGAGCGTTACAAATCCCATTGAGAAATTTTTGGCTTGTATCGGGGAAACGCCTCCGACAACGTTCTGTGTCCTGCGCCTTGCAGGATATGTCCGTCCCTTTATTTCTGACAGATCTGCGATAATCATAATTTCCTTACACCTTAAAAGATTTTTGGGATCTCACTTCCTAAAATCTTTTACCTTTCTTAATATGGATTATAAGGACCGTGCAGTCCTCGATCACTTCGTATGTGTGTTCCATGAGCGCATCGAACTGGATCGCCTGTCCATTACTGAGCTCATGGTTCTCGAATGGAAGGTGCGCGACAAGTTTTCCAGAGACAACCCAGCAGATCTCGTAGTCATCCTTGTGTATTTCGGGACGCGAAGTCCTGCTTCCGGCCTTCGCAGAGCCATAAAGGCATCTTATGTTTCCATAATTTATTTCTGTGAACTTGAACCCGTTCGACGAGTGGGTGTTTGAATTAATCTTGTGCGCGGAGCGGGATTCGGCGTAGTTCAGGAGTTCCGACGGGTTCATCCCAAAGACACGTCCGAGCTTGTAAAGAGTCTCGAGTTCCGCGGAACACTGGTTCCTCTCGAGCTTTGATATGACCGCACCGGAGACGCCGGATCTCTCCGAGACGTCCTGTATGCTCATTTCCTCGTTCTTGCGGAGTTCGCGCAGTACCGAGAAATCATACATGGAAACGCCTGTCTTTTTCTTTTTCATTATTTTTGCTTTTCCAGCTTGCAATATTTCCTTAACGATATATTTATATCATTATTTTATTGTTAAAGAATAATACACCATCAACCCAAGTCAAGCCCATGCAAGGAGAAAAAATGAAAAAAGAGGACAAGCTCCCGGAACTGGTGGCTGAAAAGCTCAAGGCGTGCAGGATAATCCCTGTGCTCGTGGTAAATACCGTCGAAGAAGGCGTGAAAGTCTGCGAAATACTATACAAGAACGGACTCCCATCCGCAGAGATAACATTCAGGACCTCCGCAGCGGAGGGCACCATATGCGAAGCGGCAAGGAAATTCCCTGACATGATGGTTGGCGCAGGAACTATCCTCAATACGGTTGATCTAGGGAAGGCCGCAGCTGCAGGTGCGAAGTTCGCAGTGGCGCCAGGATGTAATCCGAAAATCATGCAGGCCGCAGCAAAGATCGCCCTACCCTTCTTCCCCGGGGTCTGCACGGCCAGCGACATCGAGATCGCCTATGAGAATGGAGCCAGAGTGATGAAGTTCTTTCCTGCGGAACCTTCCGGCGGGACAGCAATGCTCAAAGCCCTTATCGCCCCTTACAAGCATCTCGGGATCAGGTTCATCCCGCTCGGAGGGATCGATGCTGCAAACGTGAAGAAATATTTTGAACTGAAGGAGGTTCTGGCCGCCGGCGGTTCATGGATGGTCAAGCAGGAAGACGTATCCGCCGGGAAATGGGATGAAATAGAGAAGAAAGTCCGCGAGGCGGCGGCTTTGCTCAAATAAAAGCAACCAGTAATCGGTATTCAGAAAAATATTGAACCATAATAACCTGAGGAATACAGAATGAAAAGAGTAGCATTGATAACCGGCGGGGCCCGTGGAATCGGTTATGGGATAGCCCTAGGGCTTGTCAAGGAGAACTGCAACATAGCAATCGCCGACATACAGGATGAATCGAAGGTTGCGGAGAACATGGGGAATCTGCACAAGGCCGGTGCCGAAGTGCTTTATTGCAAGGCCGACATCAGCAATCCCGCCGATCGCAAGAGGATCATCGATGATATCAAAAAGAAGTTTGGAAAATTGAACGTACTTGTCAACAACGCCGGAGTCGCACCTGCGGTCCGCGCCGACATCCTCGAAGCGAGCGAGGAAAGCTATGAACGGGTGATGAAGATAAATCTCCAGGGACCCTACTTCCTTACCCAGCTCGCAGCGAACTGGATGATCGAACAGCAGAAGGCCGACAAGAATTTCTCAGGCTGCATAATAAATATCTCATCAATGTCTGCAACCGTCGCATCTGTCAGCCGCGGTGAATACTGCATCTCGAAGGCAGGCGTAAGCATGGCGACCAAGCTCTTCGCAGTCCGCCTTGCCGAATTCAACATCCCCGTCTACGAGATTCGTCCGGGGATCATAATGACGGACATGACCTCCGCTGTCAAGGAGAAGTACGACAAGCTGATCGCCGAAGGGATCCTCCTGCAGAAGCGTTGGGGGTTGCCTGAGGACATCAGCAAGGCTGTCGCGATGATGGCAAGGGGAGACATCCCCTACTCCACCGGACAGGTGATCATGGTGGACGGCGGATTCACGGTGGAAAGGCTTTAATCAGCAAAAGAACCACAAAGGCACATAGGCACAAAGTTATCAGCATAGGATCAGAATAATAATGCAAAAGACAAAAATACAGGTGAAATTGGAAAAAGGAGGCAAGGCTTCAGTTCCATGCACTAAGGTGCATTCATTGATAATTGGCAGCGGCGCGGCGGGGCTCAATGCCGCAGTCCAGCTTCACGCCAACGGAGTCAGCGACATCCTCATCGTCAGCGAAGGCCTGCAGAAAGGGACCTCCATAAACACCGGAAGCGACAAGCAGACCTACTATAAGATCGGGATGTATGGCGAGAACACTGATTCACCTTATCTTCTTGCTCAATCGTTTTTCAACGGTGGAAGCATGCACGGGGATCTTGCACTTGTAGAAGCGGCTCTATCCGGGCGTGCATTCTTCAATCTTGTTAATCTGGGGGTTGCTTTCCCACGTGACAGATATGGGCAGTTTGTCGGATATAAGACCGACCATGATCCTTTCCGGCGCGCCACATCCGTCGGTCCTTATACTTCCAGGGAAATGTGCAGGGCTCTCATCAAGGAAGTTCAGCGCCGCAAGATTCTTGTCGCTGAGGATCGCGTTGTCGCCTCCCTGCTCACTGTCGACGAGAATGGACAGAAGCGCGCTGCTGGGGCTGTGGTGATAAACAGCAAGGCCAAAAAAACGTCTGCCTCATTTGAAGTTTATCTTGCCGACAATGTCGTCTTTGCCACGGGAGGACCGGGCGGTATCTACAAGACAAGTGTCTATCCAGAAGTGCATACCGGAGGAATCGGACTGGCCCTTCTTGAAGGCGCGAAGGCCCAGAGCCTGCCGGAATCACAGTACGGACTTGCCTCGATCAAGTTCCGCTGGAACGTTTCCGGGACGTACATGCAGGTTATTCCGAAATTCATCAGCACTGATGCCGACGGCAAAAGCAATCCCCGGGAATTCATGCGTGAATACTTCGAGACAGCCGGTGAGATGAACAGCATGATCTTCCTCAAGGGGTACCAGTGGCCGTTCGACCCGAGGAAAGTTACCGGAGGCTCTTCGATAGTCGACATACTTGTCTATATTGAGACTGTGCTGAAAGGACGCAGGGCATTTCTCGACTTCAGAGGCAACTGTGATGGTTTCGACTTCAAGGGGCTTAGCTCCGAAGCATACGAGTATCTTGAGAAGTCCCATGCCCTCTTCGGAACGCCGATCGAAAGGCTGACTAAGATGAACGAGCCGGCAATATCGCTCTATCTCGACCATGATATCGATATCAGGAAGGAACCTCTCGAGATCGCCGTCTGCGCCCAGCATAACAACGGGGGGCTTGCCGGCAACCTCTGGTGGGAATCCCTGAACATCAAACATCTTTTCCCGATAGGAGAAGTCAACGGTTCGCATGGAGTATACCGTCCAGGCGGATCTGCACTGAACTCCGGACAGGTCTCTGGTTTCCGTGCCGCAGAATACATCGCTAATGCCTACGCGAAGAGCTCTCTTAGTCAGGCATTGGCCAAGAAGAGCGCAGAACAGAAGATCAAGTCACTGTCCTGCTGGCTCGATAAATGTTCCTCTTCAAAGATCAGCTGGAAGGATGCGAGAAATGACTTCCAGTCAAGGATGTCAAAGGCCGCCGCACATATCCGTTCCTCCAGGACGCTCAAGGATTCCCTGAAGGAAGCTTGGAGGCAGTGGACGGCTCTCAAGGAACAAGGATGTTCGTTCAAGAACGTAAAGGACATGGTCGAAACTGTCAGGAACCTTCAGCTCTGCTTTGCGCATCTTGTCTATCTCGAGGCTGTAAACAAGGCTGTGAATGACGGAGTCGGCAGCAGGGGATCGGCTCTCGTCCTCGACGAGAAAGGCGTCCAGGCCCATCCGAGATTAGGAACGGAATGGAAATTCCTGCAGGAGAATACCGAATTCCGCGACAAGGTCCTTGAAACCGTGGCAACTCCTGAAAGTGTCGGATCCAGCTGGGTGAAGAGACGTGATCTGCCTAAGGAGGACGCATGGTTCGAGAATGCCTGGGCCGCCTACCGCAAGGGAGAGATATACAAATAAAATTCCAAGTTCCAAAGTTCCAGATTCCAAACAAACTGTTCAACTATCAAACTTTTTAAATGTTTGTATCCTGACCGGATTTTGGAACTTGTTTGAATTTTGTGATTTGGAATTTGGAGCTTGGTTTTATTTTCTGACCCTCACGCCCTGCTGGAAGTCCCACATGATGAGCTTGTCCATCCTGGGAAGCGGAGATTCCCTGAGACGGTCCACGGACTCTCCCTGAGGCCAGTCATGAGGACAGACCGCAATGACCCGAGCAAAGCTTCCGGTTCCACCCTGGAACTTGGGGAATCCTATAATGACGAGTGCGCCCTTTTCTGGAACCTTGTTCAGGTTGGTAAGCACTTCGATCTGGGCATAGCCGTTTTTCATCAGCCAGCTTTCACCTTCCATCGTAAGTGTCGAGTCAGTGTCGAGAGGTTCATGTCCGTGCAACAGTATTTTTCTTTCGATATGCAGGAATTTCAATGCTTCCAGTCGAATACCAGGAAACAGTCTTTCCTTTGCGAGGATCGGTGAAGGCCATGCCTTGGACCAGTCTGATCTAATGAATACGACGGAGCCTTCTGGAATCTTGCCATTCGTCTTCTCCCATTCGAGTATGTCTTCCACCTGGAGATGGTAATTTGGGTTCTTGAGCACCTTGTCGACTATGGATATGACGACGAGGGGCCTGATCACGAAAGTCGCCGGAATCTCGTCTATTGCGGGATAATCGGGGGCCCAATGTGAAGGGGCGTCGATATGCGTCCCGAGCTGCTCCGTTGGAAATACATATCTCGTCGACTCAAATCCATCATCCTTGTATGTATAGACCCTTCCAGTAAGAGGGTTCATCGCCGGACCGAACATTGCCGGACCGAATCCCTCCCAAACTGGCATGGAAGGAGATATCACATGCGAGAGATCAACATACTTTGCCACCTTGAAATACTGGTCATAGGCCTCCCACAAATCAATGGATATCTCCTTCTTCTGCTTGAGATTGAAAGAGGAACAGGAGGTCAGGATGAACGCAAAGATGGAACAAAGCAGGATAAATGGAATTCTGATATTTTTCATGATAAGTCCCGGTTTGATTTATGTTGGGGGTGAAATCTATCATCAAAGGCAAGCTTTTCAATTCTTACCGGGACAATAAAGGGAACCTCTAAAAAAATTGACATATGGCACGCAAAAGTAATTTATGGAAAGATGGCGAGGAAAAATTCCGGGAGCATACCCAAGGTGGTATGCGCGAGCGGATTTTGACAAAGCCAGAATTCATAAGAATCTTTTGCCCTTCGGGTTACGGTTCTTTAATCTTCCGCAACGCACCAATTGTGAATTTTTAAAGGTTCCCTAAAGGAGACACGTGTCAGTAGTTGTGGTCCCACTTGATCCGCTTCACCGGAATTTTCGCATCGAAGAAGGCTTGTAAGATGGAATGGGAAAGCTTGTCTGTAATTCCCCTGTGGAAAAGACGTATTGTAAGTTTCACAGTGGTAGTGCCTGTTTCATAATTCCTGTCAAAGTCAAAATACAGTATCTTCAGCTCCTTGAACTGTTTTACAGTCTGGACGATCTCAGACAGCTCCTTTTCGTTGGAGAAGTCGATTGCCAGGGTCCTGTATGAGTCACGTGGAAAAAGCTTGTCAAGGTTCTTAAGCGCCACAAGGCTTACAATGGCAATCAATGTAGCATATATACCGAGCATGTAATATCCGGCGCCGACGGCCATGCCGAGACCCGCCACGAGCCACAGGCAGGCCGCGGTCGTGAGCCCCCTGATGTTGAATCCTTCCTTGATGATCGCGCCGGCACCGATGAATCCTATGCCGGTGATGATCTGTGCGGCTATGCGTCCCGGATCTGCAAATCTTCCACTGTTGTTGACCATGGCGCTGTTTGCAACCATCTCTGAGATGATCATGAACAGGGCGGAGCCCATGCATACGAGCAGGTTGGTCCTTAATCCTGCAGCCCTGCCATGCATGTCGCGCTCAAACCCGATTATCCCTCCAAGCACCGCCGCCAGCAGGAGCTTTAGGATGATCGTCGACGTTTCATAATTCAAAACTTCGTTCACGCTTCACCTTTAGCTATTAATAATAAGAGATAATAATACTATTCCTTTGTATTTTTTCAAGTTTTCAACGTGAACCTTTCAACTCAAAAAAAAGCCCTGCGGAATAACCGCAGGGCTATAATACATCTTAACTCAGTTATTTCGCGGGAGGGGTAAGGCTGATCTTGAGGTTCTTGACCGGCTTGTCTTCCTTGTCTACGAAACGGGCACAGATCTTAAATTCACCGTTACCATTGATGCATGCGAATTTAAGGACGTTGTAACCCTTCTTCAACGCCAGCCCTTCCTTAGTATTCTGATCCTTTTCGGCGGCACGACCTTCATACACGCGGACAACCTCGGTACCGTTGAGCGTCCAAAGGGAGCTGTCGTCGGAACCGATCTTGAGCTTCACATCGCTGATGTCAGCATCGGACAGGATATAGCAGACGCCCATGACGAGGCAGTTCTCGGTAGGCTTGCCGGCATCTGAGCATGCTGCGAGAAGATCGACTATGCTGTCATCACCGGCTTTGACGGACTTCCACTCTAGTTCAGCGTCACCGACCTTCACCTTGTCGCCAGCTTTGGGAGCAGCATTGGCCTGGCCTGCAAAGTATTCCTTGTCGAACATCGGCTTCTGCGTACCTTCCTCGTGATTCCCTGCGGTTTCACCCAGATCGATCGAAGGGAGGACAAGCCAGTTTCGGATGAAACCCTCATCATCTACAGATGCATTGTCCTGAGCCTGGAAACCCACCACGAACCCGAGCACGCCGATAAAAACAAGCGCCAACATCTTCTTCATAGCCGTCCCCTTTTTTAGTTTTTTTCACATCCTGATCCGGATGTCAGGGGCATATAATAAAACTGCTTATGAAATAATCAAGACAACATGGCCCTGGAAAATCCCTAAACATGACAAGTCCTTGGTGGACAGGCAGAAGTCATATTTTCGCAAGCCATTTTTTCAGGTTGTCGACGGTCTCCCTGATGTCCTTGACCTGCTGGTCTCCGCTGATCTCACGCTCGATGATGAGTTCGCCCTTGAAGCCGATCTCCTTGAGCTTCTTCAGGAACTCCGGAAAACGAACCTTTCCGTCGCCTACCTTGACCTCATGACCGAGATTGTCACCGTTGGTGGGATATAAACCGTCCTTTACATGGATGTTCCTGACATATTTGCCGAACACATCCAGCGAGTCGATCGGATTTCCCTTCCCGTAGAGTATGAGGTTCGCAGGATCAAGGTTGATTCCCATGTTGCCGGAGCCGACACGCTCGATCGTACGCAGTATGGTGACAGGCGTCTCCTGTCCGGTCTCAAACCAGAACTCGATGCCCTTTCTCTTGCAGTAGTCAGCAACATCCCTTATGGCCACGACAACTCCGGCATAGTTCGGATCCGTGGGGTTTTCCGGAATGAATCCACAATGAGTTATTATCGCCGGAGCCTTGATCATTGCCGCAAAATCAGCCCATTTCTTAAGGGCTTCGATCCTCGCCCAGCGGAATTCGGGTGGAACAAGACCGAGAGTGGAAGGACCTTCCACGAAGTTCCATTTCGCGGGACCTGGAACCCCTGCCCACATCGCGCACACCCGCACCTTTGCCTTCTTCGACTCCTTGACGACGGTTTCAGCAACCTCCTTTGTCGCCAGCGACGAATCCCAGCTGACCAGCTGACAGACGTTCAATCCGAACTGGCTCACATGTTCAAAGCATTTTCCACCATTTGCAAGACTGTTAAGCACTCCAATTTCCATTGTGAAACTCCTTATTATTACGGAGCGCCAGCGCTCCCTATATTTCCAAATTCTTAATTCCCAATCCCTGGTTACAGATTATACCTTAATCCACTTCTGCTTTGCAATCGACCTGTTCTCCATCATTACAAGTTCAACGCTCTTCTTTGTGCTTTCCGCGGGACAGACGGTATTTTTCACACCGCCTTTTACCGTGTCAAAGAAATACCGCAACTCTCTAAAATATCCATTTTCCTTAACATGTAGTTCGATCTTCTTGAACTCCTTATCTCCATTTGCTTTCACTCTCAGTGCCGGATCCGGATGAATCCCCATGTCCATGGCACCATTCTCGAAGAACGCCTGGAACGACATGCTGAACGTCTGGTACATCCAGCTTCCGCGGATGCTTACGACGAATCCGTCATACTGCCATAACGCCGTAACATCATCAATTGCTCCGGTCTTTCCGACTGTCCCAGCGGCACAGATCGCCTTCGGCATTCCAAACGCATGCTGGGCCCAGTCAACATCATGGAGATGGAGGTCCAGGATCGCTCCGCCCGAGAGCTTGCTGTCGTTGAACCAATCCGCCCAGGTGCTGTATCCTCCGATACGGGTCATTGTGAGGGACTTCAACGCCCCGTATGTCTTTTCATCAAAAGCCTTTTTCAGAATCTCATATTCCGGCCAGAAGCGCAGGCACTGCCCGATCTGGAGCTGAACCTTGTTCTCATCCCTGGCCTTGATCATCTTATCGCATTCCTTTGCTGTCAACGCCATGGGTTTTTCGCTAAAAACATGTATCCCTTTCCTCATCGCCATTATTGCGTATTTCGCATGGATATTGGTCGGAAGAGCCGCAACAACTGCATCAAGATCCTCTTTTTTCAGCATCTTCCTGAAATCCAGATATGTCCTGCAGTTCCTGATGTCGAAGACCGGTCCCTTGTTCTCAATATTAAACTTGACCTCCTTGGACTCGAGCCTTTTCGGATCTATGTCGCATACCGCGACGATCTCCACATCATCCATGCCCATCATGCTGCCGACATGGACCCTTCCTAGACCTCCATAACCGCATATTCCAACCTTGAGTTTCCCCATTTTTCATCACTCCTTGCATTGATAAAACAGGCATCTGCAATTAGATTATTTTTTAAATAACGCCAATATAATATAGCAGGCCATCCTGATTTACATGGATAATTCAATCATAAATAATGCCAATATCAAGCATGACGGATGCAGCGTCCATAGGATGCCCGAGGGTCGCCAGGACATCCACGAAAAATACGGCCTCTGGATTTGCAGGTACGGACGCGACGGTTCCTCCCCTCCCCGGAAACCACCAAACGAACCGAGATTTTTCGAGTTTTACTGCATCTCCCATCTCATTAAGGGATGTGGTTGGTACTGGGTCCCAGGCAGACCTCTTGAAGTATTTGAAGAAGGCAAGGCTGTGCTCGTAACCCCGCGCTTCATCCACTGCTACAGCGGTCATGACACCAGCTACGTGGAGGACACCATCTGCTTCACAGGTCCGATAGCAGACTCGCTCTTCAAGACCGGTATCATCAAGGACAGCATAATCGAGATTGGAAAGGCAAGGCGTCTCCTTCCGATAATTGAAAAGGCTTCGGACCCTTCGCGGAATTCGCAGATCCAGGCGAACATCGAACTCCAGCATCTGCTTGTGGACCTGTTCTTTGAGAACAAAAGCATTCACGGCAGGGAGAAATATCCATACCTGAAGAATCTCATCGAGGAGATCAAGAATTCACGTGAGAAGGGATGGACGGTTTCCGCGATGGCGGAGTTCTGCAACCTCAGCGAAGCGCAGTTCCGCCGCGTGTTCTTCGCGTATACCGGAACCTCTCCGAAGGAATACATGGACAGGCTGAAGATAATGCAGGCCGCTGAAACCCTTTCAAATTCAACTGACAGCATTGCGAACATCGCAAACCAGTTCGGATATCCGGATCCATTCCACTTCAGCCGCCGTTTCAAGCAGATCACCGGACTCGCCCCGGAAAAGTACCGCTTGGAGATGAAGAGATAAAGGATACCCTAAATTTACACCATCATCGAATTTTCAGCACGGAATCTTCTTGGTGGAACACCTTTCAGAGAGGTAAAAATCTTCGAGAAGTAATAATGGTCGCCTATACCTACCTTGTCGGCAATTTCGCCCACCCGGAGATCGGTGGAAAGAAGGAGTTCCGACGCCTTCTCGATCCTCTTTTTGTTAATCCATTCGACCGGACGCATCCCCAGATGCCTGGAAAAAAGCCTGCATACTGTCGCCGGACTCACCACGCCAACCTTGACCAGATCGGCCAAAGTTATCTTCTGTGCAAGTTTATCCTGGATTAACTCACAGATCTTCACGAGCGGCAACGGCAGGTTCGCAGGCGACACCTGCGGGTTGAGAATGTTGTATTCTATCTCCTTCAGGACAAGTCCTGCAAGCAGGCGAACCTGTTCCTCAATCTGATTCCCCCTGATGAAAAGCTCCACAGTATATTCAGCAAGATGTGCAAGCGGACTCGGATAAACCAGATGACCTTTACGGATTCCCCTTAAAACCTTTCCGAGATCCACGTCCTTCCTGAACCTGCCTCCGATGATCTTCTGTCCGTCGGCATGGCTGACCTTGTATTCGAAAGGTGAACCGCGGGGAAGTTCCGGAATTATGTGTATGCCGGAAATCCGCCAAGGTTCCTTTCCTCCATTGAAATATCTTATCCTGTGCCCCCACGGCAGGAAGAGCATTTCGCCAGGACGGAGGATGAAGGTCTCGCCGTTGACGGTCACATTCCCCTGCCCCGCCCTGCACCATAGCAGCATCCGGCTCAACACATGCATCTCACCGATCGATCTTCCGGGTGCTATAGTCGCATGGTTCGCATACGCGATGATCGCGTCCGGAGCAAGATATGAATTTCTGTCAGGATTTTTCATTTTGATATGCTAATATTTTACAACTATTTATAATCCTCTCCATTTAATAGCCATATAATTCTGATAATATAATAGCAAAACAGGAGAATACCATGAAAACTCTCGCATACGCCGGTAACATGTCGTCAAAGGAACGGGTACTAAAGACTTTCAGGCACGAGAAGACCGACAGGGTGCCTGTCAACTACCATTCCAATCCCGGAATCGACCAGAAACTGAAATCCTTCTTTGGACTCAAGGCTGATGATGCCGAAGGCCTGAGAAAGGCACTCGGAGTCGATTTCCGCGGAGTCGGTGCAAGATATGCCGGCAAAAGACTCCATGCGGAAAGATTGGAGCGACACGTCGATCCATGCTGGGGATGGATAACGAAATATATCGAGCACGGAAGCGGAGGATACTGGGATTACTGCGATTTCCCCCTGGTTGATGCCGACGAGGAGACTGTCGCAAAATGGCCGATGCCTTCACCCGACGACTTTGACTATTCAAATATCGCGAAGGATTGCGAACTTCGCAAGAAATACGCCGTCCATATAGGAGGTGCGGGCCTTGCATGCATCATGAACACCGCAGGATTCTTGCGCGGCATGGAACAGGTATTCGTGGACCTTGCGCTTGATGAGCCGGCAGGACTTCTTCTCATAGACAGGATGCTTTCCATCCAGCTTGAGATAGCACGCCGTGAGATCGAAGCAGCAAAAGGCAGAATAGATTTCATGTGGATCGGAGAGGATCTAGGTACGCAGCACACCCCGCTGATAAGCATGGAGACTTTCCAAAAACATATAAAACCAAGACATAAGCCCTTCTTCGATCTGGCAAAAGCATACAACCTGCCAGTCATGATACACACCTGCGGTTCAAGCAGCTGGTCATACGAGGATTATATCGGAATGGGGCTGACAGCGGTCGATACTCTCCAGCCTGAGGCGAAGAACATGTCACCGGAATATTTGAAGAAAACCTTTGGCAACAGACTCGCATATCACGGATGTATAAGCACCGGCGGACCAGTCGCATTCGGAACCGCAGACGAAACCGTCAGATACTGCCGTAAAACCCTTGAGATTATGATGGATGGAGGAGGTTACTGCTTTGCTCCGACGCACAGTCTCCAGGACAATTCACCGCTGGAAAATGTCATAGCCATGTATGAGACCGCACATAAATTTGGAAGATATTGAAAAAAATCTCAGTTGCGGCCAGAGGCGTGGATCGCAGCTCCACACGCAGCTTCTTCCATTGAATCGGGAATGACCAGTTTCATCCCGAAGATCCTTTCGGCAGATTTTCTCAGGAGTGGATTCTTGCGCAAGGCGTTTCCGCTGCCGACAATTACCTTTCTTCCCTTGTAGAACTGCGACGGAAGCATGTCCCTTAGATTGGTGATGATGCCGTCAGCAAAAGCTGCGGAAAGATTTCCAAGCAGCAGATTGTCAGACTTTATTCCGGATATCCAGCCGGTGAGCGACGGATCATGACGTTCCCCGAGGAAATTAGGCTTGACCACAAGTCCGGATGCAATTCCTTTCGAACCCAACTTGTTAAGCTTTTCAAATATCTCGTCTTTTCCGATATTTCGGTATTCGAAGTCCATCAATATCGAATGGATCGCCTCAGCAAGAATGTTCCAGGCTGAACCACCGCAAAGGCTCGAAGCCACCGCCGCGTATCTGCAGCCGGGGAATGGTCTGTATTCAAATGAAGATATCTTTCCTATCTTGCACGGCTTATGTGAGGCTGGCAGGATCGCAGACACCTGTCCTCCAGTCCCAAGGGTCAGGGCAATCTGCTGTTCCGGATCATACAATGTCGCCATCAACGATGCCTGATTGTCGCCTATCGCGACATATACTGGAATGTCTTTTGGAAGCCCAAATATTTTTGAGGACTTCTCCGATAAAGTTCCAGCGGCATTGTTGAAGTCGAGTATCTCGGGCATGATTTTGAAAGGAATCCCAGCAGACTTGACAGCATTCATGTCCCATCTTATTCTCTGCAGATCATAAAGTCCCCAGCTTGCAGCGCCTGACGGATCAATAAAAGGTCTCTTCAAATCACACAACCTCATTACGAGAAGATCAAGTATCGAGCCGGCCGATGCGGCATTCTTGGGGAGTTTCTTGTTCTTCACCATCCATGCGAGAGTCGCAGTGGCAAAACCGGTACAGAGATGATATCCGGTCCTCTCATTCAACGATGGAAGGAATTTATCGTCCTCCAGACAGCGCTGATCCTGCCAGTTTATGAGATTCGAAACGGGATTGCCTTTTACGTCAAGGACGACAACCCCGTGCATCTGACCTGTCACACCGACAGTCTTCACTTTTTTCCTGAGCGCGGAAGGCAGTTTCCTGACAACTGATACCGCCGACTTCAGGAGCTTTTCAGGCGATTGCTCCGAACGTCCTGACGACGACTTTATTTTCGCATTGCCTGGTCCTGAGCTAGACGCAAGAAGCCTGCGCCTGTCATCTATTATAACTGCTGCCGTCTTGCTCGTGCCGATATCTATGCCGAGATACATTTGTCCTCGCCTTCAGTTCCACTACCGTCTCATGGATGATTGGATGACTCTGTTTCAATTCCACTTTCCTCCGTGATAAGCCTTGTTGGCCTTAAACAAGTCATTGAACATATTCTCTATTTCAGGAAGTGTCAATACCGCGCCTGTAAGTGGATCAGCCTGCATCGCCTGGCGCAGAAGGGTCCTGTCCTTGGTCAGCACAGCCTTCACGGCCATCTCGTCAAGGGATATGTGTGGCAACATCACCGCCGCAAGCTGGGGAGGGATTTCGCCTACAGCACAGGGCAGAATACCTTCACGATCAACAGCGCATGGGACTTCCACGATCGCACTTGATGGAAGATTCGAAATGAGTCCGTTGTTCGGAACATTTCCGTAGATCTTCAGGCATGAACCGGTCTCAAGAGCATTAATTATCCAGGCACCGAACTCACAGCTGCGCTGATAGCTTATCGGAATCTTACCCGAGATCTGGGCTTTCACTTCCTTGGTCCTGTTATAAAAATTCGTTGTGTCCCACCTGTATCCGCCGCCGATTTCAGCAGCATAATGCTTTGCTCTTTTCATGTCCTTAAGAAACCACTGGTAGTACTCCGCCTGGTGTATCGGGCCTTCTGCAGGAAAATATCCGAGATACTTCATTAGCTCAAATCGTGGTTTCTCAATGGGCCTTTCCTTGACGATCTTCTTTTCCAAGGATTTCAGTACCGGATGCAGATCGCGTCCCTTGTGTTCGAGCTTCAGATAGAAGTTCCTGTGGTTTATGCCGGCTGCAAAATAATCAATTTCCTCCGGCTTTACTCCGAGCCATGATCCCATGTACCATCCCATCGAACCCTGTATGCTGTGGCAGAGCCCGACTGTCCTACTATGCCCACAGATGTTGAGAACCTTCGTGTTCATCGTCATCGGGTTGGCATAGTTGAGTATCCAGGCCTTCGGACATAGCTCCTGCGCATTTTCCGCAAGCTCCTTGAGAACTGGCGCGGTACGGAGGATCCTCATGATTCCGCCGGGACCGGTCGTGTCGCTCACCGTCTGGAATATGCCGTATTTCTTCGGTATCTCTACATCGCTGAAGTAGCTCGCGTGTCCCCCGACCATTATTGAAATGACAATATAGTCGGCATTCTTCAAAGCAGACCTTTGGCTAGTAGTCACTTCAACCTTTGCCGGAAGATTCCGATCCTTGATCATCTTCTGGAGGAGCTGCTTCGAAAGATTCGCCCTTTCCTCATTTATATCCATTAGACAAATCAAGGACTCCCTGAGATTCTCAAAACTGAACAGATCAACCGCCAGTTCCCTTATGAACTTGGCGCTGCCACCGCCTATGAAAGCTATTTTTCTCATTTGCCTTTCCTTTATTACCATTTGAATAGGATCTTCAATGAACTTCTGTTGTTCCTCGCATCGTCCATCGCCTTCGCGAAATCCTCAGCCTTGTAGACACCGCTGATGATCTTCCTCAGAGGAAGTTTTCCTTCGGCGGCGATCTTCACGGCCTCAGGCCAGGCATCCGCGCTCGCGTTACTCCCAAGCAGCACGAACTCCTTGTGCAGGAATTCCTGCAGGATTACCTGAGACTTGACATCGACATAATTCCCGATAAGCAGGATCTTCGCTCCACATGCACCAAGTTTTGAAGCCATAGGGATCGCATCTGCGGATTTCGCAGCCTCGACGATGGATGACAGTTTGTTCATACCTTTGGAAGCGACGTATTCAGGCAAAGACACTTTTGCTTCATGATAGTTAATTGTCTTCGAAGCTCCGAGTTCGATGGCCAGCTTCAATCTGGTCTCGCGACCACCGACGACCGTGATGTCCTTCACCCCATGCCGTTTCATCAGCATAAGCATGAGAAGCCCTATCGGTCCGTCGCCTATGATCAGCGCCGGCCCCTTCGAAGGGAGCATCCTGTTCATTCCCCTGACAGCGACCGCGAGCGGTTCGATGAGCGACGCAATCTCCATGTCAAATCCCTTCGGCAGGACAATAATCTTGTCAGCCTGAGTGATGAAATACTGTGCGTAACCACCGGGATGCTCGAACCCGACTTCGCCACCGTCTTTCAGGACGTTTTCCGCGACGCAGGATTTGCCCAGGAGAGATTTGTCTACTCCAGTTCCGCATTCGTCAACAATGCCCGACCATTCATGGCCCAGCACCTGCGGATATTTTCCCCTGTCCCAGCCGTCAATCATCTCGAGATCTGAAGCGCAGATCCCGCAGACAGATGTCCGGATGAGGACTTCTCCGGCACCGGGACTCGGTTTCTCGAGATCCGCAAGCTTCAATTCTCCTTTTGCAGTGTTGAGTATCGCCTTCATGGCAGTATCACCACCTTGTTTCTCTCAGGCTGGCCCATGACTTCAATGGCCTTGTGGATTTCCTTTAGAGAGAACTTGTGCGAGATTATCTTGCTGGGATCGACAACACCGCGTTCCATCAGCCTTATTGCATTCTGCATCGACATCGGATTGCACCCGAAACTGGCGTCCATTCGCCCTTCCATGAAATGGGTAAGTCCGCCATCAAGTTCGAACTTCTCGTGTGTTGTTATTCCAAAGATGTTCCACTTGGTTCCGCGTCTGCGGAGATCCCTGGCGAGTTCGACAGCCTGGATCGGGCCTGCGGCCTCGACCACGAGATCCGGTCCGCCGGGAATGATCTTCTTTACTTCCTTTATTGCGTTCTTGGGATCTATCGCATGAGTCGCACCAAGATCCATGGCGTTCTTCCGCGCGTAGGCACTCGAATCGATGGCAATGAGCCTGCCTGCGCCTGCGGCTTTCGCAACCATCATGCAAAGGAGCCCGATTCCACCGACGCCAATTATGACCACGTCGTCGCCAACTTTCATCTCACTGTACTGGATAACTCCTTTCCAGGCTCCCGAAAGAGGTTCAGTCAGCGCGGCAGCTTCAAAGGAAATATTCTTGGGCTTGTGGAAGACGGCGGTTACCTTTGTCTTCGTATATTCTGCGAAAGATCCGTCCCTTACATCATCAATGCCGTCGCCTCCAGTGCAGATGGCCTTTGTACAATAATGATGGTTACCCGTCCTGCACATTTCACAAAGTCCGCACGGGGCCATCGGCATGATGATCACTTCGTCACCCTTCTTGAAATCCTTGACGACTGAACCGACCTCTGAAACTATTCCTGAAGGTTCATGCCCTACGATGCATGGAAACTTGACGTTTTTGCGTATGCCTTTGATAGCCTTATAGTCTGTGGCACAGATTCCGCAGGCCTTGATCTTTACAACGACCTCGTCGGGTTCGGGCTTCGGCATCGGAACATCTTCAAGAACAAGTTTGTTGAAATCCTTCAATACTGCTGCAAGCATATTTTCCTCCTGCTTATTAGTGTATTTTATATATTTCGTGATCGATTTTTTCTGTGTCTTCTGTGTGTTCTGTGGTTACATTCTTCATTTAGTTCTTTTGCTTTTCTCGATTCCAAGATCCACCGCCGTGTCCTCGAGATGCTTCTTCATTATCTCGCCTGCCGCCTGCGGATCCTTGTCCTTTATCGCATTGAAAATCGCCTTATGCGTGTCGAGTGTCTTCCTGGCAGTGGCAACGCTCTTGAACGAGAGCATCCTGCTCTTGTACAACTGGGCTGCAAACGGACTCAGCACGAGCGGATATGTCCTGTTCGGACAAGCATCGATTATCGTCTTGTGGAACTCGTAGTCGAGATCTATGTGAGAACTCTCCTTCTCGAAGTTGAGTTCTATCTCATCGAGGATCTTCTTCAGCTTTGAAACGAGTGCCTCGCTCCGTGATTCCGCAACCAGTTTCACGATCTCAACTTCCATGAGCATCCTGAGCTGGTGGAGTTCCTCGAGGCTGATGTCGCCGGACTTGCCGAGGAACTCTATGATCGGCTCGTTGCAGGAGAAGCTGGGCTTGGTGACGATCGTGCCGTTGCCCCTGTCGATCCGGAGGAACCCGAAGATCTCAAGCTGTTTCACGGCCTCGCGGAACGCGACGCGCGAGACACCGAGGTTCCTGCACATCTCGTGCTCGGGCGGCATCGCCCTGTCAGGCGGAAGCCGACCATCGAGCATGGCATCTATGAGTTCGTAGACAACGATCTGCTTGACCGTCTTTTGTTTGCGGTTGGCCGACCAGATATTTGCTGACTCTTTCTTAGACATAAGACGTATTATGTCTCCTTTTTCCGATAAGATATCTCTATCAGCATTTAAATCAAACTTTGTTTGATTGAAAAATAGGCTTGTAGTTTTATATCATTGTATATGAATGACTTTTAATTAACAATATGCCAAAAGAAGCGTTAATTGGAATCTGGAAAAGATTAAAATATAATCCCAAAATAAAAACGCACGGAAACGTGTGCTTCCGTGCGTTCAGAATCTCTCAAAAGCTAATTATTTGGCCTTCTTGTCTGCCTTGGCATCAGCTTTGTCGGTCTTCACTTCTGCAGATACGGCGATCATGCGGTATTCAACCGTGACTTTTGCTCCGACCTTGAGTTCACCGGTGATCTTGGTGGCGGCATCACGGGCTATCTCCCAGTTGCCATCGTCCTTGGTCTCTATCACGATCTTGGAATCCGTGACTTCAACGACCGGGCCTGTCTTCTGGTAGGTCTTGGCCTTTTCAGCTGCCATCACCGAGAAAGCGGTGGCAACCATGAATCCGACAACGAGACACATTGCGATAAGACGTTTCATCTGCATACTCCTTACTTAATTTAAAGGCAGAAATTTATGATGAATGGATAAATAATCAAGGAGTGGCGATAAATTTTCATATGGGAATGAGCAATTGAGCAAATATGTATCTTTTTTCAGCGTTTGATTATTGGAAATTCCCCGATATACACTTAATATTACCTGCTTTGCAAATATCCTAAAAAGAAAAATTTGCAAGATCCCGGACAGTACAAGACCTTTCATGTCTGTTTCCGGTGGGGAGGGCCATCTTTGCCAGGCCTGTTGGCGTGAGTATTGTAGTTACATCAAACAGGAAAATTTTCGCTAATGTCTTGGCCTGCTAAGATCACAGCCGCACTGATAGGGCTTATTTGCGCCTGCGTCATCTGGGTTTTCCAGCCCATAAACAATTTCCTCATAAACAATTCCTACATTGCCGACAACTACATTCCCGAACTCGGGATGGCGATGATCGCAATACTGGTCCTATGCGCAAACCCACTGCTCCGGCGATTTGCTCCATCATACGCCCTCAGTTTCCACCAGCTAGCCCTGATATTCGGAATAATCCTCGTTTCATGCTCACTCTGCCAGTTCACAAGGATATTTCCGCATGCATTGGCGAGGGTGAACAGGGATGCCATACGCGAAAAGGTGCTGAACGACCTTCACAGGAGCATGAACCTGCCGGACAATCTCTATATCGATCCTATAAATAAGAAGGAGGCTCCGGCGACAGGCCCCTTCCTGGAAAAGGTCGAAGCTGTAAAGGACATTCCTTGGTTTGCCTGGATCGGAAACAGCTCCCATACCTGGTGGTTCGGTCCGGCATTCGCCTGGGGAGCGTTGGCATTCTCCTGCTTTCTCATGATGTGCGGACTTGCGCTGATTCTGTTCCCTCAATGGAGGGACAATGAAAGGCTCGCGTTCCCCCTGCTGACAGTCCAACAGGCCCTGATAGAGGATCCTGAAAAAGATGGCTTTTTCCCGCCCATATTCACAAACAAGATCTTCTGGGTGGGATTCATCGCAGTATTTCTCATGCACTCAATGAACGGTCTCAACCACCATACCCACCAGCTTATCCCGGCCTTCCCGCTGAAATGGTCCTTGTGGTCTACCTTCTCACAAGGGATGTGGAACTATATGGATTGGTACGTAAAGGCCGGTTCCATTCTCTTTATAATGGTTGGAATCACCTACTTCATGCCCAACAGGGTGGGATTCTCCCTCTGGTTCACGGTAGTGGTACTCCAGGTCTATAAGATGGTCGGCAATGAATATTTCGCTCCTTTCTCCCCAGCGTCGATAGACGACAACAGAAACGGTGCGACATATGGACTTGCACTCGTAATATTATGGCTTGGGCGAAAACACTGGCTGACCGTATTCAAGTCGATGTTCCGCAAGGCTGTCACCGGGGAGGATGTCAGGAACAGGACAGCAGGCTGGATCTTCTCAATAGGACTTTTTGCGCTTCTGTCGTGGGAGCTCTGGGTAGGCATTCCACTGCAATGGGCCCTTGTTTTCATAGGTGTGTTCTTCATAACAAGCCTGATCCTGGCCAGGATTGTAGCTGAAACAGGATTTCCATTCCTCGCAAACAATACGACTATCATGTCTCTCCTCTATGTTATGCCTATAAAATGGCTGTCCGCAAAGGTGGTCTTCATAGGTGGTATGTTTGACTTCATAATCGGGCCCGGAACTTCAAGGACCTCCGGAACCGTATATTTCCTGCATGCTTTCGGACTTGCCAAGGACAATACACCGAAGCAGACTGCGAACTTCGCAAAATGGCTCATGTGCGTTCTTCTCGTCGGTTTCATGGTCATGGGAACAGTACATCTCTGGCTCGGATACAACTACCGCGGTTCTGTCGATGGTGAGAAGTGCCCCATTTCCTGGTGGGGTAGCATGAACGGAAACTGGGGTGTCCATGATCCGCTCAAGGCTTATGACAGGAAATCATGGAACACCGCGACCGTTTATAACCAGCCGCTTCACCTTGCGATCGGATTCGCCCTCGGCATGGGCCTGCAGATCATGTGCCTTATGTCTCCAGTCTGGCCACTGCATCCGATAGGCCTCATTCTGGTCGGAACGTGGTTCCTGGGGATGTCATGGTTCAGTATCTTCCTTGGATGGTCGCTAAAGAATCTGATCACGGGATATGGCGGAGCACGGGCATATCGACTAGCCAAACCTCTTTTCCTCGGTTTCATCCTTGGCGAAGTGTTCTCAGCAGTATTGTGGGCGCTGGTTCCTGTGATACTTATCGCCCTCGGAGGTAATCCGGCTGAGGTTGGACACATAGTGCTGATACCACAGTAAGGACTGGGTGAATGGATGACTGGATAATTGGATGGATGGGTAAATTGATTGGATGAAATGAAGAAAATAACTTTAAAATCTGTTTTTGCGATCTTCGCGGCGATTGCCGCAATGACAGCATATGCCGCAGATGACGGGATGATGAAGCAGATAAGGGCGGACACTGAAAGATTCTGTTCCTCTCCAAGCCGTTCCACCGGCAGCGAAGGTGCCAGAAAAGCCGGCGATTACATAATAAGCACGGCTTCGACACTCCCGAACGTCAAGGTTTTCGTCCAGGAATTCCCCGTCATGGTCCCGCATACGACCAGATCTGAGATCAGGATAGACAAAGGGGAATTTACAGGATCCCACAGGATTTACCCGATCTGGCCTGACAATGTTAGATTGAAGACCACGCCGCCGGAAGGTATCAGCGGGACACCCGTCTATATTGGAAAAGGATATTACAATGAAATCCCGGCAAGCAGCATTCGCGGACAGATCGCAGTCATGGAAATGTCATATTACGGATATGACTACTGGCTCCGTGCCTTTGATTTCGGCGCTTCTGCGGTAATCCTTCTCGGTTCACCAGATGACACTGTCAGCCTTCCTTCAGATCTCCCTCATTACAAGCCGCGTTTCTATCTGCCAGAGGGAAAGCTTGCGGATGCACTGCGCAAGGGAGAAATCAAGAACGTAACCGTCTTCTGCAGCCAGGAATGGAAGAGTGTCACCGCAAGGAACATCATCGCAGTCGCCAGCAGGAAGGATCCGGTGGCAAAAACTCCGCTTGTAATCACCGCCTGCTATGACGCCATAAGCATTGTTCCAGATCTCTCCCCTGGCGCATACAACGCCATGAACTCATCATTCCTCCTGAGCATGCTCAGGAGCTTCTCCGCATATCCACCGGAACGTCCGGCTGTTATCGCCTTTGTCGAAGGCTTCGGCATAAACCAGCTTGGCATGCGCCAGCTGATGGCATTGCTTTCATTGGATCCGGATGACATAACCAGGAAAAGCTATGAGAAGATCGAATCAAAGCAGCTCAAGGAATATGAGAATGCATCCGGCCTGGTAAAGGAACTCGGAAGTGATCCTCTAACTGCACTGTCAAAGGTGAACGACAGGAAGAAATACGAGATCATCCAGCGATACGTGAAGGACGAATTGAGTCCGGAGATAGTGAGGCTCAAGGATGAGACCGGCAAGCTCAGGCTTGCAATGATCAAGGTGGATGGCGAGGAGTTGGAGAAAGTGAAGGCTGATCTTTCCGTAAAGACCACCCGACTCGAGCTGCTCAACAGGCTCCTCTGCCAGGTCATCATAAGCGGAAAGATCGACCAGGATCTTCATGAGGACGCGAAAAAGGTCTGGGAGGGGCTCTGCAGACGTGTCAGTTCCCAGCTTGCGTCCATGCAGGACAGATCAGGCTATTTCGGAAGACTTGACGAGTTACGGAACAAGATCCTCCAGGCCACCGGCACTCCAGGATCGGTCAAGTTTCCCTTTCCCTTCATCATAGGAATCGATCTTTCCGACGCGGGTTGCAACATAGGTCCTGCGCTGTGGTGCCAGCACCTCGGCACGAATGAAGTTGAGTCTTCCAGGGAGTTCGCCAGATGGCTGAAGACATTCATTACCGATCCGTCGAAGGAGCTCTCGGTAATTTCAGCTGGACAGCTTGCGGAGATCGGCATCGACCGGAGTAATATTTCATCTCTGATCACTTCCTTCATGAATACGGAGTCGGTAGACAGCGACTCATTTGGAAAACTGATCCGCAGCAGTCTCCCGACTCTCTCAAAGGAGAAGATAGATGCCATCATTTCAAAGATAAAGATGCTGAGAAGGGCTGGCGGTGATCCAAATACTGCCATATCAGACGCCCTGAAGGACGAGATCCAGGGATTGTCGCAGGAAGAGATGATAAAACTCACCAGGTCTGTCCTCAACCAGCAGTCGGTAGAGGATTCCTCCGCTCCGGAATCCTTCATGACCGACGGATCAGGTCTCCTGACTTCTCAGGCTGACGGTTTTGGAATGCAGGGGGTGACATGGTCGACGCTCGAAGGGATACGATCCCGCATTGACACCCCGAACGACACCTACGTGAACCTGAACTGGAAACGAATAGAGCCCCAGATGCGTCTTACTTCGGTTGTGATGGCCTGTCTGCTGAACAGCAGTAATTTCAATGCAAAAGCAGGAGAGGACACAGGCTGGCCGCGCTGGAGGATGCCATATGGGACAATCGTCGGTGAATCCGTCGCAGGCACCATCCCGAAGACCCCTGAATCGGGAATAATCGTCAACTATTCGAACAAAAACTGGTGGTTCCCATGCAACAAGGTCCGGGGCATAAGGGGGCTCGAGATGATGCAGACAGGTGCCGACGGCACTTTCATGTTCCCTCCTGTACGCACAGCATTCGACTGGCGTTCGGAATGGAAACAGCTCAATGCATATAAGATCGCCGAGGACGGAAGACTCCTGCGTGGGATATCGGACATAAACACAACGGTCGTGGGCAGCCTATCCTCGAGCTTCAGCCTCCGTTCATCACCCCCGATGAAACCTCTGAGGGCCGTGATGTTCGAAGGTGTTGAACTGGGCGGTCCCGTGCTCAAGGATCCCCGCTACCAGTGCCAGCTGAACGAGTCAAAGCTGATCGATGTCGGACGTGGCGGCGTTCCGAAGCTCTACAATTTCCGCATTGCCTTCGGAAGAATGGTGGGAATGCTGCCGAAGGAGACACGCTGGCAGCTTATCGTGAGGATCGGATCATCCAACAGGATGGTCTTCCTCAACATCCCCCAGGATACGGCAAAAGGCCTTATTTCACTTAGGGATTCTCTTACCCACGGCTATGGAGTCAGCGAACCCCTTCCATCTCTTCCCGAAGAGGTATCTGCGACTGATTTCTATAGGATTGACGAGTGGCGACTCCTCAACCTCGAACGCGCAGGCGTCATCTGCAAGTCGATAAGGGACATCCACAAGGTCAGCTCAGAATGGTTCAAGAAGGCGGAAGAAGCCAGGAAGAATGACGACGGCGCCGCACTCAAACGCTCATCCTGTGCGGCCCTTGCCAATGAGATCAGGGTATACCATGCGGTACAGAACCAGGCAAATGATGTAAGCCGCGGTGCGATTTTCCTTCTTCTGCTCCTTGTCCCATTCTCCATTGCGATGGAACGCCTGTTGTTCGCATCTCCAGGGATCGGAAGACAGATAACTCTGAGCATGGCGATATTCCTAGTGATGGCAGGACTGCTTGCAAGCTTCCATCCGGGATTCCGCATAACTTCCCAGCCGATAATCATCCTGCTCGCGTTTGCTGTGCTCCTCCTCAGCCTTCTTGTGATCGTCATGATCTTCCAGAAGTTCAAGGGGGACATGGAAGAACTGCAACGCGGGACGCTGGCGGAAGCCAGCGGTGCCCAGATCAGCCGTGGAGGAGTGATCTTCAGTGCGGTCTGGCTCGGTATCGCGAACATGAGAAAACGCCTGCTTAGGACCATCCTTACCGGATTCACCATCGTCCTGATAACATTCTCCCTCCTCTGTTTCACCTCCTCTTCCTCATATCAGGACAAAAGGGAGACGACATTACCAAAGTGCGGTAACCAGAACGCTCCAGGAATACTGATCCAGCATCCTGCTCTCCGTGGGCTTGACGGTGAAACCGAGGAGAACGTGAAAAATTTCCTCGAATACAAACATGAGGTCGCCGGCCGATACTGGGTCTGTTCGACAAATCCAAGCTGGAGGTTGCATGTCAGGAACCCGGCCAACAACAAGCTTGCCGCCCTCAAGGCCGGACTCGGGCTGCATCCTTCAGAATCACTGATGAGTTCCGTTGCGAAATACCTTCCGGACTGGGATAAGTTCACCGGCGAAAACGTATGCTATCTCAGCAGGAACGTGGTGGAACAGCTGGAACTCAAACCTGGCGACAAGGTGATCGTCGGAGGAAGAGAGCTGTCCCTGCTCGGATCTTATGACACAAATGAGTTCGAACAGAATGTAAGGAAGCTTGATGGAAATCCGATGACTCCGATTGACTACACCGTGGAAAAAGACAACGGAGCCCTAAGCCAGAAGGCCGTCGAGGGTGAACTCGCAAGCGGGAACATGCTTGCCGCCTCGGATACGTTCAGATACATTTCTCCAGATGAGATGATCATAATCCCTGCCCAGCTTGCAAGGAAGATGCGCGGTTCGCTGAGGCATATTTCCATACAGGCCACCTCTGAAAATTCTGAAAATACGGCCGACAACCTGATGAAGCTTCTCGTCTATCCCGTCTACTACAGTAATGGCGGCGAGGTTAAGGCGATCGTATCTACTCCTCTTCTTCCCAGGGCTCCGCGCAAGCTCCTGATCCCGATCATAATCGCCGCCCTGATCATCTTCAACACCATGCTCAACTCAATCGCCGAACGCAAGAAGGAGATCCATATATATAGCAGCCTGGGTCTCGCACCTGGACACATCGGCGTACTTTTCCTGGCCGAGGCGCTCACATACGGAATGATGGGTTCCGTGTTCGGATATGTCGCCGGACAGGGACTTGCCACCGTCCTCACAAGCCTGAATCTCATGGGTGGGATTACCCTCAACTATTCAGGATCCAACGTGATATTGACTATGGGTCTAGTCCTGCTCGTGGTCACCTTGTCGGCCATCGTGCCGGCCATCATGGCCGCGAGAGTCGCAAGTCCGAGCAAGGAACTCGACTGGAGGGTGCCGAAACCCAAGGATGGAGTAATAACAGACCTCCTTCCTTTCACTGTCAACTCCCATGCCGCCCACGGTCTCGTTTCATTCCTTTATGAATATCTTGACGCCCACCGTGATGGCGCCATCGGCAACTTCACTTCAGATAAGCTGACTGTCAAGGAAGGAGACAAGGACGGACACATCATTGTTGAAGGGATTTCCTGGCTTTCACCGTATGATCTCGGCGTAAGGCAGGAATTTGAAATAGAGATATCTCCTACGGGCGTAGAGGACATCTGCAGTCTCAGGATCTCGCTCAAGCGTGAAGCCGGAGATGAGAGATCCTGGTGGAGGTTGAACCGCGTATTCATAGGAGATCTCCGCAAACAGCTCCTTGGATGGAGGAACGTGTCCTCCGAAAGGATGCTGAAGTATGTCTCGGAAGGAAAGTTGAGAAGCGGAAGGAAAAAGGCGGGAGTGTAAGGTAATATCGAACTTAGGATTTGAAAAAGAATGTGGAACAGGCGTCTCGCCTGTGGGAAAATAATAGAATTACAGGCCAGAGGCCTGTATCACATTGAAAGATTTCAGGAAAAGTGGAAACTTAGAGATGAAGGAAGACAAAGAGTTTAAAGAGTTCAGGGATCTGATGAGGCCCCCGGAGAAGTTCGAGGACGGCTTCAACAGGGGAACGGTCCTCATGGGGCTTTTCGTAGGCTTCGTGATGGCACCTGCATCCGTCTACATGAACCTTGTCGCCGGACTCCACATGGGTGGCGCCGCGCAATGGGTGACGGTCCTGCTCTATGTCGAAATCGCAAGAAGGGCGTTCAAGAAGCTGAGCCGTCCGGAGATCTTCGTCCTCTTCTACATGTGCGGTGCTGCGATCGCCGCCGGCGGACAAGACTGGCTGTGGCGACAGTTCCTCGTTCAAAGCGAGGAAATGCGGAAGATGGGACTCATCGAGTACATCCCCTCATGGTTCGCGCCGACTGATCCTGCGATACTCGCAAAACGCAGTTTCCTGATGTGGGAATGGCTCTGGCCGATTGGCATAACATGTCTCATGATGTTCCTCCAGCGAGTCGACCATTTCGGACTCGGATATGTGCTGTTCAGATTGACTGCTGATGTCGAGGAACTTCCGTTCCCGATGGCTCCCGTAGGCGCCGCAGGAATGACCGCACTGGCCGACGCTTCAGCGGAAAGGGAGACATGGCGGTACCGAGTTTTCGCAATGGGAGCGATACTGGGCATATTCTTCGGAGCGATCTACATAGCGCTTCCCAGTGTGACCGGGGCATTCCTCGCCGAACCCATCCGTCCGATACCGATGCCGTTCGTCGATCTCACGAGATACACGGAGAACGTTCTTTCCGCCTCGCCGATCATGTTCTCGTTCGACCTCGGGTATGTTGTGTTCGGAATGGTAATGCCTTTCTGGGCGATCATTGGTTCACTTTTCGGGGTGATATTCACCATGTTCTTCAACCCCCTGCTCCAGCACTTCGGCTATCTCGGCGGCTGGGAACCGGGACTCAATGCGATGGAGACTGTCCGTTCGAACGTGTTCGATTTCTACTTCAGCTTCAATCTCGGTCTTCTCTTCGCCGTTGCCGCAATTGGTTTCTTCCACATGTATGGGACCTTCAAGAAGAAAAAGAAGGAAGCGGATGAACTAGGCAGGCCAGGAGTCAACTGGAAAAGGATATTCGAGCATCCAAAGGGAAGAGGTGATTTCTCAATATGGATAGGCATCGGAATATATGTCGTTTCAACACTGACATATGTCATGGCCACGTACTACCTCGTCAACTACGGCTCAGGTCCTCTCGCTGGAAACATGTTCCCCTTCTGGCTCCTTCTGGCATATGGATTCGTATGGACTCCGTTCATCAGTTATATCTCGGCACGAATGGAAGGACTTGTAGGTCAGCAGATGCAGATACCTTTTGTCCGTGAATCGACGTTCATCCTCTCGGGCTACAAGGGTGCCGCTGTCTGGTTCGCACCGATCCCCCTGCACAATTATTCATACCAGGTCCTGCAGTTCCGGCAGATGGAACTTACCGGTACCAAGTTCACATCGCTGATCAAGGCTGAAATAATCACCTACCCGCTCATGATAATCGGAACCATGATCTTTGCGCAGTTCATCTGGTCGATAGGCCCTGTTCCCAGCGAAATGTTCCCATACGCAAATGAGTTCTGGGAGCTCCAGGCCTACAACCAGGGACTTGTATACACCGCGACGCTTCCCGGTGAAGCACTCAACCCGTTCCGCGAATCCTTCCGTCCGGACCTTATCGCCGGCGGATTCGGCCTGGCCACTATTCTCTACGCAATTCTCGCGTATTTCAATCTGCCGGTCTTTCTGGTCTACGGAATGATCCGCGGCCTCGACCAGTCTCTTCCACACACGATAATCCCGACCATAATCGGAGCGATATTGGGCCGTTATTTCTGCAGCAAATGGTTTGGCAGCATGTGGCCACAGTATAGGGTCGTGTTTGCGGCAGGTTTCGGTGCGGGAATGGGACTGATCACCATGTTTGCACTGGGTGTGGTGTTCATGAGCAAGAGCGCAAATTTGTTCCTGGTATGAAAATATCAAAATCAATTTCCGCGGGAAATGGAAATTGATAATAAGATAGGACAGTATGAAGAACGAGAACAACAAGGATTTCATCAGCTGGCATGGATTCAGCATGCCGATCATGCCCGAATGGCGTCCGCTCAGGATCGAAGGCGGATTCCAGAAAGGCTCCATGTCTATCGGCGACATCTCCAGCCCGCTTTTTGAAATACGTTGGATGAGGCCTGGTGCCGCAGACTTCGACGGACGTTCCTGGATAAACGGCAACATTAAGAATTCAGAACTCAAATCGGCATCCTCTCCACCGCACCCGAATGGTTTCTCGTCAGTCGGTTGGATAAGGGGTTTCGAAGAGAAGGATTCCGGAAAAAAGACCGTATGGTGGGGCTATTCGGTGGATGGACAGCTTCTTCTCGAGATTATCATAAGCGAGATCATGGACAATTCATCATATAGATGGATCATTTCGGAGGCGCTTCCCTCGCTGAAGGTATTCCGTCCCGGTGAAGAATGGATATGGAGGATATTCAGCTCGCAGTTCAAGGTGCCGGCCGGCTTCATCCTTGAAAGGCATCGCTTGAACAATGGCGACATGTCCCTGTGTTTCATGCGAGGTAAAAGGGAAAGGCTTGTGATGCGTCAGGTATATCCTGCTGATCTGGCACTTAGCAGGAGACCCCTTGAAAAATGGTTCGATGCACCGCCATTCAAGGAGAAAAGGAAGTTCAAGCTGGAAAGCGACGCCGACGGAAGCCTGGAAAAGAACAGATTCACCGTCAACGGCTGGAAACTCATTCCATTTCCACTCGGATTCATCATGCCCAGAAAATGCAGGAGGATCGCAGTTGTCGATGATGCAACCGACAGGATCTTCCTCGTTGAATATGAATATTCCGAAGATGCTTCCGGAGAATCAGCTGACAATGCGGTAAAGGCGATGAGTGGAGGAGCGATCCAATGAACTTCTTCGGAACTAAAACAAAACAGCCGTCTTTCGACCGCAAAAGAGCCCTGGAGGCCTGTCCGGTCAGGACCAAGGTTATAAGGACCGAGGATAAAAATGACAAGCTTTATGTGACTGTCCTGCTCATGAGGCCTAAATGGCAGCAGTGGCTTGGCGCTGAGGATCAGTGTCAGCGTACTTTCGGACTGGACAAGTATGGAGTCGAAGTGTACCGTGCCTGTGACGGCGATATTTCTGTCAGCAGCATCATTCAAAGTTTCGCGAAGAATCATAAGCTGAGCATAGCCGAAGCGGAGATATCGGTGTGCCAGTTCATCCAGACGCTCCTGACAAAAGGGCTAATAGTGATGAAGGTTGAGAAATCATGAAGAACGAACATGAGATAATGGAAATCGAGTCATTGCCCCTGGGCAAAATAATCCACATTACCTGCAAGGGCATACGGATAAGGATCTGGCGTTCGCTGATAGTTGTTTCAGGAATCGTCCTGGCGATCGCCTTCCTTTCATACATCCTCTGTTCCGACGGTTTCGCCCAGAACATTGCGAAATCCGCAGGAAGCATCGCGGAAAAGGTGACCCCGGAACAAATCCAGGAGATGAAAGATCAGCGTGTCCAGACATACTGGATGGTCGCCCTGGCGATCCTCATCAGTTTCGTCGGCATAATAAACGCCATGCTCATGAGCGTCACAGAGCGTTTCCGCGAGATAGGGACCATGAAATGCCTTGGAGCTCTGGACTCCTTCGTCCTTAAGATGTTCCTGATCGAAAGCGTTATCGAGGGATTGATAGGGGCATTGGCCGGTGTTATTACCGGAATCCTTATCGCATACGTTGAAGGCGCGATCACCTACGGTTCCGGAGTATGGACTCTTCTGCCCGCGGGATGGTTCCTTGGAATTACCGCCTTCTCGTTTGTGACCGGAGTTGTGATCACGATCATAGCTGCTCTCTATCCTGCTAAACAGGCGGCGAAGATGACGCCAGTAGTGGCCCTGAGGGCAGAATTATAAATTTAGGAGCACCGGCACTGCCGGCAATAATACATAAATGAGTGCATCAGCTGAAAATAAAGTTGTACAGGAACCAGTGGAGACCAAACTCTCCACCAGCTACGTGGTCCGGGCAACTGGTGTAAAGAAGATCTACACCATGGGCTCGGAGCAGGTCCATGCCCTGCGAGGAGTGGATTTCGCCGTCAAACGCGGTGAATATATCTCCATCATGGGGCCTTCCGGTTCCGGCAAAAGTACCCTGTTCAACATGATCGGCGGTCTCGACAAGCCGAACCAGGGACAGGTCTACATCGACGAGGTCGATATCGCCGCACTGAATCCAGTGGAACTCGCCTGGCTCCGATGCCACAAGGTCGGATACATTTTCCAGACATACAACCTGATCCCGGTTGCAACGGCACTCGACAACGTAATGCTGCCCATGATATTTGCCGGAATGCAACAGGCTGATGCCCAGGACAAGGCCGTCAAGCTTCTTGAGAAGGTAGGACTCGGTGAAAGAATCCTACACAAGCCCCTGCAGATGTCCGGCGGACAGCAGCAGCGTGTAGCAATCGCTCGCGCGCTCGCAAACAGCCCGTCGATCGTCCTCGCGGACGAACCTACGGCGAATCTTGACAAGAAAACTGGTCTCCAGATCATAAATCTCCTCAAGGAATTGAACAAGACCGAGGGTGTCAGCATCATCACCGCCACACATGACCATAAGATGCTTGACATCTCCGACAGGATAGCCTGGGTGCGCGACGGGCGCATTGAGAAGTTCCAGAAGCGTTCCGATCTCGAGATCAAGGAAGGAGAGATGCATGTCCAGTGACAATGTAATTACCGTGAAGAGCGTAAAGCGCTGCTACCGGATCGGTGACGAGACGGTCTGGGCCCTCGATGGAGTGGATCTTGACATCCGCCGCGGCGAATACATCTCCATAATGGGCCCTTCCGGTTCCGGCAAGAGCACCCTCTTCAATATGATAGGAGGTCTTGACCTCCCTAGCGAAGGCGAAGTAACCATTGACGGCGCCTTCCTGACCAAGATGAACCAGAAACAGCTTGCATACATCCGCTGCAAGAAGATCGGCTACATATTCCAGACCTTCAACCTAATTGAGGTGATGTCGGCGGCAGAGAACGTCATGCTCCCGATTATCTTCAGCGGCGTCTCTGACGAGGAGGCGAAAATGCGTGCCATAGAAATACTCGACAGGGTCGGTCTTTCAGGACGCTACGACCACCGTCCGTCCCAGCTTTCCGGTGGACAGCAACAGAGAGTCGCAGTCGCACGAGCCCTTGCCAATACTCCATCGATCCTGCTGGCTGACGAGCCAACCGGCAACCTTGATCTAAAGACCGGTGAAGAGCTCATAAGAACTTTGCAGAAGCTTAAGGACGAACTCGGTGTCACGATCATAACGGCCACCCATGACCACAAGATGCTCGCGGCATCAGACAGGGTCATTTATCTTGAGGCCGGGAAAATAATCGATATCAAGACCAAGGAACATCTCTCCTTCACGTTCGGCAAGATCGGCTGATGTTCAGCCGGGGGGTGTTTGGAAAATGGACAGGAGGAAACAGTGACATTTCTGTATCTATCGCTGATAATTCTGCTTCTGATCGCCATTGTCCTGCTTGCCTGCTTGTACTGGAAGAAAGGAATGACGATTTCAGGCATTACAGGTTTCTTCGGACTTAACCAGCATAAGCTTGCGGAATTCCGGAAAAGCACCCTGTCGGCATCCGGTCCAGCAGAGGAACTGGAGAAGATAATCATGGACAAATTCATCGAAGCCATGGACGGACTTTTCCATCCTGAATCATTGGTCATATATGAACACAGGAAACACGGAAGCAAAGAAAGCATCGACATGCTGCGATGCTCCGGTGTCGATGATTCGGTATTCGGGACAGGATGGTCCAATGAGAACAGGAACGATATCAGGGGCAACTTGGAGAAATACTTCGTGTTTTCCTCCCGTCCGCATCTCCTGTCTTCAGCTGAGATCCCTGGAACAATTCCTTCTTCATTCCCGTTCAAGCCTGAATCCGCGATCGTTTCAGGCATCAGGACTGAAAACTGTGCATATTACATCCTCGTTCTCCGCAAAGACGGCAGGAAGGGATTTTCTGATGTAGAATGCGTTTCACTGGATTTCTGGAGCGCCTGCCTGGAAAGGGAGATGCTCCGCTTGAAGGCCATGAAGGATAAAACAGCCATGAGCGAAGCTATCCAGAAGGCGCATGAGGAGGGGATGGTCCAGATATCCTCCGGAATCATCCATAATATTGGAAACGCCCTTACTGTCCTCCAGATGCAGATGAAGTCTCTTGAGCATCACAGGCAGATCAAAGAACTCGGTGACTTCCTCCACAAGGAGGCCATTCCCGTGATCCAGTCGCATGTGAAGGATGGAACTCTCCTTGAATTCCTGAAGAATGATCCCAATGGCAAGGTCTATCTCGAGGTCATAGGGGAATCACTGAAGCAGATATCGGCATTGAGCGGTGACCTGGGCGAAAGCCTTGACAAGTCACTCAAGATGTTTACGGATATCCTTGAGGTGATCAATCTTCAGCATCAGTTCATCGGCGAACTGGGCACTGAGAACATCGTATCAATTGAAACAATAATCAGGGACTCAGTCCTGATGTCCCAGCCAGTACTTGCTGAAAACAGGATCAAACTTGTCAAGAACATTAATTCCACTTCGAAACTCCTTGTCGATGCAGCACTTCTCAAGCACATAGCCATGCTGAACATCAAATACGCCGTTGATTCGATCAACAAGGCCAGCCGTTCCGAACCGCTGATCTCCATAGGCAGTTCTGAGGAGATGGAATCAGGCAAGCTATGGATCATACTTGAGATAAAGGACAACGGGTATGGAATAGATTTCAACCCGCAGGGCGAGGATCATCGCTCACGCGACCTGAGATTCTGCAGCGAGAGGATCTCCAAATACGGCGGCATATACAACGTGGAATTCAATCAGGGATACGGTTCTGTAATCACGATGAAGATGCCGGGATATGTTTCATAGGCTGATTGACGGACATCCTTCCTTTAACATCATCTTCAAGTTTTGTATTTATTGCAACAAAGACTATTGTTTTCCTCTTATAACAATAAAGGAGTTCCCGTCTGTGAAAAAGACAATTTTTATGATTATCCTTGTGCTTTTCCAGATTTCAGCAATATCTGAAGACAAGAAACCCTCTCTGCTCTGTCATGTTGGCGGCACAATGCGTCCGGCCATTGAAGAGATTGCAAAGGCATATGAAAAGGAGACTGGACAGAAGATAGAGGTGAACTCCGCCGATTCAGGGGAGCTCATCGCTCACATAGAGCTCAAGAAGGACGGCGACCTCTACGTCTGCCACGATCCGTTCATGGATCAGCTGATGGGAAAGAAACTCGGTGTCGACGCCTGGACAATCGCTGAACTTGTTCCTGTGATAGCGGTGAAGAAGGGGAATCCTAAAAAAATCAAAGGAGTCCAGGATCTTGCAAAACCCGATATATCTCTCGTATTCCCTGACTACGACACATCCACCCTTGGACATATTCTCCCTTCGATCTTCAAGAAGGGCGGAGTTGACTTTGAAAAGCTCAACAAGGAAAAGAAGATCGTCCTCAACAGGAGCGGTTCTTACGCTGCGAATTATGTCGTCACCGGAAATGCCGACGCCACCATCGTCTGGAACGCCGTCGCATTCCTGAGGAGCAAGGATCTCGATGTCGTCAACATCACTGAGGCGCTGCCTGTGCCGGATGTCGATGCAATAACCAGCGCCACGAACAAGACCTACAGGCTCCTGCCGGTACGCGTAACAGTTTCCA
>CAZRKP010000027.1:0-57859 GCA_964600895.1 uncultured Victivallis sp.
AACTATAGATATTGACCGAACCGGAGAAACTCCGGTTCGGTCATATTAGAGCGTTAAGAATGGAGGAGAGGATTGTCTGATTCGGATTCAAAAGGCTTTATGATTTGCAGGAGCAAATCACATGGAGTGCGGTAGCGGAATGAAATGGAGATACCGCCTTTCTTCTGCGAAGCTTGCTTCGCAGGGAACAAGGCTGAATCTTCGCTTCAGCAGTCCAAGGTCAGGCCGGAGCACCTGACATAAATATGAAAATAAAGCACAATAGATAAATTCTTCATAAAATTACCGCTCCCAACCGAAAGGATCGCGGTGGAAGACCATAGGCGTAGTGCAGAAACAATGACATGTGAACATCTCAAAGATTTGGAAAAAGCGATTATCGCTGACGGCATAAAGGAAACTTTTCGGGGTCAGGCCTGGGGACGAAATTGCAGGGAATGGGTTTATTTCGATTGCATTCTTGATCTCGCAGGCCTTAGAAAACGTTTCTCTTTGCCATCAAGCGTGGAAGATCATGAACATATTGGCACCCATGACGGATGCGAAAAAGGTTTTTACTGTACCGTTTGCAAGGATGGAATCATGGGGCTTCACCCAAAACAAAGATTGAAACAAATTTATAAATAAGCAATAACAGGTGTTTTCAGATGACGGAAACCGCAACAGAGCTTTGGCGATTATCTTGTCCCATTGCCGGCATTCCGTCACTGGCCTGACCAAATCAACATGATTATTCCAATTGAATCAGCTTTGGTAGTTTTCTTTCCACAGGTAGAATCTTTGGTCGAGAGTTTCCGTCAGCGCTTTGATCCCTTTGCAGCGCTTGGGGTGCCAGCTCACGTTACGGTGCTCTATCCTTTCAAGCCACCTGCTGAAGTGACCCTGCAGGACCAGCAAAAACTGGTCGACCTGTTCATGGACTTCCCAGCCTTTACGATTACTTTTGCTGAAACAAGGTGTTTTCCAGATGTGTTGTATTTGGCCCCCTACCCCGACGAACCGTTCCGGCGATTGACCAAAGCCGTCGCCAGAAAATTTCCCAAAACACCTCCGTACGGCGGAGAATATTCAGATGTTATTCCGCACCTGACTGTCGCCCAAACAACTGATTCCGGACATCTGGAGAAGATCGCCTCGGAATTCCAACAGGCGGCAAAGGAAGTTCTTCCGATTCAGGCAGACGTGCGAGAGGTCTCATTGATGGATAATGCGAACGGGGCTTGGCAAGTCCGCTACCGGTTCAAGCTTAATACAGGTTCCAAAACCAGCTAACGTGACAGTTCAGATGCTTGAGACGCCGCATCACTTCAGCAGGCGTTTCAGGTCAACTTCCTCGACATAGAACCATCCCAGCGTCTTGATGGGCGCGAATCCGATGAGCTTTGTACTTCCTTCGCTCTTCACCTCGAACTGCCCGGCTTCCCTCGAACTGAGATGCGACGTGATCTGCGGATATGGGAACTTGTCGAATTTCAGCGTTGAAAAATCCTTCTCGGCCTTTTTCACCGCATCATCCTTCAGCCTCGTGGAAAGGACTACATTGCCTTGCGCATCGATCAGATAACGGCATACGACCGCATCGCTGTGGAACCTGTCGCTCTTCATGAGCTCCGTGGTGTATCCGAAGGTCATGTCCATTGATGAGACACCGTAGAACTTGCCGTCGCTGTCGTAGAGCGCCTTTGAGGCCGACATCACGATCCCGAGGCCGAAAGCATCCATGTACGGTGCACTCCACACAACTCCCTTCTTCTCAAGTGCGGCCTTGTACCACATCCTTTTCCTGGGATCATAATCGTCTGAGAGTTTGCTGAAACCGGGATAATTCACCAGTACGCCCTTTTCAAGACCAACGTATACCCATGGGACGGGAAGCCCGGTTTCGAGTGCCTGCTCCTTCAGATTCGAACGGTCCACCTTTGAATTGTCCTGTCCTGTAACCGCCATATATGAGGTAAGATCCTTGATGATGGGGCTGAGCGCCTGAAGCTGACCATCAACCTCCTCAAGCTTCAAACCCGGAGCAAGCTTGTATGCCGCCTCCTCAAAGCTCACGTTCTGCCCGTAGAACTTCGACATTACCGTCCCCGTTGGGGCATCAGTCCCGCTGTTGAAACTGCGATAGTCGCAGATGTTCGCACGACCACCCTTCGTTCCGGCCCTGAGCATGAAAACCAGCTTGTCCGAATAACGTTCGAGGGAATTTGCGACCTGCAGGAAATGACGGTCTATCTCATGCGCATGATCGGTTATCGAACTCTGGAGGTGCACCAGGGTAAGCGCACGCCTCTTCGAATCAATTACCGCCTTCTTCTGCCTTACAAGGCTGAAGATGGTTAGACCGGACAACGCCAGCAGAACCACCAGTATTATCGCCGCCGTAAGATTCCGGTGCTTGTACAGTTTCCTGAAGATCCTCCTGACATAGTCGTCCGGCAGAGCAAGCGTCTCCTCGCCACGCAGGAAACGGCGGACATCGTTGGCGAGTTCATCCACGGACTTATATCTTGAGATGGGATTCATCGCGGTAGCCTTCATGATAATCGCCTTCAGCTCCTCCGGAATACTGTATTGCGGGAAATAATGTTCAATGGTCTCGAGCTTCCCTGAGGTTGCCTTGTTCATCACCTCGGTCAGGTTCTCTCCTGTGAACGCCCTTTTCAGGGCAGTCAGCTCGAACAGGATTATCCCCAGGGCATACTGGTCGCTCGCAGGAGAATACTTCTGGCCGGTGACAACCTCAGGAGCCATATAGCCTGGTGTTCCGCAGAGTCCATTGGGATCCGGTTCATCCCTGACATTCTCCGAAAGCACCTTGGCGATCCCCCAGTCCATCACATATACTTCATGGAACTGTCCGACCATCACGTTCTCAGGCTTGAGATCGCGATGGATTACGTTCTTGTTATGGGCGTAGCTGACCGCATCGCAGACCTTGATGAAATTCTCAAGACGCTCCTTCAGGGATTCCGCTTCAACCTCCTCGGTACGCGCATCTTTCCTCTGCTTGCAGTCGATTATCGTGTCCTCGATGATGTCGTCCAGGGTCTTTCCGTGGATCAGCTTCATCGCAATGTGTATCCGATCCTCATCGTCGCCGTTCACTTCATACAGGGGGACTATTGACGGATGATCCAGCTGGGCGGTGACCTTCGCTTCGGCAACGAAGTTCGCAATGATCTCCTTGTTGTCGACATGCTCACGCTTGAGGGACTTGATGGCGACATAGCGCTTGAGCAGACGATCCAATGCGGTCTTGATCTCACCCTGCCCTCCCTCCGCGAACTTCTCTATTATCTCATACCTCTCATAGACCTCTGTGAGATTGTCGAGTTCCTTGAGATCGAGTTTTATCTTGTCCTGGGTGACATGTGTCGTAGCGGCCTGTATCGTGAGGAACTTGGTGGTCGGACGTGAAAAAGGCTTTTCTCCGGACGAGGAAGCCCCCGGCTCAGTACCTGGCTTGATCAATACTGTATTATCCCTTTCCATTCCGGATAATCTTCATGCACTTCACCATAAAATCAAGGTGTCATGAAGCTGGAAATTCCAGTTTTAAAATGCCAATCAAGCAGGCTGTAATATTGACACCTCTACTTGACTTTGGGCTTGGGCAGCTCATCTCATATTGGACAAGACACGGATAGTTTTGTATATTTCCGGAAAAAGAATATTACCATGATTGCAAAACAGAAGGGCATTATCTACAAGAAGCTCGCTTATTCCCTCTCTGAGGAGAATCCTTTCCAGATCATGGAGGACACCTACTCCGGCAGCTCTTCTGAATATCCCTTTCACGACATGCATTTCGAGAATGAACTCGGGATTGCGCTGAAGGGCAAGGTCAGGAGATTCTTTCCGGAAGGACGATACGACTGCTCCACCGGCGACGCCTGGACCTGCGGCATATGGGAGCCGCACGGGATGAAGGTTCTGGAAAAGCCCTGCCGCATGATGATTATCGTGATCTGGCCCCCTTTCCTGGCAAACACCTTCTTCCCGGAAGCACCGACAATATCGCTGCTCTCCGCATTCACGCACCAGCAGAAGGTATTCCGATTCGGAGATCCGTCAAGACGGATGAATCTCCTCTCTCTCTCGGAGCAGATGATCAGGATAGCCGGAGACCGACGCCCAATTTCGCTTGTCAGGAAACGTATTCTCCTCACCAACCTTATACTCTGTCTGTTGGAATCTGGCAGGAACATCATCCCGAGGAACGCGAAAACCTCTGAAACATGCAAACTATATTCCAGAATCTCCCCTGCCCTCGACCTCGTATTCAACTCGAAATCCCAGATAACGATCAGTGACGCCGCACGCAAATGTTCCATGGGAGAGGACCAGTTCACAAGGACCTTCGACTCCATCATGGGCATAAGCTTTGCGGAATTCGCAAGACGCCACAGGATAAGCGGAGCCGCAAACGCCCTTCTCTCCTCCGACCTGCCCATCAAGGACATCGCCGACGAATGGGGATTCACCGACCAGAGCCATATGCACAGGCTCTTCCTCAAATACTACTCATGCTCCCCTAACGAATATAGGACCAGGAGGGAAAGAACCAACAGGGGGCTGAATAAAGAATATTGAATGTCGAATATCGAATATTGAACGAAATATACATTTAAGACTGGTGAATGGATGCATGAAATGATGGATGAATGGGTTCAAATATACCCAAGCATCCAGTCATACATTAATCCATCCATCCTTAAAAAAAGATGTAATTTCATATGACAAGACGCGAAAGGCTCATGGCCACCCTTAACGGAAAACCTGTAGACAGGCCTCCGGTATCATTCTACGAACTGACCGGCTACGATGAAAATCCCAATGACAATGATCCGTTCAACATTTATTCACACCCCACATGGCTGCCTCTCATAGAACTGACCCGTGAGAAGACCGACAGGATCGTCCGCCGTTATCCTAAAATAAAGAATGCACCGCCAAATCCAATTGACAAACTCACAAAACGCGAGACATATTTCAAGGACGGCAGCAGATATGTCTCAACGACGATAAAGGCCGGGAACCGGACACTCACTTCATTGACAAGGCAGGATCCAGACGTGAATACCGTATGGACGCTTGAGCACCTGCTCAAGGACACCGATGATCTCAGGGCTTATCTCGATCTTCCGGAAGAAACTTTCTCCGGAACCGTCGATACCGATGAAATCAGCAAGCTTGACAAGGAACTCGGTGAAACCGGCATCGTAATGCTGGACACTGGCGATCCACTTTGTGCTGCATGCACCCTCTTCGACATGGCCGACTATACGATAACCGCATTGACGGAACAGGAATTGTTCCACAGGCTGATGCAGCGTTTCGCAAGCCAGATTCACGCAAGGACCGAAGCCGTCGCAAAGGCCCTGCCCGGACGCCTCTGGCGCATCTACGGTCCCGAATACGCATCAGAACCTTATCTGCCTCCAAACCTTTTCAAGGAATATGTCGTCGGTTACGACAAGCCGATGATAGATTCGATCCACCGTTATGGAGGATTTGCCAGGATCCACTCACACGGGAACCTTAAGAACATCCTCGACCATATCATCGCGACCGGTGCAATGGGACTCGATCCTGTCGAACCTCCCGGACAGGGCGATGTCGAACTGAAATATGTCAGGGAAAAATACGGCGACAAACTCGTTCTCTTCGGGAACCTCGAGATAAGCGACATCGAGACCATGCCGACTGCGAACTTCGCAAAAAAGGTGGAGACTGCCCTTTCCGAAGGGACGTCGGGGACAGGTCGCGGTTTCGTGCTCATGCCCTCCGCCTGCCCATACGGCCGCATCCTCTCTGACCTCACCCTCCACAATTACGAGAAGATCATTGAACTTGTGGAAGCGTTCTGAAGCAACGGATATACGAATATACATACAACTGATTGCCTCTTCATAACATTCCATTATATTATGAATGACCGGGACGGTTGGGAGGTTATTCCGGGCAATTAGCCATCTCTTGATCTTTGATGCCCTGCTCTTCCTGTTTGCCTGGCGGTTGAACAGATGCTCCACTCAAGAGAAGAGTTCCGCTCAACCAGAATAGGGACAAATGAAGACAATCGAACTAAATTTGGCTGTAGACATACAAGGTGGATTTCAGCATCACAGGAGATAAGACATGGATACCGCATCATTGAAGGATTTGCGCGCGACGCACAATCTGCTGAATCTGCTGTACAGTCAGTTCCAGGGATGGTACGTGCATCAGCGCATTCTGGTGCAGTTGAACCATCCATCAGCCACCCCTGATATCCTTGCACACGGCGGCAAACTGCTTGACGTTGTAGCCGGATGGCGCACAGAATTCCATCGAACGGGTCATCCGTTGATCTGCGCCGACGGTCGAACTGGAGAAACAGGGATTGAGAGCGAAATCGGCAACATGCTCAGGATTCTCCATGAAAAACTTCTGGAACTGGGCGGTGCGACGCAGTCACTGCTTGGAAAAGAGGTTCCTCTCCAGGAACGACGTGACGACGCAGCCTATCTCATATCGGCCGTGGGGTGGCAGGCGTATGCAGAACAGCATGAACGAAAAACCGACATTGAGTTCGCAAAGCACTTCTCGGATCGTGAACTTCTCAATATGCGTGAGGCTGAAGGGGCAACGTCCAATGAAAGGATCAGCGCCGTCGGACAAGTGATCACTTATCTGAGGAACGGCGAGTCGGATGCGACGTTATTCGATCTCATCATCAGTCTTGCTGCATCCCTTCCTAACGGGGAGATCGCGCGAGCTGCATTGTCCGTCCAGCGCTACCTTCCGTTCTTTGTGTCTGAAGACGGCTCCAGGCAACAGCGGAATCAGGAAAAGTAATGGTGATGCAGCTGTCTGGAAGACGCAAAGTTCACATGTGAACAGCGTATGAGCTCAAGGTCGTCCCCAGGTCATGATTTTTCCACAATAAGATGCCGTGTGAATCCGGCGGATTTCAGCTTCTCGAACGCATCCATGACTTCCGGCGGGACATCCTGGTGCACCTGGAATCCCTTCAGCGAATACAGGATTATCCTCTGGAGGTCGCCGACCATGATGTTCACAAGGTCATCGAAGCTGATCTCTTCGTTCGGATAGTTTTCGAATGGAATCTGGGGCGAGGTGACGTACGCCCAGACCTTCGGATAATGCTTCTTGAAGGTCGCAAAGGTCCTTCTTTCCATATATGGCTTCTGCACGAGGATCACCTTGTCGGTAAAAATATTCTTTTCACCGAGTAGTTTCATTGTGAACAATGCGTTCTCTCCCGTATTGGAAGATGCGTCCTCTATGATGATGTCCTTCTCCGGAACTCCGGTCTTCACGGCCACGTCCTTGAAGACATGTGCCTCCGGCTTCGGCCAGACTCCGCGTGTCAGGTTGCCGAGTCCGCCTGACATCACGAGTATCGGGGCATATCCCTGCAGGAAAAGTTCGGCTCCGCGCTGTGCAACGCGAGTGTCGTGGCTGCCCATTACGATTATGCAGTCAGCTTTCTCCAAGGTGTGACCGAGGAGCATGTAGTCCCAAATTATCCTCGCAAGGCGCCTGGTCTCACTGTCGTCCATGGATAATCCCATAAATTTTCCACCGCAAAGTTGAAAGAGATTGTTTTTAATTTAATTTACGCAAACGCTAACTAAGTAAATATGGAGATATTAATGTCGAATTTCAAGAAGATCACAGTTCCAAAAGGAGAGAAAATAAAAGTTGGACAAGACGGTTCATTGAAGGTTCCGGACAATCCAGTAATCGCATACATCGAGGGTGACGGCATCGGCGCTGACATCACAAAGGCGAGTCTTTACATCTGGAACAGCGCCGTCAAGAAGGCCTACGGCACAAAAAAGAATATTTCATGGATGGAGATATATGCCGGAGAAAAGGCGAATGCCGTCTATGGCGAGAACACCTGGCTTCCCGAAGAATCTCTTGATGCCGTCCGCGACTTCATCATCGGAATAAAAGGACCTCTCACCACGCCGGTCGGCGGTGGCATACGCTCGCTGAACGTTGCGCTCAGGCAGAAACTCGACCTCTATGTATGTCTGCGTCCGGTCAGATATTTCAAGGGCGTCCCCTCACCTGTCAAGGCTCCGGAAAAGACCAACATGGTAGTCTTCCGTGAGAACTCAGAGGACATCTACGCCGGAATCGAGTGGAAGGCTGATTCCGCGGAAGCAAACAAGGTCATCAACTTCCTCCAGAAGGAAATGGGTGTGAAGCATATCAGGTTCCCGGAAAACTGCGGAATCGGAATCAAGCCGATCTCAAAACAGGGGACCGACAGGCTTGTCCGCGCAGCAATGAAATATGCAGTTGCGCAGAAACGCAAGAGCCTCACGCTTGTCCACAAGGGAAACATAATGAAGTTCACCGAAGGCGCATTCAAGGACTGGGGATATGAGCTCGTTAGGAAGGAATTCTCCGAAGTTGCCGCAGTCGCCGGCGACTGCAACTGGAAGGCACCGGCAGGCAAGTTCCTGGTGAAGGACTGCATCTGCGATGCGTTCCTCCAGCAGCTTCTCACAAGGCCCGATGAATACGACGTGATAGCAACCATGAACCTGAACGGCGACTATATTTCCGACGCCCTTGCCGCATGTGTCGGCGGGATCGGGATCGCCCCCGGAGCAAACATCAACTACGAGACCGGACATGCCATGTTCGAGGCGACGCACGGCACCGCACCGAAATATGCCGGCCTTGACAAGGTCAATCCCTCTTCCCTGGCCCTTTCCGGTGAAATGCTGCTTAGGCACATCGGCTGGAACGAGGCCGCCGACCTTATGATAAAGGGTATGGAGACTGCAATTTCGGACAAGATCGTCACCTATGACTTTGCACGCCTCATGACTGGCGCGAAGGAGGTCTCATGTTCGGAATTCGCGAAAGCGGTTGTTGAGAGGATGTAATTTGAAATCTGCAGTTTGAATTTGGCTTATGGATATGGCAGTCAGATTTTTCGCTGCTCAATGGTTTAGGTGTTCAATTGTTTGCAATTCTATTGCTTTCATGTTTAATTGTCAGTTGTTCGTTATTCATGATTCAATGTACGATATTCGGAGTTAGATGATGTTCAAGAACCGTCAGATCATCACTGCAGTTGAGATTGGTACATCGAAGATATGCGTTCTCATCGGCGAAGCCAGCCCGCAGGGGCATCTTTCCGTGCTTTCGCACGGTGAGACCGTCGTCGAGCCGGGCGCCGTGCTCAAGGGTGAGATCATCGACATGGACCGTGTGACGAAGAACCTCGACGAAGCCATCGAGAAGGCTGAATATTCCGCTGACACGGAGATCGACAGCAGCAACCTGTACATCGCCGTAACTGGAAGCCACATCAGGGCAATGCGCGGTTCCGGTCACGTGATCGTCACAGGAGAAAGCCGCAAGGTCAATCAGGAACACATGGTCGAAGCTCTGAAGAACGCCACTATGGTCGGGATCCCGCCGGAATGCGTGATCCTCAATTCGATCGATGGCAACTTCGTACTCGACGGTCTCAGGCGCATAGCCGATCCGGAAGGACAGATCGCCGACAAGCTCGAAGCGTTCGCACATATCATCTATGGCAACCGCAACTGCATTGAGAATTTCCAGGCCCCCCTCCGTGAACTCGGATACGACAATTCAATCCCGGTGTTCAGCCTTATATCCGCGGCGTCAGGAGTCCTGACCGATGATGAACTCAAGAACGGTGTTCTCCTGATAGACATGGGCGCCGGCATAACCGAATACATGCTCTTCCACGATTCCGGAGCGCATGCAAGCGGAGTGATCGCTGTGGGCACGGACCACATCGCCAACGACCTTTCGGTCGGACTCGACATCAACAACATCTCCCTATTCAGGAAAATGCTCGTAAACAATACCTTTCACTCAAAGAAGGAACAGGGTTCGGCGTTCATCGAGATCGAAGGCAACATCGGTACCAGGAAGATCCCGGCGGTGACGATAGAGAAGATAATCGACCTGCGCGTAAGGGAGCTATTCAACCTGATACTCTCACAGCTGCAGACCACGAAAATGCTGCCGTTCATCGACAGGGGAATCGTCCTCACAGGTGGAGGCGCACTGCTTCCTCAGGTAAGGGACATCGCCGGTGCAGTCTTTGAAACGCCGGTACGCGTCGGCAATCCCATAGAACTGAGCGGTGCGGTCACAAACCTCAAGTCTCCGCGCTACGGTATGGTCTTCGGACTCCTCAAGCACGGTGAAAGGGACAGGCAGATCAGGTACTCAGGAGCCTCCGGACCGTCCGGGCAGATGATAAGGCATATAGACAGGAAACTCATTTCAGCGTCCCGTGAAACGCTGAGGCTCATCAAGAACGCGTTTAAATTCTGAAGAAAATCGAATGACGAATTGAACAGGCTGCAAGAAAATGGCTGAAGAAACAACAGACATATTGGCAAAAGCGACTGTACTGGGACTCGGCAGTGCCGGAACCAAAGTGATGAAGGAACTTTCCCTCATCGGTGCGTCGTCCTGGCTGACGATCGGCGCTGCGGACACTGACAAATCATCGCTGGACAACAGTGGCCTGGCAAACACCTTCCCGATCGGTTTTGAATGGACACAGGGCACAGGCTGCGGCGGAAATGTAATCAAGGGTGAACGTGCTTTCGCGCACCCGTCGCGAAATGTCATAAACGATTTCATAAAGGAATCATCACTTCTCATTGTAGCAGGCGGACTCGGTGGCGGTACGGCTACGGCCGGCTGTTCAAGCATCGCAAGGACAAGCAGGAAGCTTGGGATTCCATCTGTCTTCATCGTGACCCTCCCGTTCTCCTTCGAAGGACACAGCAAGCGGGAACTGGCGGATGGCGGCATCAAGATGCTCCTGCCGGATGCCGATATCGTCATCGCCATCCCAAATGACATACTCTATTCCTCAATGCCGGCGCACACACCCGCCGAAGAGGCTTTCCGCAAATCGGACATCGAAATAGCCCGGGCAATCATGGGAATAGCGGAGATAATAAGGTGCAGGAACCTGCTCTCGGCAGATCTCTCCGACTTCAAGAACGTCCTGCAGAAACGCAAATCGGTATGCTGTATCGGATTAGGTACCGCACAACGTAGCGAAGGCGAGAACTTCTGCCATGCCGCACTCGAAAGACTGATGTCATCCCCGCTTCTCGGAGGACCTGACAGCCTGAAGGACATCGATGCGGCGATACTCACGCTGACCGGAGGACCTGAACTCAACATCGGGGAGGTCAGGCATTCCCTTGAGGCGGTACAAAGATATATCGGTTCAGAGGTCAGGCTGATCGTCGGGGCGAACACGGATCCGCTCTACACTGGATTCGTGCAGATCACTCTTGTCTCAGTGCGTTATGAATTCATGCCTGAAATCCCATCCTCCGAGGAAAAGGGTGAACTCCAGGATTTCACCGAACAACCTTCTTCAGACCAGCCGGAACTCCCGCTGCTTCCAGTATCAAAGGGGATTTTTGCGAATACATCCAGGAATATCGTGGCTTCGCAGGATCTCGACATCCCCACTTTCCTGCGCCAAGGTGTGCATCTGGACAAGGGCAAATGAAATTTCCGGATTCAAAGCTTTATCTGTGCCTGCTCATATTCCTCTCAAGCTCAATCCTCATCATATCATCCTGTTCTGAAGAAAAACAGCAGTATTCTCCCTCGACATTCCATGAAATAAAGGGGGATGATGTTTTCCAGAAGGTATCGGCCTTTTATTCACTTGGCCCTAAAGTCAGCGGTACTGACGGCTCCAGGAAAGCCGCTGAATATTTATGCAAGGAACTCACCCGGATGGGATATGTACCTGAGACTGATGAATGGAAACAGGATACTCCTGCAGGCAAGGGAACGGTATTCAGGAATATTTCCGCCACGATCGCCGGCGATAAGACTGATTTCCTGATAATCGGCGCACATTACGACACCAAGAAGCTTGATACGGTTCCGGATTTTGCCGGCGCCAACGACAGTGCTTCAGGCGTAGGAGTACTGCTTGCTTTCATGGAAACTTTAAAAAAGAGCAATTCAAAACCACTGCTTACCCTGAGGATATTCTTCTTCGACGGTGAAGAGGCGTTCATCGCCTATACCGACAAGGATGGATTATATGGAAGCCGAAGGGAGGCCTCAAAACTCAAAGCCTCCGGGCTAACCTCAAAATGCAGGGCTGCGATAATAATCGACATGGTCGGCGACAAGAATCTAAACATATCCATCCCCCAAAATTCTGATCCGATACTGACCGAAAAGATAATTGCCATTGCCGAAAGTTCCGCCTGGAGCACTTATGTCGCAAGAGGTTCTACGGCAATAACCGACGATCATCTCCCCTTCACCGAACTTGGAATTCCGGCAATCGACCTGATCGACTTCGAATACGGGGAAGGCAACAGATACTGGCATACAGCCGGTGACACAATGGATAAAATTTCACCTGAAAGCCTCGGAATCACAGCAAACTTACTGGCAAAACTCGCATTTTCCCTCAAATAGCCACCTGCGATCCCCTTAATTTTCTTCAAATTTCTTTTCCTGTCAGTTTGGCATAGCCAATTATGCAAGATATAATAATGGATATTTAATTCACATATTTATATTCGGAGGTTTAATATGGGTCAGTTGTTATCAAGTCTTGGAATTACCGGCGTAATCGCCGTGGTAGTGATGGTCTTTGCGCTCATTGGAATGATCGTCTGTGCAAAGAAACAGGATACAATCGCAATAGCCAAACCGGCCGCCGTAGGCCTTATGGTCGTGGTCATGATATGCGCAGTCGTCATCCTGATGAGGACCGGCGTCATCGGCGACCAGGGAACTAAGAAGATCATCGAAAACGAATTCACCTATACAAAAGCAAGCTATTACACGCTTGGAAACCACATTGCCAACAAATTGCCCGGCACAAAGATCCTCCTCATCGTTGACAGGCAGAGACAGAACGACGACCGTACTCCGAAACTTCTAGAAGCATTCAAGCAGGGTCTTAACGGCAAGGCTACTATCACAGCAACTGAAACACCGGCAATCGATTGGCCGGAAGGTCGTCCCCAGCCGAAGCCTGAAGAACTTGACATGATGCCTCTCCAGGAGATGATGAACGCAAAATCGTTCAATGATCTCATGACAAAGTATCCGGATTGCAACCTGATCGTCTCCTTCATAGGACTCCCAAATGACATTGAGAACCTGGCCGTCTGGGCAATATGGCAGGAAGGCACTGTGGAAGAGGCGAAACGCCCGAAGATCTGCCTTATCAATGGTGCATACCACAATCTCAAGGATGCCATAAAATCAGGTATCGTGGCCGGCGTCGTGGCTGTCAATCCCACGGCCAAGTTCACGGATGAGGCAGCTCCTTCAGACATCAAGGCTGCATTCGACAAGAGGTATATCCTCATCACTCCTGAGAACGTCGATGACATAGCCCAGAAATACGGGAATATGTTCGAGACGAAGCAGCAATAACTCTTGCGAACTAATTCGCAGGGGAGTCTGAGGCGTGCATGACGGGATCCTCAATCTGATAAGCCTTGCAGGTTTCCTCTGCATCGCAGGTTTGGCCTGGTGCCTGAGCGATTCACGCAGGAAGATCTGCTGGCGTCCGGTCATAGGCGGAATCATACTCCAGTTCGTCTTCGCATTCATAGTCTTCTGCGCACCGGAGAAGCTCATCAGCCCTTCTATCCCTGGCTCGCGCGAACTCTTCGTGCTTTTCAGCGACCTCTTCAACAGGTTCATTGAATATTCGCGCCAGGGTATCACCTTCGTATTCGGAAGCCTCGGTTCATACAATCAGACAACAGGCTTCATACTGGCTTTCCAGGTCCTACCGCTCATCATCATCTTCTCCAGCCTGTTCTCACTCCTTTATTACCTTGGCGTAATGCAGAAGCTCATCAGGGGATTCGCCGTGCTCTTTTCAAAGACAATGAATATAAGCGGTGCCGAATCCCTCTCAACCTCGGCAAACATATTCGTCGGCATCGAAGCATCCCTTGCTGTCAGGCCTTACCTCGCAAAGATGACCCGTTCCGAGCTTTTCACGATCATCGTCGCCGGCATGGCCTCGGTCGCATCATCAGTATTAGCGATCTATGTATCCTATCTCAACAAGGATTTCCCGCTCATCGCCGGACATCTGATGAGCGCATCGATCCTTTCCGTACCCGCAACTTTCATAATCACCAAGCTGATGATCCCGGAAACAGATACTCCGGAGACGAGGAACATCCATGACTGCAAAATGTATACCGATCCCGACACCAACTGGATAGAAGCAATAATCAACGGTGCCATGAACGGTGCGAAACTCGCAGTAGGCGTAGGTGTCACGCTCATCGCATTCGTCGGCCTCCTCGGAATATTTGAAGGCCTGATAGTCTACCTGCAGACCAAGGCGGGCATAGTCGAACCTGTCACCCTCATCGGCATGCTTTCATATTTGTTCAAGCCTTTTACGTTCCTGATGGGAATACGCCCTGATGACATCAATACTGTCTCAAACATGCTGGGGACAAGGCTGATCCTCACTGAGATCCCGGCATACCAGGCCCTTGCGAAATTCGCAACTGACGGAGGGGATCCCCGGACCTTGGTAATTGCAAGCTATGCCCTCTGTGGTTTCACCCATGTCGCATCAATGGCCATATTCATCGGTGGTACCGGAACCCTCGCACCGAACCAGCTGCCAGTCATGACCAAGTTTGGTCCAAGGGCACTGCTCGCAGCAACTTTTGTGACATTCCTGAACGGCTGTACCGCAGGAATATTCTACTGGGGACAGGCGGGAATCTTAAGATAGGATGAATGTTCAAGACAAAGAAAACCACAGAGTTCTCAGAGAGATTACTCTGTGTCCTCAAACAAATAAGACAAGATTCTTTTCTTGTTTTAACGAGATCACAGAGTTGTTTTTTAGGATTTAGATATTGCATTATTAAATATTACTGGAAGCCTTTAAAAATCTCTGTGCCCTCTGTGGCTAAGTATTAAGGAATTATCTATGAAAATTGAATTCACCAAAATGCATGGCGCGGGCAACGACTTCCTCGTCATATTTGATCCTAAGAAAAAGATCCCGCGCACTCCCGAAACCATCGCGAAGCTATGTTCACGCAACCGAGGAATAGGCTCTGACGGGCTGATTCTGCTTTCTAGAATGAAAGGGGGCTACGCCCTCCCCTTCAGAATGGAATTCTTCAACAGTGACGGTTCTGCCGCCGGCATGTGCGGCAACGGGCTAAGATGCGCGGGACTATTCTGCCACAACAATCTTGGCGCTGGCATGAATGTGAGAATTAAAACTGATTCCGGAATACTTGAAGCTTTTATCTTAGGTAAGGAAAAGGCACGTGTAGCAATCCCAATAAAGGTTCCTTTCAAGGAAATAAACCTTGAAGGAAGAAAGATGTATTTCGGAAACACCGGCGTCCCGCACCTTGTCATTCCAGTCAAGGATGTTTCAAAGGCCGATGTCCTCGGTGATGGACGGAAATTCCGCTTCCATAGGAAATTTGCACCTGCCGGAACCAATGTCAATTTCATCTCCATCCCCGCGAAAGGCCCCATTCGGATTCGCACTTATGAGCGTGGGGTCGAGGGTGAGACTTCCGCTTGCGGGACCGGCATCACCGCCTCCGCGGCCGCCCTGCTCTCCTTCTCAAAAAGGAAAGCTCCTTTTGAGTTCATTACTGCCGACGGAGACATTCTCAAGGTTGAATTCTGCAGAGCTGACAATATGTTATCCACCCCTCAGACCGCGTTCCTCACCGGACCGGCCGTGGAGGTTTTCTCCGGAACTATTAATATTTAGACCGGATAACAGGATTATCAGGATATCATGTAAATCCGGTAATCCAGTCAGGAAATATTTGGTTCTTAGATTTTTTTAATGAAAGGTTACTATAATGGAACTCAATGGAGTATATACTGCGATAGTCACCCCGTTCTCGGGTGGAAAGGTTGATTTCAAGAAACTTGCCCAGCTGGTCGAATTCCAGATAAAGGCGGGAGTTGACGGCATCGTTCCGGTCGGTACGACCGGCGAATCCCCTACTCTCTCATACGAGGAACATCTCAAGGTCATTGAAAAGGTCATTGATGTAGCAAACGGCAGATGCATAATCATTGCCGGATCCGGAGCCAATTCCACAGACGAGGCCCTCTACCTTACCAAGGAATCAAAGAAGGCTGGAGCTGATGCAACATTGCAGGTTACGCCATATTATAATAAGCCGACCCCGGAAGGCCTCTACAGGCATTTCAGCACCGTTGCCGACAAGTGCGGGCTGCCGGTCGTGCTCTACAACGTTCCAGGAAGATGCGGCGTCCAGATCCCTGTCGAGACAATCGCACGCCTTTCAAAGAACAAGAATATAGCCGCCGTCAAGGAAGCCGGTGGCAGCGTTGAAAGAGTCAGCGCGATCCTCGATATCTGCGACATAACCGTTCTAAGCGGTGACGACTCGCTAACTATCCCCATGATGTCCGTCGGGGCCAAGGGAATCATCAGCGTCGTCTCAAACCTTATTCCTGCCGAAGTAAAGGAGATGGTCGACGCCTTTGCGATAGGTGACACGAAGGAGGCAGAGAGGCTTCACAGGAAGTATTATCCACTCTTCAGGGACATGTTTGTCGAGGCGAACCCGATCCCGATCAAGACCGCCATGGCGATCAAGGGGCTGATCAAGGAGGAGTTCAGGCTCCCGATGTGCCCGATCAGCGCCAAGAACCGCGAGATCGTCATTGCCGCGATGAAGAAGTCCGGCGTTTTATAATTTCCTATCCTGAATCCTGATAGGACAATTATCATATTGGAGGGGCCATGAGAAGATCAATCATACTTTCCCTTGCACTTTTAACATCATTATTTCTTTTTGGCGCGGACAGGCCGGAGAAATGGGCGGTGCCTATGAAACTTGACGGAGTCGCGAATCTTCACAAGGTAACTGACAACCTTTACCGCAGTGAACAGCCAACGGCAGAGGGCATGAAGAACATAGAGAAGCTGGGGATCAAGACAGTCATCAATCTCAGGAACTTCCATTCCGACAAGGACAAACTCAACGGTACCGGCCTACTCAACGAGGAACTTGATGTCAACACCTGGCACATCGAGGACGAGGACGTAGTCAAATTCATCAAGATCGTCCGCAAGAAGGAGAACGGTCCGTTCCTCGTGCACTGCCAGCACGGCGCCGACAGGACCGGCGTGATGTGCGCCATGTACCGCATTATCGAAGAGGGTTGGACCAAGGAGGATGCCATCAAGGAAATGACCGACGGCGGCTATGGCTTCCATTCAATGTGGTTCAACATCATCAACTACGTTAAAAAAGTCGATGTGGAAAAAATAAAAAAACAACTCACTGAATAGACAAAGCAAACGGCTTGCAAGGCAACCAATGAAGCAAACATCCATCTTAATTTTCTTTCTTCTATTTTCGCAATCTCTCATTTCAGTAGACACAGACCTTGTTATAAAAAGGGATTGCATACACATTGGAGAACCGCTGGTGATAAGAATATGCCTATATCCTTTTGAACCATCCGAAATGCCTGAACACAAGCTCCTGATCAACGGCAATCCTGTACCTAAAACCAATCCGTATTGGATATTCTTCTCGGTTAATTCGCTTATCAAAGATGAAGCCGGCAAGAAATCATTGTCTTTTGAATCTCCTCTTTTTGTTGATGATAAGGCTGGTTTCATGTTTGACAAAGAGGGTGAATATAAAATTGCTCTGGAATTTAGCGGTAAGAAGATTGAAAAGAGCATAAAGGTTTTGCCCGTTACCGAAACTGAAAATTCAGCATTTGAAAAATACAAGGAGAAGAAAAATCAAAAACATCTTCTCGGATATCTGTTCGGAGAATGGGACGGAGAATCTTTTAGGCAGGCAGAAGCTACGCTAAAGGAATTTCCGAAATCTACTTATTCGAAGCTTGCAGCCTTGTATTATGTAACTCAACGACAATCCAGAGGGTTTGATATGCTGATTGAAAAGAATAATATTAAACTCGGCGACAAGGTTGACATGAAGAAATTAAAAAGCGACCTACTTGAAATGCAGAAAGAGAACGAGGCTATCATTAGCAGCTTCGATTTCAAGGGGGATGGCTTCATAGAAGAAACGGCAGCCTTACTGATTATCAGAAACAATCTCATAGCATTTAGCATAAAGGAAATGCCTATAGATCCTGTCACAGAAACGGAGATAAAAAAGAAGCTTGAAGACATTAAGACCAACACCGTCTCCAAATTTAATCTCGTCGAGTTAAAAAAACTCGAGGGGGCAATCGCCGAATTCAAAGAAGAACTCCAGGGCAAGTAGAATCGCATCCAGCAAATCATCGGCGTTCCATCATAATTCAATTTAATTTTCAATATATTTTCATTCTATTTTTGAAACCCCACTACATTACACTAAAGTAATTTTCTTTTTGCGTAAAAACTTGATGCAAAAAACAGCAAATGGGGGAAACTATGACTGACAGGGACGCATACATAATACTCAATCTTATAAGCGGGATAGGTCCGGCAAGAGTCAGGACAATGCGCGAATGCTTCGGTTCTGTCACCGGCATCCTCGAGGCTTCAAAGAAGGATTTGAAAAGTGTCGATGGCATAGGGGAAACGCTTGCGGAAGCGATCGCTTCCTGGAAGAAGAACCTTGACTGCGAAAAGGAAATGAAGCTCGCTGATAAGGCTGGCGTCGAAATAATTACTCTCGCCGATGATAAATATCCGGCACAGCTAAGAGAGGTCCATGACGCCCCGCTCTGCCTGTATGTGCGCGGGAAGCTTCCTTCAGGAAATGAACCGATGCTTGGCATTGTCGGCTCAAGAAGAATCACAAATTACGGCAAGTCAATGGCGGAACACCTTTCACGTTCCGCGGTGTATGCCGGTTGGACAGTTGTCTCAGGACTGGCCTATGGCACAGATGCTGTCGCCCACAAGACCGTTGTCGATGCAGGAGGCAAAACGATTGCAGTACTCGGTGGTGGGCTTGCAAGGATATTTCCGCAGGATCACATACCGCTTGCAAAGAGCATAATAGAGAAGGATGGCGCCGTCATCAGTGAATTCCCGATGGAATTTGCACCGAACAGACGTTCTTTCCCCATGCGCAACCGGGTCATCTCCGGACTCTCAAGAGGAGTCCTTGTCATCGAAGCCGGAACCACCAGCGGAGCGCTCATTACTGCGAAGTTCGCACTCGAACAGAACCGCCTTGTCTTTGCAGTCCCGGGTCAGGCGGACAACCCACAGGCACGTGGTTGCAACGCCCTGATCAGACAGGGGGCAAAACTGACCGAAAGCATCGAGGATATCATTGAGGAATTCGAATTTCTTCCGGAATTCTCTCCAAAGCCAAATCTTAAAGTCATTGATGACAAGCTATTTAAGGATGAAAGCAATGACGTTGCCTTGAAACTTGACGAAGATGAAGGCAAGATAATTGCCCTTTTGCAAAAAGGAGATGCAAGCGCTGATTCTCTCGCGGGGGATACAGGAATCGGCACGGGAAAACTTCTCTCCCTTTTGATGAAAATGGAAATGAAAAAGCTTGTTTCTCAGCTGCCCGGAAAAAGATTTTCATTGAGAAGATGAGACCGTGGCGGAGCCTTTTGCAAACGTAAAAATAATTTTGGAAAGATCCCATGTCTGTTGAAAAAAAAGTTGTGATAGTCGAGTCCCCGACAAAGGCCCGCACGATCAGCCGGATACTTGGTGGAGAATATTTTGTAACATCTTCGATGGGACACGTAAGGGATCTGCCCGAACGCACTCTCGGTGTCGACATCAAGAACGGATTCACCCCCATATACCAGGAAACCAAGAAGAAGGTCGTCCAGCAGCTGAAGGAAGCCTCCCGCGACGCCACCAGCATATATCTGGCATCCGATCCTGACCGCGAGGGAGAAGCGATAGCCTGGCACATCCGCGAATGCCTGAAGAAATCGACCAAGGCCCCGTTCAACAGGGTTGTATTCCATGAAATAACAAGGAGCGCTGTCAACAATGCGTTCCAGCATCCCGCCGAACTCAACATGAACCTGGTAGACTCCCAGCAGGCGCGCAGGATACTCGACAGGCTTGTAGGTTATAAGGTAAGCGAGATACTATGGTCTAAGATAGAAAGAGGAATAAGTGCAGGCAGGGTGCAGTCGGTCGCGCTCAGGATAGTCTGCGAGAAGGAACGCGAGATACTTGCGTTCAAGCCACAGGAATACTGGAACCTTATGGTCAGCCTAGAGGTCGATCCCAGCGGAAGCGGGAAGAAATACCTGGCGAAGCTCTTCCAGATCGATGGCAAGAAGGCAGTAGTGTCCACCGGCGATGAATCCAACAAGGCGCTTGATGCGATCCGCGGAGGCAGGGATTTCAGGATCGCGAACAATGACATCAAGCCGAAAAAACGTTATGCCCCTCCTCCATTCATAACCAGCACGCTGCAGCAGGCAGCAGGACCTGCGCTCAGATTCTCCGCAAGCCATACTATGCGCGTTGCACAGGAGCTCTACGAAGGTGTTGAACTAGGTTCATCCGGTCCTGCCGGTCTTATTACATATATGAGAACTGACTCTTTCACCATTGCGAAGGAAGCACAGGAGGCATGCCGTTCATACATCTCCACCAGCATGGGGGCGGAATATCTTCCTGATACTCCCAATTTCTACAAGAATGCAGGCAGGGCACAGGAGGCACATGAGGCGATAAGGCCGACAGATGTCAACCGCACACCTAAGGACATGGAGCCTTTCCTTTCTCCCGACCAGCTCAAGCTATATACATTGATATGGAAGAGATTTGTCGCGAGCCAGATGAGGCCTGCTGAACAGAAGTTGACTACGGTCGACACGGCTGTAACAGGAGCGGACAACAGGAATTTCACATTCAGGACCACGGCCACGGAAACAGTCTTCCCCGGATTCATGAAGGTATACGACTTCCTCGACAAGGACAAGGATGACAAGACAGATGCTGGCGAAGAGGATGAATTCATGACCACAGCGTCCCTGTCCGAGCTTGTAAAGGATCAGAAGGTCCATCTGCTTGATGCGAAATCGGAACAGAAGTTCACAGAGCCGCCACCGAGATTCTCTGAATCCATGCTCATCAAGGCGCTTGAATCGAACGGTATCGGCAGACCCTCGACCTATGCATCAATCGTGAACACCATCCAGCAGAGGAAATATGTAAACAAGGTCAAAGGCAAACTGATCCCGACGGAACTCGGCTTCAAGGTAAATGACTTCCTCGTGGCGAACATGGGTGATCTCTTCCAGATCGGATTCACAGCCGAGATGGAGCTGAAACTCGACAAGATAGAGGAAGGTGAAGTCGAGTGGCACAAGATGCTCGAGGAGTTCTACGCCAGCTTTTCGACATGGGTCGGTGACGCGAAAATGATCGGTGCTCCGGAAAAGGAGAAGGCCGAAAAGATAATGAGCATTTTCGACAGCGTTCAGAACTGGAAGGCTCCAGAAAAGGCAGGACGTAGGACCTACGATGACAGGAAATTCGTAGAGTCCGTGAAGTCCCAGTTCGAAAAGAATGGAGCGATTTCCGAAAGACAGTGGAACGCACTCATCAAGCTTTCCACAAAGTACAAAGAACAGATCCCGAATTTCGACGCCATCATTTCTGAACTCGGTGTCACTATTCAGGAAACTCCCGCAGCTTCTTCCGAGGCCGGAGGAGAAGCGACCGCTCCCGCAGAAGACATGGGCAAATACAAGGAAATCCTTGAACTGCTTTCAAACGTCAAGACCGCCGAACCTGTTTCAGGAAGGGGTGGCAGGAAATTCGACGACGAGAAATTCATATCTTCGATAAAGTCACAGCTCGATTCCGGGAAGACACTCTCTCCGAAACAGATTTATGCCGTAAAGAAGCTTGCAGTGAAATACAAGGAGCAGATTACCGGATTCGACGAACTGTCAGCGAGACTTTCCCTTGACGCTCAGACGTCATCAGCCTCTGGAAAGGCAGATGCCGCTCCTGCAGCTGACGCCGGAGAAATAAAAGCCCTTCTTGAATCGCTTTCCACGGTTACAGTTTGGGAACAGCCTGTCAAGAAAGGTTTCAGGACATTCAATGACAAATCGTTCTATGACTCGCTTCAGAAACAGTTCTCCGCGAAGGGGAATTTGTCGGTGAAACAGGTGGCCGCATTGAAGAAACTTGCTGGCAAATATATAAAAGCTTGAAAATAACCTGCAGAGATTTGTTTTTTGGATTTGGCACATTATATTCAGCCTTTCTGTCTTGTCATCAATTCGTTACATCAATTTCTGGAGCGGCGTCAGTGGCATGAGAACGGACATCACATTAAAAAAAATTGAAAAAATATTTGAATTGAGTTGGACAATATGTATTTCACTGAGTATTTTCTATGCCCTGTTTTGCACGCTCCATGCAGAAGAGCAGAAAAATGAATCTGCGAAAGATGCCGGCGCGGCGAAGACGGAAGTGAAAAAAGAGGCTACGGCCTACGAGGCCGGCCCGGCGGCGGAACTTGAAGCGGCAAAGAAAGAGAACGAGATGCTGCGCAAGGAACTTGCCGATGTTCTTTCTAAATGCGAAGAGATATTCAATTCCTATCGGCGGCTCCAGCTGAGCGCAGCGTCGACAACCGTCAACTCCGAAAAGAAAGTTGCGAGCGACGAGGATCTCAGGGCCCTTGAATCATTCCTGCCAGTGCGGCAGGAGGTGAAGGGGCTGATCGCCGGACTCCTTGAGCTTTCGCAGTTCATCGAGACGGTGTTCGACAAGAAGGAGCTGACGGAAGCCGACAAGGTCAGGATCAAGCTGAAGCTCGATGATCTCAAGAAGGATGCCGACAGGCTGAACGCGATTGTCTCACCTCCGGAACAGCGTGAGCGTGCGGACAAATGCAGGATACTTTCGGTGAACGACAAGCTCCAGGTCGTGCTTCTTGATGCGGGCTCCGCAAACGGCGTGAACACCGGACTTGTATGGAAGGTCTCGATAAAGGACGGAAAACCGGTGAAGCTGAAGGTGATCACGGTGAAGCCGTTCATAAGCGCGGCCGTGGCAATTGAAGGAGACTTTGATTCTCTCGCAACAGGGATGCAGGCGGTGATAGGTGAGAAGTAGCTTTATCAATATTATATATAGACAATAAAACAACAGGAAAGCCTAGATCGAAAAATGGAAATACATGCAGTGACAAAATATGCAAGAGTGTCGCCGTCCAAGGGGGACGATGTAGCACATCTCCTCCGCGGCAAGCCAGCCGTAGAAGCCCTGACGACACTCGATCTGATTCCTCGCAAATCCGCAGCAATTCTTGCAAAAACCCTCCGTTCAGCAATAGCCAACGCCGAAAACAACCTTGATGTCAAGAGGGAGAACCTCTATGTCAAGACCGCTACTGTCGGTCCTGGCCCCATGTTCAGGAGGTTCCGTGCAAAGGCGAGAGGCATGGCCGGAAGGATACGCAAGCGTACGAGTCATTTCACAATCGTTCTTACTGACGAAAAGAAGCAAGGTTAAGGAAAGGGAGCACAAGTGGGTCAAAAAGTAAATCCTATTGGATTCAGGGTTACAGTAAACAAGAACTGGGATTCCCGCTGGTTCACCAAGAAGGCGAACTACTGGAACTGGCTTCATGAGGATCTCAAGATAAGGGATTTCATAAAGCAGAAGTATTATAGCGCGGCCATATCAAAGATAATGATAGAGAGGTCGGCCAACCGGATACGCATAATAATCTACACTGCCCGTCCCGGACTCCTGATCGGCCCCAAGGGCGCCGACCTTGAAAACCTCAAGTCTGCTGTTTCAAAATTCGTCGTTTCAAAAGATATAATCATCGATGTCAAGGAGGTCCAGCAGGCCGAGCTCAATGCTCAGCTAGTGGCCGAAAGCATAGCCGCCCAGCTCGAACGCAGAATTGGGTTCAAGAGGGCCATGAAGAAGGCGATACAGACAGGTCTGGATCTCGGAGCCCTCGGGGTTAAGGTGCAGTGCGCCGGACGCCTTGGTGGAGCCGAGCTTGCAAGGACTGAGCAGTATAAGGAAGGGAAGGTCCCGCTGCATACGCTCAGGGCCAATATCGATTACGGGTTTGCCGAAGCGCATACGACGTCCGGCAAAATAGGAGTGAAAGTCTGGATATGCCATAAAGAGGCAGTAGAGGAGATAAACAATGCCGTTGATGCCAAAAAGAGTAAAGCACAGAAAAGTCCAGCGCGGGAGTAATGCCGGGCTTGCCAGGAAGTGCAACAAGCTTGATTTCGGAGAATATGGTCTCCAGGCGCTTGACCGCGCCTATCTGACCAATAACGAGATTGAAGCGGCCCGTGTCGCCATAAACCGTCATTTGAACAGGCGTGGAAAGGTCTGGATAAGACTTTTCCCTGACAAGCCTATCACCAAGAAGCCGCTTGAGACCCGAATGGGAAAGGGAAAAGGAAATCCCGAAGGCTGGGTTGCGAGAGTGAAGCCTGGAAGAGTTCTTTTTGAAATAAGCGGATGCGCTGAAACGCTTGCGAAGGAGGCCCTTTTCCTGGCCTCGACGAAGCTCTCGATGCGCAGCAAGTTCATCACAAGAATGATCCACTAATCGAAAATCCAGGAAGGCGGACTATATAACAAATGAAAGCAAAAGAGATAAAGCAGATGTCGAAAGAGGAGCTTGAGCACTCCCTCGGGGAGCTGTTCCGCGAGCGCCTCAACCTCCGTGTGCAGGCCAAGACCGGCCAGCTGCAGAACAGCGCCAGGATATCGCAGATAAGGCGCGACATAGCCCGGATAAAGACGGAACTCAGGAGCCGGGAACTGGAAAAGTCGAAGAAGAAATAAATATCCATATAAATATTGAGAAGAAAACATGACTCAGGAAACTGAAAATCGCGGACAGAGGAAGCAGAGGATCGGGACTGTCAAGAGCAATTCCATGACCAAGACCATAATCGTGGAAGTCGAGCGCCGTGCTCCCCATCCACTTTACAAGAAGGTCGTCAAGTCCAAGAAACGTTACGTGGCCCACGACGAGAAGAACGAGGCCAAGGTCGGAGACACCGTCAAGATCGAAGAGACAAGGCCGTTAAGCAGGACCAAGAGATGGCGCCTGCTCGAGATAATAGAGAAAGCTGAATAATAATTTTTGGAGAACACCGCCAAATGATTCAAATGCAGACAAAATTGGACGTTGCCGACAATTCAGGCGCAAAGAGCCTGATGGTCATAACAGTCCTGGGCCAGAGGAAGCGTTATGCCCACCTTGGCGACATAGTCACCGCCACCGTCAAGGAGGCGATTCCGGACGGTACGGTAAAGAAAGCAGAGGTTGTCAGGGCCGTAATAGTCAGGACATCTGCCAAGATACGCAGGGATGACGGCTCATACCTCAGGTTTGACAGGAACGCGGCGGTGATAATCGACGCAGAGAACAATCCGCGCGGGACCCGAATCTTCGGCCCCGTCGCCCGTGAGCTCCGCGACAAGTTCATGAAGATAATCTCCCTTGCTCCGGAGGTAATATGATAAAATATTCTGTTAAAAAAGGCGACACCGTGGAAGTCATTTCCGGAAAATGGAAGGGCGAACAGGGAAAGATCATTGCTGTAGTCAGGAAGAACGAAAGGGTCGTGCTCGAGATGATCGGGCTCTCACCCGAGAAACAGCAGCAGATAGGCCGCAGGACAGTGAAGAAGACACCTGACAATCCGAAGGGCGGGCTTATCGAGAGGGCCGTTTCAGTCCACATCTCAAATGTGAAACTGAAGGTTAAAGGCGAGAAGGAAACCAAACAGAAAAAAGAAGAACAGAAGGCATAAGGGGTAAACGAAGATGCCGAATATGCATGATACATACAGGAAAGTTGTCGTTCCCGCCCTTAAGAACAAGCGGGGATACAAAAATGAATTCGAAGTACCAAAGCTTCTCAAGATAGTCGTTACGTCCGGAATCGGCTCCAAGATGGAGAAGGACGCATTTACTGAAGCAAAGGAGCATTTCGCGGCGATTACCGGACAGCAGTGCGTCGTCACCAAGTCCAAGAAGAACATAGCGAACTTCAAGCTGCGCAAGGGAATGCCGGTCGGTGTGATGGTAACCCTCAGGGGAAACAGGATGTATGAATTCCTCGACAGGCTCACCCATAATGTCCTTCCGCGAGTAAGGGACTTCAGGGGTATCCCAAAGACCGGATTCGATGGTTCGGGCAACTACAACTTCGGTCTTTCCGACATAACAGTGTTCCCCGAGGTTGATCTTGACAAGGTCAAGAGGCAGCTCGGACTCAACATCACATTTGTAACATCGGCAAAATCAAACGAGGAGGCATTCGACCTTCTCCACATGCTTGATATGCCTTTCGCCACAGAATCTAAATAACGGGAGTAAACGCAATAATGGCCAAGAAAAGTCAAATAGCTAAATCCAAGAGGAAACCGAAGTTCAGTACAAGAGCATATCATCGCTGCGAACGCTGCGGGAGGAGACGCTCTTTCATTGGTAAGTTCAGACTTTGCCGAATCTGTTTCAGGGAGCTCGCCAACTCCGGACAGGTCCCCGGCGTAATCAAGGCCAGCTGGTAAAAGAAGGAAAACACCAACAATGAGCATGCAAGACAATATCTCCAACATGTTAGTTCAGATCAAGAACGCCGGGATGGCCAACGTCAAGCAGATCCGCATCCCAAGTTCAAAGATGAAGGCGTCCGTCGCCCAGGTACTCAAGGATGAAGGATACATCAGCGACTTCATCATCGAGGATAAGAAGGGTCCCGTAAAGGACATCCTGATAACTCTCAAGTACCACAACAAGAAACCGGTCATCGACGGGATGGAGAGGGTCAGCAAGCCGTCCTGCAGGATCTATTGCAGCAGCACCGAGATCCCGAAGATCCGCAATGGTCTTGGCACCGTGATAATGTCAACCCCGAATGGAATCATTAGCGGCAGGAAGGCCGCCGCCCAGAAGGTAGGCGGAGAAGTCCTCTGCTATGTCTGGTAAAAATATATAAACGTGAGGATATTTTAATGTCTCGTATAGGTAAAAAACCGCTGCCGCTGCCTCAGGGAGTCAAGGCCGCCATCGGCGCCAAGGACGTCACAATAGAAGGCCCCAAGGGCAAGCTCACGAAGCTTCTGCCTCCCATGACAAGCGCCAAGCTTGACAACGGAGCCCTTGTCGTCAGCAGGGCCGATGAATCACGCATGGCCAGGACCATGCACGGTCTCGCCAGGAGCCTCATCTCCGGGATGATAGTCGGAGTGACGGAAGGTTACAAGAAGGATCTTGAGATAGTCGGCGTCGGTTACAAGGCCCAGCTGAGCGGTCAGAAACTGACTCTGAACCTCGGATATTCTCATCCGATCGTCTATGATGTTCCGGCGGGTATCAAGGTTGCCGTCGTCGACAACGTCAAGATAAACGTATCAGGCTGCGACAAGCATCTCGTCGGAGAGGTTGCCGCAACAATCAGGCGTTTCAAGAAGCCCGAACCCTACAAGGGCAAGGGTGTTCGCTATGCCAATGAACATATAACAATCAAGGAAGGCAAGACAGTTGCCTAAACTTTCTGGAGAGTAAAAAGGATGGCCACATACAAGACAAAGAAACAGCAGAGGATCAGGAGGCACATGCGCCTTCGCAAGATCCTTTCCGGAACTGCACAGAGGCCACGCCTCGCAGTTAATCTATCATCAAAGCACATATATGCGCAGTTCATAGACGACGACTCCGGGAAGACACTCGCCTCGGTCTCATCCGTCGCTGAAGAGTTCCGCAAGATGAGCGCCAAGACCAACCTTGACGGCGCAAAACATCTCGGTAAACTCGCCGCCGAAAAGGCTGTCGCTGCTGGAATCAAGTCCATCGTCTTCGACCGCGGAGGTTATAAATATCATGGCAGGGTCAAGGCCTTCGCCGATGCCGCAAGAAGCGGCGGACTACAATTTTAAGGGATGTAAAAAACTATGGCTAAGAACAAAAATCCGGAAAAGAACAACTCTGATTCAGAAAATTCATCTGGTCTTGATGAGCGCGTGATAAGCGTCAACCGCTGCTCCAAGGTTGTGAAGGGCGGCAGAAATTTCAGCTTCAGCGCCCTCGTGGTCGTCGGCGACAGGAAGGGCCACGTCGGAATGGGCCTCGGAAAGGCGAACGAAGTCTCTGACGCCATCAGGAAGGGCGGCGATATCGCCAAGAAGAACATGATCTCCGTTCCTATGAACGGTTCGACTATCACCCATGCTGTCGAAGCAAAGTTCGGTGCTGGAAAAGTTCTGATCAAGCCCGCATCTAAAGGTACTGGCCTGATTGCTGGTGGTGGAATGCGCGCCGTCCTCGAGCTTGCAGGTGTCAGCGATGTACTTGCCAAATCCCTCGGCTCGGCAAATCCTGTTACTGTCGTCAAGGCTACGATGGAAGCCATCACGAGCCTCCGCACAAAGGATGAGATCTATATGAGAAGAAGCATATCAAGGAACAATTAAACATAGGATTCGACTTAAAATGAAACTGCATGATTTACATACAAGTCCCTCTAAAAAACGCCGTAAGCTCCGTGGCCGCGGTGACGGTTCAGGACTCGGTGGAACCTCAGGAAGGGGACACAAGGGGCAGAAAGCCAGATCAGCCGCAATAATCCGTCCATTCTTCGAAGGTGGACAGATACCTTTCTTCAGGCGCCTGCCAAAACGCGGTTTCAACAAGCCGGACCACAAGGAATATAATCTCGTCAATGTCGAACTTCTCGAGAAGGTTTTTGCCGCGGGAGATGTCGTGGACGAGGCTGTCCTCCACAAGAAAGGACTTATCGCAAAGTCCATGGAAGGTCTTAAGGTCCTGGGCAACGGCGAACTGAAGAAGGCGCTCACCGTCAAGGCCAACAAGTTCTCCGCCTCCGCAAAGGCGAAGATCGAGGCCGCCGGTGGAAAATGCGAGCAGATCTGATTTGCCGTTCGTAGTACCTTTTGAAAAACTATCTCGGGAATCGCCATGTTTTCAGCTTTTACAAACAGCTTCAAGATAAAGGAACTGAGGAATAAGATCCTCGTAGTACTTGGAATCATCGCACTCAGCCGTGTTGCAGCCAACATACCATGTCCCGGAGTGGATCCCGTAGCCCTCAAGGCCTATTTCGAAGCGAACAAGCAGCTTGATTCGGCAACATTCATGGGGCTTTTCGATCTCTTCAGCGGTGGTGCGCTTGGACATTTCGCAATCGCCACCCTCGGAATAATGCCCTATATCTCCGCATCAATCATAATGCAGCTCCTCATACCTGTCATCCCCTCCCTCGAGAAGATGGCACGCGAAGGTGACTCAGGACGCCAGAAGATCACCCAGTACACCCGTTATCTGACAGTAATAATCTGCATAGTCCAGGGCGGCATGGCCGCGATGGCGATGATAAATCCCGGAAGGCTCGGACTTCCTCCGGCCCAGAACCTTGTCCTCAACCCCGGCCCTGCATTCGTATTTATGACAATCATCATCCTCACATGCGGTACCATGTTCCTGATGTGGCTAGGTGAGCAGATCACACATTACGGCATCGGCAACGGCGCATCGATGATCATCACCGTAAGCATTGTCTCCAGGATGCCGGCTTCATTCTTCCATCTCTTCGACATGGCCAGGAGCGGCCAGTCCGAGATGGGAGGCAAGTTCACATTAGTCCATGTAATGATCCTCTTCATCATATTCGCCCTTGTCACTGCCGCGACCATCCTGCTCACACAGGGACAGCGCAGGGTTCCGATCCAGATGGCAAAACGCATAGTAGGCTTCAACAAGATGAAGGGTGGCACCACCTACATGCCCCTGAAGGTCAACTTCTCAGGCGTCATGCCCATCATCTTTGCGAGCGCGATCCTCATGTTCCCGCCAATGTTACTTTCTGCCATACCCTCTGAGATAACCCGCAGCATGGCGACGCTCTTCCAGCATGACTCATTCTCATATATGGTCATATACGGTCTCATGATACTTGTGTTCTCATATTTCTGGGTGGCCAACCAGTTCAATCCGATCCAGATATCCGAGAACCTCAAGAAGGAAGGCGCATATATCCCTGGTATCCGCCCCGGCAAGCCGACTGCTGAATTCCTCGACCACACGATGACGAGGATCACACTGGCAGGTGCGATATTCCTGACAGCTCTCGCGCTTTTCCCGACAGTCCTATATACCAAGATGTCCATCCCCTACATGATCGCCTCGTTCTTCGGCGGTACCAGCCTGCTGATCATCGTCGGTGTCATGCTAGACACCCTCAGCCAGATGGAATCACATCTTGTGATGAGGAACTACGACGGATTCCTCAAACGCGGTCGCCTGCGCAGCCGTTCCTCCAGGACCCGCTGACACGGCACAAGCCAACCACAAAGACACAGAGACACCAAGGTTATTCTTCAAGCTTATATTTTTCTTTTATCCCACTTGATTTATCATACTTATAAATTAGTATAAGCCTTGTTGTATTTTAGTTATACAACACGAAATAAGTATACGAGTTTTGCTCCGGGGGTCATGTGAACATAAAATCTTTCATATTGTCAGGTCTCATAACCTTCGCTCTTGCCGTCAGTTCCGAAGACAAGCCGTCCACCAACCAGCCATTTCTCGATGCAGAAAAGCTCCTCAGCTCCGACAAGAGCCGTTCAAAGGGTATTTCCGAGCTTGTGAAATTCGCACGCGAGAAAAAAGACGGCGCTGAGAAGTTCGATGCGAAGGCACTGATTTCAGAAGTATATAGAGGTGATAAGAAGTTCGACAAGGCAATGGAAGCCGTCAGTGACTGCTCTGACTTCGACAAGATTAGCAGGAACAGTGCGTTTCCATTCAAATCGTCCTACCTCAAAGCCTTCCTTGAACTGGCCCACTGCAAGGCTGTGGAAAAAGATGAGAAGCACACTTCGCGTGTTCGCGAGTCCTTCAAGATGCTAGATTACGCCGAAAGCAATACTGATGGCATGGACAAGGCCCGGAGTCAGTACAAATATGGTGCGGTTCTTTTCGATCTGAATGAGTTCGGCAGGGCTGACGTGTATCTGAGAAAAGCGATAGAAACAGCCGAATCCCATATAAAGGAAAAGAAGGGCAAGGTATCTGAAGGGGATACCAAGCATGCAATGGGTATTAATGAATATAAGCAGCTAAAACCGAAGATTGATGAATTGCTCTTTCTGCTCTCCATCGAACTTCTCAATGTCGAATATGGAGAGGGATACGCCCTGTATGTCAAGGCCAGGGCACTTTTCAATGAAAAGTCCTACGATTCTTCCATAACCACATGCCGGGCATTGATGGCAAAGCATCCAGATACGGTCTACGGCCAGGCGATACGGTTGACATATGCGGACTGCCTTCTCGCTACAGGAAACGAAAAGGAGGCGCGTAGGGAACTCGAGAATTTCATCAAGGAGTCACCGGGCAACCCATATGCCGGAGAGGCGATGGTACGGCTCGGACGGCTGGCGCTGGAAAAGGAATGTGATGCCATCGGTGCGGAGAAATATTTCAGGCAGGCTTTGGCGTGGCTGCGTGCGGAACGGCAGAAAAAGGATGCAGTGGATCTTTATGCTGTCCCGGAAAAAGTCGTTCCCGTCTCTGCGCCCGGCGGGCCCATGTCCAGGCTAAACGCCTGGGGGCGCACGATCTACAGAAAGCCTGATCCGAAGGAGATAGCAAACAGCCGGACTGCTGCTGCACCGTGGTATGCCGACGACATTGAGAAGACATGCCGGCTTTACATTGGCCTGCTTATTTTCATGAAAGGCGACTTCTCCGGTGCAAAGGAGGAGTTCTCCCGCATTGGAACATTGGACAAGGATGTCATGCTCCTTGAAAAGCTGAAGGTGCCGAATTTGCTGATGCGCCTGCGTGGTGCCTGCGACCAGGGATATCTCCAGACGCCCCAGCAGCACATGATGAAGTTCCAGCCGGAGAACCGGCTCCGTCTCTATCTGGCCGACCTTTACTGGACAATGGAAAAACACAATGATGCCATTTCAATATGCGAGGGGATCGTGAAGGATGCGAAGGCCGGAGCGGAGGATAAGGCCTATGCCCTGTCGGTAAAGGCCCGGAGCCAGTGCAGCATGGGCGACATCAAGAATGCCGAAAGGACTTACCAGTCCGTCTATGACGACTACCGGAAGACTCTCGCCGCCCCCTATGCCCTGATGCAGCTCGGATTCATTTCGAACAGCAAAGGCGGACTCAAGGCCATTGACTTCTATGAAAAGTGCCGGAAGGAATATCCGGGAACGGCATTCGCGGAGTGCAGTCTCGCCAGATGCGTTTATACCGCAGACGGGATAGATGCCCAGAGTGCATGGAAATACGCGGAGAAGTACCTGAAGGAATATCCCTCCGGGAAATATTCCGAGGCTGTGAAGAAGACTATTGAAGACAGGAAATACGACAAGTTCAGAGGATAAAAATTCCGGAAGCCGGAATTTTTATAAATGTAAGGAGATGATTTATGCGCTGGAAAATATTTTCAGTTTTATGCGTTCTTTCAGTCTGCACATACATTATGGCGGTGGTTGATTTCAGCCAGGTCGTCACTCCGGGAACCTTTTCCGAAACATATCTTCTCGACGAGGAAGGCGTATATCATGTGAGTGTGACCGCAGGTGGGGACTGGGAGTTCGACGGGCCCGCGAAGATCACCCGTGGCGCCGGTTCATGGTCTCAGGACGGCTCCTACAGCGCAAAGCTGAACAAGGCATACAGCTTCAGTTCGGCGGCCGTTGAGACGGTCGAACTGCACGGTTATCTCAAGAAAGAAGGCGGCAAGGGCCCACGTCCTGAATATACCGCAGACTTCAACTTCGATAACTGTTATATCAAATCCACATCTCCGGTGGAATCGGAGATATCGGTCAGCATCCCTTACGCTTCCGATGCGACTTTCGTGTCAATCAAGAACGAGGCCTCTGCCGCAGGACACAATCCTGTGCCCATAAACGCAACTTGGACGCTCTCGGTCATCGAGGATGGGGGCAACATACCGCAGGAACTCATAGACGGCAAGACAGCCGATTCGATCACTGTCGGTTCGGGGGCTGGCACGTCTAAAGGTCCGCTTTATCCCGGTAAATATGAAGTCACGGCAAGATGGGGTACGTCCATATCCGATTCGATGCTGCTCATCGTCGGGCCGTCGGTCAACATCATAGGTTACCGCCGCATCTCCGGAGATGCCGTTTCCGAAGGGAATGAGGAGGATCCGCTTAATCTGATAGTGCCGATCAACGATGACAATGACGATATGGGAAAAGTTCCCTACCACGATAATGCTGATGCCGTAAAAGGCGACAAGGACGATGACTTCTTCATGATAAAGCTCGCATCCCCGAAGATGTCAACCGGCACCTTGACCCTTGAAGCGCCTGAAAAGACAAGGATTTTCATCGGCAAAAAGCTTCTTGAGAACTACAGCGTGGATCTCGCCAGTCCCGAAGGCGACCTCGCACCTCTCGCCGACGGTACTGATGTCCTTCTGTACGTCGAGTCCCTAGACAAGTCCGCCGACGCGGAATTCAAATACACTTACGCCGGAGAGTTCACATCGTACGACTCGCTCCACGTTATGATGACGAGGGCCGATGCCGATGTTGACAGCGACAATAACAACAACCTGGATGCCCCGAAGTGCGACCAGTTGGAGGACGACAGGGAATACGCCAGGCTTGATTCCGACATCCTCGAATGGCCGGGGAAAATATTTAAGGTGAACAATGAAGATCTGGATAATGACGGCATTCCCGACTTTGCTGACGGATTCAATCCTTTCGAGGATCTTGATGACGATGAGACGATTCGCGTTGCAGGACCTCTTGAATTCATTCCACTTGTCGTCCTACTTCCTGAACACCTCGATACCGATAAGGTGAGATTCACTTTTGAATATACAGCATCGAAACCAGATGATGTAAAAAAGACGGAAGTTGGAAGAACAGAGGATAATAAGCCGATCTATGAGTTTTCTGCTCCAGCAGGATTCAGGATATGGAAAACAAATGGAACGATACGGAAAAAGACATCCGTGCAGAATAGCGGGGATTTTGTTCCTGCTTCAGCCGAAAGCGACATTGTCAAGCTGACTCCAGCGCAGATTGGGATGAGCGGCAAGACAGCAACTCTCTATGTCGAGGCGACACCCGGTGCCGAATCCCTCGCTGACTACGCCCGCCTGATCAGGCTCAAGGTCTATACGACTAACTATCCTGAGAATGAATACGTCCTGGACGATACAGTCCGCCTCAATCCCATACTAATGGAATTTATTCTTAAAGGAGAGAAACAGGAGAAATTGCCATCGAATTTCGTTGGAACAGGCTTTCCTAGACCAGAAGTAATTCTTGATACAGTAAATACAGGGGACGTGAGCATACAAGGAAATTCCAAGGCTGTGGTCGAAATTAAAGGAAAGGTGTATGATCCTGTTGCAGACAATCTTCCTGAAAGCGTTGGAAGAATAGATAAATATCAGGTATATGTCAATGGTGAGTCCGTTCATAATGGCAAGATCAGCATTAAATCGCCCGCTGGAGATTTCTGGAAAAATAAACCTTATCTTGGGGAAATTAATCCTATCAAGGTCAGTATTCCTTTATCTTATGAGGGAGCATACAGCATAAAGGTCTTTTCATCAAAGAGCGCATCTGGCATGGTCGCCTATGACGAGGTGAACGTTACGTTGGCAAGGAAGGGTGAAGGTCTTCAGAAGGAGAAATGGGAAGTCATAGGGGTGGAAAACAGAATCGGGAGCGCCAATGGAAGTCCCCTCCAGACCTCTTTTAGGCTGAAGGGATTGAGATCTCCCGACAAATATCTATGCAAACTAGGTGACAACCTGAAATATGAATTCGTCGAACAGAACGGATACCTGTATCCCAAACATGAGTTCCCGCTCATCATGAGCTTCTATCAGCCGTATTTCGAGGACGGCAGTTCGAACAACGAGAACACGATAAAATGCATCGCCTATGATCCTGTAGGCAAGAAAGCTGTATCAGCAATATTCAATAAAAATGTTGCGATGGCTTTAATAAAAAAAGAAACGCAGGATAAGCCGTTGACGCTGAAGAAAGGAAACTTCGCCTTCGCGGATCTGGCTGTTGACGGGAACAAGGACGGGAACATAGATTTCATGGATAATGACGACAAAGAATATCTTTTCTGGGTGAACGATGATAATGATAAAATTCGTTACAATGAAAATATGTGGCAGGAGGATGACTTCAACGAGAATAATCCAAACTGTGAAAATAACAAAATAGACTGTCTGCGCGACTTGGAGGACTTTGAGAGGTTGCATTTCATAGTTCCATCGAGGATGGCGAACCTGCTGGATGCAGGACCATATGGGCCAAAGCTTGCGATCGTCGCCGACAATGGCCTGGAATTGAATCTTTTCCCCGCAGTAAACGAGGAGAAGGATTATGTTACGGATAAAACAATTGCTTCCAGCCAGGCCAATAAAGAAAGACTCGTATCGGTTACAAATAAATATGAACCTATTGATAAATCACGTGTGCAATACGGAAAACTGACCCCATTCATTTTTGAAGGCAAGCATGAAGGAGACGGGACGGTATATCTTCAGGTCAGGATGAACAACATGGTTGTCTGCAATTCGCCTCTCGTTATGAAACTCGGAAATATAAAATCTTTCTATCGATGTTTTAAAACTGGGATAAATGGCCAGATGCTTGACGACAATGTTGCAGGTACTTATGTTGAAAGAGAAACTCCTATATTCAACTACAATGCCCGTAACAACAATGAGCTTGCCATTTTTGTGCACGGCTGGAATATCGAGGCATGGGAGTCGGAGCGCTGGGCAGAGACAATGTTCAAGCGGCTCTGGCATCAGGATTACGAAGGCCAGGTCGCGATCTATCTATGGCCGTGCCTGACGCACAGCCGTATGATTCCGCCGCGGGACAATTTCGACAGAAGCGAATATAGAGGCTGGCAGAGTGGAACTGTTTTAAAGGACTTACTTGTGAATTTGAGGAAAAACAGGAATCTGAAGTTATCGCTCTTGGCGCACAGCCAAGGAAATGTGGTAGTCGGAGAATCACTTAAATCTTATGACAAGTCTGGCCTTGTGGACAACTATGTGGCCTCCCAGGCTGCGCTTTCGGCACACTTCTACGACAACAAACTCAACCAAGCTGCAATCTTTCCTGGAACAACCGGCCCAGAAACCCCAAATGTCATAGGATTTTATTTTTCAGGAAAAGACGGGGGGAAGTCGGAACCTTATTTGAAGTCTGTTGTCGATGGAAAAGTCTCGCAAAAGTTTGTCAGATATTACAATGAGGAAGATTATGCATTTCAATGGAAAAGCTGGCATGGCAATAATTGCTTAAAACCAGATTCTGCCGGACTTCTTCATCTCTTTCCATGGTGGATAGAGATTTTCGTTTCCCCTGAAAAAGATCTATTTTATGGATATTCAGGCAAAGTGGATGAATACAGGCAAGGGAAGGATAGATTCTATTGGAACAATCCAGTCATGCCTTTCGATCAGAGGATACTCGTATTTCCCAAGGATAGATATGAAATTTTTGCTTTTTGTGCTGAATCAAGGAACAGGCCGGTTGGAACTGTTACCCAGAGCATTCTCGGATTTGATTGCGAGTTTGATCTGATAAGCAACCTGCATTATGATGAGCAGCATTATTCTCACAGCAAAGAGTTCAGATCGAACATCATTAATGAACTGGATTACTGGAAACAATTTTTATCAGACATAAAATAATCGGATGGTGCATGTTATGAAAATATTATTTTATCCGGCTGCTATGGTTTTCTTTCTTTTTCTGATTATATCGGTATATTCACAAGATCCTTTAAAGGGAAATACCATCAAGGATGAAGCAAAACAGCTTCAGCCTGAAAGGTGGGATGGGCCTGTTGAATTTTATGGTAAAGTTGTTGACCAATATGGAAATGCCGTTCCCAAAGCCGAAATTAATTACAGGCTCCGCTACATTAGCAGGAAAATGGGAGATGATGTTTTAAAATATAAAATGAAAGCAGGCGATGATGGCATATTTAAAATTTCCGGCTTTGATGCTGAGTTACTCACCATCGCTCTTGTTGAACAAATTGGATATGAGCCTAAGGATTTCAACAAAGGGTTTCATTTCGACAATCTTGAGAAAGACAGGAAGCACATCCCAGATCCCAAGAATCCGATTGTTTTTACTATCCGGAAGAAAGATTCCGCACCGACGTTCATATACAGGGAAGGAATGCTATGCAAGATAAAAAACAAGGAAGAGACTTATTTTTCCGATATCATATACGATCAATACTGGCATTCGACGACACAGAGCGAATTTCATGCAAGGTGTCATCCGGATATAAAATATACCACCGTCGACAACAAGGAAAAACAGTCGTATGACGTGACCTTGACCGTTCAAGACAAGGACAGTGGGATACTCGAGAAAAATGAGAAGCTTTTTACAGCCCCTGAAGATGGATATGCCAAGGAACTCCATATAGGCATTCCTTATGAAATGAAGGATCCTCTGAAGAAAATATTTTATCTCAAAGGACGCGGAGGTAAATTCTACACAAGAATTGAAGCTGAAATAAAATTTAGCAACGTGGGTAAGCAAATCATAGATATAGACATCAAAACCTACACGAATCCATATGGTTCCAGGAATCTGGAGGCCACCGAAATCACAGGAGAGGAAATGGAGAAACTCAATAAGAAAGTCCTTGTCGACTATGGATATGAAAAGTAAATGGACCCATATCCTATCAAATGAAATTATTTCGTTCCTTAAGGCAAAATAATTTAACTTCTAGCCATTAGCAGCCTAACAACGAAGTACCGCATGAGATTCCCAAGTGAACGATATAAAACAATGAGATTATTGATATTTCTTTTTACCATACAGCTTGTCTTTTCTGTATGTATCCCATTGAGATGCTTTTCAGGCGAGATGCCTGCAGCCCCCTTTTTAGATGAGATTTTCCAAATCAAGGAATTCTCACTGCCGTCAGCTATCGGGAGCACTGTTCAGGTAAGAAAGATTAAAGAATTCCCTCAAAAGCTCCAGCCGGGACAGAGGATTGCAGTTTTTCTTGAAGATATAAACCAGGGAAAGCATCTTGGTCTTGTCGCGTCATTCAGGCCAATGGTCGAAGAAAGGATGTCTGGGAATCCGGTCATCGAAGTTTTGATCAACGAGCAAACTGTCTACAAAAATCAGTTCGTAAACAAGCCTCCTGCCCTAAACATCTTTATCCCCTCCACTTATATCGAGAAAAACGCGAATGTCATCCAGATACGAAATACAGGTATGGAATCAGTCGAATTTGACCACGTAAATCTTTCCTATTTCAAATTTCCTGGGAGCGGATCTCCAATATCCCCTTCCAAGTACATGTCTTTTACCGAGACTTTGAGAGATTCATTAAACATGAGTTCCGCATATCAGGAAAAACTCCTAAAATTCATACCGAGCCTGGTAATGAACTCGATAAACAAGGAAACCTTTTCTAAGGCAAAAGACAATAAAAGCACGGACGCAGCAAGCGAATCCCTCCATTTAATTAAAGACAAAAGATATTTTGATCCTGTCTCCAAGATGCCATATGCCCCATATTATGGCATTAAGGCTTCTTCGAAGCTTTTTGAAGGCAATCCTGTCCTAATCCCATTGAGCCTAGTTCACGCAAACAGCGAGAAATCGTTTTCCTCAACCTCCTGGATTGCGGTTGTCAATGCGGAAGGTGTCATGACAGCGCAGGTCAGCGCTATCCACGAGGGAGGTGAAGATGTGCGCCTGATTCTTCCAGCACCATGGAATGGAAAGACCAAGTGCAGGATTACGACAGGTTTCATTCCTCCGGAGCTTGCCTCCATCTATCCATCCTGCGAGAAATTGAAGACCGAGGAAAAAACAGTTGAAATTTCAAACGGGCTCTTCGAGACAGATTTCAAACTGGGCAGTTGCACCACATTCCGCTTGGTGAAGGATGGTGTCAAAGAGCCTTCAGAAATACTTAATCCGGATTTAGTTATCAAGCCTACTCGTGCATTTTTCTTGAAGGGAATTTTAAAATGTGATATGAAAAGACAGGAGTTTGCCGCGCCGCTCAGGATAAACATTCGCAATCCCGAGATGGCGTCTTCCGTCCTTTCTAAAAACTATGTCATCAGCAAGGCGGATGCCACCAAGGGGGACATTGACGGTATCAAAGGGATAATCCCCTATGACAAGAAGAGCACATTCGTCGAGATTTCCTATCCTGACGGAAAAGCCTGTCCGATCGAAGGCGTAAACCTGTATTTCAACAAGATGCCGGAGGATTACCGGGAAATGAGTTTCTGGGTTTATCCGAGGATTGAGGCACGTCAACCCTCGGATAAACAACCGGCGAAGCTTGCTTCGCCGATAAAGAAAATCACACTGCAATTTTATTTGGAGAATGAAAAGGGATATCAATTTCTTGCCACAGACTTGAAGCCGGATGAGTGGCAGAGGATAATTTTGCCTGGCGACAAGTTCAGGCTCCCGCAGTCTGACAGAATATGCGTTGTAGGCGATCCGAAACTGCCAGAATATGCGAACGGGAGCAAGGTCTCATTTGAATTCAACGGCTTCTGCATTACCGGCAACGAGCACCCCTCATACGGCAAATCCGGACTGCGAAGTTCGCGGATTGCTGTTGAAAAAGAAGGGCAGACCATTGTTCTTACCGGTGACTCCGGGAAATACTTCGAGTACCGCTGCCAGTTCAAGGAGCCTGCGGACATCTCCAAGGCCTACGAACTCAATGACATCAAAGGCCTCAAATACGTCTATAAAAAAGATGCTCAAATTCTTGAAATCTCCGGACAATTTCCCAAAGAAGTACCCAATATATCCGAATCCACTAAGAAGCTTTTGACAAATGAAGAGTTAAACTTGCTTGAGAAACAGAAATCATCGCTGCTTGCGGTAAAAATCATGCTGGGAAAATAAGGTTGTAAATGACCAACAGTCGTGTTGTCAAATTCCACCCTGTTTTTCTTGCATAGTAGTCTATCAGATATATAATTTGCTTTGCAAAAACAATTTATTTTCAAGCAAAGATAATGTCCTTGAAGAATGTAATAGCGATTGATGGCCCTGCCGCCTCTGGCAAGAGTACGGTCGCGCAGAAGGTCGCCGACAACCTTGGCGGATTCTACGTGAGCACCGGCAACATGTATCGCGCAATCACGCTCTTCCTGATGCAGAACAATCTCAATCTTAATTCCACCAATGATCCCCAGGAAATAGATGCCACACTCAAAAGGCTTTCCCTGTCCTATTCAAAGAACAATGAAGGCAAACTGGAACTGATAATGAACGGAAAGCCTGCTGATTCGGCCATACGCTCGCCGGATGTGGCGAAACATGTCAGCAAGATTGCAGCCATGGAAAACGTACGTGCATGGCTTATTGACAGGCAGAGGGAGCTTGCTCCACTCGGGCTGATAGTGATGGAAGGACGGGACATCGGCACCATCATCTTCCCTGACGCAAAATATAAGTTCTTCGTTACCGCATCCCCCGAGGTCCGTGCAAAAAGGCGCCTGGCCCAATCCGGAGAAACAGTCGCAGGTTCGACAGTCGCATCAGTCGCCAGAGAGATTGCAATGCGTGACGATATGGACAGCAAGCGCAAGATCGCTCCGCTAAAAAAGGCGGATGATGCTATATTGATCGACACCAGCGAGATGACCGTTGAAGAGGTCGTCGCCAAGATAGTCTCACATGTAAAAAAAGGTTGATACAAATGGCAAGATCAGAAATGAAGTACAGGGTCCCATATGCTGACACTGATCAGATGGGAGTAGTCTATTATGCCCACTACCTTGTTTATTTCGAAAGGCTGAGGAACGAGCTTCTCCGCGACGCTGGCCTCCCCTACTCCGAGATTGAGAAGCAGGGACTCATGCTTCCTGTCATCGAAGCTGTATGCCGTTACAGGAATCCTGCAAGATACGATGATGTGCTGACTATCATCGGATGGGTAGATGAAATCAAAGGCGCAAAGGTCAGGATCTGCTGCGAAGTCCGCAAGGACAGTGAACTTCTGGCTGAAGGTCATACCATCCATGCCTGCGTTGACATGAAGACACGGCGTCCTGTCAGGCCACCGGAATCCATGCTTTCCCTGGTGGAAAAGAAGGAAGCAGTAAATTCGTAATTGGAAATTGGCAATCGTCAATCTCAAATCGAAAATGAATTAATATGGCCAACATACGATTCGCAAGCCAGGCAATATTGAATGAAGACGAGACAAGCAAATGGCCTGCTCCAGGCATTGCCGCGCTGTTCCTGTCAATAACCGTCCTTTTGATGGTTCTCTTCGGGCTGGCAATGCTCTATTCCACTTCATCCAACATATCTGGAGCCACCCTTTTCCGCAAGCAGATGATATGGGCCAGCGCAGGGATATTCGGGGCCCTTACCGTCTACATGATTGGTTATAAGAACATAATCAGATATTCCATCATACTCATAGCCATCTGCGTGCTCCTGCTGATCATCGCCAGATGCATGAAACCGATCAACGGCGCACATCGCTGGATACAGTTCCATGGAGTCAGCATACAGCCCTCAGAATTCGCGAAGATCGCACTTATCCTCTTCCTGGCCAGTTTCTGCTCAATGAAACAAAGGTTCCTCAACTCATTGTCTGGCCTCATCCCGATCTGTCTTGCAGCAGGATTGATCTGCGGGCTCATCCTTATCGGCAAGGACCTTGGCACGACAATACTTCTGGCGTCCACTGTCTGGCTTATGCTCTTCATCGCCGGGGTACGCCTCGCGTATCTGCTCCTGGCACCGGCAATACTGCCTTTCTTAGTGGTATATCTCAAATACATGGATCCCGAACGCTGGTCTAGGATAACATCTTTCATGGATCCTGAAAGCGTTGCAAAGGACAGCGGCTACCAGCTCTGGAATTCGCTGATGGCACTCGGTTCCGGATTCTGGAGCGGTCTCGGCTTCACGCAGAGCAAATTGAAATGGAACTATCTTCCCGAGGCTCATACCGACTTCATACTCTCCATCGTCGGCGAAGAGCTCGGATTCTTCGCAATAATGCTCGTGATATTCGGCTATATCCTTATAATGTTCTCTTCGGTATATATCAGTATAAAATCCAAGGACAGGCAGGGCATGCTCCTTGGATTCGGACTCAGCTCAGTACTTACGATGCAGGCCATCATCAACATCGGAGTGATATCAGGCTCATTCCCGACCAAGGGAATTCCCGCTCCTTTCATAAGCTATGGAGGAAGTAATCTAATTATGTGCATCCTATGCGTAGGATTCCTCCTGAGCATCGCAATGGATTCATCCACCGAACAGGAGATCCAGTCACCTGAGAGCAAGCCGGCAAGGATATCCGGCGCAAAGACCGGAGGTGGATGATGGAACGTCTTGCCATCGTCTGCGGAGGAACCGGAGGCCATTTCTATCCGGGGCTTTCGATCGCCATCGAATTCAAGGGTAAAGGTGGACATCCGATGCTCTTTCTTTCCGGACGCAATGCCGAAGAACAGGCCAGGACAGCTTCCGCACAGGGAATTGATTCGAGGATCCTTCCGGCACAGCCGCCTCCGAAAGGTCTTGCAGGACGCATTAACTTCATCATCCATTCGATCAAAGGCATATTTTCAACTCGCAGTCTCTTGAAGGAATTCAGTCCACAGGCCCTTCTCGCAATGGGCAGCTTCCATTCCGCTGCGCCTGCAGTCGCAGCAAGAACACGAGGTATTCCCGTCTTCATCCATGACGGCAATGCCAGAGTAGGCAAGGCAAATCTTTTTCTTTCCAAGTTTTCACGGCACATGGCCCTTTCATTTCCCCCGGTGAACGCCGAAGGTATAAAATGCAAATGGACTGTCACCGGAATGCCCGTAAGACAGAACATCGCATCCTGCAATCTTAAAAAAGCAGAGGCGATAAGCCAATTAAACACCAGGCTCGGATCTGATTTCTCCACCGAGATGCCCTTAATTCTTGTCTTCGGGGGAAGCCAGGGTGCTGAAGGGATAAACCAGAAGATGCCGGAAGCACTCAAGATGCAGGGTGATGAAAAGTTCCAGCTGATACACATATCCGGTGCCGGTAACAGGGAGAAACTGGAGAAGGCCTATGCTGATTCTACATTTAAATTCAAGATAATCGAAAGTTCCCCGGACATGGAGATATTCTATTCCGCGGCCGATCTTGTCATATGCCGTTCTGGAGGAAGCACGGTCGCGGAACTCTCGATCTTTGCGAAGTTCGCAATACTCATACCATATCCGTACGCCACTGACAGCCATCAGGATGACAATGCGGATTTCTACTGTTCTTCAGGAGCTGGCATCAAGATCCTGGAAAAGGAATTGAGCGTCAACAAGCTTGCCAGCACGATCGCCGCCTATCTGGAAAAACCTGCGGAGTTCGCTGAAAAGGCCTCCGGTGCCAAGGTGCTTGCAAGACCTGATGCCTCATCGGAAATACTACAGCTTATTGATGGCAATCTGTAAAAAGGCAAGTCTTCCTACCATCTATTCACACACATCAAAGCATCTCCTAATGCTTGTCCGCGCCCTCCGGATGATGTGCAGCACCTGCTTCGACTTTCCTCAGGTAATTACGGCGTTTTCTCCTGAGAGGAGTGGCAATTAACCGATGCAGTCTTATGTACCAAGGCCGCATCTTCTCGAAGTCCGCGTCGCTGATCCTTCCTGGAAACGATTTCCTTATATGTTTCCGGAGATGGTAGATGTCGGAGTTCTTGAAAATGGCAAAGAGCGGGTAAGTAAGGATGCTTAGAGGAAAGAAAGGTTGCACCCACGTGATCTGGAAATCAATCAGATATGGCTTGCCATCCTCGCCGATCAGGATGTTGTCAGGCTTATTCGTATCGAGATACGACATTCCGTGCCTGTGCATGAGCCTCAGGAGCTTTTCAAGTTCATCATAGAAGTCATCCTTGAGCTTCGCATCGTATGAAAGATCCGAACCGGGAACATATTGGTGAATGATTCCCGTCTTCCCATATCTGCCTATCCATTTGGGAACATTTCCCGAATCCTGGAGCTTCTTGTAGATCTTCTCCTCATGCGCCGCCTGCCATCTGGAGAGGAGTCCGTAGGGAATGCCGTAATAGGAATATGGACGGAATATCTTCAGGACAGCCTTTTCACCCGTTTCGGATTCATAAAGTCCGGTGGCAGCGAAGAAGTCGTGCTTGAAGGCCTTCAGCTTCCGCCATTTCCGGCCCTCGGCTTCGATCTCATCCGGTATTTCCCTGCCTAACAGCGCAAGGAGCCTGTCGTATCTTTTCTGCGAATCCATCCCTGACTTCAGTTAATCTGGTTTGAAGTAATCGTATAACGGTTATAACTTAAACTCTTTATTTCAGACTTCTAACCAAAATACGGAAATTAAGATGTCCGTTTCAGATAAGAGAAAAATATGGCTCTTACGCCATGCGCAGAGCAAAGCCCAGACCGAAGAGGAATATGGCATCGACACCGGACTGAGCAATCTCGGGATCCAGCAGTCAAAAAGACTCCGCTCTGTCTTCAAGGATATAATTTTCGATAGAATCTATCTGAGTCCTCTAAAGAGGGCAAGAGAGACATTTGAGTTCTCCGGCATCAAAGGCAAGACCGTTGAATTTGATTCGCGCCTCGTAGAGGAACTTCCTGAAAACGGCTACGCTCCACTGCTCCCATACGCCGATCTTCCCGTATACGCCAAGGCGGACCGGCAGGAATCATGGGGAATCGGGGTCATGGAACGCGCAGCCCACTTCATGGACGATCTTTACCGGCAAGACTCACCGAGGACACTTATTCTTTCACACTGTGGATTTTTCAGCAGTCTTCTCGCCGTATTCCTTTCAAGCCAGCATCATGGCTCAACTCATTTCAATAAATTTAAATATTGCATGATGAATAATACAGGAATATCGGTATTGTATCTCGGTCCTGAGAGAAAAAATGACGCCCTTCTCTGCTGGAATGACATCAGGCATGTCCATGATCTTATTGACCCGGATCCTCTGAGACCTGTTCCTGATCCGAGGCGCACCAAGAAATCAATAATAGAAAATCCCCTGAAAATGTTCAGGAGAAAGAGATAGCTGATGAAATTTGAATACTGCAATAGTTCGAACTTCGATGAACTGATGGATTTCCTGCATGAATGCTTCAGGACGAACGATGCAAACCATCCTCGTTTCGAAACATTATATCCTGACATCTACAGGAAGGATTCGGAGCTGCTTGGTGGCATACTCATCCTCCGCGAGGGAGTAAGGATCGCATCCAGCGCTGGACTCTTCCCGATTCCGCTCCAGATAGGAAACAGGAGCATCGTCATCCCTGGAGTAGGCGGAGTAGCCACCCATCCTGACTTCCGAGGCCGGGCGCTCATGACCAACATCATGGACGAGATAAGGCTCATGATAGAAAAGCAGAATCCACCGTTCTCCTGGCTTGCTGGAAACCGATACCGCTATTCCAGATGGGGCTGGGAACGGGCCGGAACATCAGTTAACTTCAACCTCTGGTCGAAGAACAACAGCGCCGTCCCACATAACGGGTTCAAAGCCCGGGAAATCCCATATTCCGATATCCCATGGAACGAAGTCATGGCATTCAGGAATGCTTCCTCATTCAGAGGCAACGCCACACTTGATAGTCTCAAATACAGGTATCAGCGTCCCATGCTCCGCTTCTTCGTCTCGGAGAACAATGAGAAGGAAAAAGCCTTCCTTGTGCTGTCACACAACCATCATATCGCGGAATTTTTTGGCTCCCCGAAGGGGATATCCGACATCATACTCTTCCTCTTCCGAGAATTGAATGGTCTTCACGTCCAGGTTCCGATGCTCAACGATTCCCACTTCAGGATATTCAGGACTTTTGCCGAGAGCTGGGAGACGATCACCTGCGGCAACCTCGCAGTATGCAACTTCAGGGACTGCCTCTCCCTGGCGGAAGAAAATCCGGCCGTACATGAACTCAAGGGGCTGGGGAACTGCGGTATCAACCTGATACTGGCCGACAACAGGAATCCTGAACAACGCATCTTCATCGGCATTGAAAATTCGAAGCTTGTGCTTGATCACAGGCGCGAAGGATTCGCCGATATCAAGATAAATCCTCCTACTGCGGCATCACTCATATTCGGGCCACACAAGCCTTCCCTGTTATTAGGAAGACCTGATCTCTTCTGGTTGGATGCGGTACTGCCTATAGTCGTAAGTATTCCAAAGCTCTATCACGTGTAAAAAAAAAGCGGACGGCTTGAATGCCGTCCGCTTCCTAAATATAAATTACTTGACTTTGTCAGAAAGTCCCGGGACGCTGATCTTGCTGTCCAAATAGTTGTTGCAAAACTGTCCGACGACCGCCCAAGTGAAGTAAATCATCACAAGTAATGTGACGCATGCGGCAAGTGTGAAGAGCATACTGGGCTCATCTGCACCCTTTTCCTCCATACCTGCCATGGCTTCCTGGGGCATCGAAACTGGTGGAGCAGCAGCTGCAGCTGCTGCCATTCCTTCGGAATCTGTAGCACCAGAAGGAGTAGGCGGAGGCATTGCCGGAGCCGCTGGAGCGGCCTCACCACCGGACTTCACGGGTTTGAGCTTCAATGTCCTTTTTGGAGGTGCGCTTGGGGCGGCTGCCGCCTGCTGCTGTTGTGGCTCCTCAAGCTTCACTGTGACAGCAGAACGCGGTACTGCCTGTGTCGAAGGTTCTTCAAGTTTCACTGTAGGTGCAGAGGGTTTGGCGGAAGGAGCTGCTTCTCCTCCAGATGTCGCATCAGCTTTCTTCGGAACAAGTCTTATAGTCCTCTTTGCCGCCGTTGCACCCTCAGTAGCCTGAGGAGCAGCAGGTGGTGGAGCAGCTGGAGCGGCGCCTTCTGTAGAATCCGGAGCAGGAGTATTTGATGATGGACGCAGCTTTATCGTCTGCTTGACACCTGGTACAGTAGGAGTCGCAACTGGGCGCGGCTTCTGGATCTTAACGGTCTCGTCTTCCTGTCCGGGAGCAGCGCTTTCGCCTGCAGCAGTGGCGTCGCCTACGGTGACAGGTTTCAACTTGATGGTCTTCTTCGGTTGCTGGGCCTGCTCATCGGTTGTCTTTATCCTCGCAATATTCGAGGTCTCGACAGAATCCTCATCCGCGTTGCCAGCTATGGGTGAAATCTGAGTTACATCACCGGGCTTGACGACGGAATCCGAAGTGGGACCTATAATCACCTTTTTGTCAACCATGGTATCGCTCCTTTGAATTCAAAGTGTAATTTTTCCCAGATGATATGCATATGATAATGCACAATATTTCCTAAAATACATTCCCCCTGTTCAAAAAACAACTGCTTCCAGCATCAAATTTGACGAATTTTTAAAATCCAAATCCTGCAGGACTTTGTATTAAAATTTACTGATGTATATTACACACCTTATTCGAATGAAGGTGATCCGATGTTCTTGATGATTGACAACTATGATTCGTTCACATACAACCTCGTACAGTATTTCGGGGAGCTTGGTTCACTGCCCAAGGTCATAAGGAATGACAAGACGACTGTCAAAGAGCTCTCGAAACTGCCAGTAGACGCCTTAGTCGTCTCTCCAGGCCCCTGCTCTCCAGGTGAAGCCGGCATCTCCTGTGAAGCCATAAAGTATTTTTCCTCGAAAGGAGTCCCCGTCCTCGGTGTCTGTCTCGGTCACCAGTGTATCGGGCAGGTTTTCGGAGGTAAGATAATCCATGCACCAAGTCTAATGCATGGCAAGGTATCAGAAATAGTCCATAATGGGAAAGGCATCTTCAAGGGGATCCCTGACAAGTTCACCGCCACACGCTATCATTCTCTTGTCATAGATCCTGGCACTGCGCCTAAAGTCCTCGAGGTCACAGCCAAAACCTCAGACAAGGTCATAATGGCGGTCCAGCATAGGAGACTGCCGGTCTACGGCGTACAGTTCCATCCGGAATCAATTCTGACTGAACACGGCCATAAGCTGCTCAAGAACTTCCTGAAACTCGCGGGTATCGCAAAAGGTTGATCAGAAACTTTTGATTTCACAGCCAGTCAATTCATCCAAAAAGCAGTCATCCTTTTATTTCTTGTCGAAGTAGACTATGTCCGTGGAGGCATATGTTCCACCATAGTTGGTGAAAAGCCTTATGTTCCCATTTGCCATGATGACGCCACCTATGTCGCCTATCCCGGTATTTCCTTCCGTCAGCTTCTTGCCGGATGGGTCCTGGAATGTGACTTCAGTCATTTCGGAAGGCCAGGTCAGCCCGTCCTCGGAAAAAGCTGTTCCCTGTTTTTCCAGCATATACGTGGCATATATCCTGTATCCGTTCTTTTCCTTCAGGACGATCGGATCATGCCAGTCGGTATAAAGCGTCTTGAAGTTGCTGAACTGAAGTCCATCCTTCGAAAATCCTATCTTAAGATCCGAAGGACCGAACTTGTCATTCAGGAACTCCCCTGAGAAAATAACGACATAAGTACCATCTGCTGCAATGAAGTAAGTGCCGTGTCCGGCCAGACGCAGTCCCGAGGTGTTATCGTAGGGGACGATATCTATCCTTACGCCTTCTTCACGGGTGAAGTTGATTCCATCGGCAGATATAGCACTTCTCACATGGTATTTCGGTGGCATGTTCGGCGTCTGCTGAGGAGATGACTGGTAATACATCCTAAATCTCCCGTCAGGCAGCTTAAGGACGCTTGGCCCAGAGATGAGATTCTCCCTGTCCCTTGCCGATGCCGTCCCTTTCAATACTGCACCTTTCACCGTCCATTTGGCAGCATCCTTGGATTCAGCGTAATTTATCGATGTCTGCCCGGCCTGAATGCTTGCACCGTAATACATGCGATATGTCTTGTTATCGAAAAGTACGACCTCAGCCATCCCGACAGTCTCAGATTTTTCATTCTTTACACTTTTGCCGATGACCTTGGATTTCAGCACCCATGTCTCCATCTGCTTTTGTGGAATCGGCTGGGGCTTCTTATTGAAATCCTCCGGCTTGGGAAAATCATCCTGGGCGACACAGATGAGAATCCATGTCAATGATAGTATGAAAGCAACCTGATATTTCGCCATGGCAGTTTCTCCCTTTATGATATCCTTTAGCATCATCCAACCGGAAACTAAAGCATTTTCATATATCAGCAGGTATCGGTTTGCGCTGGTCAAATGAGCAGAGTTGCGAGTAACCTGCGGATTTAGCAAGCCTGACGGCGTCCGCGAAGTTCGCGGCGATCTCGTTCGGGGCGTGCGAATCAGAACCAAGCGTCAGGAGCAGTCCTGATTTCCTGGCAAGCTTCAGGATTTTTGGTGAAGGATACATCTCCTTGACCGGCTTCCTAAGTCCGGAAGTGTTTATCTCGATAGCCATTGAATGCCTTACAGCTTCATCAAATATCTTCTCGACGATCTTGTGGATCTTGTCCATTGATGAATGATAATATCCAAATTTCTTCGGAAGATCAAAATGTCCGAGAATGTTGAATTCCCCGGAACGGACCATCTCCATCACGATTTCAAGGTAGCGTGTCCAGACACGGTCGGCAAGGCCACTATCCTTCTTCCATTCATGCTCTATTTCCGGATTGTCAAATGGGAATTCATCGGTATAATGTACCGAGCCGATCAGGTAGTCAAATTTTTCCTCTTTCAGATTGCCGAACACTTCATCCATTCTTCCGGGAACCCAGTCGACCTCAAGGCCATAGCGTATTTTTATTTGGGGAAATTGCTGTTTCAAGTCCGCTATGAGCTTCCTGTAATCCGGAAACTCATTTGCGAGCATCCGATACCTAGGATCGAATCCGGCCGGCCAGGGGCAGTGGTCTGAAAAGCCTATTTCGGATAATCCGCTCCTGATTGCCGACTCGACATATTCCTTCGGTGTCCCTGTAGCATGCTTGCATAGATATGTATGGACATGGTAGTCGATGAGCATACGTTCCAAACTCCAAATTTAAAAACCAACAAGTTTTCAATATCCAAGTTCCAAGGAAGAATAGCTCATTTCCATAAGTTTCCAAGCCCTTGGAATTTGTTTGAAGTTCTCTTCTTTGAAATATTGGCTGCAGATTGGATCTTGGAAATTCAATCGCTTGAATCCGTCTGGCTCGTTCAAACGACCTGGAGCTTGCTTTCGAGCTGGGAGATCTTTCTCTTCATATGCTCATTGGAGGAGAATTCGTCCTCGATCCTGTTGCAGGCGTGGATCACGGTCGCATGGTTTTTGCCGAACGCCTCACCTATCTCAAGGAGGGACTTGTCCGTCATCTTCCTGCAGAGGTACATCGCTATCATCCTGGGCATTGCTATATTCGCAGGACGCTTGCTGCCGGTGATGTCCGTAACTCTCAGGTCAAAGTATTCTGCAACCTTCTTCTGGATCGTCTCGACGGTCAGGCGGACGGCGGCCATTTCAGCCAGATAGTCCTTCAGGACCTCCTGGGCGATCTCAAGATTCATCTCTACCTTCTTCACGGATGTGAAAAGGATGAGACGCCTCAGCGCACCTTCCAGCTTCCTGACATCGGGTTTGGTGTTCTGGGCGATGAACCAGAGGACCTTGTCGTCGAATTTAGTAAGGTGTTCCTCCTGCTTCTTCCTGAGTATGGCAAACTTGGTCTCTTCGCTGAAAGGGGTGATCTCGACAATGAGCCCTGAGACGAACCTGGAGATGAGCCTCTGCTCGAGTCCGTTTATCTCAGAGGGTGTTTTGTCGGAAGTGAGAAGGATCTTCTTGTCTTCATTATGGAGTTTGTTGAAAGTATTGAAAAATTCTTCCTGCATACGGACCGTCTTCGAGAGGAACTGGATGTCGTCGATCAGGAGGAAATCCACTTTCCTGAACCTGTCGCGGAAGCTGTGGTGGTTTCCATTGCGGATCGAATCCGTGTATAGGTTCAGAAAATCCTCGCAGCGCAGATATTCGACAACTGTCTTCCTGTTCATCCTGGTGGCCTCGTTGGCGACCGCCTGCAGCAGATGTGTCTTTCCAAGTCCCGGCGAACTGTAGATGAAAAGCGGATTGACGGAATGTCCCGTCCCCGGTTGCATGACGCTCATCGCCGCTTCGTAGGCAAGAGTGTTCTCCGGTCCTACGACGAAATTGCTGAAAGTAAAACGCTGGTTGCAGTTTGGTGCTGGTGATGCGGATTCTACGCGGTGTGAAGCCTTCTTGTCGGATGAGGACTTTTTCTCCGGTTCCTGTTTCGAAGCCTCCGGAATTTTCTTCACATGCCCGGTTTCATACTTTATCTTGAGCTGTTTTCCGCAGACATTCTTCAGGGCGTCGGCAATGATCTCCTCGAAATGAACGTGGAGCCATTTTGCGGTGAAGTCATCGGAAACTCCGAGAACGGCCTTTGCCGGAGCAATTGAAACAGGAACTATTGTTTCAATCCAACGCCTGAAAGTTTCAGGATCGTTGATCTCTTCTTTAATATGTTTACAGGCCGACACCCAGGCCTGTTCCATGGCTATACCCTTGCGCATAAGAACACCCACCCGACATTTATAGAAAGAATATCAGTCTACTGATAATCCTTACTTATTAACACACAATCCCGCACAAGCAAATTTCTACTTTTTTCAATTTTTCTTGCAACCAAAGCTTGAAAAATATTTTTCACAGCAACAAACGCTCGAAAATCTTTTTTCATCACGCAAAAGCCCCATTTCGAGGCTAAAACGCATATTTCGGTACAATTGCCCGTACTGGGAGATATTCCGGCAGGTTTTCCAGGTCAGAGGCGCCTTGACGCCTTCATTCCATGAAATCTCTTACTCAAAAACGCTAATTTATTATAAACTTGTTGACAAGTTATTAACATTGTTTTCTTTCATTGCCCGCCGGACAACGGAAACCAAATTAATATTTTTTTTTGAATTGACAAGCGTAATTTCAAAAAGAAAACAACGAACTGTTGTAAGTCATTGATGTTAAGTTAAATTATTTTTAGTAATCAAGTGTTGTTAAATTTTTGACAAGCAAACAGGGATTTCCATATGAAATCAAGGATACTATATCTCGCCGATTACTGCCTCTCACCGCACAGGAAGACAACGCATACCGGAGTACTATGCGATGAAGGCAGGATACTCGCATTCGGCGGTGCCTCGGCATTCGAGAAGGAACCCGGACTCAAGGTCATCGAACTGCCGGACACATACGTGACTCCGGGAATCGTCGACACACACATCCATGGTGCAGGAGGATATGACTGTTCATCCGGATCCCCGGACATCACTCCGATGAGCATCACTCTCGCCTCCCATGGAATCACATCCTTCCTGCCGACGATCGTCACCGCTTCTCCTGAAAACATGCTCAAGGCTATTTCCAACCTTTCAAGGATAATCAGGAACGAACATGTTTCCGGAGCCGTTCCTCTCGGTATAAACGTAGAGGGACCTTTCATCAACAAGGAAAAACATGGTTCCCAATACGAAAAGGAGATACGACCTATTGATCTCGGAGAGGCCCGGGAGATGATCGCCGAAGGCGGACGTCTGATAAAGATAATGACATTCGCCCCCGAGCTTGAAGGTTCGATAAAGCTCATCGAGCTCCTCCTCGAGAACAACATCATCCCGTCCATGGGACACAGCCTTGCCGACGAGCAGTCAGTCATAAAGGCCGTGGATGCAGGAGCTCGCCGCTGCACGCATGTCTATAACGGAATGCCTCCTCTTCATCACAGGGTGGCGGGACTGACCGCCATAGCGCTGACGGACGACAGGATACACGTTGAAATAATCCTCGACGGCTCGCATATCCATCCCAAGATGGTCGACCTCGCCTGCAGGACAAAGCCCAAGGACAAAGTGGTCGGAATAAGCGATGCCATCCAGGGGACTGGTCTTCACGACGGAATCTACCATGTCGGCGATTCGGAGATCCACATTGAAAAAGGCAAGGTGACCACCGCAGACGGCATTCTTGCAGGTTCGACAATGACACTCGAGAGGGGTTGGCGCCACCTCATAGCCTTCACCCATCTTGAGAATACCGAGGCTTCAGCATGCCTGACATACAATCCGGCAAAAAGTATCGGACTCGACGACAGGGGTGAGATACGGCCCGGCAAGATCGCAGATCTTACCTTCTTCGATGCAAAGACCAACACAGTCAGGATGACCGTATGCCAGGGCAGGATAGTATTTGACTCCCAGGCCGCCCAGAACTCCAACAACAGCTGAGGTTCCCATCAGGCATCCAGATGAACCTCACAATGAATTTTTTGGACTCCCACATGTTCCGGGCCCTGAAACACAGGAACTACAGGCTCTTCTTCACCGGGCAGGGATGCTCCCTCATGGGTACATGGATCCAGCAGGTCGCAGTCAGCTGGCTTGTCTATGACCTCACAAAATCAGCCCTTTATCTCGGGATCGCCGGATTTTCGAGCCAGATCCCGACCTTCTTCCTCACTCCGATCGGCGGTGTTTGCGCCGACAGATGGCCCAAGCGAAGGATCCTGTTCATCACCCAGTTCCTCTCGATGCTCCTTGCATTCATACTTGCATACCTTTTTTTCAGCGGCTCGATCGTGATCTGGCAAATCATCACTGTCAGCTTCCTTCTCGGCTGTGTCAATTCCTTCGACATGCCGGCAAGGCATTCATTCGTCAACGAAATAGTAACCGAGAAAAAGGATCTCGGCAATGCTATCGCCCTGAATTCATTCCTCTTCAACAGCGCCCGTCTAATAGGTCCTTCCATAGCCGGAATAATAATCGCAAGATCTAACGAAGGAGCCTGCTTCATCATCAATGCACTCAGCTTCATTGCCGTACTCTTCGCCCTTTCCGCAATGACGCTCGATGAGTCCTTGTCCATCTCAAGGAAACATGAGCATCCCTTCAAGGAATTGCTCCAGGGATTGAAATATGCCGCGAAGACCAGGAGGATAAGGAATATCCTGGTCTTCGGAGTGGTGATAGGTCTTTCCGGCATGCCATATGCAGTGCTCATGCCGATGTATGCCAGGGAAATATTGCACGGTAATGCTGAAACTCTTGGATTCCTGACAGGAGCCACCGGATTTGGAGCTCTCACAGGCGCTCTCTTCCTCGCACGCAGAAAGGATGTAGAGAACCTGGAAAAAGTTATCTCCATCACATGCCTGCTGTTCGGCTCCTCCCTTCTCCTGCTCTCATTTTCGAAGATTTTCGCCACGTCACTTGCGTTGATGTTCTTCTGCGGCCTAGGCCTGATGCTGCAGATGGCATCGAGCAATGTCACATTGCAGACAATAGTTCATGACGACATGCGCGGGAGGATAATGAGCTTCTATATCTTCACGTTCATGGGGTCAGCCCCATTCGGCAGTCTTATCGCAGGAAGCGCCGCCCAGCACATCGGCCTTCAGCATACATTGCAGATCAGCGGGGCGATCTGCATCCTGACCGCCTCGATCTTCTTCACGATGTTCAAACTAGGAAAAACTGAACAGTAGCTTTCGTCGGCCTGTCATAATAGTTTTAAGCGTTAAGTTTTAGGTTTTAAGCCTGAACTGAAATATGGGAATTTTTCCAACTTAGAACCTAATACCTGAAACATAAAACCAATTACAAGTTGTCCTGTAATGCTTCAAGTAGCCTGTTCAAATCCTCTTCAGTATGTGCAGAATTCAGGGAAATCCGCAATCGTGCTGTTCCTTTAGGGACTGTCGGATGCCGTATCGCCACTACAAGAAAACCTTTTTCGAAGAGCTTCTGCGAAATCCGCAGGACCTTGTCCGATTCACCAACGATCACTGGAATTATGGGAGAAGCCGTATCCCCGGCATCGAACCCGAGCCGCCGAACCTCCTTTGCGAAGTTCGCGGATTTAGCCATGAGAGCTTTGCGTACCTCGCAATATTCTTTGGTCTGCACGAGATCGACTGCGGCATCTATCGCACCATATGCTGCAGGAGGAAGAGCTGTCGAAAAAACAAAAGTTCCGCATTTGTTCACAAGATATTCCTTCATCTCCTCCGAACATGCGACATAGGCGCCATATGCCCCAAGGGCCTTGCTGAATGTCCCCATCGAAATGTTCAGCTCACCTGCTCCGTCGGCCAGGCCTTCCCCTCTTTCGCCGAAGATACCTGTCGCATGCGCATCATCAAGATAAAGCATGGCGCCATGCTTCCTGGAGATCTTCTTCAACGCCTCGACATCGGCAATATCACCGTCCATGCTGAACACAGTGTCACTGATGATGATCTTCCTTTCAGCCGGCTCCTTCTTCAAGAGCTCCTCAAGATGTCTGAAATCCCGATGACGGTATCTGCGGAATTCGGCTCCGGAAAGCTGGACTCCGGAATTCAGGCTCGCATGGTTCAGCTTGTCGGCAAAAACTTCCGAACTCCTGTCTGCAACTGCGGAAATCGCACCGATGTTCGCGAGGAACCCCGAACCGATTATGAGGGCGGCTTCACTTTTCTTCCAGACCGCTATCTTCCTTTCGAGTTCAAGATACGGTGCGAAGGTGCCAGTGACAAGACGCGATGCCTTTGAGCCGGCACCATAAAGATTTGTCCAGCGGACAGCCTGTTCCTTGAGCTTGGGATGGTCTGCAATGGCGAGATAGTTGTTAGATGAGAAATCAATGCATCTTCTTCCATCGGCGATGCATTCTCTGGCGGAAACCGGTGTGACTGCACGAAGCCTGCGTCTGAGATTTTCCGATTCCGCATAAGTCAAATAGTCATTTACGAAATTTTTCATGTACTGCCGTATAAATTTGGAAAACCAATTTCACAAGTAGCCAGTAATCAGAAGCCAGGATTCAGAATAAAGATAATTTAAGTTAACATGAATTCTGGATTCAGGCTCCTGAATTCCATGCTTTAAAATTCCCTCAGGCCATTTGTTATGCCGACATATCGCTTATTGTTGACATTTCCCTGTATGACGTATAAGTAAACCATGACAAAACTCATAATTAAGTGCGCGGGAGGAGATTTGAACTCCTAAGGGTTTCCCCACCAGATCCTAAGTCTGGCGCGTCTGCCAATTTCGCCACCCGCGCATGACAGCCTGTTACAACGGTCAAAATTTGAAAGAAGCTTGATAATTAATATGCACTGGGTTATATTTGCAACCTTATGAAAACCAAAATCATCAGCAAAACGCTTGCGGTATTCATATTTATCGCATGCGCCAGTGCCTTTGCCGGTCCGGCGATAACCCTGAAAAACATCTCTGAGCAAGGACAGAAGATTTACCATGAGAAATGGGACAATTATCCTGCAATGGATGTAGCTAAGTTCGAAAAGGAAGCTGATGCGAAATACCCCCTACATAAGGAAGGTGACGAGGTCGTCCTGAACACCATGCGTACCGTCGCCAAGGGCAAATTCTACAGTTTTGATGGCAAATACATAAAGGTGGGGTCCTCCAATATTCCAGTGGTTGACATCGATTCCAATACCCTCGCAATGTTCTCAAAGGAGGAGAACCAGAAGCTCCGTTCGGCATTCATCAAGATTTACAAGGACGGATACAATTCCAAGAAGCTCGAATTCAGGGAGAAGCTCCTTGAGGAGATATATGGACAGTATCCGGCACTTAACGAGGTTGAAGTCATAAGGCTCTTCAGCAACATCGCCAGCGCCGATGCCAGAAAAAAGTATTCCGAGGCCTTCAAGAGCTCCTATGAGTCGTCTCTGCCGGTAAAAGGCACCCGTGACGACTTCATGAAACAGTTGACAGAGGACTTTATGAAGAGCCATCCCGAACTGGCAGTTGATGACGATATATTCATCCTCAAGACTGAGAAGGAAGCAAAGGAGAAGAGGATTCAGGAACTCAAGGAAAAGAGGCTGGCCAGGCAAAAGGAGAAGATCCTCAACCCAAAAACATCCACTCCGGTGTTTGAGCCCGACGGCGGTACCTTCGAACCAACAAAGCCCATGAAGATAATCTGCTCCACCGAAGGAGCAGAAATCCATTATACTATGGATGGAACAGAACCGGACGAGGATTCCCCGCTCTATAATGAACCAGTACAGCTACCACATCCGTTGACCGTGAAGGCAAAGGCGTTCCATAAGGAATTCAACGACAGCGATGTCGCCGAGACAGGTTCCTGGGCAGGCGGACTATATGCGTCATATTTCGAATATATGACATTTCGCGGAAAGACTTTTGAAAAGGTTGATCCAAACATCAACTTCGTATGGGGAAATGCAGTTCCGACCTCCGGTCTTCCTGGCGACCTGATATCGATGATCTGGACCGGACAGATTACACCGAAAGTAACCGACAACTATACCATATACCTTACTGCAGACGATGGGGCCAGGCTTTGGATAAACGACAAGCTCCTGATAGACGCATGGAAGGAACAGCCCCCGACAGATTACGAAGCAAACATACAGCTCGAGGCCGGCAAGAAATACGACATCAAGCTTGCGCTTACCGAGGTACAGGGCCAGATAACTGCCAAGCTCCAGTGGAGCTGTTCAAAGGTGAACAAGGAAGTAATACCTCAGGACTGCTTAATGCCAGAGGGTAAATATGTAAATGAGTTGAAGGCTTGGAACAAGCTTGACAAGAATGAATATGTCAACCGGGCCAAGCAGAAGAATCCCGGAAGCTACATGGACAATTACAGGCTGCCGATCCGCGGTGGGCAGCAGCGCTGGGACAAGCTGGGAATAAAATAATAGGATTGCCATGGAAGAAGATACCAAAAAATCTATTTCTACGATACTTCTGATCCTGTTTCTGCTGATCGTAGGAGTGGTCGTATATTTCATGTTCTTCAAGAAGAAACCTGAGCCGGTT
>CAZRKP010000028.1:0-57494 GCA_964600895.1 uncultured Victivallis sp.
ACGACGGCAGGAACCTCCTTGATCCCGGACACAACCCGCATGAGAACGCGATATCCCTCACGTTCCTCTGCGCTATCATCAGGGCGGTCGACCGCCATGCCGACATTCTTCGCGCGACAGTTGCGCATGCCGGCAACGACCACCGCCTGGGTGCAAACGAAGCTCCTCCGGCGATAATCTCGATCTTCCTCGGCGAGCAGCTGTCTGATGTCATCGAGCAGATTGAGAAGGGAGGCTCCAAGTCCTCCAAATCCGGTGGAACGATGCATGTCGGCGTTGACACGCTGCCTGTGCTGCCCAAGGATGCGACTGACCGTAACCGCACAAGTCCGTTCGCCTTCACAGGAAACAAGTTCGAGTTCCGCGCTGTCGGTTCGAACCAGTCATGCGCAGGACCGAACATCGCCCTCAACACCATAGTTGCCGAATCCCTTGATGAGATCGCCACCGAACTTGAAAAGGTTCCGGCAGCGAAGTTCAACAGCACGCTCCAGAAGATGCTGCAGGACATCATCAAGAACCACAAGAGGGTCATCTACAACGGTGACAACTATATTCCTGAATGGCAGAAGGAGGCCGAGAAGCGCGGACTTCCGAACTTCAAGAAGACTCCCGAGGCCCTTGAGTCGCTCCTCTCGAAGAAAGCGGAACACCTCTTCGCGAAGTACAAGGTGCTCAGCAAGACAGAGCTCCACTCCCGATATGAGGTCTATATGGAGGAATACAAGAAGACTATCATGATCGAAGGCAAGCTCGCACTCGACATGGTCAAGACAATAATTCTTCCGACTGCGATCAAGCAGCAGGGTGCGATAGCCGGCAACGTGATCAAGCTCAAGGAGATTGGTGTTTCAGCCGGTGCAGCTGAGCAGAAGGAAAAGGCAACAGAGATCGGCGAGCTTATCGCAGATCTCAGTGAAACAGTCGGAAAGCTTGAGAAGGCCATCGAAGACCACAAGATCGATGTCGTACTTAAGGAGACAGCAGGACTCAGGAAGTCGGTTGACAAGCTTGAGCAGGAAGTTGACGACGACCTCTGGCCTCTCCCGAAATATGGTGAGATGCTGTTCGTTTACTGAATAAGTTGATGGAAGTAACCGGCCGCAGTTCGGCTGCGGCCGGTTGATTATAAAAAGACGGAAAAAACAAAAACCGTTCTCCAACGGAGGATGGTTTTCTGTCTTTTTTCACAAAAATCTTTGTATTTTGACCAAAAACCTCCATTTTATCCCCCGCACTCGGCGATGTCTTGGTATTCCGTAGGGTTGACGGAAGGGATGCACCGAGGAAGAAACAATTTGGAGGTTTAAATGAACTCTTATGTTGTAAGAGTGTTGAACCAGTTGCAGGAGACCTATCCTTGGGAAAAGGAATTTCTCCAGGCCGCGAAAGAGGTCCTTGAATCCCTCAGTCTCCTGATGGACAAGGAACCGAAGTACGAGAAGCATGCGATCCTCGAGAGGATCACAGAACCTGAAAGAACGATCTGCTTCAGAGTCCCGTGGGTGGACGACAAGGGCAAGGTCCAGGTCAACAGGGGCTACAGGGTGCAGTTCAACAGCGCCATCGGCCCGTACAAGGGTGGGCTCAGGTTCCATCCGTCCGTGAACCTTGGAATCCTCAAGTTCCTCGGCTTCGAACAGATTTTCAAGAACAGCCTTACCGGACTCCCGATGGGAGGAGGAAAAGGCGGAAGCAACTTCGATCCTAAGGGAAAATCAGACAACGAAGTGATGAGCTTCTGTAAGAGTTTCATGACCGAGCTCTACCGCCATATCGGCGCAGACACGGATGTCCCCGCTGGTGACATCGGAGTCGGCGGCCGTGAGATCGGATACCTCGAAGGCCAGTACAAGCGCATCGTGAACAGCAACGAGTGCGTTCTTACCGGCAAGGCCCTCAACTGGGGCGGCAGTCTCATACGTCCGGAAGCAACCGGATACGGTGCTACCTATTTCGCCGATGAGATGCTCAAGACCCGCAACAAGTCCCTCAAGAATATGACGGCCCTTGTTTCAGGATCCGGAAATGTTGCGCAATACACTGTTGAAAAAGTCAGCCAGCTCGGTGGAAAGGTCGTTTCGCTTTCCGACTCCGCAGGCACGATCATAGACAAGGACGGAATCGACGAGGAAAAACTCCAATACGTAATGGAGCTCAAGAACATCAAGCGTGGACGCATCAGCGAATACGTGAAGAAGTTCAAGGGAGCCAAATTCTACGAAGGCAAGAGACCATGGGGACTCGTTTCCGCCGAGGCAGCCTTCCCGTCAGCCACCCAGAACGAAATAAGTGGTGAAGACGCCAAGGCTCTCGTGAAGAACGGCTGTATCTGCGTGTCCGAAGGCGCCAACATGCCTTCAACACCTGAAGCCATCGAAGTCTTCCTCAAGAACAAGGTCATGTACGGTCCCGGAAAAGCCGCAAACGCCGGTGGCGTTGCGACATCCGGACTTGAGATGTCACAGAACTCTATGAGACTGAAATGGGAAACCAAGGAAGTCGACGAGAGGCTGCACCAGATCATGATCAACATTCACAAGGCCGCCTATGAGGCAGCCGAAGAATATGGAACACCCGGAAACTACGTGAACGGCGCGAACATCGCCGGATTCAAGAAGGTTGCCGACTCCATGATCGATCTCGGAGTGTAATCAATTCTTTCGTTGAAAGAATTTCCAGCCGGCGGACTGCAAAGTCCGCCGGCTTTTTTTATTTGGATGGGATTTTTCACCACCCTTCGACAAACTCAGGGCAGGCGAAGCGCACGAAGGATTCTATTGTAATATTGAATATGTTCGTAGTTAATGCCCTGGTCGCCTTAGGCGCCGCCAGAGGCGGGTAAACATTCTGCGTGTTCTTGAATTTGAATCACAGCCAAAAATGACTTGACTACAAACATGATGCAGAGACAAGGTGGCTGCAGAAATAAGGGTGGATATTGGTCATTTTATCTTGAATATATCAGCATTTTCTTCTACAGATACACGGTTGACTTTTTGCCGTTCAAACTCATAGATTACGTCCAGCAACCTTTGGACGCTTATGTCGGGATCTGGAATTATGATGCATTTCAAATCAGGATTTTTAGAAACAGAATCCCTCAGAATTCTTGAAAGATCAACAAATTCGACAGGCTTATTGTTCATAAAGATTTGCTCTTTACCTACTTTAACCAGAAGATCTATCTCTATTTTCTTCCGATATTCCATGGGAAGCAAGTTATAATTAATAACACCTAAATTATAGCGAAAACTTAAGTAACATATTTGATTGGTATCTGATAAGATTACGGCAAAATATGGCTTGTAAATATTTAAGCTTGTCAATATTTCAAGAACTTGACATATTTCCCTGAAGGGAAGTTTTTTATCGGCACAGATTAAGATGGGAGAATCGACACCATATTCGTCTACAGATTTCTTCAATATTATTTTCATTAGTTCAGGAGAGAGGATTGCTTTGCAGATCCTATAATTGCCATTTTGAGTAAGTTCAATTTTAATACTGCGCGGATCGCAGAAAAATAAATTCATATTACTCAAACGCGTAGGAACTTGCGGCAGCTCAATATCCAACGGCCTGTCATCCTTCGGATATGAATCTATGAAGAAGTATGTGATGATGCAGAGCATGAGAGTGATAAGTAGAAGCGCCAGCCAGCCCGCGAAATTTATAGGCGAGTCGTCGGTATGCCTGCTTAACCTGTGTAGAAATCCCTTGCTCATGTGGTGAAGTGCCTAAGTATGTCGGGTTTTAACCCGACGTTTGTAATATTTACAAATTCACAAGACCGTTGACGGGTTTAAACCCGTCCTACTTAAGAATCCCTCAGAACGGATTCCTGTATTTTACCTTCATATGGTCGAGGAGCTTGAGTGCGCCCTTGAGCCTTGACTGGAAATCGGCATAGTTCTTGTTCTCAGGCATCGTCCATGCGACCTCGGCAAGCGCGAAGAACCTCGGGAAGGTCATGTATTCCACCTTGTCGGTATTGAAGAGATATTCCGACCAGAGCTGGGCCTGTGTGCCCAGGATAAGTTTCTCCTGTTCAGGGGTGATGCCCTCTGGAACTGGATTGAAGACGTATACCTTGTCGAGAGGAAGGTTCCCGCCTATTGCCTCAGGTTCCTTGTATTCCTTGGGATCAGCCTGGTAATGGTCGAAATAGCTGTGGGAGTTGGGTGCCATGACGATACGGTTACCATTGTTCAACGCCATCATCGCCCATTTCCAATCACGCCATACCATCATGACGGCAGTGGGTGAAAGTCCACCCTCCTGGATCTCGTCCCAGCCGATTAGGATGCGGTCATTTTTCTTGAGGATTTTCTCTATGCGCTTGATGAAAAAGCTCTGGAGCTCATGTTCATCCTTGAGTTTGTTGTCAAGCATGATCCTCTGTGCGGTGGGTGAATTCTTCCACTGGTCCTTTGGGGCTTCATCTCCACCGATGTGGAAATATTTGCCGGGGAAGAGAGAGACGACCTCTTCAATGATATCTTCCAGGAACTTGAATGTCTTTTCAGTAGGTGAATAAGTGTAATGGTGAACACCCCATCGTGTCTTAACTTCCGGTTTGTAGTCCATGATATCGGAGTTGCCGAATTCAGGATAGGATGCTATAGCGGCTGCGGCGTGTCCGGGCATTTCAATCTCTGGAACAACGTTTATGAACCTGTCGGTGGCGTATTTCACTATTTCGCGGATGTCGTCCTGCGTGTAGAATCCCTCGTAAGGCTTGCCGTCGCCGTTCTTCCTGTCGCCTTCAACAGGGGATTCAGCCCTTTTCGAACCGATGGAGATAAGTTTGGGATACTTTTTGATTTCAATCCTCCAGCCCTGGTCCTCGGTGAGATGCCAGTGGAAAGAGTTCATCTTGTAGAGAGCCATTATGTCCAGGAATTTCTTCACAAATACCTTTCCGAAGAAGTGTCTTCCCTCGTCAAGCATCATGCCACGCCAACCGAAACGGGGACTGTCCTCAATCCTCAGGCAGGGGATTTTTCCTTCCTGCGAGGAGAAAATGAGCTGTTTCAGGCTCTGTATGCCGTAAAAAATTCCCTTTGGCGAACAAGATTCTATTGTTATCCTGTCTGCTGAAACGTCCAGGGCATATCCTTCCTCACCGATCTTTTTCAGCGATTTGTCAAGGGCCATGGAAATCTCTGAAGCTTTGCCGGCGGTCTTCCTGTCTACAAGACAATGAGATATCGTTTCCTGGAGATGGTTTTTCAATGGTGCGAGGGTTTCCGGACCGGAAATAGTAGTTTTTCCGGAGATGGGGAAAGAGCCGGGCTTAAGATCGATCTTGGATGGTTTAGGAATAATATTGATGATTTCAGATTGCATTTTGAAATCCTTCGGTTGGTTATAGATTTGAAGGTGGAACAGGAGGGATGCTCCAGGAACTAGTGATAGCTTGCCTTGAAAGCGGGCAGTTCCTTCAGCTTTATCACGACCTGCTTGAAGTCCTTGAAATAGTTCTCGCTTTCCTGGTTGAGGTTCATGAAGGATTCCTTGATCTTTGCGTCCATGAATTTCTCAGCAGATGCCAGGATCAGGGCCGAATTCTTTATGATCGACTCTACTCCTCCCTTGAACCTTGGTTCCGGAAGTTCCTTAGGCTTCAAAGCGCGTTCCTCAGTGAAATGAAGAAAGTATTTGTCAAGGGATTTCCTGCTGAACATCCCCTTTGGGCCACACCCTATGAAGAAAGGCTTCTTGGTCTTGACCTTAAAGTCGTCGATGGCCGAAAAAACATCCTCAGCATCTTCAGCCTTGGTCGATCCTTCCGGACTGTAAAAGAAATCGTATAGAAGTTTTATTTTTATGATTGCCGTAGTCTGGAGCGCTTCGCTTGGATCTATGTGGCTCTGACCCTTCTGCCACTTGGTCCTTGCCAGAAGATCGACAATGTAGGCAAGTGTAAGCATCTCATAAAGAACCTGCTTCAGGACTTCAGCATTGCTAGCCTTCTTTTTCATGAAAAACTCGCCTTCCTCTGTATGATTCTTTCCAACGTATATAATTGCAGATTTTTAATATAATGCAAAAGAGGGGAAAGTCCAGAAAAATGAACTAAAAATTGAAACAATGAGTGATAAAGGCTCATAGGCACAAGGCAGAGGGGGAGTGGGGCATAACTCCCTAATAGCCAAGTGATACCAGTTTGCATTTTCAGGCTGGAATCCTTTATTAAGGGATTCTTTGATGATATTTGCGGTTAATTGACTATGTGCTTCTGTTGCTCTGTGCCTTTTCCTTATGATACCGTAAACTTCAGACCATCCTTCCCGGAATCTATCTTCAAGGCCTGCTTGTCGGAAAGCTCCCCGGAAACCAGCATCCTGGAGACAGGGGTCTCAATCTCCCTGACAATGACCCTCTTCAACGGACGCGCCCCGTAGACCGGGTCGAATCCGCATTTAGCAAGATGCTTCTTTGCGTCCTTTGAGACGGTCATGGTGATTTCTCGGACCTTCAGCCTGTCTGCGAAATTCGCAAGCTGTATCTCGACTATCTGCAGGAGATCGTCCTCGGTCAGAGGATGGAACACAAGCACCTCGTCGATCCTGTTCAGGAACTCAGGACGGAAATGATGCCTTATCTCCTCGAGGAGCTTGTCCTTGATTTTGTCGGAATCGCCCTTATTCTCCTGGATGAGATGGCTTCCGATGTTCGAGGTCATTATTATGATCGTGTTCTTGAAGTTGACCGTGCGTCCGTGCGAATCGGTGACTCGCCCGTCGTCAAGTATCTGCAGGAACACATTGAACACATCGGGATGCGCCTTTTCAATCTCATCGAAGAGGATCACGGAGTAGGGACGGCGCCTGACTGCTTCTGTCAGCTGTCCACCTTCATCATAACCAATATATCCCGGAGGAGCGCCGATGAGCCTGGAGACAGTGTGTTTCTCCATGTATTCGGACATGTCGATCCTTACCATCGCTCTTTCATCGTCGAAAAGTTCGGCTGCAAGGGCACGTGCAAGCTCTGTCTTGCCGACGCCGGTCGGTCCGAGGAAGATGAACGACGCGATTGGCCGGTTAGGATCCTTGAGCCCGGCACGCGCCCTGAGGACAGCATCGGAGACCGAATCAACGGCCTCGTTCTGAGAAATCACCCTCTTGTGGAGGTTCTTTGCAAGGCCTAGGATCTTCTCCTTCTCGCTCTCAACGAGTTTCTTTACCGGTATTCGTGTCCAGCGGCTGATGATCTCAGCGATGTCCTCATCGGTCACCTCTTCTTTCAGAAGGGATGCGGTCCCGGAATTCTTCTTCCTGAACTTCTCTTCTGCGGACTTTATCTGTTTCTCAAGGCCTGGGATGGTCCCGAAACGAATCTCAGCAGCCTTCTCGAGGTTGTAGTCGCGTTCAGCCTTTTCAAGTGACTGTTTTGCGAGTTCGAGGCTTTCACGGAGAGTCCTGAGTTCGGAGACGGCCTTCTTTTCGTTGTCCCAGCGGCTGCGAAGTTCGCGGTTTTTCGCCTTGAGCTCACCGAGTTCGGCTTCGATATTCTTAAGACGTGAAGCTGAAGACGGATCCTTTTCCTTCTTTAGTCCGGCAACCTCGATCTCAAGTTGCATCTTCCTGCGTTCAACCTCGTCGATCTCCGTAGGGGAGCTGTCGATCTCGGTGCGTAGTTTTGCGGCCGCCTCGTCAATGAGGTCGATCGCCTTGTCTGGCAGGAAACGGTCGGAGATGTAGCGGTCCGAGAGGACTGCGGCTGTGACAAGTGCGCTGTCCTTGATCTTGACGCCATGGTGGATCTCGTATCTTTCACGGAGCCCGCGAAGTATGGATATGGTCTCCTCTACGCTTGGCTGCGAGACCATAACTGTCTGGAATCTGCGTTCGAGGGCGGCGTCCTTCTCTATGTATTTCCTGTATTCGTTTAGAGTTGTCGCGCCTATGCAATGGAGTTCACCTCGAGCGAGCATGGGCTTGAGCAGGTTGCTGGCGTCTACCGCGCCCTCGGCGGCTCCTGCGCCAACAACGGTATGGAGTTCGTCGATGAAAAGGATTATCTCCCCGTCCTTTTCAGTGATCTCCTTAAGGACGGCTTTCAATCTTTCCTCGAATTCTCCGCGAAATTTAGCGCCGGCTATGAGGGCGCCCATGTCGAGAGTGACGACTTTGCGGTTCTTGAGTCCTTCGGGAACATCACCACGGACGATCCTTATCGCAAGACCTTCGACTATGGCGGTCTTGCCGACACCCGGTTCGCCGATGAGGACAGGATTGTTCTTTGTCCTTCTCGACAGTATCTGGATCACCCTGCGGATCTCCTCGTCGCGGCCGATGACGGGATCGAGTTTGTCCTTACGAGCGAGATCCGTAAGATCCTTGCCGTATTTTTCCAGGGCCTGAAAGGTGCTTTCGGGATCAGGAGACGAAACTCTGGTGTTTCCCCTTAGCTCCTTGAAGATGGACATGAGCTTGTCAGGGGTGATATTATGCTTCGAGGCGATTGTAGCTGACTCCTTGTCGGTTTCGATCAGTGCAAGAAGGAGGATTTCAACACTTATGAATTCGTCCTTGAATTCCGCAGATTTCTTTTCCGCATTTATCAGAATTGAGCTGAAATCCCTGGAAGTATAAACTTCCTGTGCGCCGGGACCGTCTACGGAAGGGATCTTCCGGAGTTTCTTTTCAATGTCCTCTGAAAGCGAAGACGTGTCGACTTTCAGCTTCTCAAAAATGGATGGAATGATTCCGTCTTTCTGTCCGCATATTGCGGCAAAAAGATGTAGCGGTCGGAGTTCCTGGTGCTTATGTTCGACGGCGAAGTGGTGTGCCGACTGCAGGACCTCCTTCGACTTATTTGTGAATTTTTCAATGTTCATATAATTTTTCCCTTTCCTTGGTAATCTTAAAGCCTATTCTTTATAGCAAGAGCATTGCCAGATTCATTATGATGTGCGTAACCAGTTGCAATACAAAGTAATATAAAAAGAATATAAATTCGAACAGTGCCACAGTGACACTTGAAACTGCGATAATAATACCACCTCGATGGCGACATAATGACACAGTGCATATTTCCTGTTGACATCAGAACTTATTTCTAGTATAATTGATTGATTACCGTCGTAATCTGTCTCTTGACAGGATATATTATTTTTAAGGGATGGGAGATGAATTAGAGATGTTGCAGAAAACAAAATATTTTGCACTACTTGAATTGCTGATAATTATTGTCATATTGCTTGTCCTTACGGCATTTATCTTTCCGTTCCTTGCCGGAAAATAATTTAAGATGCCCTTAATTGAATCCTTTAGGAGAATCCAATCATGTCGTTCGTTTGTGGAAAAGGTTCACCGGACTTGTGCATTGACAGGAAAACCAAGGAAGGGATCGTGTCTGAGTTCTTCCAGAAGATCGGGGCTCCCAGAAAGATACTTCTGCTTCCCCCGGATCTCACACGTTTCAATTCCAATGCAGGAGAGATCACCGAGATAATCTACGAAATGCTTTCGCCGAAAGGCGTGAAGATCGACATCATGCCTGCGCTCGGTACGCATTTTGCGATGACGGAAAGAGAGATCCGCGCAATGTTCGGCTCCAAGATACCTCTCGAGCGTTTCCTTGTGCACGACTGGCGGAACAGTCTCAGGCGGCTCGGACAGGTTTCCAGTCCGCTCATAAGCGAGTGGTCCGAGGGAAAACTCGACTATACCGTCAACATCGAGGTCAACAAGATCCTCTTCGAAGGTTATGACCTCATCCTCTCCATTGGCCAGATAGTTCCGCACGAGGTCGTAGGAATGGCGAACTATACGAAGAACATCTGCGTCGGCGTTGGTGGACAGGACACGATAAACAAGTCTCATTTCCTTGGTGCTGTTTACGGCATGGAGAGGATAATGGGAAGAATCGACACCCCGGTGAGAAAACTCTTCAACTATGGCGTTCAGAACTTCATGCACGACCTGCCGATCAATTACATCCTGACTGTGATGCAGAAGAACCAGAAGAGCGGAAAGATGGAGATGCGTGGAATGTATGTCGGCAACGACATGGAGACATTCTCTGAAGGTGCGAAGCTCAGCCAGAAGGTTAACCTCGATCTGCTCGATAAGCCGCTTAAAAAGGTAGTCGTCTATCTCGATCATGAGGAATTCAAGAGCACCTGGCTTGGCAACAAGTCCATCTACAGGACTCGAATGGCAATGGCGGACGATGGGGAGCTGATAGTTTTAGCTCCCGGTCTCAAGGAGTTCGGAGAGGATCCGGAGATCGACAGGCTGATAAGGAAGTACGGCTATCGTGGAACACCGGCCACCCTTGATGCAGTGAAGAAGAACCTCGAACTTCAGAACAACCTCAGCGCCGCAGCGCACCTGATCCACGGTTCGAGCGAAGGAAGATTCAAGGTCACATACTGTCCGGGACCGGGCATGAGCCTCGAGAACATCCGTAGTGTCGGATTCAATGCCGAACCTCACGACAAGATGTCAAACATATATGACCACTCCAAACTCAAGGACGGCTTCAACAAGATGCCGGACGGCGAGGAGATATTCTTCATAAGCAATCCCGGACTCGGACTCTGGGCGTTGAAAGAGAAATTTTCCTAAGACAGGAAAATTTATAAATGATGATGCACCTTGATTCTTCAAGGGCTCCGGATTATTTTCCAAACCATTATGAGATTCAATGATTCTTTCAAATCACGGGGAGCTTTATATATGATCATCTTAGCTTCAGCGGTCTTTATCACATCACATGCACAGGATATCGGGCATGATTCCGATGATACGGCCAATCAGGCTCCGGAAATAAAGGAGAAATCAATTTCATCGGTGCCTTTTAAGAAGATAGGCAAGGTAGTTCCTAGGACTTCCAAGGAGATCGAATCCTCGAGCTGGTCCATTGGGTGTGAGACGCTGGACCGTGATTTAGCCAATTATGATTCATATAAAAACTATCTAGGCAAACTGGGAGTCAAGAACGCACGCCTGCAGGGCGGTTGGGCGAAGACCGAAAGGAAAGCGGGTGTCTACGACTTCAAATGGCAGGATGATATTGTCAATGACATGATTTCCCAGGGCGTTAGACCGTGGATTGAGCTGTCATATGGCAATCCGATCTACAAGGATGGCGGAGGAGCGACACTTGGAGATGGAATGCCCCGCTCCGAGGAGGCTTTGAAGGCGTGGGATAGGTGGGCAAAGGCGCTTGTCCAACGCTACAAGGACCGTGTGTCGACCTGGGCGGTATGGAACGAGCCCGAGGTGACGAAGGAAGTATCCGTTTTGGAATATGTGAACCTCTATATCAGGACTGCGACGATGATAAAGTCTGAACAGCCTGACAGCAGGATTTATGCTCTTTCTCTCGCTGGGAAAATTGATTACGCCGATGGATTTCTCAAGGCATTGAAGGAGCAGGACAAGCTTGATCTGGTTGACGCAATTTCCTTCCATGGCTATCCATATAATCCGGATCACATGGGATTATACGTCCAGCTGAAATCTCTCGTCGAAAAATATTCTTCCAGGATCGCCCTTGTCCAGGGTGAGACCGGCGCACCATCAGGGAAGACGACAGGTGCGCTCAGGGACCGTGAATGGACCGAGCTTACTCAGGCAAAATGGGACTTGAGGAGGATGATGGTCCATTACGGAAACGGAATTCCTGTGAACCTTTTCTCCTGTTGCGAGTTTATCTACGATGATGCGAGAAGGAGAGGGCTAAACGCCAAAGGGCTGATCGCCATCAAGGAGGACAAATCCTTTGATCACCTCAAGCCTGCGTATTTCGCAGCCCAGAACGTGTATTCGATATTCGACGACACTCTTGTGCTGGAGAAGAAGATGGAATTTTCCTTCAGCGGAACAAAGAGGACTCCGACGGTTTACAGCTGGCGCAAGCGGAATTCACAGATGTCCGTTGCCGCGATCTGGTTCGGGGGCGCGCCATGTGGGGAAAGTAATGAACTTGTTCCGGTTGATTTGGTCTTCAAGGATGCTAAATTTGAAAATCCCGTGTATGTCGATCTGAGGACCGGGGAAGTCTATGAATTTCCTCCTTCAAACTGGTCGCAGGACGGGAACACAGTAAAATTCCTGGCAATGCCGCTGTATGATTCACCGGTGCTCATTGCTGACAAATCTGCAATCCAATTGCCTTAACCGGGAGAGAATGTCACTGTTATGAAACTGAAGAAAAAATGTATTATCACCTATGCACGTGCATGGAACGGGCTTGCTGCCGCACGCTGCCTCGGACACCACGGGATCGAGGTCATCTCCGGTGACGTTCTCGATGTTGCCGCCGCGAGCTTCTCTAAATTCACCAAGGAGCATTTCGTCTATCCGGATCCTGACTCCGATGCCGAAGGTTTCATCGACAAGCTCGTACAGGTGGCAAAACGTCATGCTTCCCCTGATACAGATCTGGTCCTGATGCCATTGCACAGCGATGCCTTCAAAGTCGCCGAATACCGGGACCGTTTCGAAGGCCTGGCAAAAATGGCGTTGCCGACACCGGAACAGTTCGAGCTGGCGGGGAACAAGCGCATGCTCGCCAGCTTCTGCGAGGAACATGGCCTGCATGTCCCAAAAACTATACATCTTGACAGCATAGAGAAGATTTCCGCAGTTGCCGCTTCTGTAAACTATCCGGCGTTTGTAAAACTTCCGGAGGGGGCGGCATCGATTGGTCTGAAGAAAGTCTGGAGCGCCGAAGAGGCAGTAAGAACATTTACTGATTTCTGCAGTAAATATGATGTCTGCGACAATGAGAATTTTCCCATCCTGCAGGAATCGGTGGATGGTGAGGATTATTGTGCCACATATCTTTTTGATCATGGGGAATTTCGAGCATCCATGACCTACCACAACATCCTCTGCTACCCTCCAAGGAACGGCATGGGTGCCGTCAGGGAGACGGCCGAAGTTCCGGAGATCGAGGCCTTGGGCAGGAGAACCCTAGAGCTTCTTGGATGGCATGGCGTTGCCGAGATCGATTTTCGCTGGGACAAAAAATCAGAACCTTATATCATCGAGATCAATCCTCGGTTCTGGGGTGGACTTGTACAGTCCATAGAATCTGGCTGGGAGTATCCATACTGGCTTTTCCAGCTTGCCGTGGATGGGCACATCGGGGAAGTGAAGCCGGTAAGGCGTTATGTGAAGACATGGAATCCAGGATTGGTGCTCCTTCTGGCGCTTGAGGAATTCATTGATGCCGGCAAGGATGGACATGCTGTCGCCACGGTTTACGACAAGCTTCATCCTGAACACAAGAAAAGGCAGTTCGATGCCATAAAACAGCTTGTCGAAGGGATTGAGAACAAACTTGATCCCGTGGATAGGCTGGAGGCTGTGATGGATGTCATTAAAAAAAGCAGCGGATCGTTGAATGAGTTCTTCTATGCAGACGATCCGATGCCTGTTCTCGGACTCCTCTATCCCCTTTTCATCTTTCTTAAACACGGATCTGTTTCACCACAGCTCCTCGTTGGAGCTGTCAAGTTTCATATGGGTGAAAACGGGACACAGAAGAAGTGAACAGCCTTCAGAAAATTATCAGGGCATTGTATGCAGTCTTTCCACATGCGGTTGTTCCGAGGCTCAGTAGATCATCCCGAAAACCGCTCATAGGTCTTGCTGTGTCGGATGCCTGGCCCGACAGGCTGCAATTGCGAAGAATTCCATATGACATCGCCCTCGGAAGGGCCGGGGCACGTGTCCGGACGCTGATACCAAAACACTGCTTATCAATGGAAACGGCATTGGAAGGAGTTGGTGGAATTGTTCTTGCCGGTGGTGAGGATGTCCATCCTAAACATTACGAAGGAACAGAATCTCTTTCACGAAATACGAATCTCTATCGAGATGAATTTGAGTTCAAGCTACTTGACCTTACCGAGAAAAGGAAATTGCCGGTGCTTGCAGTCTGCAGGGGGGCGCAGCTTCTTGCGGTCTGGGCCGGAGGAAGGTTGAAGGCTCTTGATTCCGATAAAAATCTTATGAACATGCATCTAAGCAGTATGTATAGACGGGTACACCATAATGTTAAATTCGAAGAAAATTCACGGCTTGCCAATATATATGGAACCCTGCATCTTCATACCAATTCCTTCCATCACCAGATGATCGAGGATCCGGGTTCCCTGCATGTGATTGCACGGACGGAGACGGGTGAGATTGAAGCAGTTGAACTTCCGGGAGACAGGTTCGTGCTGGGCGTGCAATGGCATCCTGAAATATCCGCCCTCTACAATCCACACCGGCAATCACTGTTCAATGCATTCGTTGCATCCATGCAAACTCACGAATCTTGATTTCCCGCTCCACGGGATTATCTTCACAAAAACAATCTTGTTGGGGCTTCATTCATGGGAAGGCTCAAATCCAAAGTCCAGTTCTACAGGTCGATGGCGATGATGTACGACGCCGGGCTCCCATTGTCCAAGTCGCTCGCCCAGAATCATTCTTCCCAGATGAGGGGAATAAGCACCGCGATGTCGGTGTCGATCGAGAAGGACGGTTCGACGATGAGCGAGCAGATGCAAACCAATCCACGGTTCTTCACAAACCTCGAATGCCAGCTTGTCAGGGCTGGTGAACGGACCGGAGGATTGGATGTCATTTTCAAGGCGCTTGCCGACTGGTTTGAAACGAGGCAGAAGCTGAACAACAGGATCATATCAGGCATGGCGTATCCGATCCTGCTCTTCCATTTTGCCGCCATTATCATTCCCTGCATCACTTTCCTGATTGGGAAAACTACAGTTGCCGGAACACTCCTAAATATTGCAGTCTTCCTGTGTCCCCCGTATCTGATTCTTTTTGCATATCTTCTCATTGACAGGTTCAAATACCTTTTTAAAACTGAAATTCCTGTTGTTTTCAGCAGGATGGCCCTGGGGATCCCTGTTTTCGGAAATCTTTTCCGGAAAATGGATCATGCGCAATTCTTCGGAGTATTCAGTCTTGCCATGGATTCCGGGATCAGCATCAAGGAGTCAATCAATCTCGGTGCTGAATCCTGCCGGAACCAGTACGTCAGGAAAGCGTTTCTCCAGACAGCAAGCAAGATAGAGGAAGAAGGATGTAATTTCACAGAGGCGTTCGCGGCATGTATGCCGGAGGAGCAAAGCTCAATGGAGTTCTCAATGCTTGAGACCGGAGAACAGTCCGGGAAAATATCCGATTCTGCAAAACACGTGGCGAACGCCTACAATGAAGAGGCTCAACTGGCACTGAACATCATTGCGAACATTGTCCCCAAGATAGTCTACTTCATCATTGTCATCTACATGGCGTTGACAATCATCAGGTTCTGGACGCAGCTCTGGAGCCAGCAGAATTCAATCCTGAACGGACCCCTGCCATGAAAAGTCAATTGGCGTCTCTTTTATTAAAACAAAGTGTGCAGTTTGAAGTTTATAAGCTTATGCTACATTTATCTCTTTCCAAAAAACTTTCCTAAACAAAACTGGAGATTTGATATGAGCAGTTCAGTCTTCGCACCGATTCCCGCTGATCACCCGCTGAGGAAATCATCTTGGATATGGCCGGAAGGATATATGTACCTTCTCAACCATTTTGCCCAGTTCAGGTACGATTTCAAACTCAAGAAGGTTCCGCTAAAAGCACCATTGTTCATAACCGCCGACAAGTCGTACAGGCTTCACATCAATGGGAAATATGTCTGCCGTGGTCCGGCGAGGGGATACCAGCAGCATTGGCCGTTCGACGAAGTGGACGTGAAAAAATTCCTCAATGCCGGGCATAACTGGATCTCCGTCGAAGCATATACACCTGGAATCAGCACATTCTCCTATCTCCACTACACCAAGGCGGGACTGCTCTGCGCTGCAAAGTGGGGATCTCTTGAGATCAACACTGCGCCCAGAACATGGAAGATGCGGCGCGACTACGCCTACAATGTCAATACAGCCAGGCTTTCAATGCAGCAGGATTTCCAGGAGGATTTCGATGCGTCAAAGAGCGACAGGAGCTGGATAACCTCTGATAAGATGCCTTCCGACTGGAAAGCGGAATATTTCCCGCCGCATGGGCAGCAGATGCTCTCGACACCTTTCGGTCAGCCTCCTTATGATGATGTCGAACCGAGGGGAATTCCAATGCTGAGGGAGGACCTGATAACTCCTGCAAAGGTGACATCACTTGGAATTGGAGATTCCAGCGGAGAATACAGGACCTGCAAGAACATTTCCTGGTATTTCGTAGACAATGAATTCTCATCCGTGAAAAAATGGGAAACAGGAACTGCAGTGAAATCTGTGTTGGTTGACGGAGCTATGGAAATAACTGTGGAACCGGCAGGGGAGGGCAAATACAGCGCGATCACTGTCGACATGGGGCAATTTTCTGTCGGAAACCTGCTAGTAGATGTCGAATGTGCAACTGGTGCTGAAATCTTGGACTTCCACTACTTCCAATGTCTGCGCAAGGGGATTCCGGTATTTCTTCCTCCTGGTGGCGGGTGCCATGCGGCTTTCGCGAACAGGCTGAGACCAAAGAAGGGAACTACATCCCACGAATTCTTTCATATCATGGGTGCAAGGCATTTCACAATTGTCGCACGTGATCTGACAAAGCAGTTGAAGATCAGGTTAAAACTGAGGACGGCATATTATCCTTTCACTATGAAGGGTGACTTCAAGTCTTCTGACAAGATCCTTAATGATATCTATGCGATCTCAAAGCATACCCAGCAGATCTGTTCGATCGATTCATATGTCGACACTCCCTGGCGTGAACAGGCGCAGTGGTGGGGTGATGCGAGAGTTCAGGCGAGGAACACGTTCTACATGGATGGTGATGCGCGCCTGCTTGCCAGAGGCATCCATTCAATCGCCGGACAGAATGCACCACAGGGGCTGACTTACGGACATGCTCCTACCTCATCCGGCTGGTGCATCCTTCCTGACTTTGCCCTGACATGGGTGCTCACAGTGTACGACTATTACTGGCAGACCGGCGACATCGAAGTTTTCAACCAGCAGTTTTCGAGGGTGAAGGAAGTTCTTGGATATTTTGAAACGGCTGAGGTCCGCGACAAGGAAGGGCTTCTCGTATACGATCCACGCTTCTGGCTTTTCGAAGACTGGTCGACTCTCCCGAAGGAACGTGTGCCTACATTCCTCAACCTCTGGCACCTTGTGACACTGGAACATTATGCGAAACTTCTTAAGGCAGCTGGGAAAACTGCCGAACTTAAGAAATGCTCTGCTGAGATCAAGACCTGCAGGAATCTCATCGAGAAAAGGCTCTTTGACAAGAAGTCCGGACTGTTCTGTGCGTGTCTCGACAGGAAAGGGAATTTCTCCGGCGAGCCTTCAGTTCATGATCAGGTGATGGCGATCATGCTTGATCTTAAGCCGGAGTATCATGGGAACATGATCGAAAAGCGAATACTACCTTACCTCAGGGATGAAAAGGCGTCATGGCCGGTGCCTTCGGCATTTTGGGCGACGTATGTCCTTGAGACGATGGGGAATCTTGGTTTTGTGAACGAGTCGATCGATTTCATAAGGAAAAAGTGGGCTCCGATGCTGAGCACTGGCACGACCTGGGAGGGGTTCGACTGGGAAGAGCCTTCCGGAGGATCATGTTCGCACGCCTGGACCGGACATCCGTCATTCCATTTCGTGAACATCCTTGTCGGTCTCCGCCAAAAAGGTCTTGCCTGGAGCGAAGTCGAGTTTGCTCCGCTGTTCGTGGAGGGAATTGATTTTGCGAGTGCGACAGTTCCTTCTCCGAAAGGACCTATCAATGCGCAATGGAAACTGATAGGCGGAAAAATCGAGGCTTCGGTCAGCATTCCTGCGAAAGTGAAGCTGAATGTTAAACTGCCTGGTGTGAACAAGACAGTCTGCAAACCTGGAACTTATCGGTTTAAAGTATAGATATTACCGATAATTAAGATCTGAGAAGAAAAGAACAAGCATCTGATTTCATTTTGGAGTCAGATGCTTGTTTTTTTGACAATTTCTTTTGTATAATAAATGAATCATAAAGAAGTATAAAATACTATAATTATTAATATATAAACATAACACATTAGTAATAAAGGTATTATATAATGAAACAAATATGAATCAAATATGAATATAGCACTTGACATGTTAAGGGACAGGTTATAATTTACTTGCATGAAAGCAATAGGAGTTTTATGAGAGCCAATCGACAGAAGGAGCATAGCTACAGGACAATTCGCCGTTGGATTGAGGACGGGGTCATGCCGCGTGGCAGCCAGTTTCCTGCTGAAAGGGATCTTAGCAAAAAGCTTGGCGTGAGTTTCAGTTCCGTTCATCGTGCGGTGGTCGAGCTGGAAAAGGAACTTTTTATCATAAAGAAGAGTCCCCGTATCAGGATCATCGCTGAAGATTCTGTTTCAGCAGCTGTTAAAAGCGACAGCCTGAAAAACACGATAATATTCGTAAGTCCGAAATACAGAGAGGACCTGCCGATGTATTTCAAAAGGCCGGGCTGGGGATACTACAACTACATCGCATTGCTTGTCGCCATTCAGAACAAGGGCTTCAGCGCAATGATGATGACACCGGAGATCTTTAATTCGGAAATTGACATGCATCTTCGCAACAGGCCGTTCGGAGTTGTGTTTTCCGAAAACAGCGGTCTTCCTCCGCCACCGGAAACGTGCAGCAAGCTTTTCAATGCAGGGATCCCATTTGTCGCCTATGGGGATTTTCCCGGGATTGACAGGGTGACATGCGATCACTCCAGTGGCACATACGAACTGGCAAAATATCTCATTTCAAGAGGGAGTCGCAGGATTGCCTTATACATTCAAGAGGATCACAGGAACGGTTATTGGATAAAGGATAGGCTCGATGGACTGAAGAAAGCCACCTCCGAGGAGGGACTAGATTACCTTGAGCCGATATATGAACTGCCGTTGAAGGGAGTCACCGGAAGAAATGAGGAGGAATATTTCAAGGCGAGAGCGGCTTTCAGCGCCGGATGTCTGGCGCCTGCATTGCTCGGATCAAATCCTCCTGACACGCTCATGCTTCTTTCGGACTGGATCGTTCCTCAGATCTCGACGGCATGCGAAGTCCTGGGCAAGAAACCCGGCACGGACATTCTGATCGCCGGATACGACAACTTCTACGACGAAACACCTGATTTCAGGCTGAATCCGGCATTGCCGGTTGCCACCGTAGAGAAATTTTTGGCGGAATCCGGAAGGAAGATGGCGGAAATTCTTTTCGCAAGGGCCGAAGGGAAACTTCCACCTGAACCCAAGCGTATCATGATTACACCCAAGGTCATTCCAATAGAGGTGAAATCCTCTCCATGAAAAGGAGCATGAAATGAAACTCAAATGCGTTTCCGGTATCAGCAGTGCTTCAGTTCATTCTTCCCTACACAGTAAAGAAAGAGAAATTAAATTTACTCTTATTGAACTTTTGGTGGTCATTGCCATAATTGCAATTCTTGCCGCCATGCTGCTGCCGGCATTGAAGCAGGCGAAGGAGAAGGCCTGGGGAATCGTGTGCGTGAACCAGCTCAAGCAGATCGGGTTTTCCAAAGCGAACTATGTGATTGACAACGGAGACTGGCGTCCGTTCATGGAATATGTCCCCGGAGTCATGCAGACAACCTGGATCTATTATCTTTTCCCTTATCTTCCAGCGGGAAATGTCTATGTATGTCCGACACAGGATCCGAAGGCGTGGAATCCCGGCGATGGCAACCGCCAGTGGACGACATTTGGCGAATACTATTGCGGGGATAGCGATGGAGGGAATCCTGTTCCTGGAAACAGCTTCGTGGATTATGGCGGGGGCGGCTTCTTCCGTCTGCGCAACATCAATGCCAGGAATGTGCCGTCACCTTCCAAGGAGAGTGACAACGCTGATACATATTATACCAACGTGGGCGCCAACCCCCTTTTCCATGGAAAACAATTCTATTGCTTTCAGAGGATGGACTTTGTAGAGGATGCAGGTATACACGTTCGCCATGTAAACCTGGCGAATGTACTTTTCTTCGATGCTCATGCTGAAGGATGTCCGCCCGGCACCCTCGCAGAATATGGAATTACGAAATATGTAAATACACTTGGCGCAAAGATCTCACAATAGCATTTCATCAAGTTTTCAACTGTAATGGGGAATTTATGAAAAAAGGATTGTCAATTAAATTGTTATTGGCTTATCTGGTGTTCGCTCTCATCAGACCTGTCGATGTTGCTGCAGATGAGAATGCCGTAGCAGGAAAGCCCGGCAAGGGGGTCATCAATTTTGAAAACATCAAGGCTCTCGAAGTGCACTATGGCGGTGAGCCAGGAGGTAAGGCATTGTTTTCAAAGGCTCCAGAAGCCAGGGGGAACAGCATGTGCATCTCGTGGGAGTCTAAGCACAATCCTTGGGTGACGGCATTCATAACCCCCAATCCTCCTCTGCCGGGTCTCGCACAGGCCCAGAGAGGAAAAATCAATGCGAGCTTCTATGCAACTGGCAAGGAGGAGATACGCGAAATAAACCTCCTACTGGTGGATTCGATGCAGGAACGGTTCCAGGTACATCCGCCGAAGGGGTTCTCTGTCAAACCTGGCTGGAACAGGATCACATATGAGATCAATCCTGACATGATGAGGGAGAGCTATGGTGACAGAAGGAATGGAAAAATTGATCCGCCTTTGTGTCTATTCGGATTTGCGGTTGATTTTGGAAAGGGCGAAACACAGGCAGGTTCTATCTGGATTGACGACATAAGCGAGGAAATTTCATCTCTTGCGATGGTATCCGTATCGCTGGAGACCGGAAATCCATTGCATTTTGTGAAACCTGGAGAGGAAAGCAAGTTGAAGCTTAGGCTTGCAAACAGGTCATCCTCAGCACAGAAGCTGCACTGTAGTGTTGAAGTCGAGAATTTTGCAGGAGTTAAATCTGTTAAGGCAAATGATCTGACACTTGATGCGGGAGCATCGCAGGAACTGCCGATCGTCCTCCCCGAGGGAGGTAAACAGGGTGCTTATTGGTTGCGTTATGCCTTGAGCACTCAGGATTCTCCCAAGGATACTTTGAAGGGGGAACTGCGTTTCGCTATTCTGATTCCGAGTGGTCCGACGGCGGGTCGTGCTGAAACTTTTCTCTTCAGCATTTGTTCCCATCCAGAGCGTTATCCGGTGGAAATTCAGGATCTCGAAATTGAGGCGATCGCAATTTCCGGAGCCAAGGTTCTGCGCACTGGACCACCATGGCAGGAGATCCAACCTGCTCCAAATGCAAAGATAGATTTTTCCAAGTTCGATCACATTGTCGATACTGCCTTGTCGAAAGGCATTGAGATCCAGGGGCTGATCGCGTTCACTCCGTTCTGGGCCGCGAAACCGGAGAAACAGGCGACCAAAAGTTTCGCAGAATGGGGATTCTCCACCCCGGATCTGGAGGCGTTGCGTTCATATTGCACTGAGGTTGCGAAGCATTACAAGGGCAAAATACGATTCTGGGAGATTTGGAACGAGCCCGACATAGAATTCTTCAAGGGTACGGCAGATGAATATCTGGCGATGCTCAAGACCAGCTACAAGGCGTTCAAGGCAGTGGATCCTGCGGTCAAGATCATGACAGGTGGATTTGCGGACTGCGGAGCACATCCGAATTCCAAGAAAGGTTTCCATCAGCGGATCCTTGCCGAAGGACAGGATTGCTTCGATATCCATGCATACCACCAGCACGGATTTTTTCCGGATTTTGCCGCTACCGTTGACGGTCCGCTGGCCGATTTGCGCAAGGTTCTTAAGACCATAAAGCCTCTTTACTTCAACGAGACGGCGATGCATTCCGCGGGAAGCAGCGAGCGCATTCAGGCGGAGATCGTGGTTCAGAAGGCGGTGTTCTGCTGGTCGCGCGGAGCGATCGGTCATACATGGTATGATCTTAGGAACGATGGGACGAATCCAAAGGACGCTGAGCAGACATATGGCCTTATCACGCAGGATTTTTATCCAAAACCGGCATATGCGGCATATATTCCGATGACACGGCTCCTTTCAGGGAAGAATTTCCGGCAGCAATTCAAACTTCCTGCAGGACAATGGGCTTTTTCCTTCGGGAAACCTGGAGATGAAGTGATTGTTGGCTGGCTTTGCAACGTTCCCGGAGATGTCCTTGTCCTGGAAACCGATGCAGCTAAGGCTGAGGCAGTTGACATCATGGGTAATCCGACTCCTGTCCCGGTAAGCGAAGGAAAGGTATTTTACACCTTCGGCAATACTCCATCCTATCTCAGGCTTACAGGTGGAAAAAATCCTCCAGTGCTTCTGGGACCATTCACCCGTCAATTAGGAAAACCTCTTGCGATTCCTGGACAGCCGCTTGAGATCGGACTCGAGATGACAAATCCGTTTCCTGAAACCCGCAATATAAAGCTGACCTGGATACCACCACAGCTTCTCGGAGGTGAAAAACAGGACAACACTGTCACATTTTCAGCGAATGAAAAGAGAAAGATTTCGCTTAAAGCTGCAGTTCCTATGAATGTACCAAGCAGGTTCGGTGAAACTCTCATTGGAAGGATTGCCTATAAGATTGAAGGAACGGAACTTCAGGGGATTTATCCGGTTTCCTTGAATATGGCTGCACGTATTCCAAAAGGAGAGTTCTCTGCAGAACCGACGTTCAACCTGGTCGACAGGGCGAACAATGTCAGTCTTTTCGATTTTGATCCGATGAACCAGCATCTTGTATGGCAGGGACCTCAGGATCTGAGCGCCAGGATATGGATTGCCATGGATGATAAGGATCTGAAGGTAAAAGTTTTCGTCAGGGATGACATCTTCTCCCAGAAGGAGAACAAGGAAAATTTCTGGAAAGAGGACAGTGTCCAGATGGGCATTGCGGTGCCTGGCAGGAAGGGCTTTTGGGAGTTCGGGGTGGCGAAGACGGCAAATGACAGCTTCCTTATTCCATGCCTTGCTCCGGAGGGATTCAACACGAATTCGTGTCCAGGTTCAGTTGAAGCATCACAGGCTGGGAATGAGATAACTTACAATATTTCGCTGCCACTGGCATATCTTGGATTGACGAAGGAGCAGGCCGTGAAAGGATTCCAGTTCAATCTTCTGGTGAACGACAATGACGGCAAGGGACGTGAAGGCTGGGTTGAGATTGCTCCCGGGATAGGCAAGTCCAAGAATCCCGAAGCATTTCCGATGGTGTTCCTTGTTGATTCAAATTAACCCCGGAAATTCCCATAAGTGAATTGATTTTTGTCAGTATGGATTAATCTTATAGGAAAATTTGCTTTAATCCGGGAAACATTCGTGAGACAGAACAGGGCACTTCAAGTTTTCTTTGCGATAATAGTCCTTGCGACCATTGCTTTCGTGGTGGCTTTCTTCTTTATTAAGAAGACTAAGACGAAGGTCGAAAATCCTCTTGATGAAATATCAGCCGCCTGGCTCAACTTCCGTATGGGCGAATACAACCAGGCAATTTTAAAATTCCAGAATGTCGCAGACGGAGCTCCGGAAAACTCAAATGAGCGGATACAGGCTCTCTATGGTCTGGCCTACACGGAATGGCTGAAGCAGCTTCCTTTCGGAGACAAGGAGACCGCATCAAAGCTCTTTAATGAGATCATAAGCAAATCTCCCGACAGTGATTATGCAGCCTGGAGCAAACTTGCTCTTGCAAGAATGAAGCACATAGTCCCAACTGGTGAGACTCCAGACTATCCGGTTGTGAGGAAGATGTACCAGGAGATATACGACCAATACCCGAAAAAGACCGCCGGGCATGAGGCATTCATCTATATGATAGGTACGTATCTGGCTGCATTTACGAAGGAAGATGCGGAATTCGCAAGGAAGAAACTCGACGAATTCATAAGGGACAATCCCGAATCTCCATTCATCAGCAGCGCATGGGGACTGCTCGCAAAGGCATATGACATCCTTGGAATGAAGGAGAAGAAGCTGGATGCCATGCTCAAGGAACTTGATAAGAGGGAGATTGATCCCAAGAATCCTTTCATGGACAATTCCTCTGCATATTGGGCGATTGCTTCAGTTGCAGAATTCGAGGTCGGTGATTTCGATACTGCCAGGAAGTATTACAAGCTGATGATGCAGGAGTATCCACGTGAAAGAAGGAATTTCGGTGCAACCAGGGCACTTGAGAGGATGGACGCCCTGGAAGCGAAGCTGAAGGCTGAAAATTGAATCAGGAAAATAAAGGCCGGAACCAGTAGGCAGATAAGATGACAGGATGATAAAAGGACTTGTTCTCTTTTTATTTTATGAAAAAATTTTATGAATTTCTGAAGAAATACCATGCACTGATCATAATCATGATCGTGTATGCCTGGGCTCTTGTTTCGGTCGCCCTGTACCGTTACAATGAAGCGCCTCCAGGGACAATTGTGCTCAGGATAAGCCACTGGCAGCTCGAAGCCGGGGTACGGGATGGCATAAACGAGATGGCTAGGGAATACCAGAAGACACATCCGAACGTCAGGGTCGTTCAGGAAGCCATACCCGAGGGTACTTATGGACAGTGGCTTAGCACGCAGATCATGAGCGGTACGGCTCCGGACATCATAGAGATGGGTTTCATTCCGTATCAGGTACTGATAGCCTACTATAACCGCTACTGCTATGTCATAACACCTTTCGTAAACAAGCCAAATCCATATAACAAGAACAACGAGTTCAAGGATGTTCCGCTGAGGAACACCTTCAAGGATGGAATGGCTGCAGGATATATAAACGAACTGCAGGAATACATGCAGGTGCCACTGTCGAGTTTCACTGTCAGGGTGTTCTATAATGTAGACCTACTGGAGAAGCTCACAGGATCAAAAGTACCGCCGAAGAATTATAGGGAATTCTATGAGCTCTGCAAGAAGGTAAAGGCCATGAAGGACGAACAGGGAAGGAACTACATTCCTATCGTAGGATCTAAATACCATTTCGGCATATGGGATGGTGCCCTGTGTGCGATGATGACATACAAGGTCATGGAGAAGGCGGACTTGAATAGGGACGGATATGTTGGAAACGACGAGATGTTTACCGCCGTAAAGTCCGGTCTGCTTGATTTCAGGTGCAGGCCGATAGAGGCAAGGTATCAGATGGTTCGGGAGATAGCGGATTTATGTCAGCCGGGATTCACCGGGCTTTCGCGTGATGAGGGAGTATTCCTGTTCGCCCAGAAGAGAGCCCTGTTCATGACCACTGGCACATGGGATGCCTTGAGCCTGCAGCAGCAGGCCAAAGGGAATTTTACCGTGGCTATCATGGATTTCCCGATGCCGACCAAGGATGATCCTGAGTATGGTGACGTGGTGGTAGGTCCGAGATATGAGAATCCTGGCCTTGGTTTCAACTATGCCGTCACCAGGACCAGCAAATATCCGGAGGTGGCGTTCGACTTCCTCCTTTTCATGGCATCCAAGGAGAACAATGAAAAGCTTAACAAGATAATAGGCTGGATACCTTCCGTTGAAAACACAGAGACAGATCCGTTCCTGAAGGACTTCAAACCATGCTTGAACGGTATTTATGAGAACTTCAATGTATGGCTCGGAGGTGAAACATGGATAAAATGGACGCAGCTCAACTCCTTGTATCAGGTGGATCCATCGTTTACCTTCGACAAGCTTGTCAAAGATTTCGTCCCGTTCTATACGTCACAGAAGGGAATTGATGATTTCCTGGAGGTGATGAAGGACAGGAACAGGGTGATTCCTTCAAACGAAAGGTTTCTGGCTGGATTCCGGTCCCAGGCAATGCTGGCCAAGACTCCGGAGGAAGCGAATTCATTCTGGATCAAATACAGGACTCAGACAAGGGACAGACAGGTCTTCAAGGAGATATGGTCTGCAACACAGATGAGATATGTCATGGAAGGGCCTCCGTTTACCACACAATACGGTCCGTATGAATATACCCCTGAAGTGCTGGAGAATGTGAAGAAAAGAGTAAGAAAGGAAAAATAAGCATCAGAAATTCAAAGTATCAATGTGTCATAGGTATTTGATTCAAAACTATGACACAGGCAGCTTGAAAAGCTGCCGATGATACAATGATGCTTTGATACTGAAATATAAGGATATTATGGCTGGCAAGAAAATAAAATGGAGTCAGGTTCGCTATCACTGGGAGATGTATCTGTTCATTCTTCCTACCCTCATCCTCATATCTCTATTCCAGTATTATCCTGCGATGAGCGGCGTGATCCACAGCTTCTACAGGTGGAATGGAGCGGACATCTCGGAATTTGTTGGATTCCTTAATTATTCAAGGCTGCTGAAGAATTCTGACTTCTGGCGCTCCTTCGAACTGGCGTTCACCCTCGGCATTTTCAATGTCCTCAAGATGGTTCCGGCGCTTGCGGTCGCAGTCTGCATACACAGGTGCAGAAGCGATCTCATGCAGCTCGCATACAGGTTGCTCTTTGTGATACCGATGGTGATCCCGGGGCTTATCATAGTCCTTATATGGAGATCATTCTTCTTCGAAGCGACATCCGGCTATCTCAACAAGTTCCTGTTATGGAGCGGTGCGTTCGATGTCCTCGTATGGATAGACAAGACATTCAACTGGGGAGGGATCTTTGTGCCCGGCAATGCACCGGCATGGCTTGGGGATCCTAAACTTATCGTCTCCGCATGTATCATCTGGGGATTTCCGTGGGTAGGTTCCTTTGCTGTCCTTACTTATCTGGCAAAACTCCAGAGCATACCCAAGGACATCTACGAAGCAGCGGATGTGGATGGGGTCAACTGGTGGACAAAATTCACCAGGATTGAGCTCCCTCTTATCACATCCTCAATAAAGCTCCTCCTGGTGTTCGTCATTATCGATACCATAAAGGATGCTGGAATGATCCTCGCCCTGGCGGGAATGGAAGGTGGTCCCGGCGGAAACGCAACCGTGCCTGCTCTCTTCATGCTGAGAAAGGCCTTCATCGACCAGGATATGGGATTTGCCTGTGCGGTCGGTATCATCCTTACTGCCATAGTCATGAGCCTCCAGAAGATGAGCAATCTCCTAACCATGTGGAATGAGATGAAGGAATGGCAGAAGAAGTCAATCCAGGGAATAGCCTTTGCAGCATCCATCTTCATTCTGTGGAGCGGGTATTTCAGGGCAGTTGGAATTGGTCTCCTTGTCGCATCAATTCCGTATTCCGATATCGGTTTCTTCTTCAGGAACCTGAAGGAAAACCTGAGGATCATCATCGATGAATGGAAAAAACCAGGTAGCAAAAAGACGGCTGTAGCCACCGACGATCCCAGTATCAAGGCCATTGGAAAAATCAAGGATCTTTTCCTGAGAGGGCTCAAGCACTTGACGATCATCGGTGTCCTCAGCATGGCGCTCCTTCCGCTTTACCTGATGGTGATCGTCAGCCTGAAGGACAACAGGCAGTTCTATTTTGCTCCGGCCACCCTGACAAAACCATTCCACTGGGAGAACTGGAAGGTCGCCTACGACATGATCACGCCGTCACTTGCAAACAGCCTTGTCATCTCGATAACAGGTACGATATTCACGCTCTTTGTGGCCCTTTGCGCCGCGTACTTCTTCGCGAGGCACAAGATGCCATTGTCGACTTTCTTCTGGAACGCAATCCTGATCATGATGATGATGCCTGCGATAGCTAACCTGATCCCGCTGTTCAACCTGCTGAACGACATGAACCTCCTTAACACGCTGTCATGTCTTATCATAGTTGGCACTTCTGCTGGACAGATCTTTGCGATCTTCGTCCTCAGATCGTTCGTGGATGACATACCGCAGGACCTTTTCGAGGCGGCCGAGATAGACGGCGCCAACCATTTCCAGCAGATGAGGATTATAGTGCTTCCTCTTGCAGGACCGATCCTCGGGACCGTGGGCGTGATGAACTTCATTTCGCAGTGGAATGACTTCGTAATGCCCCTGATCGTAATCCGTGACCATGCCAAACTGCCGGTAATGGTTCAGTTGCTCAGGATAGCTGGTGAATATATCAAGCTATGGGGGCCTCTCATGGCGGGTTATGCACTGGCAAGCATACCAATCATCATACTTTTCATATTCACGATGAAGCTCTTCACCAAGGGCCTTACCGAAGGCGCGATCAAAGGATAAATTCTGGCGGACGCCAAAATTTATTTGTTTAGAGAACGCAAGGCAAGACGAATAAGGTTTTCCGTAGAGCATTCCTTCTGGTCGATTCCAGCAGCAAGCTCGTGGACGGTCTTCATTGCTGGTTCCTGCTTGAATCCAAGCTGGATAAGAGCGCGGATCGCGTCCTCCATCGCCTTGGTAACAGCATCCGGCACCTTTGATTTGGCGATAGTTGATTCCGGGGATATGTCCTTGACCTTGTTCTTGAGTTCCAGAACGAGTAGTTCAGCGGTCTTTTTACCAATTCCACTGATCTGGTTTATGGCCTTCAGATCGGCATTCGCTACGGCAGTACAGAAACCCGACACGCTCATCGAGCTGAGAACATTCAAGGCGATCTTAGGCCCGATGCCCGAAACAGTCATGAGAAGCTTGAATAGCTGTTTCTCCTGCACAGTTGCGAACCCATAGAGCTGAATGTCGTCTTCCTTGACGTGAGTATAGACAAGAACATTTGCCTGATTGCCTGGCTTTGGGAGCTTGTCGAAGGTGCTGAGAGGTATGAATACAAGATAACCTACTCCGTTCACGTCAATGAGGATCTCAGTGAAGGATGATTCCTTGATTATACCGGTAAGGCTTCCAATCATTTTGCCATATTCCTCTGTTGTGATTTTCCGCTCAGGCCCGTTTTCCGAAGATTGCGGTGCCAATCCTCACAATAGTCGCACCTTCAGCGATTGCAATCTCATAATCACCGCTCATTCCCATGGAAAGGTCGGGAAGCTTGACTGAAAATTCTACCTCAATCCTGTCGCGGAATCCGCGCAATCCGGAGAATATTCTGCGAAGTTCGCATTCAGGCGCCTCATATGGTGCCATTGTCATCAGTCCTTTCAAGACTATGTTCGGGGATTTCAATGCGCACTCAGCGCATTTCAAGATATCTGTTTCATTCCTAAGTCCGAACTTGGACTCCTCTCCGGATATGTTGACTTCGAGAAGGATCTGCTGTTTTTTTCCTGACTCCCCTGAAATCCTGTCTATGCGGGATATGAGGGCTTCCGAGTCTACCGCATGGATCACGGATGCCGTCTTGATCGCATGTGCAACCTTGTTGCTCTGCAGATGGCCTATCTGGTGCCATTCAATGTCGGCAGGAAGGACTGCAGCCTTGGAGACCAGCTCCTGGACACGATTCTCCCCGAATGCACGCTGTCCGGCATTATATGCCTCGAGTACTGCTTCAGTAGGAAATGTCTTGCTGACGGCGACAAGTCTTACCGAATCCGCTTTCCTTCCGGACTTCTCCGCGGCATGCGAGATTCGCAGTCTTATCTCATCAAGCTGGAATTTTATGTGTGAAAGATCGGACATCAGTTATTCCTTTTTCTTGATGGCTGTCTTCTGTCTCCTGACTTCTGAATTCCTTTACCTGTTTAAATCAGCCATTTTCCATGGTGCATCACCTGTTTTCCATCTATGAACACATTTGGCGCGATAATCAGGCAGTCGATATGGACCTGGACATAGTTGCTTCCGCCCATGGCTGAATTATTCCCGAATGCCAGATGTATAGTTCCTTTGACCTTCTCATCCCCGAGAAGATTACCGCTGAGTTTGAGGTCGGGATTGGTTCCGATCCCGAATTCAGCAAGGACAAGCCCTTTCCTGCCATATGGTGCAAGCAGTTTCTTCAGAGACTGAGCCCTTCTGCCTTGGAAGGAATTGATCATGCCATCTTTGAGAATGAGCTTTGCAGGAGGTGTCTTCCTGTCCCATGATAAACCGCCAATGCTTCCATCGACGATCATTGTACCATTGGCTGTTCCGACATCCGGGGCAAGGTATGTCTCTCCTGCCGGAAGGTTTCCGTATTGTCCTTTTCCGGTGATTTTGCCATTGTCGTCGTGTATCGGATAGTTTCCAATCTTGAACTCCACATCAGTGCCTGCTTTTGAAGTGATCCTGATCCTGTGTTTCCCCTTAAGGATCCTAGTCCATTTTGTTCCGACCTTCTCCAGAAGGTCTGGGCTTATGGCGAGTCCTTTCATGAAAATATCGGTGTTGATTCCAGGAAGAGTTGCAACTCTTGCTCCGGATTCCCTCGCGTTTATCGCGGCCTTCGTATGGGTAAGGGAATATTTGGTCGGAGCAATCACCACATCGTATTTTCTCATCATTTCAGCTGTTCCGGGATCCGGTTCGCGTCCGTTTCCACCAGTAGGTCTTATCTCGAGCATCATTATTGCAGGTGTTTTTTTTGACGCATTGCGGAATCCAGCTGCAACCTGTCGTGTGGAATGGTCATAGACAAGCAGGACAGTTTCATCCCTCTTGACATTCAAGTATTCGGATAGCGCCCGCAGGGCGGCCTTCCTGATCATGAGCAGTTTCTTGCCAGGCATGATATCTCAGGTCTTTTTTCCGCTTTTGATCTTAAGGTCTGGAGGGGCGATCGTAACCTTGGCGCCAGGTTCGACGCTTTCGGTGAGCCAGACGTTACCACCTATGATCGATCCTTTGCCAATCACGATATTGCCAAGGATCGTAGCCCCGGAATATATGGTCACATTGTCCTCGATGGTCGGATGGCGTTTTGCGCCCTTGATGATCTTGCCGCAGGCGTCTTTCGGGAAGCTTAGCGCTCCGAGAGTCACACCCTGGTATATCTTCACATTGTTCCCGATCTCGCTGGTTTCGCCGATCACAACTCCTGTACCATGGTCGATGAACATGCTCTTTCCGAGTTTTGCGCCCGGATGGATGTCGATGCCGGTGATGGCGTGGGCATACTCGCCCATCATCCTGGGAAGCAGCGGGACATTGGCTGCGTATAGTTCATGGGCGATCCTTTGGACCGTTATGGCCTTGATACCGGGATAGCTGAGCACTATTTCATCAAGGCTTTTCGCCGCAGGATCACCTTCGAATGCCGCGATGACATCGAGTTTCATCGTCTCCCTGATTTCAGGAAGCCTTCCGATGAGGTTCTTTGTGGCAGTCTCGGACATCTCAGGGACGTCGCAGTCCTTGCAGTTGTTCATCTGGCAGTTGTATCTGAATGAACGGGAGATCTGGTCGGTCAGCTGGACATATACGCGTGAAAGGGTTTCGCCCACATTGTAATGGATGCTCTTTATGTTGAGAGCCTTTCTTCCGGAATATCCGGGGAAGATTATCTCGATAAGATCCTGCAGGATGAGAAGGACCTCTTTCTCATTGGGCAGATTGAATCCTTCGATATGGTTTATACCCTTGCTGTCGGCATACGTCTTGCAGATCTTTTTGACGACATCGTCCAGATAATCGGTCTGGACCTTGGCGATGAAATTATCATTTGGGCATTCTTTCATGATGACACCTTGGATTTTGCTTGGTTATTCGATGTTCTGTACCTGTTCGCGTATCTTCTCAAGTTCAGTCTTGAATGCAACTACGAGAGGGGAGACTTCGCCGTGCAGGGCCTTGTTGCCTATGGTGGATATCTCCCTCTGTATCTCCTGTGTCAGGAAATCCAGCGATCTGCCACAAGGCTCAGTTCCTGCGATGAATGATCTGAACTGCTTGAAATGGCTTTTCAGGCGGGTCAGTTCCTCAGTTACGTCACTGCGGTCTGCGAATATTACGATCTCGCGATGGACGCGTTCGTCATTGGAGCTCAGATCCAGTCCGTTGTCCTGCAACCGTTTCAGGAGCTGTTCCTTCTGCAGCTGCGGGATCTTTTCTGCCAGCGGACGTATCTTTTCAGCGATCCCTTCTATGATGGTTATCCTTTTGTCCATATCCTTACCGAGTGATTCGCCTTCCTTTGTCCTCATCTCAACAAGCTTGTCGATTGCGGAGTTCAGGGCTGCAGTCATGCAATCCTCATTCTTCATGAATTCCGAGCCTTCAAAGCTGTCCTCGACAACTCCGGGCAGGGGGATAATGTCGGAGATCTGGACAGTTCCGGGAATGTCGTTCTTTTCCTGCATGCTCTTTATCTTGTTGAAATAGACCTTGGCGAGAGGATCATTTATCTTAACGGTCTGCTTGAGGAACGACTCGTCGGCTGAAATTTCTATCCTGGCGGTTATGAAGCCCCGCGAAAGCCTCTTCGAGCAGATCTGCCTTACAATGGGTTCAAGCTGCAGGGCCTCCTTGGGGAGGGAGATGCGGAAATCCAAATTCTTCTTGTTGACTGAGGATATTTCTACGGTGAAAGTCACCCCTGACTTACAGCGTTTCTCTCCAAAGCCGTATCCGGTCATGCTTTTCATTTATTATCCTTGTCGTCCTTTTTCTTCTCCGGAGGAAGCTCGTCAAACCTTTTTACTAGCACCCTGTTCGGGAACCAGTCGTCCAGACGCCTTTCGCTGACCCCTGAAACCACTATGTACATGCCTTCCTGTTCGGGATGAGGCCAGACCATGCACATCTGGATTACATCCTTCTTTGAAGTGGTGCCAGGTGCCTCCCTGGCAAGCACCAGCGATTCAAGCATACGGGGAGGGGTGTATTTGATGAAATGCCTGGCCGACTCGGAAAGTTCGGGCATCTTCTCGATGGCGTATGCACGTGCCCTGTTCACAGCCCTGGAATTATAATATTGCGAGGAACAACCAAATAGCAGGACAAGTGAGATGACAAGCAGAAGCTTTAAAAGTTTCATGTTCAGGAAATTTCCATTTTCGTTTATAATTTCGTATATTATAGTTCTTTATATATGAAATTTAAAGCGGTCATATTCGATATGGATGGTACTCTTACGGTCCCCATGCTTGATTTCAGGGTGATCCGCAGGGAGGCTGGACTTCCTGAAAAGGGCGATATAATCTCACTTCTGCGGGAAATGCCGGAAAAACGTCGCAAAAAGGTCTGGAAGATAATTGAACGGCATGAGGAGGAGGCCCTCACCAAAATGGAGCTCCAGAAAGGAGTAAAGGAGATCCTGTCTCATATCATCAGAGGAAAAAGCAGGTTGGGCCTGCTTACAAGGAACAGTCCCAGAAGCGTAAATGTGTTCTTGAAAAGGATAGGAATAGGCTTCGACTGTGTCATCACCCGCGACTATCCGCATCTCAAGCCCAGCCCTGAACCCGTACTGCATATGCTGGAAAAATGGAATGTGCCTCCTGAGCTTTCACTTGTAGTCGGCGATTATATCCATGATATCGAATGCGGGAAGGCCGCAGGCGCTAAAACCTGCTTCTTCGCGAATCCAGGAAAGACTTCCTATGCGGAATTTGCAGATTATGCTGTGAGCTCGTTCGAGGAACTGCTGAAAATATTATAAACCACAGAACACACAGACTACACAGAACTTAATCATAAATACAAATATTGCCTTTCTGTGTAATCTGTGTGTTCTGTGGTTTAAAAAGGTTTTATATGAAATTGGATCCCCAGAAGATATATAAGGAATTGTTCAAGGTATATGGTCCACAGTACTGGTGGCCCGGTGATTCCCCCTGGGAGATCTGCGTCGGGGCGGTGCTGACACAGAATACAAACTGGTCGAACGTTGAGAAGGCGATAGCAAACCTCAAAAGGGCAAAATCGCTGTGCCCTGTCAAGATAAGGAAAATGCCCCTTGCGAAGCTGGAGGAGGCAATTCATCCTTCCGGTTTCTACAGGCTGAAGGCGCAGAGGCTCCTTGCTGTCACCGGCTGGTGGCTTGAAAATGTGAAGGAAGACAGGCTGAATCCCAGAGGAAAAGCGCTTTCCTTCTGGAGGGAATCCATTCTTTCGGTCAAAGGTGTCGGACCGGAGACGGCCGACAGCATTTTGCTCTACAGCTTCAATCTGCCTACGTTCGTGATCGACGCCTATACCAAAAGGATCATGTCCCGGCATTTCGGGTTCAAGCCTGACATCGCCTATCACGACCTGCAGAAATATTTCATGGACAATCTTCCTGCCGACCCAAAATTGTTCAACGAGTTCCACGCACTGTTCGTACGAATGGCCAAGGATCATTGCAGGAAGAGCGGATGCATGGAAGGATGTCCGTTTCGAAGATGAACCGGAGAATGGGCGTATCGGAGTATCGGCGAAAAGCATTGAGTTTAGGAGTTTTAAAACGCCGACACTCCAATACTCCGACACACCGATACGTTCTTACTCCAGTTCGTGGTATCTGCACAGCTTGTCGATCCATTCATCTATCTTCTGCCATGATTTCTGAGGGTATTCGGGAAGGGGAGAGCCAGTTATTACCGAATTTACAAGTTTCTTGATGGTTTCCTTCTTTTTCCCTTCCTTCGCCGGTTCGCCGATATTCCGACACTCCGATACGCCTGCTCCGCTCTCCAGGTCCTCCGGCAGGAATCCGTGTTCATCCAGGTAGACGAGTTTCACAAGTCCGGACCAGGGAATCTCGGTCTTCTCCTTGCACCAGACGGCGAATGCAGTTTTAAGGGCTGAATATACTTTTGGTGTTGGAATCATCGCCTGCGAATTTCGCAGAACAAATGTCGCTATCTCGCAGGCGCCGAGATAGTTTCCTGGGAAATGTGCAATAGCGTCGAAAGAATTCAATATTTCCACAGAATGCATATTGTTGAGTCCGGAACTCTTGTGGTTGAAGTGTACTTCGAGTTCGCGGAAGAGATCTATCTGCGGGAATTTTTTTCTTGATATCTGCCTTGCGCCCTTGACCATGAAATCGATGCGCCCATGCTCCGGGCTCAGGGTTGCGGCAATGATGCTTGTCTCACTGTATGGAGTCTTCCTCAGGACTAATACTGGAGTTGAGATCATAAGAAGGAAATTTTATCGTTGTCAATCCTTGCTTTTGCTCCGAAGCGGAGGCAAAGGCGGCGTTTGATGTGGCCGAAGGGAATTCCTGAGATGACCGGACCTTTGACATGTTTTGCGAACTTCGCAAATATCTTCATTCTCTCCTTATCGTTTCCGCAGCGCTTGAAACTGCCGAAGAGAAGACCGGATATGTCATCAAGGACTCCGGCAAGCTGTAGATGTGTTAGATAACGGTCGATTTTGTAGACGGGCTCGTAAAGATCTTCAACGAGTAGGATTGTCCCCTTGAAGCTGGGCTGATACGATGTGCCCAGCATGGTCGTCAGTACACAGAGGTTGGCAGGGATTATTTTCCCGGAGGCGCAGCCTCTTCTTATCACATTCATCTTAAATTTATCTGCAAGCGGAAAGATTTTCCTTGAGCCATTATCAAAGGACCGATGGAGAGAGTTCCAGGTCAGCGGATGCTTCAATGCCCTTGGAAGTTCAAAGAGCATCGGTGATGAAATAGCGGTTCCGGCCTTTTTTGCGAACATCGCAAGATGGAAAGCGGTGATGTCGCTGTATCCGAGGACTGGAATGTTCCTTTTCTTCAGCAGGGGCCAGTCGATCTTGTCAAGAAGCTGGGCGGAACCGTAACCGCCGCGCGAGCTGATGATCATGTCGACGGATTTTTCCTTCAGAGCCCTGTTGAAGTCAGAGATGCGAAGTTCGCAGGAGGAGGGGAGCTTTGTCCCGAGTTCCGGCGCCATGACGTTCGGCATTACGGTCGTCCTGATTCCGAATTCCTTCAAAAGGCCGCATGTCGCTGAAACCGCCTCTTTCCTGGGTTTACCCGCCAGCGAAACAATAGCAACGTGCCTTATTGTTTCCGGGAATGGATTTTCAAGCTTTTTTCCCATCGTCCTTCCCTTCGTATTTAGGCAGGAAGATATAGAATGTGGTGCCTTGTCCTTCACTGCTTTCGACCTGTATCCAGCCGTGATGGTTAGAGATCGCGCCATATGCCATTGCGAGACCCATGCCCGTTCCTTTGCCTATGGGTTTGGTTGTGAAGAAAGGATCATATATGCGGCTTATTGTCTCCTTGTCCATCCCTATGCCGTTGTCCTGAATCTTCACACCGTAGAAAGATGAGACTTTCATGTCCTCCTTTTCCGGAGGAGGGAAGTATTTGTCCAGGAAGGCTTCGGCGTTTCCGGCATCGATGGATATTTTTGCATTCTTGTCGGACTTGGATTCCAGAGCATCCCTGGCGTTTATGAGGATGTTCAAAAAGACCTGTTTCAGCTGGACGGCATCTCCTTTGACAGGCATTTTGGCCTTGGATATGTTTATGACAAGTTCAACGTTACCCAGTGACGGAGGGCTGAAGAGATCTAGAGTTTCCCTCATGAGATTCGACAGGTCGAGGATCTCCTCCCGGTATTTTCCCTTGCGGGCGAAACCAAGGAGCTGCTGGGTAAGTTTGGACGCCTGTTCGGTGATATCTGAGATCCTCGAGAGATGCTTGACCACCTTAGTATCCTCGACATCATGCATGTAAAGGAGGATGTCAAGGTTGCCCTGTATGGCATGCAGATAGTTGTTGAAATCGTGGGCGACACCACCCGCGAGCTGACCGACGGACTCCAGCCTCTGGGCATGGGAGAGCTCTTCACGCAGCTCCTCCTTTTCACGGTTGAGCCTGTTCTGTTCAGTAACGTCCCTTCCAAATACGATCAGGGCCCGGACATTTTCAACTTCAATCATGTTTGTCGCCACGTCGAGTTCGATTTTCCGTCCGTCAGAAGACAGCACATGGAGCTGGAAGGTGCGGATATGGTTGCCACCTGGAACTTTTTTTCTGATGGTCTCATCCCAATAGGATTCAATCTTGAAGGGGAAATCGGCTGTATCGGTGAGCATTTCATGGAACGATTTGCCAATGATGTCTTTCTTGTTCTTCAGGTGGAAGAGAGTAAGTGCAGTGTTGTTCGCATCAAGGATCTTTCCATCACGGTTAATCAGCAGGATCATGTCGCTGGCGTTTTCTATTACCAGTCGGTATCTGCCCTCAGACTCCTGCAGGTTCCTCTCGAGGATCTGGGTCTTGCTGTAGCTTTCAAGGAAGGCGATTATGATGTCGAGGGTCCTGCGCTTCTCACCGGGTATCTCAGTCTCGATCTTCGTGAGATATATGGTGGCGATCACGCTGAGCACTATCGTGAATACCGCCTTTGCGATATATGATGATTTAAGATAGGCCATGAGCTGTGGTGTGTCGCCCCAGAAGCATACGGTTGAAAATACGAAAGTGTCAACGAGCTGTGTCAGCATCAGCGAACCAAGTACCGAGAAGAACATCCTGCATCCGAGGTTCCTGAGCCTTTGGAAGAAGATTGGGATGAGGAAAAGATCTAGCGTCTGGGCGAGGATTGAACTTGCCAGTGTCCTCTGGCTGTTGGATAGCAGCAGTTCAAATGAATTTGCAGACGCGCCCTGTGATATGGACATCCCCTCCCATCTGCACTGCATCCCAGTTATGTAGCTGAGATAGACATACAGGCCGAGGGTGGCCATGGCGCCTATGATGAACCTGTGCGTGGCCAGAGTTCCTTCCGTTATGTAGATGACCATCAGCGCGGTCAGATATGGCAGGAAAAGGACGCTCGGGGCTATGAAGAAATCGGCGCCCTGGAATCCGATCATGACCTTCAGTTCCGTTGCGCTGACAAGCTGTGTGAAGATGAGCAGAAGCCCGATGGCGATGTAGAATGCCGCACTTCCGATCTCCTTCCTGAGGCCGTGGAGTATCAGGAGACCGACGAATATGAACGTCATCTCAAGAAGGGCCAGAATGCATGTAACTGCTGTTTCCATTAGTTCCTTTTCAAGCTTCCATCGCCGATTAGATCATAAGGAAGTCAGAAGACAGGAGTCAGAATTCAGAATGAAATCTCCGAATTCTTTTTTTTCATATTTGTCCTGACTTCTGTCTCCTGACTTCTGTATTCTTTTTGGGCAGCGAGTCGCCGCCCTTGACATTCACTTTTTCTCCGACGCCTTCAGCTTCTCCCTTATTACCGTGGCCCGGAATATATCCCTCTCCGAAGGATCCAGTTCCTTTCCCGCGAACTTCTGCAGGTGGCCGGGCTGCACCATTACGAACAACTCGTTTACGGTATGGATATCCAGAGAGGAGAACATTCCCATATCAACACCGAGTCTCAGGGCAGAAAGGGAATTGAGTGTCTCCTCGCTCGACACAATATAGGAATGCCTTAGTATTCCGAATGCCCTGCCGATATGGTTCATGAGGAACTCCCTGCGGTTCTGCAGGAGTTTCTGCCGGGAGTTCTTCTCATGGTTTATTATCTGCCTTATGACTGATTCAAGCCTGTCCATGATCTGCATTTCAGTCTCACCGAGCGTGCTCTGGTTAGAGATCTGGAAAAGGTTACCGAGGCTTTCCGTTCCTTCGCCGAAGATGCCTCTGACAGCAAGTCCGAGCTTGTTGACAGCCTGTATGACGGCGTTTATCTGCTCGCAAAGTACAAGTCCCGGCAGATGAAGCATGACAGACGCCCTTATCCCCGTTCCTACGTTTGTCGGACATGACGTGAGATAGCCGAGGTTCTCATCGAAGGCGAAGGGAAGTTCCGTGGAAAGCCTGTCGTCCATCTTGTCGATTATCTTCCAGACTTCTCCGAGACGGAGCCCTGACAGTATTGCCTGCATCCTGAGGTGGTCCTCCTCGTTGATCATGATCGCGCAGATCTCGTCGTCGGTCATTACAAGGGCGGTGTTCTGCTTCTTAGAATAGAATTCCCTGCTTATCATCCTTCTTTCCAGAAGCACCTGCCTGTCCAACGGGCTCAGCTTTGACATGTCTATCTCATAGAATTTCCTGAAGAGCCTCAACTTTTCCACCGCAACAAGAACGGAGGCCGTGGCAGAATCAAGCTGTTCGGAAATGGCGTTCGAGGGAAATGGAATGTTGCTGAGGTTCCTCGCCAGCCTTATCCTTGAACTTATGGCAATATCGTCCTCCGGACCGCTGTCCGCGAGCCAGCTGACCCTTTTCTCAAAAAGCTTGTTTACCGGATTGTCCTGCATGTTGATGTCGAACCCTATCTGCCCTTTTTAGTTTTTCCCTTGAGCGAGGAGATCCTGTCCCTGACCTGTGCAGCCTTTTCGTATTCCTCCCGCAAGACATGTTCCTCGAGCTGTTTCTGGAGCTTCATTATCTCGATTGCGTTCCTTCCGGCTTCCTCATCCCCGGGACGGCGTGCGCCGGGGCGTTTCCCCACGTGTATCGTACCCTTATGCATGTTCTTAAGAGCAAGTGAAAGGATTTCCCTGAAGACGTTGTAGCAGTTTGCGCATCCAATCCTGCCTTTTTCGCTGAAATTCGCGGTGGTCCATCCGCATTTGTCACAAGTTATTACCGGTACTGGCGTAACAGTCTTGTCCTGTGGCTGTTCAGTGCTGGGCTGGGGATTTGAGATGTTTGATGAAATATTGTACAGGATATCTGCGAGATTGAGCCCGTTGAACATGCCATTGCCGGAATTCTTCTTGGATGCGCACTCCTGGCATATGTGCAGGGCCTTCTTCTGGCTGTTGATTATCTCCTGGATATGGATCGTCGCTTCGTTCTTATGGCATATTTCGCAGAGCATCTTGTTCTCCGTAAATTGAATATCCTATGAATCCCGTCATCCAGCATATTGCTTTTCGGAAGCTATGCGGATTCGACAATCACCCCGTCCTTCATGTGTACGATCCTGTCGGCGAGGGTGGCAACATCAGGATCGTGGGTGACCATTATCATTGTCTTACCTGTATCACTATCATGCAGTTTTTTGAAAATTTCAAGTATCTCCGACCCGGTTTTGGAGTCCAGGTTTCCGGTAGGCTCATCGGCAAGGACGAGTTGCGGTGAATTGATCAGGGCCCTTGCGATCGCCGCCCTCTGCTGTTCACCACCGGAAAGTTCGGCAGGCTTGTGCTTAAGCCGGTGGCCGAGCCCGACCTTCTCAAGCAGGCCACGTGCTTCGGAAGTCACCGTCTCACCATGGCGCCCCTTCAGCATTGCAGGCAATTTCACATTCTCAAGGATGCTCAGTTCGGGAAGCATGTGGTATGCCTGGAAAATGAAACCGACCTTGCTCAGCCTGAAGTCGGAGGAAAAGTCCCTGGACATCGAGGAGTATTTGTATCCGTCGAAGGTTATGTCGCCGTTGTCAGGTTTCTCAAGTGCGCCGATTATGTTGAGCAGGGTGGTCTTTCCGCTGCCGGAAGCACCGAGAAGGGCGATCCATTCGCCCTTGCGGACATCCAGGTTGGCTCCCCTCAGGACCGAAATGAAAGTCTTCTCGATCCTGTAGTCCTTGAAGACACCCCTTACCTGTATGAAACTTTCCGACATGGTTCTTGATTTCCTAATAGAATAAATGACAATTCAAATCCTAAAACTCTTTGATCTCCGATTCACCGTTTCTTCTTTATTCATACCTCAACGCCTTTGCCGGATCCAGTCTCGCGGCCCTCCAGGCCGGGATCAGTGCGCCGATTGTGCAGAGGATTATTGAAACTATGCAAATGAGCATCAGGTCCCCGGTGACTATCCTTGCAGGCAGTTCGCTGAAGAAATAGAACTTCTTGGGGAAAAGCTCCCAACCGGTCGTGTTGCTGACAAAATGCATTATCTCGTTCCGCCAGTGCACTACTGCAATTCCGAGAAGGGTTCCACAGAATGTGCCGATTATTCCGACGATGAATCCCTGGAGGACGAAGGTCCGGAGTATTGTGAGGGAAGAGGCACCGAGGGCCTTGATCAGCCCTATCTCCCTGGTCTTCTGGAGGACGACGGTTATCAGGGTATTTGATATGCTGAATGCCGCCACGAGCACGATGAAGATAAGCAGGAAGAACATCATGTTCTTTTCCACGGCCAGTACGCCCAGGAACTGCCTGTTGAGCTGCTGCCAGGAATAGATCTGGAGATCGGGAAGCATGGCCTCCAGGGAACTGAGGGTGTCTTTCAGGTTGAAAGGATCCTTTGTGTGCACGTATACCGCAGTAGCCGAATCCCATGGCAGGTCGAAGAGTTCTGCGGCATCATCGATGTTTATGAACATCACGGAGCTGTCGAAATCATATTTGCCGAACGAGAAGATCCCTGAGATCCTGAATTCGTCGGGGAGGAAGACCTTGGCCTTATCCTCATTGAACTTGAATCCTTTGCCCTCCTCATACTTGAACATCTTCGTTATCTTTGAAGGGGAATGGAGGATTATCTTGTCGCCGATCGTTAGGTTCAGCTCCTGCGCCGTGACGTCGCTTATGAGCGCTTCCCCCTTCTCCAGGGAGAACTTGCCCATGTACATGTAATTTTTCACATCTATTCCGGACTGTCTGTCGTCGGATCTTATCCCGAAGACCGTACGTGGCAGCAGGTTCTCGCCTTTCTGGAGCAGTCCATGCCTATGGATCACTGGTGAAGCCTCGCAACCGAGGGACCTGGCGGCCTTCACGACATCATTCGGGTTTTTGATATACCCCCGCCTGAGGTCAAGGATCTGTATGTGAGCCATGGTGTCGATCATCTTCTCCTTCATCTCGTCTGTGAATCCGGTCATGACCGCGAGGACTACTATGAGGACGCCGACGCCAAGGGTGACACCTATGACGGACAGGCAGGTGATAAGAGAAACCGCATTCCGTTTCGGCTTCAGATAGCGCCACGCCAGGAACAGATCTGTAAGGAAATAATTCATATGCCCTTTTGAAAATAAAACCATTAAAATACACGCTTGGAACGGCTATTTCCAAGTTGGTTCCCGTATTTGTGGAAAAGCCTTTCTGGAGAATTACAGGTGAAAAATTAGGCATGGCAATTGAAAATGGTCAATCCCAAGGAAATATTTCCGGACACGAAAAACAATTATCAGGAGACATGCAATGGCAGGGATATTCAAGGCTTATGACATCAGGGGTATATATCCGGAACAGCTCAACGAGCAGACCGCGGAGGATATCGGACGTGCGTTCATCGAGTTCACAGGCGCCAGGAAGGTAGTGGTCGGCAGGGACATGCGCCCTCATTCGGTTCCTCTCTTCGAAGCCATTGCAAGGGGAATGACGGAGCAGGGGGCGGACGTTATCGACATAGGATTATGTTCGACTCCGATGTCCTATCATGCCAACGGCAAGCTTGGCGCCGACGGCAGCATCATGATCACGGCTTCGCACAATCCCGGGGAGTGGAACGGGTTCAAGCTCTGCCGTAAGGAAGCCGTTCCAATAAGCGGTGTAACCGGAATAGCCGATATCGAAAGGATAGTCAAGGACAAGTCCTGGAAGAAAAGTTCTTCCAAGGGAAAGATATCGAAGTATGATATTTCCAAGGAATACGGCGATTTCCTCAGGAAATACGCGAAACTTGGCCGCAAGCTCAAGGTAGTTGCGGATTTCGCAAATGCCATGGGATCCTACGAGATCGCCGGGATACGCGACATGTTTGAATTGATCCCAATGTATGAGAAGTTGGACGGAACCTTCCCCAACCATGAGGCAAATCCGCTCGAGACACATACCTTGGACGCTCTCAGGGCTAAGGTGAAGGAGGTCGGTGCTGATTTCGGTGCGGGATTCGACGGTGACGCCGACCGCTGCGGATTCATCGACGACAAGGGTGAGATAATTCCGATGGATCTCTTTACCGCGCTAATCGCCCAGGACATTCTTTCGGCCGGTCCTGCTACCATCCTCTACGATCTCAGGAGCAGCTGGGCGGTGAAGGAGTGTATCGAGAAAAACGGCGGCAAGCCGATAATGTCCCGTGTCGGGCACGCCTTCATAAAGGCCCAGATGCGCGAGTTCGGAGCTGTATTTGCGGGAGAGCTCTCCGGGCATTACTATTTCAGGCAGAACTATGTTGCGGAATCCCAGGGGCTCGCCATGCTGATGCTTGCGAACCTCGCATGCAAGACCAACAAGAAGGTAAGCGAACTTGTTGCACCGCTCAAGAAGTATTTCTCCAGTGGGGAGATAAACTCCAAGGTGGCAGACGTGAAGTCGGTGCTGGATAAGCTGAAGAAGAAATATTCCGACGGCAAAATGTTCGAGCTGGACGGGATCTCAGTGGAATACAAGGACTGGTGGTTCAATGTCAGGGCCTCGAACACCGAGCCCCTGTTGAGGCTCATCACCGAGGCCAGGGATCAGAAGACCATGGAAGCCAGGCGGGATGAGCTCCTGAAGATAATCCGAGGATGAAATTTTCCGTGGAAAATTTCATTTTCCGGGATATATTCAGATTGCAGTTTGTTTGAATTTTGGAACTTGGATTTTGGAATTTGAACAGAAGGGGGATAGTCCATGATGGCTAAGTTGAAGGTTGTCGGAATAGTTGCCGGTGTGATAGCCGTACTCGCCCTCGCGATCTATGTCACAAACCTGCCATGCTTCTCCAACGAGATATCGATGAAGAAGGCCAAGGCCATTGATCTGGCCAAGGCCGATTTTGAAGCCGGAAATGTACGATTCTTCGAAGTATACAAGGAGGACACCAAGGAACCTGCAAACAGCAAATGGGAAGTTCCCTCATCAAGGGAGATTGGCAAGGCCAGCATTGAAAGATATACATGCAGGATACGGGTGGAAAAAGATCGAGGGGTAGATGAGAAGACATTTAAGAAGGACGAGATGAACTATGCCGTGGCATATAACAAGACCATGGCAGGACTTGTCAACGAAAGGGATAAGAGCCTCATAGCCCAGAATCCCCCGCAGAAGAAGGATGATGCCGCCCAGAAAAAGGACACCAAGGCTGACAGCAAGAAAAAAGACACCAAGCAGGCGGCAAAACCGCCACCTCCACCCCCACCGCCGCCGGTGATAATCGACAGCGGGGATATTCCAATGGCAAAGGTGAAACCTCAGGATCTTGCGAAGACCGACATCGACCGCGGCAAGCTGAGGTTAATAGAAGTTTACAAAGAAGATCCTAAGAAACCGGGCTCTGGAAAATACGAGGTGCCCTTTGCCAAGGAGATAGGGAAGGAACTCCTTGAGAAATATCCGGAAAGAATAAGGATTGAGAAGCCTGCCAATGCGGATCCGAAGAAATTTCCGAAGGATGAATGGAGCTATGCTTCTACCTATAACAAGGCAATATTCAAGACCCTGAATCCTGAAGCCCCCATGTTCAAACCGGCACCTCCGAAGCAGAGTACCAAGAAGCCTGCTGATCAGGCAAAACCTGCAGATGACAAGAAGAAGGAGGATAAGAAAACTGAACAGCCCAAGCCGGCTGAGAAAAATGTTGAACCTAAACCTGCGGTTCCTCCAGAGGATCCAATGCAGCAAAAACTTGAACAGTCCGTTGAAACTCCACTGAAGGCATTGGAAAGCAAGGATGATCAACTGAAAGTAGAACAGCCTGCACAGGAAAACAAAGTGGAAAAGGCTGAAGAAAAACCCGTTGAACCTGTACAGCCGGCGCCAACCGAAAAGCCCGAGGAGCAGAAGAAACCTGAAGTTCCAGCCGAAGCTCCTCAACCGGCCACTGAAAAACCTGCGGAACCTGAAAACATGTAAGGTTCAAGTAAATGGATGAGCCCAACGCCTATTATAAGATCAGCAAAAAACATCTTGTGATATGCATTGTGATATTGAATCTCTATCCGATGTATCTTGCCATTAGTGCATTTGTGGAAATACCAAGGTATGAACAACTGCTCGTTGATCTTTTTGAAGGAGAAAAGATACCGATGATCACAAGCGTTATGCTTGCCACTTATAAATACCTGTGGCTGATACCCCTCATCCTTATTTCCATATCACTTGCGCTGCTTGAGATAAAGCCGGAAAGTCCGTTGCTACCTACGGCTCTTGCGATAATCACACTTCTGACTTCCCTTCTTATGCAGATTTTCCTCTTCCACGGAAAGACCGAACCTATGGTCAGACTGATCCAGAAACTGGGCGGATGAAATTTCAGAGTTTATAATTATGTACCTTGGATTTTCTTCGCTTCTCCGACACTCCGTTACTCCTTTACACCGACACGTTCTTAATCACGCCGTCTCCAGTTCAACATAAGGTGATTCGCAGAGGACGGGGGATTTCTTCTTTGAGAGCAGGAGATACCATTCCCGAACACAAGCGCAGACGATTAGCACTACTAACAGCATGAATATGGCTGAAACCGCAGTGTTCACGTAGTTATTGAATCTGAGGGCCTCAAGGTCAATGAGCTGTTTTCCAGATGCCGTGGCGATTTTTTCTGAAAGCTCCCTGGCATTCGCGAGAAATCCGAGTTTCGGACTTTCACTGAATATCTTCATGAATCCGGCAACCATGGTGACAGTGAAAAGCCAGGCCAGCGGAACCAATGTCACCCAGATGTATCTTGCCTTGCCCATCTTTATAAGAACCGTTGTGCCCAGGGAAAGCGCAATGACTGCAAGAAGCTGGTTGGCTATTCCGAAAATAGGCCAGAGGCTGTTGATGCCGCCGAGTGGATCGATCACACCCTGTATCAGGAACCAGCCCCAGGCACCGCAGAACAGAAGGCTGGAAGTTATGTTCGAGGTCATCGTTCCAGTGTGACCGAGTACGGGCATAATGTTCCCAAGCAGATCCTGCATGAGGAATCTTCCCACCCTTGTTCCGGCATCAATGGTCGTAAGGATAAATAGAGCTTCGAACATTATTGCGAAATGGTACCAGAGGGCCATCGCAGTCTTGCCTGAGAAAAGCTTCGAGAGCATCTCCGCCATTCCAACTGCGAAAGTCGGTGCTCCTCCGGCCCTTCCGATCATTGTCTTTTCACCAAGTGTCTCTGCAAGGTTCGTCATGTCCTGCTCGGTCACTTCAAATCCTGCGTCGGATACTTTTTTCACGACTGCGGCGGCCTCGCCCTTGACATTTATGCTGAAATAGATTCCAGGTTTCATCGTGCTGGCGGCAATCAATGCCATTATCGCGACCATCATCTCGACTATCATTCCCCCGTAACCGATGGTCCTTACACAATTTTCATTGGTGATCATCTTTGGGGTTGTTCCGGAGGAGATCAACGCATGGAATCCGGAGATCGCACCGCAGGCGATGGTGATGAAACAGAATGGGAACACTGGACCTGCAAAGACAAGTCCAGTGCCGTCTATGAACTTTGTAACGGCCGGCATCTGCATGTTCGGCGCTATTGCCAACACTGCAAGGGCCAGGAAGACAACAGTACCTATCTTCATGAATGTACTGAGATAATCCCTGGGCGCAAGAAGCAGCCACACTGGAAGCGCCGATGCCGCAAATCCGTAGATTATTATTGCTATGGCCAGAAATTTGCCGTCGAGTGTCAGGGCATTTTCGATCACGGGAAATTTTGTCAGGTACTGACCGAGATAGACTGAGAGCAGAAGGCCTGCGACACCGAATGCGGTGACAAGGCCGACTTTCTTCGGGCACAAGTATCTGAGAGAACCACCCATGATGAGTGCTATCGGGATGGTCATTGCAATAGTGAAGACGCCCCATGGACTTTCGGCAAGTGCCTTGACTACGACAAGCGCAAGGACAGCAATGAGGATGACAAGTATTGAAAGTATTCCGAGGATTGCTATGACACCGGCAAAGGAATTTATCTCGTCCTTGACCATCTGTCCGAGTGATTTTCCGTTTCTGCGCATCGAGCAGAAGAGGATCATCGCATCATGGACGGCGCCACCAAGTGCAGCACCGACAAGTATCCATAACGCTCCGGGCAGATATCCGAACTGGGCGGCAAGCACAGGACCTACAAGCGGACCCGGCCCAGCTATTGCGGCGAAATGGTGGCCGAAGACGATCCATGAGTTAGTCTTGACATAGTCCTTGCCGTCCTCCTTGACGCACGCGGGAGTGGCACGCTTAAGGTCAAGAACGAATACTTTTGTGAAAAGCCACTTGCTGTAGAAACGGTAACTGATCGCAAACACGCAGATGGCGGCGGTGACCAGCCACAGCGCATTTACCGGCTCACCCCTCTTAAATGCGACTATCGCAAGCGATATGGCGCCGATCAGGCTGAACAGGATCCAGAACAGTATTTTCAGAAGTTTCTTCATATTGAATCAGGCTGAGAATGTACCATAAAAAGAAACATACTCAAATATTTCTTTTCCTGATTGCCAGTTTTACTGCATGAAGGGACTTTTTCACCTTGTCATATAGGTCTTCGCCGGGTTTGTACCCGCCGTACCTTATCCTGCAGAACTCGTCGGTTATGAAAGTCATCTCTAAGGATGCTAAAGGTATTTTTGAGACTGCTTTTTGAAGAATTTCCCCGGGGGTTTCAAATGGAGACCTCCTGATTCCGGCCGAAGCAAGTTCCCTAAGCAGGTCACGGTAGAAATGTTCGGCATAAACCTCGGCATATGTTATGGACTCAAGGCGGGATTTTCTGTCGGCTGAATATTTCTTCACGATGATTGTTGTGCCTATCGCCAGGAGAAGGCTCGTTATTATAAGCAATGCGATACCGGAATTCCTGGAGACCTTTTCAGCGGCTACATCGATTGCCTCAACGGTGAACTTGTACATGGCTACTTGATCGTTGGATGTGAAACCGACGATCTTCTGGTACCAGAGGAATTCCACCCAGTCACGCACTGTCAGGGCAAATCCGCTTGAAAGCCTCTGAAGCAGTCTGTCCGATACCGGAGTTGCGTCAAAGGCCATCCATCCTCGTTCTGGCAGATATGCTTCGACCCAGGCATGGGCGTCAGTGTCACGGATATTGTAGAATCCCCCGATCTCATTCTTTTCTGACGGGGCAAAGCCGATCGCGACCCTCGCAGGAATTCCCATCTGCCTGAATAGCAGCGCGAGTGCCGATGCGAAGCGTTCGCAGTGGCCCTTCTTTTCATTGAAAAGGAAATCTTCGAGAGTATTCATCCGGTTCAGGTCATAGGTGCCGATCTCATATGTGAAATTGTCACGGAGATATTTCTCCAGTGCCCTGGCCTTGTTGAGTTCTCCGGCGGTGGCACCTGTGATGTCGGAAATGAATTTGGAAGTTCTCGCAGTGGCTCCCGGATTCTGGATACAGGCGGATATTTCGCGGTCATCCGCTTCCTGGATCTTCTTAAGGTCGGTCCAGTATTCATATATGTTGTTGTCCGCCGGCCAGTAACGCGAGACGCGCACGCTCCCCTGCCATGAGACATATTCATCCTGGAAGAAATTTCCTCTGAGAGAAACGGGGTATCCATCAGTAGGGAGTGAACCGCCAAGAAGGGTGATCTCCTTGACATTCACTTTGCGGTATTTCAAATCCTCCCTCGGAGCTGTCCTTAGATTCCTCCTGAAGGCGGTGGCATGTTTTCCTGCAGACCATCTCGTTCCGTCATATGTATCGAGTGTGAAGGTCTTGAGATAACCGACATCGTCACCGGATACCTGCATTACAAGTCGTCCTGTGCCTTCCATACCTCCAGAAGCCGGATCAAGGGTTGGGGATATCGGTGCATTGCGTCCGATGGCAAGGTTTGTCGTGACCGATGAGAACGCCCTGTATCGTGGGAAAGCAACGAAGAAGACAACCATTGCCAGGAAGACGAACGTGAATTCCTTCCATTTCAGACCCGGAGAAAATCTGTATTCGGTGAATCCGCAGGCCTCAGCCTCCAGCCTGTGGAATGTCTGGATTATCAGGACAAGCGCCGCGGCGAGGACGAGTATGAAGCCATATTCAAGCATCATCTGACTGCCTACTGCGATGTTCGCAATCGCAACTCCGGCAGAGAGGCATTTCTCCCTGGTGGTCAAAGGCCTGAGCATTCTCATGCATTGCAAAGCGAGAAGGCCGTTACCAAAAGACAGTGATCTCATGAACGCAGTACGACCGAAATGGATTGACACCAGCAGGGCAAGCATGAGTATGAGGATTTCCGTTGTCTCGTTTATCCTGTAGTTTTTTACCGAAAGATGGATGAGAAGGAACCATAGGACCGTGAGCATTAGCGGCATTATGGCATTTTCCCAGAAGAATCCCTGTGAAATGAACCCGAGAAGTATCAGAAGATAGAACGGATCACGGAACTTCTCCGACTGCCGTCCGAACAGCATACGCCGGAAGCGTCCTGACGGAGCCTCATTGATATATGTTGTTTCTGGCATATTTATGAACCTTGATGTTTGAGGGCAGGGCGTCCTCTTTCATGGTCTCGGGGACATAGAGAGAGACCTTCCTGTTCTGTGAAAGTAGATATTCAATAGCCTCATTCAGCCCCTCTGGCTTAACGGCAACTATTATGACCGATGATCTGCTTGAGATCTTCTCGAGAATATTCTTCACCTTGTCGACAAGCCTGAAGTCGGGTGAAGGTTCAGTCCTTGCAATGAATTCAAGCAGGGCGTCTCCGGTTGAAAAGGGAGGAACGAGGAGAGTTTCATCCCTTGAAGGATCTGCTATTTCGACATGGTGCCCTGCATCAAGTGATGCGAATGCCAGTGATCCAGCCGCACGTGCGGCAATGTCGCAGAGCTCCATTCCCGCCGAAAGCCTGTTGTCCAGTATTATCGTCAGCCTCCCGGACAATTCCTCGCTGAACTCCTTGATCATCATACCTGCGCCTTTCGCGGAGGATTTCCAGTGTATGTGCCTGAACGAATCTCCGCTCTGCATAGGACGCACGCCGGAAAAGTCGAATCCTGATGGACTGCTATGCCTGTCCTGACAGCTTCCTCCGACCATGGGTTCGAATCCTGCGGCTTGTCCCGGCAGGCATTTGAAGACATCGGGGAAGACCACGGCCTCTCCTTCGCCGGAGAGTTTCATTGTCGTCCTTACAAGCCCGAAAGGATAAGTGGATTTCAGGAAAAGTTTCCTCAAAGGATAAATTCCACGTCGAGGGAAAATTATTTCAGGCATGACATGGGAATCGGTTTTTGGCGGGAGCGAATAAATCTTCATCAGCATCCCATGCTGGGAAGTAATCTCTATAAGTCCCAGGCTGAACTTGGAGAAGTTTGTTATCTTCAATGGAGATGGGATCGGACAGCCTTCGGTGGCCTTGATCACTTCGTCCATGTCAACCCGGACCTTGTGTGTCAGCAGGAAAGACATGAACAGATTAAGTACGAATGCACCAAAAATGATTCCGAGGACGAGAAAGAGGAGTCCTGACTGCGACTGCGTCGCGGAAAGATACAGCAGTCCGCATAGGCAGAGGAAGACAATACCCTTCTTGGTTGGAACAATTAAAGGAATATTAATTGGTTTCCGCATCAATTCTCATTGTATTATTTTTTACAGCGGCACTTCCACGGATTCGACAATGCTGTCAACGGCTTCCGATTCGGAAGATGTAGCCAGCCTGCTTCCCTTGCGGACAATTATACGGTGCCCCATCACAGATTCAGCGGAAGATTTCACATCATCTGGTGTTACGAAATCCCTTCCGGCGCACAGTGCCGCCGCCTGGCTGTAGCGCATAAGATCGAGACAGCATCTGGGACTTACACCATATTCGACGCTGTCAATGTCCCTGGAACGGCGAGCTATCTTCACGATATATTCCGAGACCGGTTCTGAGACCTTCAAGTTCCTTACGGTTTCCTGAAGCTTCAAGAGATCGTCAATTCCAATCACAGGACTGAGATTATCGATAGGATCGACCACCCTTTGTTCGAAAAGGATCTTCTTCTCGCTGGGGAAGTCTGGATAACCGATCCTGAGCCTCACCATGAAACGGTCCATCTGGGAGAACGGCAGAGGATATGTTCCTTCCAGCTCAATTGGGTTCTGGGTGGCTATCACGAAGAAAGGTTCCTTCAGCCTGTGCAGTTCGCCTTCAACGGTCACCTGCAGCTCCTCCATGGCCTCAAGGAGGCTCGATTGCGTCCTCGGGGTAGCCCTGTTTATCTCGTCAGCCAGAAGGACGTTGCAGAACACAGGTCCGGGCCTGAAGATGAAACTCCCATCCTTCTGCTGGAAGACTGTAACGCCAGTGACATCGGTTGGGAGGAGATCAGCGGTAAACTGGATCCTGCGGAATTCGCCCGACACGGATTTGGCAACCGCCTTTGCGAGGAGCGTCTTGCCTACACCGGGAATGTCCTCGAGGAGGATGTGTCCCCCCGAAAGCATCGCCTTTATCAGCTTGTCTGTTACATCATCCTTTCCGAGAAAGACCTTTGTCACGTTCTCTTTGATCTTTTTTATCAGTTCGCATGATTTGTCCAAGTTATTTTCCATGTTAAACCTTTCTGATGGAGTATTAATCATATTCTTGAAAAATATATGCCCTTATTTGGATAATATAAGTTTTCCTGCCTTAAAACTTACTGAGAATTCACCTTCCTGTAGTTTTCCGGTGCAATCCCGGTCTTCCTCTTGAAGATATTGGAAAAATAGAACTGGTCTTTGAATCCGATACGGGCTGAAATCTCCTTTACAGTGAATGTTGTACCGAGAAGCATGGACTTTGCCGCATCAATCCGTCTTTCTAATACATAGTCATAAGGGGTCCATTTCCATTCCTTCTTGAAAATCCTTATTGTCTGGGATGGAGATCTGCCAATAAGGTCCGATAGATCGTCAAGCTCACGGATATTTGCGAAATTCGCATCTATGTAGTTCTTCAGCTTCATCCCCTCAGGGGAATGGTGAAGGTCCTCGTGCTTCTTCAGTTCATTGGCAATAGTCTGGATGATTTTGTGGATCGTGATCGCGGTCTTTTCATGGATATCCACAGGCTTTTTTCTGGCATAGATTAGGCCGTCTTCGAATAATTTGCGAATTTCGCAGTTCTTTACGAGCCAGACATTCCCGAGACCGTATGTTTCCAGCAACCTTTCCACGAGGATTCCGCCTACATTGAACCATATCTTCGTCCATGGGGCATCAGCACTGGAAAAATATGTATGGTCAGTTCCCTTGTGGACAATATAAACATCACCTTTTGCCGGATGGTATTCAATCCCGTCATGGATCAAGGTGCCCGTGCCTTCAATTACGTATTCAAAGACGAATATCGGCGAGTTCTTCCTGGATATGCGGTAGGTCCCGTCGCAGTATGATATCCCGGCAAGATCCAGATGGAAATTCGAATCCTCACCTCGGGATCCCGGAAAGTTTATGATGTCTTCACGCATGAAGGCTCCTGAAGTAGGGACGGACTTTAGCCTGTCCCATCTTAATATTAAGAATGATACATCCTAAAGGACGTATTTATTAAAAATGCGCATATTGCTCATTAAAAAGCAAATTATACGCATGGATTACTCTCTTGAAGTGATAATATAGCACATTAAAGTAGATGAAGCAAAAGAGGATGGATGGATTTATTCGCCTGTGGCGAATTGATGTATGAATGGATGATTGGAATTAATTCTTTATCCAACCAACCGGCCATCCTAGAATTTTAATAAGGAGTTTTCAAATGACTAAGAATTCAACGATTCCTCGCCCAGAGCATCCTAAACCCCAGTTTGAAAGGGAAAACTGGATCAACCTGAACGGCCAGTGGACCTTCAGCTTCGATTTCGGCAAGTCAGGAACCGAGAGGGGATTCAAGGACAGCAGGGGATTCGATGGCAAGATTACCGTTCCGTTCTGCCCCGAAAGCGAACTCTCGGGGATCGGGCACAAGGACTTCATAGAGATGATGTGGTACCAGAGGGAAATCCAGATCCCGAAGAGTTGGGCCGACAGAAGAACGATTCTCCATTTCGGGGCTGTGGACTATATTGCAGAAGTCTTCATCGATGGAAAATATGTCGGAAGGCATTTCGGAGGAAGTTCATCCTTTGAATTCGATATTTCGGACTTCATTGAAGCTGGCAAAAAACATTCCTTGGTTGTTCATGTGACAGATGATACACGTCATGGCAAACAGCCCGGCGGAAAACAGTCAATCGGCTACAAATCTGCAGGATGCCATTATACTCGCGTCACAGGCATCTGGCAGACGGTCTGGCTTGAATCAGTTTCGGAGTTCGCTTTGAAATCTTGTCGGATTCTTCCCGACTTTGACGGCAATAAATTTCTTTTCACACCATTGTTCAAAGGGCTGAAAAGAAATTTAAGCCTGAGAATTACTGTTAAAGACGGTGGAAAAGTTGCTGCAAAGGATGAATTACCTGCACAGGATGGAATTCCAGTGCAAATGGTGATCGATGATGTGAAGGCATGGTCCCCTGAGTCTCCATTTCTCTATGATATTATATTGGAAGTAATCGATGGAGGAAAAGTAGTTGACACCGTCAAAAGCTATGTCGGAATGAGAAAGGTCCACGTTGAAGGTAATACGCTTTATCTTAACAATAAACCATATTATCTCAGGCTCGTTCTTGACCAGGGATTCTATCCCGAGGGAATATGGACGGCTCCAAGCGATTCGGCCCTTAAGAAGGATATAGAGCTGTCAATGAAGGCCGGATTCAACGGAGCGAGACTGCACCAGAAGGTATTCGAGGAAAGATTCCATTTCTGGGCCGATAAGCTCGGTTATCTCACTTGGGGCGAGTTCCCAAGCTGGGGAACGGATGTAAAGGATCCTGTTGCTGCAAGGAATTTTATTACGGAATGGGCGGAAGTCATTGCTCGAGATTTGAGCCATCCTTCCATAATCGCCTGGACACCTTTGAACGAGACTTGGGACACTGGAGACGGTGTGCAGCATTCAAGGTTCCATGCAGACCTCTATGACATCACGAAATCCCTTGATCCGTCAAGGCCTGTAAACGAGGCCAGCGGCTATGTCCATGTGAAAACTGATCTGTGGACAGTTCACAACTACGAGCAGAATCCAGAGAAACTAAAGGCTCAGCTTACACCTGACAGGGAAAAAGGTGTCTGGAGGAATTTTCCGGAAAAGGAAGTGAAATACCAGGGACAGCCGTATTTCGTAGATGAGTTTGGCGGGATCAAATGGGTGGTTGGCGCAGCTTTCGCGGACAACACATGGGGATACGGAGATGCTCCGAAGACTCTCGAAGAAGTATATACCCGTCTAGAAGGGCAGGTCAACGCCCTGCTGAGCCTGAAACATATCAAGGGATACTGCTACACCCAGCTGACGGATGTTGAACAGGAACAGAATGGCATATACAACTATGACCGATCTGAAAAGTTCGTCATGAAGAAGATCCGCAGGATCCTCTCAAGGAATCCATAGGAATATTACCACAGAGTCACAGAGGCACAAGGATTTTCATTGGTTGAAAAATCATGAAATTAGAAATAGAATAAAACTGTGTCTTTGTGACTCTGTGGTAGGTTTATTCTAATGAAGCCAGATCCAGTTTCCTGGCGGCCTGGGTCTCATCAAGACGTTTGACCGGTGTCGTCAACGGGCACTGCTTTATCGCATCGGGATTCTCATCTGCGAGTTTCGCAATATCTATCATCACCTGGATGAACTTGTCGATATCTTCTTTAGACTCGGTCTCCGTCGGCTCGATCATTAGCGCTTCCTTCACGATCAGAGGGAAATAGATCGTCGGCGGGTGGATGCCACGGTCGATGAGAGCCTTGGCGATATTGAGGGCATGAACACCCTTCTCGGCCTGACGTGTCGCGGAAAACACGCATTCATGCATGCAATATCCGGGATACTGCTGGTCGTAATACGGGAGAAGCTTGACGCGGATGTAATTGGCGTTGAGGACGGCGTTCTCGCTGACACGGACAAGACCTTCCTTGCCGAGGGTGAGAAGATATGCGAACGCCCTCAATATGATTCCGAAGTTTCCGTAGAACGGTGCAATGTATCCGATGGTCGCCTTATGATGGTATTCGAGAGCGTATGTGCCATCGCTGCGCTTAACCACGTATGAGACCGGAAGATAAGGAACTAACTTGTCGCAGACGCCTACCGGACCTGAACCGGGGCCGCCGGCACCATGTGGAGTCGAGAATGTCTTGTGGAGGTTGACGTGCATCACATCAAATCCGATGTCGCCCGGACGCAGTCTGCCGACGATTGCGTTGAAGTTTGCACCGTCACAGTAGGCGAATGCGCCCGCCTTGTGGACGAGATCGCAGATCTCCTTGACGTTCTTGTCGAACATTCCGAGGGTGTTCGGGCATGTTAGCATTATTCCAGCAACATTCTCGTTGAGAGCTTTCTTCAGGGCCTCCATGTCGACGTCGCCATGAGGATCCGAGGGAATCGTTAATGTGTCGAAACCGGCCATCGCCGCGCTTGCTGGATTCGTGCCGTGGGCTGCGTCGGGAATGAGCATGATCTTCCGTTTTGTATCGCCATGCGCCTTATGGTATGCCGCAATGAGCATGACGCCTGTCAATTCGCCATGAGCGCCTGCGAGCGGCTGCATTGTAGTCTGGGCAAAACCGAGGAGTTCGCTCAGCATGCGTTCCGTCTCATAAATGACCGCGAGCGCACCCTGCGTAAGTGCTCCACCACGTCTTAGCTGGGGGAGGAGCGGATGAAGATCTGCAAATCCGGGCATTGCGGCGATCTTCTCATTCACTTTCGGATTATATTTCATCGTACATGAGCCCAAAGGATAGAAATTGGAATCGACGCCCATGTTCTTTCTGCTGAGAAGTGTGAAGTGCCTGATGGCCTCAAGCTCAGAAACCTCCGGCATCTGTGCTGCCTTCTGCCTCCTGAGGGAGGATGGGATCGAACTTGCGTCAGGAACATCAAGCTTTGGCAGCGATGAACCGCGTCTTCCGGATTTTCCTTTTTCGAAAATCAGCTCCATAGCACGGCCTCCATCGCATTTGCAAAGGACTTGATCTCTTCACGGGTTCTCTTTTCAGTGACCGCGACCAGAAGCTGGTTCCTCCTGTCATGGTAGTATCTTCCGAGCGGGAATCCTGCGGCAAATCCCTTGTCGATCATCTTTCCAACTATCTCGGATGAATCTCCCGGGAGCTTTATTACGAATTCATTGAAGAAGGACTTTTCACCGATCGGTTCGATCCCTTTTATCTGCAGGAGCAGGTCCCTCGTGAAATTCGCCTTGGCCGCACAGAGGTTTGCGACTTGCAGGAGCCCTTCCTTGCCGACACATGTAAGGTAGGCGAGGGATGTGAGGGCGCAGAGGCTTTCGTTGGTGCATATGTTTGACATTGCGTTCTCACGGCGGATATGCTGTTCACGCGCCTGAAGTGTCAGTACAAAACCGGGTTTGCCGTCGAGATCAACTGTCCTGCCGACGATCCTGCCGGGCATCTTGCGGACGAGTTTTTCCTTTACAGCCATGAAACCGAGGTATGGTCCGCCAAAGTTGAGCGGAATTCCGAGGCTCTGACCTTCACCGGTTACAATATCAAAGCCCATCTCTCCGGGAGTCCTAAGCAGGGCGAGGGCGACAGGATAAGTTGAACAGACGGCAATAGCTCCCTTTGAATGGATCTTCTCAATGGTACTGGACCATTCCTCAACGGTTCCGAACACGTTCGGATATTGGACGAGGACGCAGGCGGTCTTGTCAGTTACTGCATCGATCAATGCATTCTGAGCCGAATCAGTGGTGGAATGGTCGGTCGGCACGATGATGAGTTCGACGTCGAGATTGCTGCTGTAGCAGCGGATCATTTCGCGGAAGATCGGGGAGACCGCTCCGGATATGACGGCCTGTCTGCGGTTGGTGATCCTTACCGCCATCATCATGGCTTCGAAAAGTGCGGTTCCACCATCGTATAAGGAGGCGTTGGACATCTGCATTGATGTCAGCCGGCATATTGCTGACTGATACTCATAGATGGCCTGCAGTGTTCCCTGTGACGCTTCAGGCTGGTACGGGGTATATGCAGTGTAGAATTCTGAACGTCCGGTGATGGTCGCCACTGCCGCAGGAATAAGATGGTCGTAATATCCGCTTCCGACGAAGTTCACAAGATTGGTCGCATTCTGTGCGGCGAGAGAGCTCAGATGGCGCGTGACTTCGTATTCTGACATTCCAGGAGGAATATGCTTTAATGCTGGCGCCGGTGATCTTATCTGTGCCTTCTCCCATAACTCGTCGATGCTTTTGCAGGCAATGGTTTCAAGCATTTCCTTCTTGTCGGCATCGGTGTTCGGGATATAGGGCATTTGGAGCTATTTCTTTGTGGATTCCTTGAGGTATTTGTCGTACTGTTCCTTTGTCATGAGCTCTTCAAGTTCGACAAGGTCGATGTTGTTCAGCTTGCAGACCCATCCTTTTTCCTCAGGAGAGTTGTTTATGATTCCAGGTTCTTCCTCGAGATCTGTATTGGTAGCGCAGATCGTGCCGCTGATGGGGGAGTATACGTCGGAAGCTGCCTTGACAGATTCTATGGTTCCAATCACGTCACCGACGATCACGTCAGTTCCTTCCGGGCGGATCTCTACGAAGGTGATGTCGCCGAGTTCCTTTGCGGCATAGGCGGTGATTCCTATGAATGCCTCACTGCCCTTTATTTCCACCCATTCGTGTTCTTTGGTATATTTCTTCATTCAAAACCTCCTGAATTTCCAAAAGAAAATAATTCTATATAATTTGTTTTTTAGAAAATAATAGTGTCAAAATAAAAAAAATCAGATTTTATTACGGGCAGTTCCTTTCTTGTAAAACGGAATTGACGAGATCCTTCCTGTAATCTTGAACCTGTCTGTTGCAAGTTCCACTGGAAATCCTTCGTCAGTCTTGAACTGTGAACCGATATATGCCATCGCCACCGCCTTTTCCAA
>CAZRKP010000029.1:0-55895 GCA_964600895.1 uncultured Victivallis sp.
GCGCTGTCCGAGCCGACAAAGACTCCATGGTTCTGGATGAATATCACGTCAGGCTGTTTGCCTTTTTCCTCCGCGAACTTCGCAATTTCACGCTGGACATACACCGCCAGGGAGAATCCCGGGTCGATATAGTCGATCCACAGAGATTCCGGGAAGAGCTCCTTGCACTTCTCCTTGCCTTCCTTGCCGCAGGTCATGCCGTTCACGAGTGCGGGATGGAGATGGACAACGAACGTAAATCCCATGGCTTCGTGCAATGGAGCTTCGACAGATGGACGGCCTGAACTGTCCGGACAAACCGCAATTTCCATAAGTCTCTTGACGAGGGCTTCGCGTTCACTGGAATCGAGCGGGGGGACGATTGTGAAGAGCTCGCGGATCCCGGTCCTTTCCATCTTGACGAAATCATTCTCTGTGATGTCGGCAAGGGCAATGCCGCTCGGTTTAATGTAGAGGTTTTTCTCATCCTTGTAGGATGTATTGCCACCGCCAGCCAGGACGAATCGCGGGTCGGCCCCGTAAAGTCTTGAAAGTTCAGCAATTATATTCAATGACATAATTTGTTTCTCCTCCGATGCCAAAGGCATCATTAGTCGAAATAAAATAAACCAGATTCCGAATTTTAAAAGCAGACAAACGGAACCTAAAGGTTTTACACAGCTGGAAATATCCGGGAAAGGATATATATTATATGCTTTTAATTCAATTTGGGAAAGTAATCTCTTGGGGAACAAACGCAAATTAACGCTGGTATGCTTTGCGGCGCTCTTCGCGCTTGCATTTCTTTTCACCACCATTCCCGAGACCAGGGCCCAGGACCTCCTCAGCTCCATTGTAAAGGAAGACGTCGGCGCCACTGCGAACAAGCTTGAGTTCGAAGGCAACAACATGATCGGAAACGGGAATGTCAAGCTGCACTACAAGGATATCAACATCACCTGTGACAAGGTAATCGTCAACATGACCTCGAAGGACGTCGAGGCAACGGGGCATGTCAGGATCATCAGGCGTGCGACCGACCGTGCGGAGATTGATGCCGAACAACTCAAGAAACTGCAGGAAGATCCGAAGGTCAAGGTCATTATCGAAGGATATGTGAGCAAGCCATCCGGCAAGCAGAAGATCCTTGTGAAGACTATCACCGAGAAGATCGACTGGGAGGGAGAGAAGGCCGTCGGAAACCTGACAAGCGGAGTCTTCGATCTTGGCAGGTATGAGGGAACCATCGACTTCTACTACTTCAAGGGTGAACGAGCCGAACGCGGTGCGGATGGCACTATAACCATATACAATGCAGAGATGAGCTCTTGCGAATATCTTGCAGAGAACCACGAGCACTATTCCGTCAGCGCAAGCAAGATCGAGCTGATTCCGCGTGAGGACATAGTGGATCTGTCCGACAAGGGAAGCAGGTCGATAGGCAGCAGATATGACATCTGGGCATACTGGTGCTGGGTAAATATCGGAGGCGTACCGATACTGCCAATTCCGATAATGCACAAACCGAGGAATGACAGGGGACTGGGCTGGCATATAAGGGCTGGACACGACACCGACTGGGGCTTTTTCATACAGACTAAGAAGACCTTTTCCCTATGGGACGATCCGTTGATCGAAGCAAGCCTCTACCTTGATTATTATGGGATACGCGGTCCGGGAGGCGGACTGGACATGACCATCACCACTGAAAGATCAAAGACCTATGGTTTCATGTATGGTCTTTATGATCAGCAACCGGAGAAGGAAGCGGCAACCGACCAGCGCTTCGACATAGGCCATGGGCGCTATGACCTCAAGCTCAACAATATCACCCACGTGACACCGAGAATGGATTTCCGCGGACAGATCGAAAAGCTCAGCGACATCAATTTCCTTTATGACTTCTTTCAGGACAGATACGACAAGGATCCCCAGCCGCCCACTTTTGCAAGCCTTGACTACCAGTTCAACCGCTTCACGGCGTCTGTCAACTATAGGCAGAGGATAAACAGTTTCTTCTCCGAGGTTGAACGTCTGCCTGAAGGCAGGATAGACATTCCGCGACAGGAGCTGTTCAGCAACATCCAATATCAGGGCGAGACGACCCTGGGTTACTTCAGGATGAAATGGCGCGACTATGACGAGGACAGGACAATGGGCAATCGTGTGGATCCCAAGGACTACAAGTCGCTCAGATTCGATTCCCTGCACATGTTCTACTATCCGCTGCAGTTCTTTGACTGGCTGAACCTCATGCCGCGCGCAGGATTCAGGCTGACTTACTATTCAAAGACCTCCAAGACGAAAGTCACCCCTGAAGACCTGAATACGATCCTTAATGTCGACAACGACCAGGGAGCACAGGTCGGCGGAGATGTCATCAACTATGACGACAAGGGCGGTGCGAAACTACGATTCGTCGGTGAAACCGGTCTTGAGATGAACACGAAGATCTACAGGACATGGAACGACGTGAAGAGCGCCTTCTGGGATATTGACGGGATAAGACATGTCATGGTGCCTTACCTGAACTACACTTATATCCCGAATCCCACCCTGAGCCGTGACAAGATCTACTATTTCGACGATATCGACCGCATCAATGAGCAGAACTTCATAAGGCTGGGTCTCTCCAACAGGCTGCAGACAAGGCGTGGCGATTACAACAAGGAGGAGATATACACCTGGGCTTCCCTGGAAAACTATTTCGACTTCCACTTCAACCGTGAAAAAGATCTTGATGACAAGAAATTCACATACATCGGCGACTTCGGCACAAAACTCAGACTCGATCCATTCCCCAACTTCCACATCAACTCCGACCTGCTTATTGATGCCGGACACTTCAATATCAACAAGTTCCTCATCGGATTCACCTACGACATCACTGATGAATGGAAGGTCTCCCTGAACTACAACTACCAGCGCAACTTCGATCAGAGAAGTGTCTACTCGATGGGCAGTTCCCTGACCGACATAATGTCAGGAACATCCTTCCTTAGGAGCTACTCGAAGTTCCAGGACATCGACTTCAAGCTTTCCTTCCCGATCTGCGACAAGATGAGGGGTGAATTTGACATATCATATGACATCGACGACCACATGGTCCGGGACAGCATGTTAAGGATCATAAGGAACTTCCATTGCGTGGAACTTGCGTTGGAATATGGTTTCAGACAGGACAAGAACGACGACAAGAACAAGAAGCTTAAACAGACATTCGGTTTCATGCTTTACCTGACTGCTGCTCCGCAAGCGAAGATCACAGCCAGGCAGTCTGTTGGCGGTAGCGGAGGCGGCGAGGAATAGAATCCCCCCTCCTCGACCGCATTGTCACACAATTCACATACGGAGATATCCAATGAATCCTTTGAAACCTGAAGATTTTGCAATAACCAGACTCGGCAAGGCCCAGATTAATTCCCCTCTCGAAGGCAATGTCTTCATTCCAGACGACTATGCCGTGAACTATTCAATGCATCCACATGAGCTCACCCAGGAACTCAATCAGTTTGGAAAATTCCTGACCTTCGAAAAAGCCGGACCAAGGGAAAAGATATTCCATGATCCTTCAAGGACAAAAGCTGCGATATTGACCGCCGGTGGTTTGTGTCCCGGGCTCAATGACGTGATAAAAGGTCTAGTAAGCACGCTGATGGAGATATACAATGTTCCGGAAGTATTAGGCATCAAATACGGTTACCGTGGACTCAATCCTGCATTCGGTCTCGAACCAATCAGGCTTGATCCTGAAATAGTCGACGACATCCATACTGCTGGAGGAACCATACTCGGTTCCTCCCGCGGAAATCAGGATATCGGGACAATGGTGGACTCCCTCCAGAAGCTTGGCGTGAACATCCTGTTCTGTATCGGCGGAGACGGCACGCTCAAAGGTGCGCATGCGATCGCCCAGGAGGCGTTGAAGAGGAACCTCCAGATTAGCGTCGTAGGCATCCCGAAGACAATAGACAATGATATTTCATTCATGCACAGGACGTTTGGAATCGAAACTGCCATCTACGCGACCCATCCCATAATCACCTGCGCACACAACGAAGCAAAGGGAGCCTACAACGGCGTCGGCCTCATACATGTAATGGGAAGGGACAGCGGATTCATTGCGGCACTCGCCACCCTCGCCAACAGCGTCGTCAACTACTGTTTCATACCTGAGGTTCCATTCAAAGTCGACGGACCGAACGGTTTTCTCGAGCATCTGCGCAAGAGGCTTGCTGCGAAGCAGCATGCCGTGATAATGGTCGCTGAAGGAGCCGGACAGGATCTCTTCATGAATGCCCCCATCCATAGGGACGCCTCCGGGAACATCAAGCACAACAACATAGGTGAATATCTCCGCGACAGGATCGTCGCCTACGGCAAGGAGAAGAAATTCGAAGTGAGCATGAAGTACTTTGATCCGAGCTACGTGATAAGGAGCGTGGATGCGCGTGGCACTGACGCCGTCTACTGCCTGATCTTCTCGCAGTCGGCAGTTCATGCGGCCATGGCAGGATGCACCGACATTGTCGTGGGATACTGGGGTCTTGATTTCACACATGTGCCGATATCCCTCGCTGTCAGCGAACGGAAAAAAATACATCCGACAATGCCTGTATGGCAGAGCGTGCTGCAGCTGACCCATCAGCCGGAATTCAAGTAGGAACGTTTCGGAGTATCGGCGAATGGGTGAACCGGCGGGCCAGATAAATCCATTGAAATTCCAGTTTTAAAATTCCAAACAGGATTTCTTCAGTCCATGAATTTTTCCATACTTGCAGGAATTTGTCTGATTTTTCCCGTTTGTCTGGTGCTTGGATTCTACTTCTTGCACTTGTAGACGAATGCGGGAGGCAGGTTCTGCCAGATTATCTCAGAAGTCTCAACAGTATGGAACTTATGCTTCAGAAGTTTTCTTATGGAATGCCCTCGGGGCATGATCTTGCCATGGATGTAACCATACGTCGTAAAACGGCCTCCCTTCGCAATACACTTGTAGATCGCGTCAAGAAGCTTGCTTTGGAGTTCGGTCGGAAACGATGCCCATGGCAGACTTGACACGACGACATCGACGGAACTGATCTTCTCCTTCTTGATCAGTTCGGGAAGATTCTCCGCGCTTTCATTATATATCTTGACATTTGGATATTTTTCTGAAAGATGCTTGTGCATGGTCGGATTGAGCTCTACCACGAAGAATTTTGCCTTTGGAGAGATGATCTTGAGGATCTTCGATGTGAAGACTCCGCTGCCAGGCCCGATCTCTACCACATTTTCAGCGTGTTCGAGCCCGATGTCAGAGGTCATTACCTTGGCAAGATATCTTGAGCTTGGAATTACAGCGCCTATGCCAACCGGATCTTTAACGAATTCCTTTAAAAGTCTCATCAACGCCTTTCACTGTTGTATCGCAGGACCGCCCCGAACCGGCGAATATGAAATATGGAAATTAAAAAGAATAGAGGTATATTATTGCATTATTCACGCATTATTTCAAACAATGGAGCTTCGAATTATTTTCTTTTGCTATGCATAAGCGGATATGAAGAGTCCCATTCATCAAAAATGAGAGGTGTAATTTGAGGACATATTTTTTCATCGTGCTCCTTGCTGGTTTTGCGGCATTCACGTCGCTCTCCTTTTCATATTCCACTTATGCGGCGCCCGCCACTGCCGAAAGTTCTGCAAAAGCCGGAGCGACGGCACCAAGCGAACCAACGATCGGAGAGATGCTGAACAGGGGTGGCCCGCTCATGCCGGTGCTCTATGCGCTCTCATTCCTCGCCCTATGCCTTGTGTTCTACTATTCATTCTCCATCAGGAAGGATCTTATCGCGCCTGATTCCCTGGTAGGACAGATCGAAGATGCGATCATAAAAAAGGACATCCGTCTTGTCGAGGAGATTTGTTCCAAGAACGACACTCCTGTGTCAAAGGTGGTACTGACAGGTCTTGAGGTTGCTAAGAATCCCAAGGCCTCTTACGAGATGATGAAAGGCGCCATGGAGGATGAAGGATCCAGACAGGCTGGAAATCTCTGGGAGCGCATACAATACCTTCAGGATGTAGGAATAGTCTCCCCTCTTGTCGGCCTTCTCGGAACCGTGATGGGAATGATAGTGTCCTTCGGCGCATTGCAGTCCGAAGCCATGACCCCGCGCCCGACCATGGTTGCCAAAGGTATAGCAATGGCGTTCACCAACACCGCCGCAGGCCTTGTCATAGCAATACCTGCCATGCTCATCTATGCGTTCTTCAGGGGAAGGGTCAAGGCACTCGTCACCGACCTCGAATCAAAGAGCAGCAGGATTTCCAGAAAGATGATCGAACTGATGATCAATAAATAGCCACCCGGAGAAGCAGCATGAATTTCAAGAGACATTTCAGGGAAACTGGCATAGGATTCCAGATAGCGCCAATGGTTGACATAGCTTTCCTGATCCTGCTTTTCTTCATCTCCGCGTCAATCTATGCGGAATGGGAGTTGAAACTCGGTATAAGCATCCCCACATCCAAGACAGGAGACATGTCACCGAAATTCCCGCTTGAGATCGTCATCAACATCGACTCTGCGGGACGGATCTTCCTGAATTCCATAGAATATTCACCGTCCAGGCTTGGGGACCTTCTTGGCGAACAGGCAAAGATGTATCCGGGGCAGCCGGTCATAATCAGGGCTGACAGGAACACCTCATATGAAAAGATCATCACCGTATTGGACACATGCAGGAACGTCGACATCGGAAACGTATCTTTCGCCACGCTCCCTGAAAAGCCGTCCAAATGAGCCACTAATCCCGGAGTAATCGCCTATGGCCGAAATGCGGACTTCGCAGTTCAACCCCGGACTGCAGCATGCGTCAGCTTACTTGTGGCGATTCCTGCTGCTGGCCATGCTCTGCACCCCTTTTTTCCGCTGTTTCGCGGCACAAGATGTCACTGATGACAGGAAAAAACTCTACATCGATGAACAGCTCCGCCTGGCCGACGGGCTTTCGAGGAGAGGCCATTATCAGCTTGCCATTGAGGAATACAGGAAGATTATCGACAAATTCCCCGATGATCCGCTCATCGCCGACGCCCTCTCCCAGATGGCCGACGCATATTCCTCGGCCGGGGATCTGCAGCGGGCACTCGCGACATATCAGCTTTTCTTCAAGAAATTTCCCGACCTCAAGACTGTGCCTGCGGTCAAGGTCAACTATGCTGCCGCCTTGTTCAAAACTGGAACTGAGGAGAACAGGAGGTCTGCCTCCTCCATGCTCGAGGAGCTCAAGTCGTCCCCCGGAATTTCACCGGAAGTCAGACGTGCGGCATCATACAATCTAGGAAAATTCAATGCTGAACTCGGGAGGAACGATCTGGCGAAAAAGGAGTTCAGCTCACTGGCATCGAAAAACGACCTGTATGCCGCCTACGCCCAGCTTGAACTTGCCTCCATATTCGACAAGGAGAACAACGGCGACGAGGCATTGAAGAACATCAGGGCACTTACAGATTCAAAGGACACGCCACCGGAGGTGATGTGCGCCGCATTAAACTATCTCGCTGGATATTTTTCCAGGAAAAAGCAACATCAGGAAGCAGCTGAACTCTACGAGCAGATCCTGGTGCAGTTTCCTGACACTCCCGCAGGACGGGAGGCATACTTCAGAAAGTTCGAATCCCTCTTCCTTGCAAGGGAATTCCCAAGGCTCATGAAGGAACTCGACGCCGAGATAGGAAAAAGCTCGGGGGTCGATTCGCAGTCCGAAAAACTTTATTATATCAAGGCCTCGATCCAGATGGAACAGGGACTGCTGTCCGATGCCAGGAAAACCCTCTCGGCAATCATACTCTCCCCTAAATCGAGCATCGAATATTATTCGAAAGCCGCAACCATGTCAGTCCAATGCCTGATCGGCCAGGCAAAACTTAATGATGCAGAGAAGGAAGCAGGATTATTTTTCAAGAATCCAAGGATATCGGTGGAAGCAAAGCTTGCGATCTCCGGCAACCTGTCCAAGGTTCTTACATCCCCGCACGCGAAGACGACCGTTTTCAAGGAAGCCGTAAATTCTGCACGTGATGTCAAGGAAAGGACAATCCTCAGGCTCGCACTTGCATCCACCCTTGCAAATCTCTCGCAGGTGGATACTTCCCTGTCACTCTATAAAGACATCCTCAGCGACTGCCCCGATGAATTCAAGCCTGAATGCCTTTACGGGATGGCGAAATGCCAGGAACTCCTGAAGAATGAGAAGGAGGCCATTATAACCTACCGCCGTCTGGTAGACAGCTATCCTTCCTCACCGCTCCAGCCTGATGCCCTGCTGAGGGTCGCAATCCTGACACTTTATGAAAAACCGGATTCTGATGAACCACGGGTAATCCTCAACAAACTCGTGAAGGACTGCTCCTCGAACCGCGACATCTACGGCAATGCAGTCTTCTATCTGGCCTATATGGATTTCATAAAGGGAGAATTCTCCAAGGCTGCGGAAGGATTCCGCAAGACCGCATCAGACAGCGCTTATGACCCGAACCTGCTTTTCCTGAGCAAGGAATACCTTCTATGGTCGATTATATCTGAAAAACCCACCACGGAATCGGACAAGCTCTTCGAGGAAATTTCATCGTCGGCTGAAAAGATGTCATCTCTCAATCCTGAACTTCTCATCCTTCTTGGAAAAAAATGCTCAGAATCAGGCAGGACGGATGCAGCTGAAAAATGCTACACCGCACTGATAAGGAGCCCTGACGGTGACAGCAGGCTCAGAGGATATATGGCTATCGGTCTCCTGCATCAGAAAAAGGGTGAAATCGACAAAGCACTAAAGAGCTTCAGGGATGCCGAGAAGGTCCTTACACAGGACAAGGCGCTCCAGGCCGATCTGCTTTCCCTGCTGGGCATGGCCCTGCTCGCCAAGGGCGAGAAAAATGAAGCATCACTTGTCTTTGAAAAATGCATAGAGAACGCTGCAAGCAGGAATGCGGCTGCAAGGGCAAGACTCGGTCTCGGCAAGATGCTCTCTGAGAACAATGAGGATCTCACCCGTGCAAACCGATATGCGATGTCTGTCTTCATCCTATCCGACGATCCCGACTTGTCACGCCAGGCATTGCTGCTCAGCATCGATATTTCAATGAGACAGAACAAGCTCGATGAGGCGAAGAAGACATTCGCCGAACTCAAGAAGAGATTCCCCGAACTCCTAAATGACGAAAACGTGAAGAAACTCGCGGAGAAGCTGAAGTGAAGATGCCCTTGGGATACTATCCGAAGAAGATGTAGAGTTGTCCGTCACGGACAAGACTCTTCGCCGAGACGGCGAACCCTACATCAAATAAAGGCCCCCTATAAGACCAGTCCTGAATTATCTTCATGGCTTCCGAGATTTTCTTAAAAATTTCGCCATATGCATTTGACATTCCGGAATTCCACCGCATCTTATCTCACACGTGTGAGATTGCATTGAAAGGAAAAATGATAACACAGAAAGACATTGCAAGGAAACTCGGGATATCAAGGTCCCTGGTATCCAGGGCGCTGACTGGAACGGCGGTGGACATCGGCGCTTCGGAGGAAACCGTAAGGAAGATCCGCCAACTTGCTGAAAAATTCGGCTACGTCCAGAACGCGGCAGCTCTCAGCCTGCGCGGGGACTGTTCAAAGTCAGTTGGCGTCGTGGTCAAGGACTTCTCGGATCCCTTCTTCGGAAAAATGATCCGGGAAATACAGGAACTGGGGCGCGCAAGGGGCTTCTCAATCCTGCTTACCGGATATTCACCCGACAGTTCCATGGAAGTCGACATCAACTCCCTCCTAAGGTATTCCCCCGACGCCATCATCATCTGCGGAAGCCATCTGGGAATGTCCTGGCTCAAGCCTTTCATTAAAAGGGGTATCCCAGCTGTCCAGATAGGTTCAGGCAGGGATATTGCCGGCCTTTCCCGGATCGAAATGGATGAGGAGCATGCTGTCTTGCTTATCCTCGATCATCTGAAGATGCTTGGCCACTTGGATATTGGATTCATAGGAACAGATTCCAAGTCATCAATGACAAGAAAGGCGCTTTTTGCGAAATTCGCAGCAAAGTATAACATGTCCATAAGGCATTCAATCTCGGTTTCAGATCAGACCGATGCCGGATTCAAAGCAATGAACATCATGATGAAACGTGCCGTGAAAAATCTTCCTTCAGCAGTGGCTGCATCCGACGACATCACCGCCCTTGGTGCTCTCAAGGCGCTTCATTCTGCCGGAATTTCCGTGCCGGATGACATTTCCCTTGTCGGCATCGACGACATTCCATCTGCTGATCTCGCAATCCCTCCTCTCACAACAGTAAGGGCTCCGGTCTCCGAAATGGTGAAACAGGCATTCTCGATGGCAGTGGACAAGGACAGATCTTCGAAGAAATCTCTAAGGCTCAGACCTGAACTGGCAATGAGAGAATCCACAAAATTATTTAACATGGAAGGAAAATAAAAATGGAAATCAAGATCAGCAATGACAAGATCGAAAACGGAAAAAAAGCGGCGACAAAGGGAGGACAGGCGGTAAAGGACGCAATCAAGAAAAAGGGATTCGCCAACATCATCGTCGCAACCGGTGCAAGCCAGTTCGAGATGCTCGCGGAACTCATCAAGTCCGACATCGACTGGTCGAAGGTGACGGCCTTCCATCTCGACGAGTATATCGGCATCCCGATCACCCATCCGGCAAGCTTCAGGAAATATCTGAAGGAGAGATTTGTCGATAAAATCCCTTCACTGAAGAAATTCAACTATGTCGATGGTGATAATCCCACTCCCGACAAGGAATGTGAGAGACTTGGAGAACTTATTGGCAAAGTTGAGATCGACGTGGCATTCGTGGGAATTGGAGAAAACGGGCACCTAGCCTTCAATGATCCGCCGGCGGACTTCGACACCGAAAAAGCCTATATCGTCGTAAACCTTGATGACGCCTGTAGGAAGCAGCAGCAAGGGGAAGGATGGTTCAAGACTTTCGAGGATGTCCCAAAACGCGCCATATCCATGGGAATAAGGCAAATCATGAAGAGCAAGACAATAATCTGCACTGTCCCCGACAGCAGGAAGGCTGAAGCCGTAAAGAACACTGTAAAAGGAGATATCACGAACATGGTGCCGGCTTCCATAATGAAAAAGCATCCGGACTGTCATCTTTTCCTGGATGAACCGGCAGCTTCGAAGCTAGGCTGAGAGCGGTTTGACAGGCAAACAGCCTCTACATATTACGATTCCTGATTTCTTACGCTATCGCGGATGATCAGATTGTAAGGCAGTACCAGACGTTGCGGCAGAGTCTTTTTCTCCAGGAAAGATTCTATTATGCTTACTGTGATCTCCGCGAGTCCGACATGGTCCTGGGTGATGGTAGTCTGCGGTGGCGTGGCATAATGTGAGAACAGCTTGTGTTCCGATGCAATAAGAGAAATGTCTTCCGGTACACGGCGATTATAGAGCGAAAGTGCATAGGCCGCGACAATTCCGGCATTACCTCCCGGACAAAACAGCGCATCAATTCCCTGCTTGAGCAGCTTACCGATTATCTCCACATAGTTATCGCTGCTGCAAAAATGGACGAGATTCTCATGCGACGGAAGTTTTCTGGAATTGAGAGCCTTCACAACTGCGGCTTTGCGGACATCGGTATTGCCAGTGCCTGGAGTACCGTAGATTATGCAACCGATCTTCCGGCATCCACGCTCATGGAGATGTGCAATGGCAATGTTCATGCCCTGGACCTCGTCTGAACGCACCGAATACACATTCGGAGAGTGCGGTGGTGCTGTGCGATCCACAAGTACAAGCGGAGCTGAAAAACGTTCCGGCCATTTTCTAAAGTCATCAGGTTCGGCTCCAATTGCCACAGCACCGCAGAACTGGATGCTGTCGAGACGGTCGATATTGTCCTGAGGCAGAACCTCGATGCGGAACCCATGCTTTGGAAGCACAAGGGTCAAGGCCATCATCACCATCTCCAGGCAGTTGCGGATCGGGTATATCTCATCTCCGGGCAGAATAATGACCACATTGCGCTGTTTGGTCGAAAGGCGTGGATGATAGCCGTGTTTCTTGGCAATGGCAAACACATGTTCCCTTATCTTGCTCCTGATATTCGGGTGATGGCTGAACACACGTGACACTGTTGCCGGTGAAACCCCCGCGAGCTTTGCGATTTCCTGCAGTTTCATGTTATTTTTCCTATTAAGGATCCCCATTGATTGATTCATTTGCAATATATGTGCAATATTTCTGAAATCCAGTATTTCTTACATCAACCTTTTCAATAATAGTCCGAATCGAAGATTGCCAGAAGAAAGCAACGATATTATAATCAGAACAAGCAAAAGTGTCATTAAGAAGTCAAGGAATATCTTATGAAAGCCATTAAATTCGGAGTATGCGGTGTCGGAAGGATCGGTGCCCAGCATTGCCGGGTCTTTTCGCAGGACCGCAAAAAGTATGAACTTGTCGCGCTTTGCGACATAGACCAGGACCGTGTCAACGCCAAGGCAAAGGAGTTCGGTGGAAAGGGATATGCCAGCCTCGCCGATTTTTTCTCCGATCCGGAAATGGAGCTGGCCATCATCGCCACACGCTCTCTGGATCATGCCCAGAATGCGGCACAGGCGCTCCTCGCTGGAAAAACCGTCCTCCTTGAAAAGCCAATCGGGGTGACGGCGGAAGATTACCGTCTTCTCAAACGCCTCGACAAGAAGTATCCTGGGAAACTTTTTTTCGGCCACAACCACCGCTTCGAACCCGCCTTTGAGAATACCTGTGCAATCATTTCAAAGGGTCTTCTGGGAAAAATACAGGTGGTGAAGCTATGCAAGCATCATGTGTTCATGCGCCGGAACGACTGGCAGATGCGGCTTGACTGCGGCGGTGGACAACTCAGTGTCTGGGGCCCTCATCTCCTCGATCAGGGATTGCAGCTTCTCGGTGCCCCGGTGCGTGATGTCTGGAGCTATCTCAGGCGCGTCCTGACGCCGGGCGACGGCGACGATCATGTCAAGATCACTCTCATCGGCAAGAACGATGCTGTGATCGAGCTTGAGATCAGCAATTCGGTGGCGCTGGCAGGACCATATTGCACGATCTACGGCGACCGTGGTACGCTGGTCTACGAGCAGGATCAGAAAAATATCCATCTCAAATATCTTGACCCGAAATTCCGTTGGCCCAAAGCCACCGCTGATGCTGGCACTCCCGTACCCGGAAGAGCCCTTGGCGCAGAAAAGGAACTGCCATGGATTGAGGAGACCCGCAAAGTAGTACCGGACACGAACATGTGGGAACAGGTTGAAACAGAGATGGCAAGGCATCTGCATGAGGCCATCCGCGGAAATATTCCATTTCCTGTAAAAAATTCCGATGCGCTGGAAGTTCTCAGGATCACAGAAATCGTAAAAAAACAGAATCCGCAGTTCAACTGGGTGGGATGAAACGCTGGAGTTGAGTTCCATGGACAAAATCAAAATCGGACAGATCGGCATATGCCACGAACATGCTGCGGCAAAGCTCAGCGCACTGCGCCTCAGGCCGGATCTTTTCGAGCTTGTCGGCATAGTCGATGACCGTGCCAGCAAGGCTGCGAAATTCGCAGGTTCAGATCTCAAGCCGTATGATGGATTGAAGTGGATGACCGAAGAAGAACTCTTCAATGTTCCCGGACTCCAGGCAGCGACCGTCGAAACACCGAACCTCGACCTGGTTCCGACCGCATTCCGTTGCATGGAACGCAATCTGGCGATGCACATGGACAAGCCCGGCGGCGATGATCTTGCGAAGTTCGCAAAACTTCTTGACGGCTGCAAGGCCAGAAAGTTGCCCTTTCAGATGGGCTACATGTTCCGTGGAAATCCGGCGATGAAATGGATCATGGACGCGGTGCACAAGGGCTGGCTTGGAGATGTATTCGAAATCCATGCCAACATGAGCCACAACTATGGCGGCAATGAATATCAGGAGTATATGGGCAAGTTTAAAGGCGGCATCATGTTCAATCTGGGCTGCCACCTCGTCGATCTTGTCGTAGCAATCATGGGCCGGCCGCAGGGAGTCACCCCGTTCCTCAAATCCGCGCCAGGATTTCCCGACAGGATCAAGAACAACTGCCTGGCTGTCCTGGAATATCCTCGCGCGTCAGTGACCCTGCGTGCTTGCAGCATGGAGGTTGACGGTCTCAACCGGAGACGATTCAAGCTATGCGGCACAAATGGTTCTGTTGAACTCTGTCCGTTGGAACGTTTTGACGGCAGACCATTGCTTATGAATCTAGTGCTGAAAAAAGCAATTCCAGGATATGCTGCAGGCGAACACACAATCGATTTCGGAATCATCCGCAACCGCTATGAGGACCAATTGGTGGAGTTTGCGAAGATAGTCAACGGCGAAATCCAAAACCCCTACTCCTATGAACATGATTATCTGGTGCAGGAAGTTCTTCTGGCGGCCTCCGGATATGAAAAATGGAGGAAATGACATGCATGCGATAATTGTTGGGAAGGACAAATCATTGTCATGGGCGAAAGTCCCGGAACCGTGCGTCAGAGAAAATGAGATTTTGGTTGAAGTCCACGCCACCGCGTTAAACCGTGCGGACCTTTTGCAGCGTGAAGGGAAGTATCCCCCTCCTCCCGGATGGCCGGAATGGATGGGATTGGAAGTTGCAGGCAAAGTAATTCAGGCTCCTGAAAATTGCCGGTGGAAAACAGGCGACGAGGTCTGTGCACTGCTTGGAGGTGGAGGATATGCGGAAAGGGTCGCAGTTCCGGCAGACATGGCATTGCCGGTGCCAAAAGGGCTTTCGATGCTCGAGGCGGCTGCAATTCCGGAAGCCTTCGCCACGTCCTATCTGAATCTCTGTGTCGAAGGTGGTATGAAAGCTGGAGACACAGTATTCATCCAGGCCGGTGCCAGCGGTCTTGGCATGGCTGCGATCCAACTGGCAAAGACAATGGGGGCGAAAGTTATCACATCTGTCGGTTCGGAAGACAAAGTCCAGTTTGTCAGACAGCTTGGCGCCGATGTGATAATCAACCGAAAAGTCCAGGAGATTGCATCAGTATTGGCGAAACATCCGGTCGATATCGCCATGGACTGTGTCGCCGGATCACAGCTTGGACCATGCCTGAAGACAATGGCGCGTGGCGGACGCTGGATCGTCATCGCCTCGCTTGGTGGGACTCAAGGTGAGATCGACATGGGCGACTTCTTCCGGCGCGGCATCAAGTTGATTGGAAGTACGCTGCGCAGCCGCTCTTCCGAGATGAAGGCTGAAATCCTGGCGGGATTGGAGAAACAATTATGGCCTTCTTTCTCCTCAGGAAAAATCAAAGTGCTGATCCATCGAACACTGCCGATCACCAGTGCGGAAGAAGCCCACTCTATCCTGCAGCATCAGGAGAATCTGGGCAAAGTGGTGTTAACGATCAACAAAGGGTAGTTCTAAAAGAATCAATATGAAAAAATCCTTTCTCAACCAGCAGGCACCGGTAATCACAAGCATCATGGCCGGTCAGACGCCGGCAGAATTTATCGCCGAATCCAGGAACTCCGAATTCGAAGGTGCGCAGGGCATCGCCATCGACCTGTCGGATCTGATGCCGGAGTTCAGGAACCGTGAGTCGCTGAAAAGCATCATCGATGCGGTAGCCCTGCCCTTCATGTTTTTCTTCTATCGCAATGACAAATGGAGCAAATCCAGCGATGACGACAGGCAGATACTTTTGCTGGATGCAGCCGACGCCGGCGCATCAATCATTGATGTAATGGGCGATCTCTATGATCCCTCTCCCATGGAAATAACACACAACGCCCAGGCAATTGAGAAGCAGAAACGCCTGATTGACAAGATACATTCCAAAGGCGCAGACGTGGTCATCTCTTCGCATATGCAGTGCGCACGGACGACCGAACAGGTGCTTGAACATCTGAGAGAAGTCGAGTCACGTGGTCCTGACGTTGTGAAGATCGTGACCACAGTCGATACTCCGGAAGAACTCGCAGAAGCCTTCCGCACCACGATGACGCTGAAACGTGAGCTTAAAAAACCCTTCATCCATCTCTGCAACGGCAAGTACAGCAGGCCGCACCGTTTCCTCGGACCGGCTCTCGGTACTTCGATCCTGTTTGCAGTATCCCACTACGAACCGCGTTACGGCATGTCCCAGCCGACGATCTGCGCCATGAAAGAAGTTCTAAATAATCTCCATTGGAATATCAACGACGTGATTTGAACAAAAATGAAATCTCGCCATTGATCTGCAAGCCGCTTCGAAACTAGGTTGACAGATGACTTGCTAATTATCGAAGTCGAGCTACAGTATTGCCCCTTTTTGACAGGAAACTTCCTTTTGTCGGGGTGTAGCGCAGCTTGTCATGCCGTAGCTTCTCAGCGAAGGCGGATCTGGTTTAGCGCGCCCCGAGCGCGACAAGCGCCTCGGGGAGGTCGAGAGTTCTTTTGAAATATTATTTTTTGTCTTGTATTAATGTTTTTCACCATTTCGGGGTGTAGCGCAGTCTGGTTTAGCGCGTCTGCCTTGGGAGCAGAAGGTCGAGAGTTCGAATCTCTCCGCCCCGACCAACTATTCATGCTATTTTTTGTTTATATACTCCAGAGCAATTCTTCAGGTAGATACTATATCGGCTCCACCGACAATCTTGAAAGACGCCTCGCCGAACATCAACGTGGCAAGACACCAGCTACAAGAAACCGAGGTCCCTGGAAACTGGTTTATTCAAAGCCCTTTCAAACAAGAAGCGATGCGGTAATGTGGGAAATGGCGATTAAGAAAAAGAAGAGTGCAATAAGCATCCAACGTATTATTTGCTCCTCCACTCCATAGCGTGCCTCGAATACGCCGCAAGGCGGGTCTCGGGAAGGTCGAGAGTTCGAATTTTAACCGTCGAAGCTAATATGAACCGAAGATGGTCTCTCCGCCCCGACCAATCTTTTTCGAGAAGTTACAGACACATACTGGTTCATTTTATATAATTAATGGCCCAGCTTGCGAAAGTAAGGACGAAGAAAAATCCGCACATGTCCGTGATTGTCGTAAGGATTGGACCGGATGCAAGAGCTGGATCCATCTTCATCTTCCTGAGCATCAAGGGGAGAAGTCCACCCAGGACTGCAGCCAGCATCGTATTCAGTGCCAGCGCCGCACCGACTATCAGTCCAAGATACATGTTACCTTTCCACATGATGGCCACCGACGCGAGAAGAAGTCCCAGCACGATTCCGTTGATCGCGGCCACGGCGAACTCCTTAAGAAATACCATGAACATGTCGGCGGGCGAAATAAGGCCTATAGTGAGCTCCCTGATGCTGACTGCAACAGCCTGTTTTCCCGAGCAGCCGCTCATGTCCGAAATTATAGGCAGGAACACTGCAAGCACAACTGCCGCGGATATCGTATCCTGATGCAAGGCGATAACGCTGGCTGCTATCACGTTGAGGAAGACATTGATACTGAGCCAGGACAGTCTCCGGAAAACCCTCCTCGACAAGCGCATGCTCCTGAACTCTTCGCCACCGACGATACCGCTTGCCTTCAAGAACGATTCGCTTGTCAATTCCCCTACGGCTTCCTGAAGCCTGTATCTGAGTATTATCCCCAGCAGTTTCTTTTCGGAATCAACTACAGGAAGTCCTATGAAATTATGCTCACTGAACACCGAGATCAGCTTTTCCACGCCATCATTGACATTGACCGAGATGGGATTCTTCAGCATTATATCCTTGAGACCTGCATTTGAATGTTCCATTACCAGATCCCTTACCTTGAGGACGCCTTCAAGTTTCCCGGCTGGAGATGTCACGTAAATATACTGGACAATGAACTGTTTATACTTATCCCGGTTGTTCTTCAGGTCGTCAAGGACGTACTGGACAGTCTTGTCAGTTGCATATGAGAAAAATTCGGTGAGCATTATTCCGCCGGCGGAATTCTCAGGATACTTAAGTAGATTCCTTGCATCGGCCGCCTCTTCAGGTTCCATCTGGTCGAGAATGGCATCAGCCGCATTCTCCGACATGTCATGGAGGACGTCTACCCTGTCGGCACTGGGCATTTCTTCTACGATATCCGCAGCCTTGCCGGGATTCATCTCTTCGATCACATCGGCAGCCTGTGAATCTGGAAGATCCCTGAGAACTGAAGCCGCATCGACTGGAAGAAGCATGCTAAACAGTTTCTCCCTGTCCTTTTCGGAAAGGTCGGTCACGCATCTTGCGGTGTCGGAATGGTTGAGTGATTCCAGGAAACTCTTCAGCTCTGAAGATTTTCCTGTCTTCAGGATCTTCCTTATTTTGCGGACTATTTCTCGTTTTACCATGATATATGCATCATTTTAATTTTTATAAAGGGACTATACCATAATCCTCAATCCTTGAAAAGCTCCTTTAGGTTGAATTCCCTGTAAGGACCTTCTGCGGCTGGGATCTTGTTCACCGAGATATGCATCACCATCTTCGACGGCTGAAAAACAACCGCCTGCAGGTTAAGCCCCTCGATGATCGCATCACGTAGTGCGTTCTCCATGATCTTCTCGTTGTACTTCCCTGAGTTCTCCTCTACAGAACGCATGAGCGAATCATATCTTGGACATTTGAATCCTCCAGATCCCATATCTGGATCAATGAAATAATTTGACACGGCAAGAAAATCACCGACAGGATTTTTTTCCTTGGATCTGACGGTTCCGAGTTCGAGAATTTTTGCATTCTTCGTGTCTGCAACCATCACATTCATGGATATAAGGTGCTTCTGATCAATCAGATATCGTCCGAACTCCCCGACATTGGAAGACTTGTGCGCAGCCTGTCGCAGGAGAAGCTGGATCGTAACGCCATCCTCATTGAATTCCGGTTCTGAACTGTTGAATACAAGCATGTTTCCAAAGGCGACTCCATCCTCATTGATACCGGTAAACGCCCCGATCATCCCAATGAAATTTATGGAAAGAACCTTCTTCCCCTCATTCGGATGATATACAATGAGCATGCTGCCGCGGTCGGATAGGCCGAATCCGTAATAGTCGGCATTCCTGCCAAGAATCATCTCGCCGTCGGTGGTTGTCTTTCCCCACACTGCCAGTGCACTGCATGCCATCTTGGGAGTTATATTGAAAGTAAGGAGCACTTCATACGGCACTCCGGAAGCTTCGGATATCGCCTTGAGCTCCTTCACTGCCTCCTGTGGCAGGTTCTTCTCACGGGATTTTGCGGCTGAAATCAGGCTCTCGATCTTTTCTGCGGGAACGAATGCATGGAGATAGCCATTGAGGGAGCTCAGCGATTTCCTGAGCAGAGTGCCATACTGTCTTCCCATCTCTTCAGGAGTCCCATAAAGATGAAGAACAGGAATGTCCTGGATGACTTCAAGCCTCGCCTTGCCGAATGTTCCCGGGGTATTTAGTCCGGACTTGATCTGGCTCCGGCAATACAGGCCGTAGATGGTGCTGCACGATGAGAAGATTATCCCCAGCAGAAGAACGAAAAATACAAGCAGGAAGATCTTGACCTTCCTTGAACCAGCAAATGTGGAAAATTTCCCCATGACTGACTTTTTATTTTAGACCGAGGACGTCCTGCATGCTGTAGAGGCCGGGCTTGGCGTTCACAAGAAAACGTACGGCCTTCAAGGCTCCCTTTGCAAAATTATCACGGCTCGATGCCTTGTGCACAAGCTCTATCCTCTCGCCTTCAGTGGCGAAGATCACGGTATGATCGCCAACGACGTCACCGCCGCGGACTGCATGTATCCCTATCTCAGCCTTTTTCCTTTCGCCGACAAGTCCCTTGCGCCCGTGAACAGCATCCTTAGAATAAGAGAGCCCCCTCGCCTTCGCGATCGCTTCTGCAAGGCTGACAGCCGTACCGCTCGGAGCATCCTTCTTCTTGTTGTGGTGCATCTCGACGATCTCGACGTCGTAGTCGTCTCCGAGGATCTTTGCGACTCTCGCAGAAATATCGAAGAGCAGGTTTATTCCTACGCTCATGTTCGAAGCAAAGACAATCCGTCCACCTTTTCCTGCGAGATCCGCAAGGGTCTTCTTGTCTGCATCCGTAAAGGCAGTCGTCCCAATGACAACGGCTGCGCCTGCGGTGACTGCGAGTTTCGCATTTTCCACGACAGGACCGGTACTGAAATCAATGACGGCATCCGCGCCCTTGAGAAGAGGTTTGATATCGGCTTCGATGATTACACCGCATGCTTCCCCCCCTGCGACGAGTCCGGCGTCCTTGCCAAGAAATGGGCTCTTGTCGAATTCCGTCGCTCCAACAAGCTTAATGTCTTTTGAAGATAATATAAGAGACGTAAGTCTCCTCCCCATCCGTCCGGCTGCACCGGTGACTATCACTTTTATCATTTGTGAACCTCGTAATTTTATTTGTTGATAAGTTCGGAAATATAAACCGCGAATCACTCTAAGCAAGAAACCGCGTCAAAGCTGCAAAAGTATCACCCAATCGGTAATACAACTTTTCCGTATTTCTCGTTGATCACTTCAGCCATAGCCAGATAAATCGCGCTGGCTCCGCAGACAATACCCTCCCAGCCGGCCATTGTGCCAACCAGTGGGGATTGCAGCCAGTCACGCGCCGCCAGCATGAAAAACAGGACAGTAAGAGAGAGAAAAACGAACTGCAGGACACGACTGCCCTTAAAAGTGGCAAGCAGCATGAAGAGAGTAAATATTCCCCACATGAAAAGATACCATCCCATAAAGGCTTCGGGTGTTTTTTCCGCCAGTCCCAGTCTGGGAGCAACGATCAGTCCTACAAGCGTAATCCAAAACAGACCATAGGAAACGAATGCGGTCAGTCCAAAGGTGTTTCCTTTTTTGAACTCCATGACACCAGCTATTATTTGTGCAATCCCGCCATAAAACAATCCCATAGACAGGATCATGGCGCTGATCGGGAAAAAACCGGCATTGTGAATGTTGAGAAGGACGGTTGTCATCCCAAATCCCATGAGTCCCAAAGGGGCTGGATTGGCGGTCTGGTTTTCTGTCATTTGTGATGTCTCCTGATATTTAATATTTAAAGGCTATTTAATTTCTCAATTTCAGATTTCAAATCGCAAGATAAGATTACCGGCCAGAGGTTTATCCACTTTAGGCGGTTCCATATACGACTGGTAACATCGCTCCTTCCAATTTTAAGTATCCAGTATCAAGTTGTGAGTTACGAGTTTTCACACAATCTCCACCGGACATTTGGGCAGGGATTTTATGAAGATGCTGCCGTAGCGCTTTGAGATGATACGGCGGTCGAGGATGACTATGATGCCCTTGTCGGTCTTCTTCCTGATGAGGCGTCCCACGCCCTGCCTGAACCTGAGCACCGCCTCAGGGAGCGAATAATCCATGAACGCCCTGCCCCCTTCCCTCTCGATCTTCTCGCTCCGTGCCTGCACAAGGGGGTGGCTCGGAACCGCAAAAGGAAGCTTTGTGATTATCACATTGCTTAGAGCTTCTCCTGGAACATCGACCCCCATCCAAAAACTCGTCACGCCGAATATCACTGAGTCAACATTATCTTTGAATTCAGTAAGCATGGCCGTCCGGCTCTTACCGTCACCTTGGACAAGGAGGGTGATCCCGAGATCATCGAAAAAACCGCGCAGTCTTTCTGAACTGCGCTTCATCGTATCATAGCTGGTAAAGAGGACAAATGCTTTCCCGTGTGTCATCCTGATGTAGTTCTCGATCTCGTCACAGGCTGCACCGAGATAATTCTCATCGTCCGGAGGTGGCATGTCCTTCGGGATATAGATCTGCACCTGGTTCTCATAGTCGAACGGTGTCCCGAGGACTTCCTCCGTCCCCCTTTCAAATCCAATCCTTTTTTTGTAGTAGTCGAGTTTGCCTGAGACAGAAAGAGTCGCACTCGTAAGCACCACCGGCACCTCACCGTTGAAAAGGATGTTCCTGAGTATCTCACTGATATTGAGGGGAGCGGCATACAGCTGGATGTTCATCTCGTTCCTGCCGCCCTTCTCTATCCAGTAGACATGGTCTTCAAGGCGCATCGCAACAAAATCGGCAACTGCGAGCCTGTAGTATTCGCATCTCAGCAACATCGCTGAAAGTTCCTGCTTGAGATTGTCGTCCTCCTCCTTGTCGAGGGTCTTAAGATATTCATTGAGCCTGTGTTCCAGATGACCGATCCGTTCGGAGAGGATATCGACAATGAAGTCCGCCTTCCTTATCCTGATGACATTATCCTCATAGTCCGCTGCAAACTCCCTTACCTTCTCGAAGAATATCTCCGTGGCATCCATAAGTTCCGCCACTTCGCCCCTGAGCTTCAGTTCCTCATCTCCGGCCCTCATGAGGAGTCCCTTGCCTCTCTGCGGATCGAAGAGCCTCTTGAGGAAAAGCCTGACGCCTGCGCTGGAAATATGCAGGCCGAGATGCTGGGCGGCCTCATCTTCGAGAGTGTGGGCCTCATCCAGGACAAGTCCTCCATATATAGGCAGAAGGCTCATCTCAAGATTCTCGGAACTCTTGATCTTGAGATCCGTGAAGAACAGCGCATGGTTGGAGACTATGATGTCGGCTGTCTCCCATTTGCGCCTTGCCCTCCAATAAAAGCATCTCTTGAAGTAGACGCATTTAGGCTTCGAGCAGTTTCCGGTCTCGCAGCAGACATAGTCCCAGCATGAACGGTCGAACTGGAAATCGACTTCTGAGAGGCTCCCCTCCTCCGCGGATTCAGCCCATATTGCCAGTCGCTCCACATCCGAACGCATGGAATCGGCGGGAAGATATTCGGTATGTTCGCCGGCGATAAGGGAGAGACGCCGCCTGCAGATGTAATTGCTCCTTCCCTTGGCAAGGGCGACGGAGAAATCAACGCCCATCAATTTCTGCAATAGTGGAAGATCCTTTTCAACGAGCTGTTCCTGAAGGCTTATGGTCTCAGTGCTTATGACGACAGGCATGCGAAGTTCAATGGCAAAATATATTGCCGGCACGAGATATGCGAAACTTTTTCCAACGCCGGTCGGAGCCTCGATGCACAGATTCATTTTCCCGGCAAATGCATTCGCGACCTGGCGCGCCATCTCCTCCTGCTGTGGACGCTTTTCATATGCCGGACCTCCAAGGGCAACCGAGTTCAACAGAGGTGTGTCTTCAGAAAAGAAAGTGTCCGTGGAGGAAATTATTCCACTGCCATTTTCCAGAACCTCATCCTGCTCCAGAGGCATTATCATAATTTTTCCATTTCCAACTTGAGATTATTGGCAAATAAGTTAACCTATTTATTGACCTGACTTGGATTTTCATCTGCAAAATAACTGAAAACATTACAGGAGCAAGAAAAATGTTCAAAAAGTTTCTAATTTTATCCGTCGTACTTGCAATAGCCATGACACAAGATGTCCAGGCCCAGGTGCGCGTCGTCAAGCCTGTAAACGACAGGAACCCGACTCTGATGTACAAGGACATCTCCGGGAATCCGGAACTCTCGAAGATCATAGCCTCCGACCTCAAGCTCTGCGGATGGTTTGATCTTGTCGACAGCGGTGCAGAATACTTCATAACCGGAACTGCGGCCGGCACACAGCTACAGCTTTCCGTCTCCAACGGAAATGGCACCCCGCTTTTCAGCATCAATTCACCTATAAATCCCCAGAACCTCAGGAGTTCCGCACACAAGGCGGTCGATGCCATCCTCAAGAAGAAGTTCGACATAGCCGGTATCTGTTCCTCCAGGATCGCTTTTGCAGGACAGACACAGATAGGAAAAAAGGAGATCTACTCCTGCGACTTCGATGGCTACAACATCTCGCAACTCACCACCAACAACAGCCTTTCCGATGAGCCTGACTGGATCCCCGGAAGGGACGCCATCGTCTATACCTTATATTCAAAGATGTTCACCGATATCGTGGAACTCGATGTCGCATCAAAACGCTGCCGCAGACTTGCCCAGTTTCCCGGACTAAACGCAGGTGCAGCTGTCTCACCGAACGGAAATGTGATTGCCCTAATACTCAGCCGTGACAACCAGGTCGAACTCTACATAAAATCCTTTGCGGGAAAAGAATTCCAGAGGCTTACCAATGGAATTAGTGTAGAAGCATCCCCGTGCTGGTCCCCTTCAGGCGACAAGATCTGCTTTGTTTCGGATATGGGGGGGAAACCGGGCCTCTACATCATAGGTGCAGGCGGCGGTAATTCCGTGAAACTCCCCACGATGGGTACCGAAGCAGTCTCTCCAAGCTGGTCGAGCAACAATAAGATCGCTTATTCCGCCAAGATGGGCAATTATGCCATCGCCATACTCGACTTGAACGGCAAGGAACCGAGCAGGACCGTCGTAAATGCCGCAGGCGACTGGGAATCTCCGAGCTGGGCTCCTGACAACCGTCACGTGGTCTGCTCCAGGTCCTACGGAGGAAATTCATCCTTATATGTGATCGACACATGGACTGGCAAAGCCCGTCAGCTGCTTGGTGGCAAGATGAACATCGTTCTTCCTAGCTGGTCGGGAATCAGATGATTTTCAATTGCCGATTTCCAATTGCCGATTTTATGGAGGTCGAGTGCAATGAAAGAGCCAATCCAGAAAGTACGCCCTAAGCTTCCGCCCTGGATACGCGTGAAGGTCTCCGCAGGTGACGGAAGAGAAGAAGTCTCATCCCTGCTGGAACAGTATGGACTGAACACCGTATGCCAGAGCGCAAAATGCCCTAACCTCTGTGAATGCTGGCACAGCCGGACCGCCACTTTCATGATACTAGGCAACCAATGTACGAGGAACTGTACATTCTGTGCCGTCGCGCATTCAGATGGACCACCCCCGCCTGATCCTGACGAACCAGCGAAACTCTCAGAAGCCGTGAGGAAAATGAAGCTGAATTATGTCGTAGTGACAAGTGTCACCCGTGATGATCTTCCAGACGGTGGGGCATCCCATTTCGCAAAAGTGATCAGAAAACTGAAGAAAGATATCCCCAAGGTCAAAGTGGAGGTGCTTACCCCTGACTTTGGAGGTGATGTAAAAAGCCTTCGCAAGGTCATAGATGCCGGTCCAGATGTTTTCAACCATAATCTCGAGACAGTGGAGCGGCTTACCAGGGAGATCAGGAGCAGCGCCGATTTCAAGCGCTCCCTGAAGGTTCTCGCGATGGCACACAGGCTGGGTAAGGGACGGATCATTGTAAAATCCGGGATCATGGTCGGACTCGGCGAGACGGATCCGGAGCTCAAGGAGACAATATGCGAAATCCGCAGGACCGGCGCCGAGATGCTGACCATCGGACAGTATCTGCCACCTTCCTCTCGTCACAGGCCGTTGGACAGGTTTGTCACCCCGGATACCTTCAAGGAATTGGAGCATTTTGCCAGGAAGCTTGGATTCAGGAACGTCGCCAGCGCGCCCCTTGTAAGAAGTTCGTATCACGCAGGTATCCTTTGGAGACCTTTGCAGAAGAAGCGCAAATAGTTTACATTTCTGTATATTTTGGGTTTCTTTCACTTTTTTCATTTTTTCCTCCTCTTGCGTAAGGATTTTTCAGCATTCCATAATATATTTATTTTTTAATTGTCCACCTTATATTTATGGTGACTTCAAATGCCTAGTATCTTGTTTTTTCTTATATTCATAATTGTTGTCCTGGTCGTATGGGTCATCTACCAGCACACCAGGGTAATAATCACAAACAGGATATGCTACGATCAGTCGCGTCAGATAGGGAAGGAAAGGGAAGCGACGGCGGCAATCCTCGGTCTCGGCGGAAAGGCCATCACTTCCGAGGACATGAGCGACGAAACATTCCTGACCCACTTCGTGGAATATGCCCAAAGGACGCTGAGGGGCGTAGGCGCAGCTATCGTCACAGCCTCCGAGAATGACAGTTTCAAGGGGTGTGCCGTTTCCGGGACATTCCCCCCTCTCAAGGACGTTCCAGCACAAGTTGAGCAGCAGCTTCTGGCACATCCGAAGAAGCACACCGATTTCATCAAGGAGATTAAGATACCGTTGACCATAACCCAGATAGAGGATATCTGCAAGGAAAAGAAATATGTTATGTATTCAGATCAGGTGCCCTCAGGCTTCTCCGAGAACTTCAAGAAGCTTGCCCCCAGGATCCTCCTCTCCCCGATATTCGTCCATTCAAAGCTCTTCGCCTGCACGATCGTAGTATCCAGGAACGAGTTCGATGAACATGTCCTGAATGAAAAGGATGGTGAATATCTTGTCCGCCTCAACGAGATCGCCTCCCTGAGCCTGGAAGCAATACGCCTGTTCCGCGAACGCAGGCAGTACGAAGAAAAGCTGAGGACCGCCAAGGAAGAAGGTATGCTGCAGGTCTCAACGGGCATCATACACAACATAGGCAATGCCGTTACTGTCGCTAAGCTGACTGTCCTCGAACTGCAGGAGAAGAATCCCGAGAATACTGAACCTCCTGAAACATTCATTTTGAACGAGATCATTCCAAGGTTCAAGGGAGAGGCTGAATGCGGCACGATCCAGGATTTCCTGACAAAGGACAAGTCCGGACAGCAGTATTTTGACATAATTTCTGAACTGCTCAATCACATAAACAAATCCCGTGCGGAAACCATCAAGCTTCTTTCGTCGCTGTCTAACAAACTCTATCACATTAGCGAGATCATCGAGCTCCAGCAGCGTTTCATGGGTGAACTTGGCACTGAGAACTTGACGTCGCTTGCACCTGTAATCGAATCCTCGGTGAAGATATTCGAAGAGACCTGCAACAAGAAGGGTGTGACCATAAAGACCATACTCGATGACAAGACCCCGCAGGTACTCGTTGATCCTTCCATGATGACACAGGTGTTCATCAACATGATCAAGAACGCGGTCGAGGCGATGGAGGGTGAAGGAGAGACGAAGAAACAGCATTTCCTCGAGATCATTCTCAAGATGGAGAAGATCGAGACCAAATATATGGTAGTGGTCGAGGTGAAGGACAGTGGTCCCGGCATCCCCGAAGAGATAAAGAACAAGATATTCAACTTCGGATTCTCCACTAAGGAAAAGACCAAGGCTTCCAGGGGATACGGACTGCATTCCTGCATGGACACCGTCAAGAAATATGGCGGCACCCTCACAGTCGACAGCAAACTCGGTGAAGGCTCCACTTTCAAGATTGCCCTGCCTGTGAGCGAAAGGCACTGATAATGCAGACGCTCAGTCTGTTATACTATTCCGCACAGGCCATTTTCACGATCGTACTTATGTCAATTGGCGGCGTGATCCTTGCCAGGATGAAGATACTGGACAGGGACTCATTGCAGGCCTTAAGCAAGGTCATATTCCATCTGCTCCTCCCCTGCATGCTTTTCGCAAGCTTCACTGAGAAGATCAATTTCACACGACTCATGGAGCTATGGATACTTCCGGTATCAGGCATATTCTTCATATTCTGTGGAATCACCTTGGGAACGATTGCGGTCAGATTGATGAATATAAGCTCCGATTACAGGAATGTCGTCAAGGTGTCATGCGCATTCGGCAATGCAATGTTCCTGCCTTTCCCTCTGATCATTGCAATATGTTCGATATTCCCGGAATTCAAGAAGGATCCCGAGATACAGGCCATGGGAATCATCTACGTCTCCATGTTCGTGATCGCATTCTCACCAATGATGTGGACGGTAGGATATAACATCCTTGGGGAGAAACCCCATAGTTCCGTCAAGTTCTCCGATTTCATAACTCCTCCTGCCTGGGGGATCATCGCAGGCCTTATTGCAGCAAGCATACCTTCATTGAAACTTGCACTCTGCGAACAGTCAGGAACCCTTCATCCGATATTCACGACCTGCGTCAGCCTTGGGAATGCCGTGGTACCATGCGCCATGATCGTCCTAGGGGGCAGCTTCGCCCTAAGCCCTCTGTCAAAGCATCTCGCTCCGAAACCGGCCTCAACTGTCATCGCTATAAAGCTCCTGATTCTTCCGGTGATAGCTATCGTCTATATTAAACTGCTTTTATACCTGGGCATCATCCCGCATGCCAAACCGCAGGACACGCTCATGGCACTGGTGATCCTCATCGAGGCATCCGTGCCTCCTGCAACCACCCTTATAGTCATAAGCTCCCTTCAGAAGAAGAATGTGGAGCAGATGGGATCACTTCTGCTCTGGCTCTACATGACTTCGCTTGTCACCCTTACAATCTTCATAGTCATAGGCATGAAGCTCTTCCAACCCTGATCACAGCAGCGCCAGGGAGGAAATTGGGAGATTGGGGATTATATTATGTGTATAATTTAAAATGACATTTCCACAACATATAAAGCGAGACCGGACATGTATATCTTCAGGAAAAACAAGGCCCTGATCGAACTCTACAAGAATTATCTCGATCTCTGCGCGGAGACACTTGTGCTCTTCAACGACGCAATCATACATTCCTTTGAAAAGGGATTAAATGAGCATTTCGATGTCCTCGCTGCAAAAGTCCATGAGAAGGAGACCTGCGCGGACGAGGTCAGAAGGAAGATCGAATGCACCATGTATGAACAGTCACTCCTGCCGGAATCCAGGGAGGATCTGCTGGACATCATTGAGAGGATGGACATGATACCGAACGCGGCGGATCATCTTGCAACGCTCATGACCCTACAGCGCATTCCGATTCTCCCTGTACTGAGGAGCGACACCCTGGAACTGCTTAACATCTCTCTCGAAACCTACAAGTTCACAAGAGATGCCGCCCTGGACTGCCTGATGAAGATGGAAAAGGTGAAGGACCTCCATCTGCTTATCGGAAACAATGAGCGAATCGGTGACAACATTGAGCATAAGATGATCCGCACCATATTCACCCAGGACATTGAGACAGGAGAGAAGAACGTCCAAAAGGACATGATCAACCAGATAGGCGACATCTGCAACCTATGTGAACACGTCATGGACAGGATCGTCATATGCAGTATTAAGAGGAAATTGTGATACGATGCTGGATGCCAGATACTGGATGCTGGCAATTCATAATTGGGAATTCAAAGGAGCGTCGCCATCTCGACGGCAATTGATTTGAATGATTTGCTTTTATTGTTTCTATATTTTTTTTAAATTTTAAATCATCAATTGGCAATCGGAAATGTTCACCCAGTACATACAATATCTTGGATGCCTGTTCATGGGCTGGGGACTTGGTGCTAATGATTCCGCCAACGTCTTTGGCACCGCCGTAAGCTCGCGCATGGTGAACTACAAGCTTGCGATCCTCCTTACCGCCTTCTTTGTAATGCTCGGAGCCCTGATCGGGGGAGACCCGGGGATCAGGACCCTCAGCAAGGATCTCAGGAAGGACACTTCCTTCAACGGCACAACTGGAGAGACAGACACCGCAAAGGTTGAGAGGAAGGCACGAAAGACAGCTGTAGTGATTTCATTCGCCGCCGCATTCACCGTGATCTTATTGACAGTGCTCAAACTGCCGATCTCCACATCACAGGCCGTGGTCGGTGCAATAGCCGGAGTTGCGGCACTCCAGCATTCGCTTGACATCGGGAGCCTGATGAAAGTGGTCGCATGCTGGATTGGAACGCCACTGGGCGCAATGCTTCTCACCTTTATCTTCTATTATTCTCTCAGGATGGTTTTCAGGAAGCTGAATCTGCCCGTATTCACCTATGATCCCGTCATGTCCCTGCTCCTGATAATCTGCGGATGCTATGGAGCCTATGCCCTTGGTGCAAACAACGTAGCGAATGTCGGAGCTATATTCGTTGGGCACAACATGCTTTCAGTCAATGAAGCCAAGATCTTCGGCGGCATCACAATAGCCTTCGGGGTCCTGACCTATGCAAAGCCAGTGATGATGACTGTGGGCAAGTCAATCGTAAAACTCGACGCATTCACTGCACTCATATGCGTTCTTTCCCATGCTGTAACAGTGCATGTCTATGCCCTGATAGGGGTACCTGTCTCGACCACGCAGGCGATAGTCGGATCAGTCATTGGCATCGGGATCATCAAAGGAGGACAGACGATAAACTACAAATCTTTAGCCCAGATCGGCATAGGCTGGCTGGCAACGCCTGTTTCAGCGGCCATTCTCGCGAGCCTCTTCTACTTCGCGGCAAACATGTACTACATCCCTGAATGACAACTAACGCCAAGCATATTATTGCGGTAACAAAGGATGGTCATGAATGCAGCCTTCAGTGGAGTGTTGAAGGACCGCTGCGAGGGCTTCCGCCACCACCCGGCCAGTCGTCGCATGTATCCTCGTTTGTGGTAAGCAGGGCTGTGACATTTCCCGATGCATCATAGGAATATGTATGCCCCATCTGCAACCAGCCTGCACCGAACGGATTGGTAGCAGGATCGTAGCGAGTAGTAGGCAGAGTCGATACAAAATTCATGTTATACCCCTTGCTGCGCCATTCAGGATCATCGAGCTTCTGCAGGCAGGTCAGAAAATAAGTTCCATTAGGGGTTGTAGGCATGCTTCCCGGATTAGATATATCGCTTATGCCCTGGGCCCATTTGAGGAAGAGGAAAAGATTATACTGGTCTTCGTCGAAAGGATCATAGAGTCCGGTAGGATCCTGCATGGCTATAGGGATCAGCCTCGACTTGTCAAAGACCGGGAGCACCATGCTCGCAACGTGCGGGGGAATCCCATCGGCGAGTTTCCCCAGCGGTTTTGCAAGAGCGGAACAATATACCTTTGACACTTGCACCGGTGAAGTTTCAACCCAAGTCCCGGAAGGCTTGCTAACATTGTAATTGCTCGAAAGGACCGTAGGTTCTGCGCGACAGGTCATTTTCGCCACCGCTCCACCATAAATGTATTCCGGCATCAGTGATGTTCTCAGCCAGATTCCGTCAAGCCATTCCGGTGCAGAAGGGGCTCCAGTCGTCCATCTCGATTCAAAAATGCACCATTTCACATATGGGAGGGGACAATTGATTCCATCAGTATCATTTGCATCTCCCCTGTCATAATCATCGGAAACAGTCAATCCCCTGTCGGTAATTTCATTATTGAAGGCATTAGTTGTCCTGGCCAGCAGCAAAGGAGTAGTATCACCAACGCCCGAATAATCGACGTAGATCGGGGAATACTCGCATTCCTCCGGAAAACTTCCCGTATTCTCCTGTATGTCAGGAGCCTGCCAATCCGTATATCCTCCCTTGACAAGCATCCTGAGGGTACCATAGCACCAGTATTCTGCGGCGATCGCACGGTACAGCTGGAGATCCATCATCCATGCGGGATCGACATTGGGCAGGGTTGCAAAATCGACATTGGGAGCGGCGGCAATACCCCCCTGACCTCCATTGACCGTCTCGACCATGTCCCTATATGCCCATCTCCATGAATAGTTTTCGATCTGCTGCGGGATACCGGCGGTCTCTCCATAATAATCTTCATTCTCGAGGTTCTCCGCATGCTGTGTGACTACCGAGGTGTAATGATCCACCGGATTCATGCCGTTGTTCTTTGCCGACTGCTGGGCAGCACCAAAACCTACCATAGGACCTACAAAGGAAACCCTGGCCTGCATCTCGGTAATAAGTTCTGACTTCTCAGTTATGGATACGGGGCTGTCATCACCGAAAGGGGCAAGGTCGCTGACAAGGACCGTGCACGCTTTGACAAGATTGAGTTCTCCTATGAGATTCAGGCTGTGCCTCTGCCAGTTTGCAGCAGTCAGAGCTGCGGCATCAGCCGCGTTCTGAGCCTTGATCTTGACTCTTATTATCGAATGCAGATCAAACAGGAAGAGTATGGCGATGAGGAGTATTAGGACGGCAAGTACACCGAGTATGAGGGTCTGGCCTTTTTCATTTCTATTATGTCTTGTCCTCATGGTTCACCTCCTATGGTCCGGCGGTCGAGAGATAGTCCCGCGAATGGTTGGCCAGTCTTGAGACACCGGAAACATCAGTTGACTGGCCGACATTGTCGAATATCACCCTGTCCCTGTCAAACAGATCCAGGAACGGGAACGGATAATTATGGAAGGTCACATCGCAGGTGACGGTCCCTGCAAGTAGCTCATTGTTGGAATTGGTCAGGGAAGTATGCGGGGTCGAGACATCGTTGTCATAATACATGTATCCGTACTGGGAGTAGTCGTTCCCGCCATACCAGTATTCGTATTCAAGCCATCTTGTGCCGTTAATGTATTCCGGTATCATCATTTCCTCGGCTGCGAACTGCGCAAGGGGAGAGCCAAATGAGTCGTTGTTCGGTTCGACGATCTTACCTGAAGCCCCAATCGCTCCAACGCGGGAGCTGCGGTCCTGGAGGTAGTCTGCAAATCCGACGCAGTATGACCTGGCGGTGCGGAACGCAGAGTAATCGGTAAGAAGCCTTGCAACCCCGAGATGGAAGATCTGGAGGAGTCCTACAAGGAGGATGATCATTATGATAGAACAGAGGAGGGACTCAAGGGTACCTTGCCCCTTTTCACATCTTCCGGCCCTCCCTGCGAGATTTTGTAGTGCTCTATTCATATCAGACCTTTCCATCATTTGGAAGCGGAAGAGAGTTCCCGGGTGAGGCAACATAATCCGCCTTTCCGGAATATCCGGGAACTGTCAACAATCGGGCAAAACAATCGCTCAGCCGCCGCTGTCCAATCCGGTCTCGTCGAGATCCTTGAGAATGTCCTCGGACTTGGTCTGGACGTTGCTCTGGGCCTCTGTGGCCTCTTCACCGGATGTGAGCGTTGAGATCACGCCGGAGATCTTCTTCCTCAGCGTATCGCTGAAAAGACCAAGCACCGTGATCGCGGCGAGAGCAACAAGGACAACGATGAGAATATACTCAACAATTGTCTGCCCCGCTCTCTTCTTTCTCATAAACTTCTTCATCTCATTCCTCCTTATTTTATCATGGGTAATCCAGTCCCACCAGGGACAGGATCCGCCATCCATATTCATTGAATGCCGAAATCAGCAGGAGCATCACCACCGAGACCATTGCGAACATCGCAAGCATTATGGAGAACTCCGTCGTGGCCTGGCCTGAACGGCTTGTCCTTGCACTGCTGCTGTTGCTCCTCCATTTCATATTCCTTCCTTGAACCTCATGTTCTTACTGGTCCGCCAGAGGTGATCTTCCTTTTTTCTTTATTATCTCGTTCCTGCTGTTCAGTACCAGTATCTTTGGTGAAATCTTCCTTGCTTCCCGTTCGGAACAAACTCCAAAAGCCATTATCGTTATCGTATCTCCTTTCGATGCCCTGTGGGCCGCCGCTCCGTTCACCTTGAATTCCCTGCTGCCGGATTTCCCAGGTATTGCATATGTCTCAAACCTCTGTCCGTTCGAAGCGTTCACCACAAGTATCTTCTCGTAGGGATAGATACCAGCTTTCTTCATCAAAGCCATATCTATCTCGAGACTACCCTCATAATCCAAAATACTGGCTGTCACTCTCGCACAATGGATCTTACTCTTGCACATCACAAAATTCATCTATCATTCCTCTTTCTATATATTAATACGCTATACAGTATCTTTTATTACACATGCCAGTGAAATTTTCCATCAGCCAAGGATTTCAGCCCTGGAATCAAGGTAAATACCCTTGAGGTTCATCTTCAGAGCCTCTGGATTGCTGGCCATCTTGAGGGCATCTTCCTCAGTAATGAGCCCTTCATTGACAAGATTCAACAGCGACTGGTTGAAGGACTGCATTCCGTCTTCCCTGCCGGTCTCCACCGCGGCGTGCAGCTTGTCGATCTTGTTCTCCTCAAGCAGTTTCCTTACGATTGGAGTGTTAATCATTATCTCGAGCCCAGGTATCACACCGCCTCCGAAGGCGCGCCTGATAAGCCTCTGGCACATGATGGATCTTATGTTAATTGCAAGCGCACCCCTGATCGCATCCTGCTCGACTCTCTCGTAGAAGTCAAGGATACGGTTCACGGCCTGTGTCGCATTGGTGGCATGAAGGGTCGTAAGAACAAGATGTCCAGTATCTGAAGCCTGCAGGGCCGCGTCGAAACTCTCCTTGTCGCGCATTTCACCGACCATTATGACGTCCGGATCCTGGCGCAGGACATGCACCAGCGCACTTCCGAAGTTCACGGTGTCCAGCCCGATCTCCCTCTGCTCTATTATTGACTCCTTATCCTGGAACTCGTATTCTATCGGATCCTCGATCGTTATGATGTGCTTGCGGAAATTCTGGTTGATGTATTCTATGATGGATGCCAGGGTCGTGGACTTTCCTGAACCGGTGGTTCCGCTGACGATGATGATCCCTCGCTCGGATTCAGCTATTCTCTTGACATTCTGCGGTACTCCCAGCTCCTCAATTGACAATATGTTCCTTTTCACATGCCTGAACGAGAATGAAAGCATTCCGCGCTGCTTGTGTATGTTCACACGGAACCGTCCGACGCCATCCTCCACGAACGAAAGATCTACGTCTCCAGTATCATTCAGCTTCTTCTTCATCGCTTCCGTGGTCAGCATATTGGCAAGTGTCTTCTCAATGATCTCCTTGCTGGCGACCATGTCTGTATCAACAAGGCGTCCGTCTATCCTGATCGTCACCGGAGAATCCTCCTTGATATGCCAGTCGGAAGCCCTGGAATTGACACCGAGTTCGAGAATGTCGTGCAAAACGCTGTTAGGCATGTTCAGTTACCTCTCTTTCAAATTTTTTAATCACCAGGAGAAGTTTTAGGTTTCAGGTGTTAGGTTTTAAGTTAAGAAAGGCGTTAATTGCCTAAAACTTAAATCCTAAAACTTAAAACATATTCCCAGTTACCAGTTTCCAATTTCATCGAGTCCTATACCCGCGCATCAGCCTTAGCATTTCCGTCACAGCATCATGCATTCCCACCATCACAGCCCTTGCAATAATGCTGTACCCGATGTTCAGTTCGCGCAGATGCGGAATTTCCAATATGCCCCTGATGTTATCATAATCAATACCATGTCCTGCGTTAACCCGCATGCCGATCTTGTTTGCGAATTCCGCAGCCTTCACGAGCCTTTTCAGTTCAAGGGCCGTCTTGCGCCCGGTGCTCTCCGCAAATGAACCGGTATGCAGTTCGATGTATTCAGCACCGGACTCCCTTGAAGCCTCAATCTGGTCCTTGTCAGGATCAATGAACAGGCTGACCACGATACCGGCCTTCTGGAGCCTCTTAACGGCAGGTTTGATCTTCCTGAATCCTCCGATGACATCAAGTCCACCCTCCGTGGTAAGTTCCTGCCTTTTCTCTGGCACGAGGCAGCAGCTGTTCGGCTTCAGCCTGACAGCTATCCCGAGCATCTCATCGGTTACAGCCATCTCCATATTCAATCTCCTGACCCTGGCGACAAGGTTCCTCATGTCAGCATCCTGTATGTGGCGCCTGTCCTCGCGCAGGTGTGCAGTGATCCCGTGGGCTCCCGCCTTCTGGCAGATGAGAGCAGCTTCGACAGGATCAGGAAATTCAGCCTTCCTCGCCTGCCTCAGCGTCGCCACATGGTCTATGTTCACTCCAAGCTTGAGCATTAGCATATTTTCGATTTTAGATTTTCGACTTGGCGGTTTCAAACACTTGGAAATATAACCCCTGAATCCCATGAATCAATTTCCCCTATGCGTAAAATTTTGCTTAGGAGGCTTTTATAATCGTCTTGATAGGTTAAATTGACCACTTCGAAAACGCCAAGGTGACACATGTTCGCAGAAGATAAATTATTCGCCATCAGCCTGATCCTGTCGGGAGCATTCTTCCTGGCAGCTGCATACTGGATATATGGCACGAATGAAAAAAACATCTCCTTCAGGGAAAGACTCCCCAGGATAAGGGTCTCTGGCGCCATACTTGCCGGACTTGGTCTGTTCTGGTGCACCTTCCATGCCAGGCCGCTTGTTCCGAGCTCAATGCATTTCTACCTCATTCCAACCGCGATATTCTGCACCTGGGCGGGATACATGCTGCTCGATTACCTCTTCTCACGGGCCTTTGGCGGGATGCTCATACTCTTCGCGCATTATTTCCTTTACGAATCATTCGCGTATAAGACACCGTGCAAGCCTCTTTTCTCCATCCTGTGCTTCGTAATGGGGACATTCGGCATCTTCCTCTGCGGCAAACCTCATCTTCTCAGGGATCTGATCAGAAATGCCGCCAAATCGGAAAAATGGCGCAATTCACTTACGGTGATACTTGGTTTCTTCGCCTTATCTTACATCACCTACGGCTTTATACATTTGATGAGATGATCTTGAAGCTTGTAATTGGTAACTCGTAACTTGAAATTGGAAATTCGATATCTGTTCTATGTTTTAGGTTTTAAGTTTTAGACAATGCTCTCCCTTTCTTACTTAAAACTTAACACTTGATACCTAAAACATTTTTTCGAACTGAAAACTCATAACGCATTGGAGCTTGTACCTGTGACAACTGATAAATATCAACTGACTGAAGAAATCAGGAACCTGATCGCCTCCTTCGGCATAGGCGATGAGGCTTCATTCACATCTGACATGGAGAAGTTCCGCATCTTCCTGTCCGAGGAAAATGAAAAGTACAACCTTACCCGGCTTACATCACCGGCGGATTTCTGGATCAAGCATGTCATCGACAGCCTCTACATCCTCAAATACTTTCCTGAAATTAAGACGGCTTCCCTAAAGGTGGCCGACATCGGTTCCGGCGCCGGACTCCCTGCGATCATCATTGCAAAGGCCTGCCCAAACCTAAGGCTCGCCGCCGTAGACTCCTCGGCAAAGAAAAGCGACTTCATCGTCCGTGCAGCAGGCCTGCTTTCGCTCAAGAATCTTTCTGTCGTCAACCTCCGCGCGAATGATATGGCGAAGAAGAAGGAATGGTGGCGGCATTTCGACATCATAACCGCAAGAGCGGTATCAACCGGCTGCGAGATATTCCGCGAAACCCGGAACATGCTCGGCCCCAAAGGCCGATACGTACTCTACAAGACCCCGCGTCAGGCGGAAACCGAGCTCTGCGAACTCCGCAATCTTACAGGTAAGGAGGGCTATATGTGGGACTGCACTGAGACCTTCAATCTTCCGGAGAACATGGGCGCGAGGGTATTCATCTCAGGAATGAGACAGGAGAACCTCCACAAAATAGCATAGGCAAACTGGATTTTGCCAGATTCCCCTGTATAATTTCGTTATCTTCATTTTTTTGGGGGATCGGAAAACCGGGTGCATGAAATCGAAAATCGGAAATTACCATTATGGCCAATACGGCAAGAGAGATAAACCAGCTCGTACAGGATGCCGCAAAGAAAAAAAAGGAGCTGGACAAGACAAAGGAGAAGTCAGAGAAGTCTGAATTCCTTAATACCGCCGTCAGCGATCTCAAGAAGCTTGAGGAGGAGATTAAGAAGGAGAAGAAGGACTATTCCAAGCTTATCCTTATCCTTCTTGTCATAGCCGCAATATTCCTGGTCGGGATCATCACCTCGCAGATCCTGTTCATGCTCCGCGAATCCGCCAAGGATCCATGGAAGACAGTGCAGGCCGGTTCCGATGAGATCAGCAAGGCAAAGGAGTTCGTCACAGGGCTTCTTCAGCTGAAAGGCTTCGCCGCCCTGGACAGCTATGTCGATCCGGACATACCAGCCCCATGGAAGCAGAATGCCAAAAAGACAATACAGGAGCTCAAGGGCGGGAATTTCATACTCGACGATGTACAGATCGATGACAAGACAATCGGGGATAAGATTCTTATGACGGCTTCATGCTCCTCGCAGGAAAGAAATGAGAAAGTGATATTCCATATAAAATATGAAAACAGTGAATTCAAGGTGATGAGGACAGAGAAAATCAAGATAAAGCAGGATCTCAAATGACAGATACTTGTGACATTGCCAATTGCCGACTGCCGATTGCCGATTTAAAAATTGGAAATCGAAAATCGAAAATCGAAAATAATTTCACACTTATAGAAATGATGCTCGTGCTTGTTATTCTTCTTTTCCTGGCCTCCATTCTCATGCCGGCCCTGACAAGATCACGGGCACAAGCCCGTAGGACAAACTGCCTTTCAAACCTGAAACAGCTGGCCATCTCCCTGAAGCTCTATTCCGACGAGCAGAAATATTTCCCTGACACCTACTTCAAGGGGATAGGTTCCGAGAAATATTACTGGTGCGCCCTTGATACTGGCAGCAGCATAGACTTTAAAAAAGGGCTCATGGGCGACTACGTGAATAACTACAACATCTACCGTTGTCCCGAATTCGAGGCTTATGCGAACGTCACCTCGATGGATTCTTCCATGAAATCAACATGCTCCTACGGGATCAATGCGGAATACATCGGAGGGATACCCGATCCAAATTCGGCTCCGACTGAAAACGACATCCTGAACAGCCGTCCAGCAAAACCCGAGGAGATAAAGTCACCGGACAAGACCCTGACATTCATGGATTCTGCAACAGCAGGCGGAGCGGGCTATACGGAAAGCTACTACTTCTGGAGCAGATACAGCTATGTCACAGGTGCACAGCACGAGGCACGCACCCATTTCAGGCACTTTGGAATGGCGGCGGGTGTCTTCTGCGACGGGCATGCAGAGGACAGCCTGCTTCCGGATGCGGTTGACAACAAGCCGTTGAAAATCGGCTGGCCCGACAGGAATATCTGCGGAAAACAGTAAATCACAAAATCCACAGGATACTAAATACCAATGAAGAAAATTTTCCTGATACCTATTTTGATCTTTGCCTCCTTCCAAGGCAATGCCGCGATAATAATGCCATACATCCTCGGGGACAATATGGTCATACAGCGAGGTGTTGAATTCCCGATCTGGGGTCTTGCCGAAAAGGGTGAAGAGGTGACTGTCGAATTCAACGGGCAGAAGGTCAAGACCTTTGCCGATGACAAGGAGGGCAAATGGAAACTTGTCCTTAAGCCCATGGAAGCGAACTCCAAGCCGCAGCAGATGGTGATATCCGCGGAAAAGGCCTCATTCAAGATCGAGAATGTCCTCATCGGCGATGTCTGGATATACGGCATCCAGTCGCCTTTCGGCGGCAATGTCAGGAAACCTGAGCCCGAACTGATCGAACTGCCAAAGGAGATTTCCGGAGTCAAGGATGAAAAGCCGAAGGATGACGGACTTCCCGTAAAAAACATAAAGGTACTGGATCCCCTTGTACGGATTTTCGATGTTAAACGCACCATTGCAAAGAATTCCCAGAGCCTTGTTTCGGGGAGCTGGATGAACTTCGACACCGAGAATTGCAACAGGTTCCCAGAGATCGCATATGAATTCGCCTGCAGGATCAAAACCGGTCAGAAGGTTCCGGTCGGCATCATCAACATTTCATGGAATTGGAGTTCCACCGAGGCATGGCTCAAGGACGAGACCTTGAGGAAGAATCCCGATTATGCGCAAATCTTCCCATACTGGACACTGGCGATACATAACTTCGCCACCAACAAGACAAAATGGGAGAACGACGTAAAGCAGTGGGAAAAGATAAAGGACAAGGCCAAGTATCCTCCGAAGAAACCGGAATATCCCGATGGTCCGGAAAGCAACAGGCAGCCGTCGGTGCTTTATTACGGGATGCTGACACAGGTTATTCCATTCAAGCCAAGGGGAATCGTCTGGTGTCAGTCGGACAAGATTTACTGCAAGCCGTTCACAAAATGCTATACGGAACTTCTCAGGGATCTAGTTGCAGATCTCCGTGCAGACTTCGAGTCACCTGAGCTTCCATTCATCCTTATCCAGTATCCGGCCTATGACAAACGGCAGGTATTCCCGGTCGAAAACACCATGAGCTTCGGCCCGTATATCAGGGAAGCCCAGATCCAGGCCGTTGATGTGAGGAATATGGCAATAGTCTCAATGCTTAATCTTGCCGGCGAGACCTGGCAGTCCGCAGCCGGTGAAAGACTCTATTCCGGTGCCGTGGCAACCGCATATGAGCAGAAACCATACAACTACGGTCCTGTCTTCAAATCTTTCTCTGTAGATGACAATAAAGTGAAGATAACTTTCGACAATGCCGACAACGGTCTCAAGGCAATGTATGTGGAGGGATTCGACGGGAACAAGAAGGAATTCGAAGGAAAGACCGTGAAGATAACCGAGACACAGAAGAATGTAAATGGAACTCTCACCACTGAAAAACTCATTGCCGAAGATCCCAAAAGCACGGCCAAGGTCGTGAAGGTATTCATCAGGAAGATCGAGGAGAAACTGCCATCCGGCGAGATCTCGGAGAAGGAAGTCAGCCGACTCCTGATCGAGGATCCTGTGAACGCCACAGGCTTCGCAATAGCCGAGGATAAGATGCCTTACAAATGGGCGAACGCAACTATCGAGGGAAACACTGTCACAGTCTGGAACGACGATGTCAAGAAGCCTTTCGCAGTCCGTTACGGCTGGGCTAACAATCCTGTAGGAAATCTTGCCAGCATGGACGGCATCCCCGCAAACTGCTTCCGCACGGACAAATAAGTTCTGATCGCGCGCATTTTAATTTTATTGCGGTATTGCCGCATGGAGTCCGTATTCATATTTTCCCTCTTCGCGGATTTTACTCTATCTTCAAATCCGTCTTTTCCGCATTATTATCCGGCTCACTTATTGATTTGATCTTGAAAGTTGGCAGAGATCTTATAGGCAGACCTGAAAGCAATATCATCGCAGAATAAAATATTTTCTTATCCTTTTCATCCAACGAAGGGACTTCCTGTGATTTGGCATAAGAGGGCTTGTCGGGATCGTATTTCTCTGTTGCCTCCTCGTATTTATCCCTCCAGTTGCTATGCCAGTCATTCCTTTTCAAGATTGGGGGAAGCAACGGCCTCGATCCGAAATTACCAGTATAAAAATAGTCATAATTAAAATAGAGCAAGGTCAATGATGGATACCTGCTCTGCTCAATCTTGAGTTTATTAAGATCAACACTCCCTTCCAAAACCTTTTTTAACGACTCCAAACTCACTTCACTTCCATTGCATCTTGCCTCAAGATAAATACCAACACCTGTAGCCTCCACTGACGATTCCCCTCCAGGCAGAAACGAATATGTCCCATCAGACTTAGAATATTTTTTCGATATGTATTTAATGGATTTCTTAATTACTGAAGTAAAATCCTCATTCATTTCTCCAAACGCCTGAAAACCAGAAATGGCAGCTGACAGGCACCACGCCTGCGACAACAACGAATCCTTTTTATCATCCTCCTCAATAATCTTGAAGTATGACAAATTGCAATTGAATTTTCCACTTTCTTCCTGAAGTGAGATTATCCTTTTATATCCTTTGAGCGCCTTATCCTTCAAATGCGATATTTTTGTATATACATAAAAATCACAAAGGCAGTTTACAATAATCGGATGTTCTACCTTCTCATCAGAAAGGGCAGTTAGATATTTCAGCCCCTTCACGATTCCCGAACCATATCTTTCATGGTTTAGTGAATACTCAGTGAATCCCAAAAGCACCAAGGCAGTCAGGACCGGCCTTGTCTTCTCATCTGCTCCCCAGGAGCCATCGGCATTTTGCATGGACATCAGGAAATCGGCGTTCCTGATTGCCGGAGACTTAACTGCCTCCTCATTTCCAAGGGCAATCCCAGAAAAAGCAATGAGAAGAAAAAGAAGACACAAGAAAGTTTTCATTAATTATATCCCTTACATAAAAGCCTTCTTAAGACAAGACACGCTAAAGCTGTGAACTCCAACATGAATTATTATCTCATGCTGCCGTCTGCCCTCTGTCATCTTGCAACTGGCTACTGACGACTATCGACTGACGACCATCTACTCTTTTAATGGTTTCAGGTAGATCGTCCCGGATACTTCGCCTTTTTCATTCTCCGAAAGTGACACCGTCATCATCTGCATTGGCTTTTTCCTGATGAACACATCGCCTTTTGAAGAGGTGGCAGGATTGTTGTGCGAGCCAAATGGCACCCAGCCTTCACCACTGAGCTGTGTCGAGATCATGTTTAGGGCCAGGTCCGCAGGCATGGTTGTCTTGAAATATCCGTAGGTCGTCTTTCGATTAGGAAATTCCATTGTCGATAACGGAGTCGAGTCGGGAGGCAGGGGGAGTTCCTTCGGCCATGATGGCGTATCAGGTATTTTGGACGGCAGGTCCATGGAGAACTGGACAACAGGATATAGGCCTCCGAGTTCGACAAGATAGATCCTCTTCCTTCTTCCATCGGGATCCTTTATTTCAACAAGCGCAGAATTACCATTCCTTATAAGTTTGGCGTCCGGGAAATTCTCCTTCAGCTGTGCAATAGAAACATCGAGGCCTATTTCAAGAAGGGAGAGTTTCAGGCTGGTGCTTAATCCATTGATCGTGACTGGCTCCGTCCAGAGTTCAAGTGGATGAAGGAAAGTCGCTGCATCCCCTTTGCCTGCGCCGCCGAAAGGAGCAAGCGTAAAAACTTCAGCCCGCAAATCCTGCAGGCTCAGGAACAGGAGAATCATGAAGATCTTTTTCATGCCTATACAATACCATGATATTTATAACACTCAAACCTTGGGTCCTTGGTGGCTCTTCCCATAAACAATACGTCAAGGGACGGCTAATATTTTGCGAACTGCGCAAAAACAAGGAGTTGCCCGTCCTCCGCAGGCGCACAAGTCACCTGCAGGGGAAAATTCACTTCGCCGAGACGGCGAACACTACATCAGGACGGAAGAACAGAATCAAGATGTAGAGTTGCCCGTCACGGGCAAGAAGATTCTTTCTTGCCTATTCCCGGATTTCCGAAAGGCCTCGCACGGATGGCAGGATGGAGAAAATGCTTTCTTTATCTTCAGTGATGGCGAAGAATCTCGAACCTGAATTCTTGAGCTGTTTGTTTGCCCAGAGCCAGTGAGTGAAGAGCCTTGTCATGTTCCAATGAAGAAGCTGTTGTTTCTGTGGTCGTTCGAGATGGGCCGCGTTCTCGCAGAGTGGAACCGACAGGTTCGCAAGGACAATATCACCACCTTTTGCACTCCCGGCAAAAGATCTGATCAGGTCACGGAATATCCCTGACACCGATGGTGAATGGTAGCATGACACTCCGAGATTCCTTCCCTCATGGAATGCGGCAAGCTGCTGTGGAACATCTCCCTCCGGGAACCTGAAATATTCCATATCCTTGGCATCATCATTCTGAAGGCGCTTCAAATATTTCCTTCCTGGCTTCTCCCAAGCAAAATACCAGCTGAACCTGTATTTCCTTGGGATGATCGCAGTATCAAGATCCCAGCACGCGACTTTACGTATGAGGGATATCCCGTCATCAGCCTTCTCAAGCACCATGGATTGTCTTGCCTCTGGAAAAACGGAAATATTGGTCCAACGCCAAAGATCGTCCCCGCTCCCGATTTCAATCTTGAAGCCGTCGCAGTTCTCAAGAACAAGGAGAAGCGGAATCTGAGTCAGCTCGATCCTGAAGTTTTCCCTCCCGGAAACATCATGCCATTGCATATCGGCAAGTCCTGGAACAGGGCTGGATATTTTCATGATGCCTATCTTCGCCCATGTCCCCTTTATGATGAGGTTGTCGATCTCCAAAGAACCGACCTCGATGCGCGACCTCAGATCGAAATCAGTTGTAATGACGACATGGTTCCCGGCCATTTCGCACTTCCTGGTAATCGATGGCTCTGAGCCGAAAGGCATGATATTGACAGTTTCAAGACTGGTATTGAGCCCGTCTATCGATTCGTGTTTCTTCGATTTGGCGCAGTATGCCGAAGATTCGTCGAACTTCCCGAAACCAATCCCTGATATCGAGAGCAGATCATTTCCTCCGTGCCTGAATCTGAGCTTCTCACGTTCGACTGGAGAAAAAAGGCAGGTGCAGTCCGGACCTTCGAGAAGAAGAGGCTGTGAAATGTTCATTCAATTATCCTGAAAACTTCCTCAGTTTTCTTCCTCTTGCGCGCTTCTGGATTCTCCGCAGGTTTTCCAAGCGGAGAGATAGCAAGCACTTCCCATGGCGGAAGAATGCCAAGCACGGAGTTCATGCGCTTGACATCGTATGCGCATATCCAGCAGGTACCGAGTCCTTCGGCTGTGGCAGCCAGGACAAGATGCTCCATCGCTATTCCGATGTCAACATCGATTATGCTCCCGCCCTCAAGCCTCTTCCATGCGGCGTCCTTGTTGCCAAGTGCGACAACTATGGCCGGAGCCTGTGCAAGCCAAGCGTTCTTGTATACGGAACAAATGCTTTTGCGGATCTCGCTGTTTGTGATTATCCGGAAACTCCAGGGCTGTATGTTGCACGCGGAAGGCGCAAGGTTCACCGCCTCCCCTATCCTCTTGAGCGATTCCTTGTCGATCGGATCGCCGTTGTATGCCCTTATGCTTTTCCTTTTTCTGACAACATCATAAAATTCCATGGCAAACCTTTCAGGTTAAATTCCAAATTTCAAAATCCAGATTCCAAACAAACTTCAAATATCAAACGGAAACCTCAAAAACTATCAAACAATTCATAATTTCCAGTCCATTCCATATATTGCCAATCACCTTCTTCATTTTCCAGGCTGTAATTTGTTTGGATTTTGGAATCTGGAGCTTGGAACTTATGATTTCCCGCGACGCGGAAAAATCATTCAGTCCATTCCGTTATGGCCGCAACAGCCGCACAGTCGACAATGTCATCAGCGGAACATCCTCTCGAGACATCATTGAACGGACGCCTCAGACCTTGCACCAAAGGTCCTATTGCGGCGGCGCCTGCGAGCCTTTCAGTGGCCTTGTACATCGTGTTCCCGCAGTTGAGATCGGGGAATATGAGCACATTGCATCTTCCGGCAATTTCAGAATTCGGAGCCTTTGCCTTGCCAATCGATGGAATGACTGCGGCATCAAACTGGAATTCGCCATCGATTTTCAGAGCAGGATCCAGAAGCTTAGCCTTGGCAGTGGCTTCAATCACCTTGTCTATTATTGGATCCTTTGCTGAACCTTTCGTCGAGCAGCTGATCATCCCAACTCGCGGCTCATCTCCGCCGGTCAGGGTCTTATAAGTGCGCGCAGTGCAAACTGCGATCTCGGCAAGCTGGTCGGCATTAGGGTTTATGTTCATTCCGCAGTCTGCATAGAAAAGTGCACCGTTGAACCCCCATTTTGGATCAGGAAGCTGCATGATGAAGTAAGCTGAGGCGGTCTTGATCCCAGGTGCAGTCTTGAAGAGCTGTAGCGAAGGCTTCGTCTTCTGCGCGGTATTGTGGTTGTAACCCTTCGGATTTCCTCCTCCTGAGACGTAGCCGTGGGCGTCGCCGGCACAGACCATCGCCGCTGAAAACACGCAGGTGTCCTTGATCCATTCCCTTGCCTGGTCTTCAGTAAGTCCCTTGCTCTTCCTCAGTTCGTAGACTGTCTTCGCGTAATGATCGAACTTGGGAGAACTTTTGACGTCTACTATCTCCACCCCTTTCATGCTGACGGAATTTTCCTTTGCAAGCGCTTCTATCGCTGCACCGTCACCGACTAATACAGGAAGTGCATAACCGGTAAGTGCAAGTTTTTCAGCGGCTTTGAGGTTCCTTACATCGTCGGATTCAGTGAGACAGATTTTACGTTTCAATGACTTTGCCTTGCTGCGGATTTTTTCAAGGACTGTTTCAGGCATGTTCTACTCCTTCATTAGGTATTGTTTTATTTATTGGTTATGAACTCAACACAGATATATTCAACTTGGAGATTTTTCAACGCCATCAAGGCAAAAAAAAACGCGCTGTTGAAAGCGCGTTTTTTTGATATCATCTCATCTCCGGATCATTTTGGGACGTCCTTTGCTTCCGGAGCCTTGGTGGCATGGCCATAGTCATCATCCATGATGTCTATCAGGAAGATTCCGGCAACAGCATCAGCGAGCTCAACCGGATGCACTGCAACACCGAAGGAAAGGAGCCAACCTGTCCTTGCGCCAATCTCCCAGAAATCCCTTATCCTCTTGTCATATGTAAAAGTGGTGATGTTATCCCTGCGCGAAGTGAAACTGAATGTTTTTTCCTTCGTGACATATTCCTTCATTGTCCCGAAGTTATCGTCCACATATCGTTTCTCGGCTGAGTAGCAGAACAGCTCATAATTCCAACCTCCATCATATCCTCCACCGGCCTGTCTTGCATAGTTCTTGCCGATGAAATACCTGTCTCCGGACATGCCTCCGATCTGGAACCAGCGTGTCATCCTGACTTCTGCGCCGAATGTCGGTCCTACTCCAGCGTCAAACGTGACAATGTCGAGAACATCGATTATCCTGTTGGGTATGTACATCACAATCGTCTTGAGTATTGCTGCGCCATCAATGGAAGATCCCTTTTGGGCTTCAGCAGGCTTTGCCTGTTCTGCCGGAGCAGCAGCTGGAGCTGCGGGTGCCGGAGCGGCTTCGGCAACTGGTGCTGGAGCGGGGGCTGCAGGGGCAGCTGCTTCAGGTTTCGCCTCTTCAGCTTTCGGAGCTTCGGCTACTGGAGCAGCTTCAGCTGCGGGTGCCGGAGCGGCTTCGGCTTTCTTTTCTTCGGCAGGTGCAGCGGCAACTGGTGCAGCTTCAGCCTTGGGGGCCTCTGCAACTGGAGCGGCTTCGGCAGCTGGTGCCGGAGCGGGAGCTGCAGGAGCAGCTTCTTCAGCTTTCGGAGCTTCGGCTACTGGAGCAGCCTCGGCTGGTGCGGCTTCGGCTTTCTTTTCTTCGGCAGGTGCAGCGGCAACTGGTGCAGCTTCGTCCTTCTTCTCTTCAGCAGGCGCGGCAACCGGGGCAGCGGCAGCCGGAGCAGCTTCAGGCTTGACTGCATTATCGGCTTCCTTGCCACCGTCGTCCGCAAAGATCACGAGACACATTGCAAAAAGCACCCCGCCAACGAGAACAAGCAGTTTTTTGTTCATTGATGCAATTCCCCTTTCCTCAATTGCTTAATTTTAATTTAATTCAAATCAACATAAGCCAATTAATATAGCTGCAGATATGCTCCTTTCAAGAGTTGGGCACTTATTTAAAGTTGAGCACTGAACTGTCATATCCTTCCGGAGCCTGATATCCAAGGAGTTCAATTGACGTCGCGGCAAGCGAGCTGATCCCCAGCCCTTCCTTCAGTCCGGAAGCGTATTCACCCTTTGATTCCGGATCATAGATTATGCACGGCACCGGATTCAGCGAATGGCTTGTCTTCCTCCTGGGCTGACCTTCCTTGTCGATTTTCACCTTGCCCGTCTTCTCGTCATGCTCATACATGTCGTCGGCGTTGCCGTGGTCAGCGCTTATCAGAAGAATGCCGCCAGCCTTCTTCACGGCTTCGGCAACTCTTGCGATACAGAGATCCAATCCGCCCATCGCCACAAGCACCGCATCATAAATCCCTGTATGTCCGACCATGTCACCATTGGGATAGTTTAGGCGTATCATATTATATTTACCGCTGAGGACAGCCTCGCAGACCTTGTCAGTGATCTCCGCGCACTTCATCCATGGACGCTGCTCGAAAGGCACGATGTCCGAGGGAATCTCGACATATGTCTCAAGCTTCTTGTCAAAGAATCCGGAGCGGTTGCCATTGAAGAAATAAGTGACATGTCCGTATTTCTGTGTTTCGCTTATCGCCATCTGCGTCAGTCCTGTCGCACAGATGTATTCGCCCATTGTCCTGTCGATCGCCGGAGGATCAACGAGGAACTTCTTCGGCACCATAAGATCGCCATCATACTGCATCATTCCAGCATACACGACCTTCGGACGCGGAGAACGGTCGAACTTGTCGAAATTGTCTTCCTCGAAGGCCGCAGTTATCTCTATCGCGCGGTCGCCACGGAAATTGAAGAATACCACTGAGTCCCCATCCTTCACAGGACCGACCGGAGTCTTGCCGTCATCGGAAATCACGAACGGAGGAAGATCCTGGTCAATCGCCTTTGTCTCGTTGCGAAGAGTCTCTATCGCTTCCTTGGCAGTCTTGAAATATCTTCCCTTGCCATGGACATGGATGTCCCAACCCTTACGGACCATGTCCCAGTTCGCCTGGTAGCGGTCCATCGTAATGACCATTCTTCCACCTCCGGAGGCGATACGTATGTCGCTGCCGTCGACGTTGAGCTTTTTCAGATAATCCTCGAAGGGATTTATGTAGTCGAGGGCGGAGGTTTCAGGGACATCGCGTCCGTCAAGGAGCGCATGTATCCTTATATTCTTCACACCTTCCTTCTTCGCCTGTTCGATCATTGCCTTGAGATGGTCGAGATGGCTGTGTACGTTGCCGTCAGAGAAGAGTCCGAGGAAATGAAGGGTTGACTTGTTCTTCTGGCAGTTTGAGACCAGTTCTTTCCAGACCGGACCGCGGAACATGTTGCCGGTGGATATTGAGAGGTTCACAAGTTTCGCTCCCTGTTCGAAGACGCGTCCACAACCGATGGCATTGTGTCCGACCTCGCTATTGCCCATGTCGGCATCGCTCGGAAGACCTACCGCCATGCCATGTGCTTTCAGTTTGGTATGAGGACATGCAGCGGTGAGCTTGTCCAGGAAAGGCGTGTTGGCCGCAAGCACCGCATCACCTTCCTTATATTTTCCATATCCAACTCCGTCCATGATCATAAGCACGACAGGCCCCCTGCGCCCCTTGAACTTCGGATTTTTCATAAGTGCGTCAACCATAATATTTTTCCTCCATAATTTATCTTACATCTCCTCTGCGTGGACGTGAAAGACAGGCAATCTACCACAAAGATGGGAAGAGACAAAGCCGGGAGTGAAGATTTTTGGCATGCAAAAATTGAAATGTGCTATGGAAGTTTCCAGCTCATGGACTAGATTATAAGTCCTGCACAGAACAAAAACTTTTTTGAAGGGGACATTATATGACAGCGAAAAAGGCCGACATCAAGAACTGCAACGAACTCATCGCCGCCATTGTCGAGCTTGCAAAAGGGCTCGGACTCGAAACCAAGGAGGAATACAACGTCGCCAAGAGGATCTGGGGCGCCAACAGGAGCATCGACATCATCCTCCGCGACCCAAAGACCAGCAAGGTCCTCGGTATCGAGTGCAAGTTCCAGAAGACACCAGGAACTATCGAAGAGAAGCTTCCCGCCACGATCGAAGACATCAAGGCATGGCCCATGAACGGTATAGTCGTCTACGCCGGTGAAGGCATCACCGTCAACATGAAATCCTATCTCGTTTCCACAGGAAAGGCACTCGAGTTCGAAGAGCTCGATTCCTGGCTGAAGCTTTATTTCGGGCTTCCACTCAACTAATACTGCATCCTGAACCTCCATCATAGGGGAAACTTCCGTATGCATACGGGTTCTGCAGGATCGAAACTGAACAGGAACCATCGACCGGTTGCCGGTATTTCCGCCGTATCCGAAGACGCTCCCAAGCCGTTTCTCAAGTGGGCCGGCGGGAAACGGCGTCTTCTTCCGAAGTTCGAGGAGCTTTATCCTCGGGAGCTGAAGAACCACAAGATCAAAAATTACTTCGAGCCATTCCTCGGTAGCGGTGCAGTATTCTTCCATATAGCCCAGAACTACAGGATAGACAACGCCTACCTCTACGACATCAACGAGGAGCTGATCCTTACATATCAGGTTGTCCAGAGGGATGTGATAAAGCTGATCGCCGAACTCGACAAATATGAGAAGTCATACCTCAAGCTCAACCGCGGTGAGAGGAGCACCTACTACTACGGACTCAGGTGGAAATTCAACCGCCAGCGCCATTACATGGACTTCAGCAAGTATTCCGAGAGATGGATCAAGCGAGCCGCTCAGATCATATTCCTCAACAAGACCTGCTACAACGGGCTCTACAGGGTGAACTCCAACGGGGACTTCAACACCGCCGCAGGCGACTACGAGAACCCGAAGATATGCGATCCGGAGAACTTGCTCAAGGTCTCTGAATACCTCAGGATGGCGGAGATCAGGAAGTCGTCATTCGACCTGGTCGAGGACGACGTCAAGCATAATTCATTCGTATATTTCGATCCTCCCTACAGGCCGCTAAACAAGTCCTCATGCTTCACCGCCTACAGCGCGGCAAGGTTTGATGATACCGAGCAGATAAGGCTCTCAAATGTTTTCAGCAGGCTTCATGACAAGGGAACAAGGCTCATGCTGAGCAACTCTGATCCCAAGAACGCCGATCCGGATGACGATTTCTTCGACGATCTCTATTCGGACTTCAACATCCACAGGGTTCCCGTGCCAAGGTTCATAAACTCCAAAGCGAGCGGCAGAGGTTGTGTTTCAGAGATCATAATCACCAATTACAGACACATAGCCTGAGGTCCGGGATGAAGGAAATGGATGTCTGGATGAATTGACAAAATGAGCATAAAGATAAAAATCATCTCGGCTTTTCTCTGCCTGACACTTCTCCAGACCACCGGATGCATCTCCTACCCCCATGACCACGATACTGTCTACCAGGTCTCCACCATCGACGCACTTCTCAACGGCTGCTATGACGGCTCAATCTCAGTCGACGTCCTGAAAAAACATGGTGATACTGGCATCGGCACCTTCAACTGCCTTGACGGGGAAATGCTTCTGCTGGACAGAGTCTTCTACAAGATCAGATCCGATGGGACAGTTGTCGTAGCCGACGATTCAGATACCACGCCTTTCTGCGCCATAACCTACTTTGAGAACAAGAGAGCCTTTGAACTCAAGACTGGAACTAAAACTGCAGATCTCACCCCTGCCCTGCTCGGTTCTCCGAATTATTTCTATGCCATCAGGATCACAGGAAAATTCAAATCTCTCAAGGCCCGCAGTGTTCCGAAACAGTCGAAACCATATCCGCCACTCACCGACGTCGTGAAATCACAACCTGTCTTCAGTTTTGAAAACATCGAGGGCACCGCTGTCGGTTTCTATTCACCTCCATTCGTGAAAGGTGTCAATGTCCCCGGCTTCCATCTGCACTTCATAAGTTCCGACAGGACACGCGGCGGGCACATTCTTGACTTTGAGATAGAAAAGGCTAATATGCAGGTCGACGAGACACATGGCCTTTTCATGAAACTTCCAGACGATGCAGCATTCGGAAAGACAGATCTCGGACAGGACAAGGAAAAAGACTTGAAAAAGGTTGAAAAATAAAATCGGAGGACAGTCATGAACATCAGAAAAATGCTTATTCTCATCGCAGGACTTTCGATAATCGTAGGATGCATCCCCTCTTTGCATCCTCTGTATACTGAAAAGGACCTTGTCTTCGACGAAGCCCTTGTCGGAACCTGGCAGGACGACAATCAGGAATGCCTCTGGAAATTCACGAAGAACGGCGACAAGGAATACAAGCTTGTCTATATTGAAGATGGCAAGAAGGGTGAATTCATTGTGCATCTGCTGAAGCTCAAGGACAAAATGTTCATCGACTTCTATCCGATCGAACAGGAAGATGTCAATGGATTCTATGCAATGCATATGATCCCTGCCCATACTTTCATGCTCGTAAAGCAGATCCAGCCTACGCTGCAGATGTGCGCGTTGAATCCTGATACTCTCAAGGAGATCATCCAGAAGGATCCGAAAGCCGTCAAGCACGAGAAACTAGCAAAGGACGATGACAAGGACATATTCACCGCATCCCCCGAGGAACTCCAGGCCTTCATAATAAAGAACCTTGACACCCCGGATTTCTTCGCCGATCCTTCCGATCTCACAAAGGTCGAAGCAAAACCCGCAAAATGACGGACAATATGTAAAAATTCAATTTCACAGGACATTCAAATGGAAGACAGGATAAAGATCGTTTTGGACGAAAAGGAAATCCCACGCGAGTGGTACAACATACAGGCGGACATGCCGAATCCGATGAGGCCTCCGCTACATCCCGGCACGATGGAACCGATCCAGGCAAAGGACCTTGAGCCAATCTTCCCGATGAACCTCATCGAACAGGAGGTAAGCCGCGAACGCTGGATCAAGATCCCCGAACCTGTAATGGAAAAACTCGCTTTATGGCGCCCTTCTCCCCTCTACCGTGCAGTCAACTTCGAGAAGGCCCTCAAGACAAAATGCAAGATCTACTATAAGAACGAAGGTGTCTCCCCTGCCGGAAGCCATAAGCCGAATTCCGCAATCCCGCAGGCATACTACAACAAGATCGCCGGAGTAAAAAGGCTTACTACGGAGACCGGAGCCGGACAGTGGGGCAGCGCCCTCAGCATGGCCACGCAGATGTTCGGGCTTGAACTCAAAGTATATATGGTAAGGATCAGCTTCGAACAGAAGCCCTTCAGGAAGATCATGATGGAGACATGGGGGGCAAAATGTGTTCCGAGTCCAAGTACCGATACCGAAGTCGGCCGGACGATCCTCAAGGAATTTCCCGACACGCCAGGAAGTCTCGGTATTGCAATCAGCGAAGCGATCGAGGACGCCATCAGCTCGAAGAATACGAAATACTCATTGGGAAGCGTTCTTAACTTCGTCTGCCTGCACCAGACAGTCATCGGACTTGAAGCACAGAAACAGATGAAGATTGCCGGTGCCTATCCCGATGTTGTCATAGGCTGCGTCGGCGGAGGTTCAAACTTCGCTGGTATCGCATTCCCATATGTATGCGACAAGATCCATGGAAAGAAATTGCGCATCGTGGGTGTTGAACCAACAGCTTGCCCGACCATGACAAAAGGTCCGTTCGTCTACGACTACGGCGACACCTCGAAGAAGACACCGCTTATGCCGATGCACTCTCTCGGACACGCATTCGTCCCCGCCCCCCTGCATGCAGGCGGACTCAGATATCACGGTCTTGCTCCTCTTGTCAGCCAGCTACTCCAGGACAAGCTGATCGAAGCAAAGGCGGTCAACCAGGTCGACTGCTATAAATATGGAGTAATGTGGGCACGATCGGAAGGCTTCATCCCTGCACCTGAGACAACGCATGCGATCACTGCCGCGGTCGAAGAAGTGCGCAAGGCCGACGAGGAAGGTAAAGCGAAGAACATCCTACTCTGCTGGTCCGGACACGGCCTCATGGATCTTTCAGGCTATGAGAAATATTTCACTGGCAAACTGACGAACTACCATATGCCGGATCACGAGATCGAAAAATCTCTCAAGGCTCTGAAGGGACATCCAAAGCCATAAAGACAGGATGGCTGGATTGATGGATGCTTGGATTATTGCCTGTATTCAATTATTTAACTTTGAGCCTTTGTGCCTTTGCAACCTGCTAACGGTGTTCCAATGAAAATAGTAATCGCACTTAACGCTTTCAAGGGAAGCATTTCTTCGGTTAATGCCGGAAAGGCGATATCGCGAGGAATTAGAAAAATCCTTCCAAAAGCTGAAATCGTGTTATGCCCCGTTGCCGATGGCGGTGACGGACTCCTTGATGTCGTCAAGTCCCTGCCCGGAACAAAAACAATAAAATGCAGCGTCCTCGATCCGCGCAAGAGGAGGATTTCCTCTGAATTCTGCTGGCTACCAAAAGAAAGGACGGCATTCATCGAGATGGCGCTTGCATCAGGACTCGCCCTGCTCCCTTTCAAGCTCCGTGATCCGATGAAAGCCACGACCTATGGAACCGGTCAGCTGATCAACAGGGCACTGAAGTTCAGACCACGAAAGATAATTCTCGGGATTGGTGGAAGTGCGACTTGCGAGGGAGGAACTGGCGCAGCCGCGGCTCTTGGAGTTGTTTTTTCAGACAAGTCGGGAAATATTATTTCCATTCCGACCGGCACCGATCTTAATCGCATCTCACATATTGAACTTTCAGGTGTCCCTGATTTCCTTGAGAGGACCTGTATGGAAATCATATGCGATGTAAAGAATCCACTGCTCGGGCCGAAAGGTTCGGCAGCAGTGTATGCCCCGCAGAAGGGAGCAACGCCTTCCCAGGTGAAAGAGCTTGATAATGGACTTGCGAACTTCGCAAGATGCATCCGTAGAACTACAGGAAAGGATGTCATGAAACTCTCAGGCGGTGGTGCCGCAGGCGGGATAAGTGCAGGATTCCACGGGCTCTTAGGTGCTGAACTTAAGAAAGGTATCGACGTAGTATTTGATCTGGTCGATCTCGAAAATAAAATCAAAGGCGCCGATCTTGTAATAACAGGCGAAGGGAAGATAGACAGCCAGACCGCATATGGCAAAGCGCCTGCAGGAGTTGCGAAACTCGCAAAAAGGCATAAAGTATCTTGCATCGCAATATGCGGCTGTGCCGGAAAGAACATTTCCACCCTGAAGAAGATCGGGATAAGCTCCGTATGGCCCATCTGCAACGAGGCGAAGAGTCCGGAGGACTCAATGAAGAACGCGGCAAGATACCTGGAAATTACAGCAAATAAAGCAATAAAATATGGAGTGAAAAGATGAACGAGAAAATTACAGCCAAGATGATCGCAAAGATGATCGACCATTCGCTTCTGCATCCGACGATGACCGACAAGCAGATCAGGGAAGGCTGCGAACTGTCAAGGAAATTTTCAGTAGCAACAGCCTGCGTGAAACCTTATTCTGTCCCTATGGCGAAGGAGATATTGAGCGGTTCCGACGTAAAGGTCTGCTCAGTCATCGGATTCCCTCACGGCAACAACCAGACTTCCATCAAGGTCAAGGAAACTGAACTCGCGATTAAGGAAGGTGCCACTGAGATCGACATGGTCATCAACATCGGCAAGGCACTTGGGGAACAATGGGATTACGTCGCATCAGATATCAGGACCGTCAACCAGGCGTGTCTATCACAGAAGGCGATCCTGAAGGTCATCTTCGAGAACGACTATCTCCAGGACAGCCATATCATCCGCCTCTGCGAGATCTGTTCGGAGATAAAAGTCGCCTTTGCCAAGACTTCGACGGGATACGGCTTTGTAAAACAGGCCGATGGCGCATACAACTACAAGGGTGCAACCGAGCCCCAACTGAAACTCATGCGGAAACATTGTTCACCCGAAATCCAGATCAAGGCCGCCGGCGGTGTCCGCACTCTTGATGACACGCTCGCCGTGCGCTCATGGGGTGTCACGAGAATTGGCGCGACAGCGACCAAGGTCATTGTCGAAGAGGCGCAAAAACGCGAGGCTGCTGGAAAATTGAAAATGCCTGAGGGGAATGTTTCAGGTTCCACTGTCGGCGGAACATACTGACAAGGGAGGTCAAATGTACCTTTCCGGTTCACTTGCCCATTCTGCGCTGGTAAAGAACAGGATCGCCATGATCCTTCTTTTCGTATCAATTGTCCTTTTCATGGGGAACCTGAACGCCCTTGTCGACAAATTCCTTCATCCGGAGATCCCATACTTCGATTCCGGACATGTGATTGTCGGACTGGTTACTGCGATGGTGACAACTGTGCTCTACGGCTCTCTTATTTCACAGCTCTATCACCTCCAAAGCACAATCAATGCCCTCAGATACATGAGTTCCATCCTTCCAATCTGCGCGTATTGCAAGAAGATAAGGAAGCCGAACGCAGATCCGAGATCAGAACAATCTTGGGAATCCATAGAAATGTACCTGACCGAGGATGCTAAAAAAGGCCTTTCTCATGGCATCTGTCCGGAATGCCTGAAAAACCTTTATCCGGAGTACAGCGACATACTCCTCAAGAAAGAAGCCAAGGACAAATCTCCTGTAACGAAGGGATGATAAATCATCCGGGGGCTATTATGAAGAAAAGGATTTCAGTTGACGACCTTATGCAGAAGGGATACTCATATTTCCTGACGGAACCTGCAGGAAGGAACTTCCATCCTGACTTCAAGCCTGAGCTTACTCCGAAACAAATGCTTGAGCTCGGTGTCTTCGGTGGGAAATATATGACCGACTGCCAGGACGAGTTCCCTAGAAGCTGGTTCAAGAATGCAAAACTTTCCCATGAAGAACATGACTCAAGCCTCAACTATTTCGGAGTGAACGCCTCGCAGCCCTTAGGGATATGGAGGAAGAACGGCTGGATCTACCATGAGGATCCGCGCGGCTGGTTCCAGTGGTACTGCAGGTACT
>CAZRKP010000030.1:0-54797 GCA_964600895.1 uncultured Victivallis sp.
TTTCGAATTTCAAGTTACGAGTTACTGGTTTCGAACTAAGTCTTAAGTCTCGGATCAAGTATGTCCCTGAGCGAATCTCCGAGGGTATGCAGGGCCAGCACAAGGAAGAACATGAATCCTGTCGCTCCGGCTACCTCCCACCAGACACCCTGCCATAGGCGCTGCTGTCCGTCAGAGATCATCACTCCCCAGCTCGGTTCCATCTGCACACCGAGTCCGAGGTAGCTTACGATCACCTCTGTCATCACGGCATAGGCGAAACGTATCGTGAAATAGATTATTATCAGATGGAACAGGTTCGGGATTATATGACGCATAATTATCTTGAACGGTGTGAATCCCAGCGCCTTGGCCGCCTGGATGTAGGCAGTATTCTTGAGTTTCATCGCCTCCCCCCTGACCACCCTGCATAGTCCGACCCAGCCGGTTATGCCTATTCCCAGATAGACTGCGACCATGCCCGGATCCGCGTTGAAGAATTCCGCAGAGGTCTTGAATGCCAGCGCAAGCGGGGGGCATAGGAATCCCTTGGTAACAAGAAGAGCGAAGGCAAGGACGAAAAGGAGAGTAGGCATGGATGCGAATGTGCTATAGCACCATACGGCAATATCATCAATCCAGCCGCCGAAATAACCGCCAGCCGCACCCAGTGCAACACCAATCAGCACGGCAAGGACGGAAGAGAAAAAACCTATCTTTACAGCCGTACGGCTTGCATGCATCGCCCTCCAGAAGACATCCCTGCCCTTGAAGTCCGTACCGAGCCAATGGGATGATGAAGGAGGCAGATAGGCGTTTTCAATCGAGCCTCTTTCATATAACGGTGTCAACTTCGCCTTGGAACAATACAGCCCATAGGCCTCACTGAACAGCGCGAGCACGAAATAGAGGCAGACTATCACAAGTGCCACCGCAGAAAACCTGTCCTTCATCAGCCTGCCCAGGATGTTCATCAGTCCTACATTATTCATGATGCCTTGTCAACCTCTGGATAATTGCATGTCCGATATAGACCTAACTATAAGGTTCCTCTAAATCTAATATACATCCCTTTCCGGAAAATTCGAAAACTGTTGATTTTCCCATGAGAGGAGATATATTATTTTTTTCACTTTTGGGGGATTTGTTTACATGTTCTACAATTTCAAATGTTCAGTCTGCAAGAACGACATACAGGCGGAATACCAGTATATCGGGGAACTGGTCGCATGCCCGATATGCGATTCCGTCCAGATCGTGCCTGATCCTCCGCTGCTGGTGGACTCCATCTTCAGCGGATACAGGATCTCGGAAATATATGCCTCAAGCCATCTCTGGACCTCCTACAAGGCAATAGGCGAGACTGAACATCCGGGACAGGAAGTGCTGTTGAGGATACCCAGCTCGTTCTATCTAAAGAACGACATGAATCCTGAGCTCTTCTTCAACATGGTCCTCAGGACCGGCTCCCTCAACATCGAAGGATTCCCGGCACTCGTGGACAGATCGATCACCCCCGGACGCACCTATTTCATATATGAGTTCAGCCACAAGGCCAAGACGTTATCTGGTTTCGCCTCCAAACAGGTTCCCATCAGCAGTGCGGATTCTATAAAGATAATCCGGAATATTGCCTGTGCCCTGAACAAGGCCTGGGAAAAGGAGAACCTGATCCACCAGAACCTGAAACCTTCAAATGTCAGGGTGGACGAGGACGGAAACGTCATGATATACGAATTCGCAGTCTCGCCTTCCCTGATAGGCAACTCCGAACTCCTGAACAAGGGATTCAACATCTGGGACTACAGGTACATGAGTCCCGAATTCATCCGTAATGGAGTTGCCTCCGACCAACGCTGCGACATCTATTCACTTGGCGGGATATTCTATTTACTGCTTACCGGACATCATCCCTACGCCGAAAAAAATCCCGAGGAGGTACCGGATTCTCCGCTGCCGGACCCAAGGGAGTTCAACTATGAAGTCCCAGCGAACTACATATCCATAATTGAGAAGTTGATGGCCAAGGACATCAATGAAAGGTTCCAGTCCTGGAACGAGGTAATTGAATACATCAACATTACATGCCCGGAATCCCTTGCCCCTCCGGAAGCTTCCGGCACCGACCTCCAGCGAATAAATATCGCGGCAATCTCAACAGGGAGGTTTGAACCCGCCGGACAGCTCGCAGGACGTTACAATGAACCTGCCAGGAAGTCGCCAAAGCGCACCGGCAAGATCAAGAAGACCAATTTCACCGATACCATTGCCAGGATCAATCCTGAAATAATTCCGGGGATAAACAAGCAGTGGAAGACAGGCGTTGATCATCCCGATTCCGATGCCCAGGCAGTGAAGGTCTTCTTCTGGTCTGCCGCCGTCATCGGTTTCACATGCATACTTGTGATAATAATGCTTTATTCACACTACAGCTCAAAGAACACTCCTGCACATAAAACCCTCGAGGAAGTCCAATCGGAAACTCCAACAGTCATTGCACCTGCTCCAGAACCGGAGAAAAAACTTCCCACTGCCACCACGCAGAAACAGCCACAGCCTCCCAAGGTGGCTTCCTCACAGAAAAGGATGAGCTTCAAGGAGATCTGCGACTTCTACGACTCCAATCCTGCAATAAACCTTTCCGAAGCATACAGGAGGTTTGACACGCTGAAGGCCGAAGCCATCAGGGTCGAGGACGTCAAGCTGGTCCAGGACATAAATGAAAAGCAGCATGCAATCGACCTTTTCAAGAAGGAAAAGGTTTCCGCTGTAATTGAGAAGCTGAAAAATGACACAGCCCAGCTGGTAAAGGATGGAAATCTCCATGACGCCTGTGAGAAGATCGAGAATTACACCGGAGAATTCGCCGACGAGAGCGTAAGCGAGCGCAGGCTTCTTTCAGCCTCCCTGAAAAAATCAGTCTCTGACGAAAAATCAACCTCGATCAAGGCCGACATGGACGCTTGCATGGCAAAAGGTGATTTCGAGGGAGCGGAAAAGCTCGCGGCGGCATTCAAAGGCAAGACAGAAGAGGAAACTCTCAAGCTTCGCCAGCTTATGCAGAACTACATAGACGACAGGAAGACCAAGTTCACCAGGGAAATTTCCCCTCTATATGGGGAGGTTTGCGACAACGTACTCGCCGGACAGCCCGACGCAGGCATCGACAAGATAAAAGCCTTCATCGCAGCCCCGCCTTCGTCACTGGAGGCTACCGCCTATGCAAACAACCTCCTTGCAAACATGAATGCATACAAGAGCATCTCGCAGTCGCAGATCCTGCTTGACGAGAAATTGAAGCAATGTGATACGGTAAAGGGTGACACCTCATTCCTAAGGACAATGCTCTGCCTACAGGACAAATCATATGACAAGGCCAAGGAAAATATCAGGAAGATAAAATACCATCTTGGCGACGGCCTGATGGATGTGGTGCTGGAACACGAGGCGGAAGCCGTATTTGCCGTCATGCTCTCGAAATACGATCTTTCATTCAATTCCGGAAAGACAGAGCAGTTCCTTCTGGAATTGACGCAGAAGAAGATCCAGCCCGCAAACGCAGTGGCTCTTGCAGGAGCCCTCAATCAATTCACCGAAAAATACAAGACAACCTCGTTCGCCAACAAATACGAGAACATCATCGAAGCCGTCAGGAAATTCTGCAGAAGGGCCGGAGCCGAGGAAACGGTTAAGTCCGGAACCTCCGTAACTGTCACGCCGGATGATCCGCAGGGTGGCATCGACCTTCTCCATAAGTCGCTGATGGATAGGACCAGCGCAATGTCAATTTTCCTGAAACAGGGCTCCTACCATTCAAACAAGCTCAGAGAACTCAACGTTGGCCAGAACGGAACAAAACTGACAGGGGAGCCCGGCACGGTGATCAGGAACAATCTTTCGGTCACCGGCAAGGATATTGTCATTTCAGGGATCAACTTTGAAGGTTCAGTCACATGCTCTGACAACGCCAAAAGCGTTATTTTCAGGAATTGCATGTTCAAGTCCGACCTTACAAAGGTGCTCAACAGTTCCTCCATGACCTTCCAGAACTGCCTATTCAAGGGCCTTCTACTCGATAATGCCAGCGTAACAATGAACCATTGCACCATCCTAGCAAGCCCGAATGCCCCGGACAAGGCTGCGGCCCTATGGCTGAAGGGAGACACCGAAATTGAGATCAATAACTCCATAATTTATGGAGATGGATACGGAATCGCCTTCACAAATCCTGACAATTCTAAGAACAGGAAGATCAACAATTCCATACTCTTTGGCGAAGAAGGTCTCTGCGTGGTCATAAGTCAGAACAAGATCGATGAGAAGGAAAAGGTCGAGACTGACAAGAAGACAAAGCTCTCCAAGTACTTCAAGCTCAAGAACGGCATACATTCTCCGCCGCAGTTCGTCGACGACAAGAAGGGCATCTGGCGCCTGGTGAAAGGTGTCCCCGGCACAAGGAAGGCTGATGACGGCAAGGACTGCGGCATGGTCTTCGAAGAATAATTTTTTCATATCCGAAAAGATTATCTGACCACATACGATGAAAGATGGATTTCAAAAAACACATCATGAGAAGACCAAGGTTTCAAGCCTGATCCTCGTACACGGCCTATCAAATGTCCATCAGTGGGGCGATGAATTCATCTCTGTCTGTCTCGAAAAGTTCGGCTCTGGAAACGTCTTTTTGGTGAGCATGAACAAGTCAACCGATGTCAGGACAAGGGAAATTGAAGGCCGAACTGTCACCATTTGCGGCAATAACACGCATCTTTTCGGAGCTACAGATTACATATCGAAGCAAGTAAATTTCCTTGAAGAGAAGGTCTCAGTACTAGCAGCTCGTGGCCTCAGCGATAAATTCAGCATAATCGCTCACAGCATGGGCGGGCTTGTATCGAGAAACTTCATATACCGGAATCCGGCGACAGTTTCAAATCTGGTCACGATTGCCACTCCTCATAATGGCTCACCGCTTGCCCACAGCCTGAAACTGCCGGGATATCTGATCATGGCCAACAAGGCTATATCGAACCTTTCCCCGGAGTTCATCAATGAATTCAACAGGAAATATCCTGTTTCGGGATCCCCTTTAGCTGAAGGTGGAGCCATTTGGACGATAGACGGCCGTTCCTCTGGATGCTCACTTGGCTGGTGCGGTGAAGTCGCAATCTGTAGATTTGTCATGAAGAGGATCCACCATGTTGAAAGCGACGGATTCGTCCCATGGGGAAATGCCAGAATTGATGGTGCCCCTCATATCGCAAGCTTCGAAAACCTTGATCATTACCAGTTGGTACACAAAAGGGAAGTTGCAGTCGCAGCCTGCTCCCGGCTTTAATTCCGGTCTGTGGCTAACCTTTCCGCACCTGGCAGACAGTGATCGCGGCGACTCCGACAATATCATCCGTCGAACAGCCTCTTGAGAGGTCATTTACCGGTTTTGCGAGCCCCTGCAGGATAGGACCGTATGCGGATGCACCGGCAATACGTTCGACAAGTTTGTAGCCGATATTGCCGGAATTGAGATCTGGAAAGATCAGGATATTTGCGTTTCCGGGAATCATATCCCTTTTGCATTTCCGTTTTGCGACATCTGGAACAAGGGCTGAATCAGCCTGAAGTTCACCGTCAATGTCAGCTTCAATCCCGATGGCCTTCAATTTCTCAACGGCAATCTCGACAGCCTTTGGTATCTTCATAATTGATTCGTCACCTGCGCTGCCTTGGGTTGAAAATGAGAGGAATGCTATCCGGGGTTTTGCTCCGACAATCAGCTTGAAGTGTTCTGCAGATGAAACTGCTATTTCCGCAAGCTGTTCCGCATCGGGCTCCGGAGTAACTGCGCAATCCGCAAACAGAAGCACTTTCTCTCCGGTAATTGTCGGTTCTTTCAGATCCATGAAGAATGCTCCGCTCAGTATCTTTTTACCTTCCGCCAACCCGATAACAGTCAATGCTGCCCTCAGGGTTTCGGAAGTCGTCGCCAGACTTCCTGCAACCATGCCATCTGCAAGTCCCCGTCTGACCATCATGGCTCCAAAGAAAAGCCTGTTCCTGACAATTTCGAGCGCCTTGTCGTGAGTCATGCTCTTCCGTTTGCGAATTTCGCAGAATTCCGCGGCAAACCTGTCCAGGTGTTCGGATCTAAGATGGTCGAAAGAATGGAATTTCTTATCGGCGATGCCATCCCTGTTGCTGGCATCGTTTATCTCTGATTCAGTTCCAAGTAGGATAGGTATGGCAAAGTGCTCTTCAGCTATCTTTTCGGCGGCAAGGACTATCCGCGGATCATTACCCTCTGGGAACACAATCTTTTTCCCGGGAGTATTCCGGGCCTGGTTGATTATTTGTTGGAGAAAGCTCATGAAATTCCAAAAGACATAAATGACTTAAAGGACATCAAAGACTCTCACCGTTACGCCTACACGCCGGCTCACAGTTACATCAATTGGCAACCGGGTGCGGATGGTTCGGATCATGTGTCATGACCGAGAGTGTTTCCCTGGCGATCATCAGTTCTTCATTGGTTGGCATGACAATCGCCTTGCACTTGCTGGTATTCTTGGTGATGATCCCCGGAATTCCCTTGCATGACTCGTTCTTCTCATCGTCCAAGTCAAATCCGAGCCCGTCGATCCTGTCGAGGATCTTTTTCCGGACATACGCGCTGTATTCTCCAATTCCTCCGGTAAATACGATCGCATCGGCGCCGTCAAGGAGCGCAAGGTAGGCACCGGCATATTTGACAGCCCTGATTATGAACATTCGGAGTGCGCGGAGGGCCTGCTGATCACCGCTTTCTGCGGCGTTGATTATGTCGCGCATGTCGCTGCTGCCGATTCCACCGACGCCGAGAAGCCCACTCTTCTTGTTGAGCAGCTTGTCGACATCACCCGGAGCCATCCCAAGCTCGATGAGACGTATGACCACTGCAGGATCAATGTCGCCACAGCGTGTCCCCATGACCAGGCCTTCAAGGGGCGTCATTCCCATCGAGGTGTCTATCACAACGCCCTTGTTGATGGCGGTAACGCTGCAACCGTTGCCCAGGTGGAAAGTGATCAGTTTCAGCTGGGTGAAGGGTACATCGAGGAATTTGGCGGTAGTCCTGGCCACGTAGCTGTGGGAGGTGCCATGGAAACCGTAGCGGCGTATCCCGTATTTGGTGTAGAGTTCGTAAGGTATGGCGTACAAATATGATTCAGGTGGCATGGACTGATGAAATGCCGTATCAAAAACTGCGACGTTCGCAATTCCAGGAAAGATTTCCTCGCAGGCCTCGATTCCGGTGTAGTTCGGGGGATTGTGCAGAGGGGCCAGGGCGAAACAGTCCTTGATGATGTCCTTGACGTGGGTATCGATGATGACGGGCTTGGTGATCTGTTCACCTCCGTGAACAACGCGGTGTCCAATGGCTTCGACCTCCTTGAGGCTCTTCAGTACCCCGACCTCCTTGTCGACAAGCTTCTCGCAGATGAGCTTGAGGGCGTCGGTGTGGTTCTTGATATTCGCCTTTGCCTCAACGCCTATTCCATCGCTCCTCTTATACTGGAGCTTCGGGTCGGATAGCCCTATCCTTTCAACCTGGCCTTTTGCGAGCATCTGCTCATTCTTCATGCTGTAGATGGTGAACTTGAGGGAGGAACTTCCGGCGTTGACGACAAGAATTTTCATTATGGCCATATCCTTCTAATGCTCCGGTCGGAGCGGTTGAGTATTTAAGTTCCCTGTGGGAACCTTTATAACAAAGCGTAAATTCCTAATAAAGATTTAAAGCCGGAAAAAGTCAAGGCATACCTCTTAAATTTGCGAAAAAAGCGGATACATTAAGCCTCCATGAAAAAATCATTCACAGTCAGGATAGCGGACAAGGGAAAAAGCCTGCAGGACTTCCTAGCGGTACATCTTAACCTTTCCAGGAGGAAGGCCAAGGAGCTCATTGACAGTCGTGATGTACTTGTAAATCGCCGGCGAGTCTGGATGGCAAGGCACCCACTTGAAAAGGATGATATTGTCGAAGTCCTCAACATCAAGTCCGATGCGCCAGCCAAAACCGAGGTGAAAATTCTCTATCAGGATGACGACTTCATCGTGGCGGACAAGCCTGCGGGAATGCTCTCCAACGACGAGGACAGCTTAGAATCGAGTCTCCGTGCAAAGCTGAACATGCCTGAACTGCAGGCAGTTCATCGCCTGGACCGTGACACCAGCGGCTGTCTCCTTCTGGCAAAAAACCAAAAGGCTTTCATGGAAATGGTTGATCTCTTCAAGAAAAAGTCCATTAAGAAGATATATCATGTCATAGCCGCGGGCAACATCGAGAAGGAAGAACAGCAGATCAGCTTCAAGATCGACGACGAGCATGCCCTGACAAGAATCAGGAGGCTTGACGGAAACAGCAAGGGTACTCATCTCGTTGCGATGATAGAAACCGGCAGGACACATCAGATCAGGAAGCATCTGGACATAATCAATCATCCCGTGCTCGGAGACAGGCAGTATGGAATGAGGTTCGGGGTTGCGGAATTCGCAGACAATATCCCCAGGCAGATGATTCACTCATATTCGATCGAATTTACAAGCCCTTCAACTGGCAGAAGCATATTCGTCAAGGCCCCCCTGCCCGACGATTTCAGGGCATGCCTAAGCAAGCTTCATCTGAGTTAAAAATCCTGAAGCAGGATTTTAGAAGTACCCTTTACTTGATAAAACAACTTATCCGTCTAAAATAAACAATCAAAATTATAAATAAGCAGGAGAGAAGATATGTCTAAATTATCGCTTGGAATACCAAAGGGAAGCCTGGAGGAAACTACGGCCGAAATGTTCGCAAAGGCCGGATACAAGGTCCAGATAAGCTCACGTTCATATTATCCGTCCATAGACGATCCCGAGATCGAGTGCATGCTGATCAGGGCCCAGGAAATGTCACGTTACGTCGAGGAAGGCGTGCTTGACTGCGGACTCACAGGAAAGGATTGGATAGAGGAAAACGGCTCGGACGTTGTGGAAGTCGCAGAACTCGTATACGGAAAAGTCGGTCGCAAGCCTCTCCGCTGGGTGCTCGCGGTCCCTGAAGACTCAAGCATCAAAGGCCCGAAGGATCTTGAAGGCAAACGGATTGCCACTGAAGTCGTAGGACTGACAAAGCGCTATCTTGAAAAGCACAAGGTCAAGGCGTCGGTCGAATTCAGCTGGGGTGCCACCGAGGTCAAGCCGCCCCGACTTGCAGACGCGATCGTGGAAATCACGGAAACCGGCTCATCCCTCAAGGCCAACAAGCTGAGGATCGTAGACACCCTCTGCGAAAGCACGACCCGTTTCATCGCGAACAAGAAGACAATGTCCGATAAATGGAAGAAGGCAAAGATAGAGAAGCTCGCAATGCTCCTCAAGGCCGTTCTCGCCGCCGAGGGCAAGGTCGGACTCATGCTCAATGTCCAGAAAAAGAATCTCAACAAGATCATCGGAAAACTTCCCGCCCTCGAAAGGCCTACAGTTTCCGAGCTTGCGGAAGAAGGCTGGTGCGCGCTCAACACCATCGTCGATGAGCATGTCGTCAGGGATCTCATTCCCGAACTCAAGGCCGCCGGTGCGTCCGGCATCGTAGAATATCCGTTGAACAAGATCGTGGAATGATGCCTGGCTTCAGGAAAAAGATCCTATTCCTCGAAGTCAACTCCTCGTATTCGCATACGATGCTCTCCTACGGTTATCTCCGTGCATTCACGGAAAAGATGTCCCGTGACTGGGAATGGAAGCATATATGCGCCACGACAAATGACGATCCGGAAAAAATCCTAACTGATCTCAGCCACTTGCATCCTGATGTCATATGCGGCACACTCTACCTGTTCAACCACGAATATTCTGTAGATCTTTTTAAAAAGCATAAGAAAGAAAATCCGCGCGTGTGGATCTTACTTGGTGGTCCGGAATTCCTGGGAAACAATGAAAAGTTCCTCAGGCAGAATCCTGATATCAACGCGGTTATCCGAGGGGATGAAAGCAGCTTTCCCTCGTTCCTCTCAAGACTCGATGAACCGGAAAGATGGAATGAAGTGCCCGGCCTCTGCTTCATTGCCGGAAAGAAATACTATGACGGCGGATTTGCGAATTTCGCAGGTGACCTGGACGAGATCCCATCTCCATATGATAAAGGTTATTTCACTGCCGGCAGACCGTTCTATCAGCTCGAGACCTCGCGCGGCTGTTCAGGCAAATGTACTTTTTGCACGAGCTCGTTATCTGACGGGTCACGGTATTTCAGTCTCAACAGGATAAGGAATGATCTCAAGAAGATGCATCAGCTTGGAATCCGCGAGATCCGCATGGTAGACCGTACCTTCAATGAGGACAGGAAGAGAGGACTTGCCCTTTTGAAGATGTTCAGGGAATATCCGGACACCAGGTTCCATCTCGAGATAAATCCGGCTCTTGTTGATGAAGATCTAATATGCGAACTTCGCAAATTCAATGACAAGCGACTCCATATCGAGGCCGGGATACAGAGCTTATGCGTGAAAAGCCTGAAGTCGGTGAAAAGATTCGGATCAGCAGGCAAAATGATTTCCGGACTCAGGAAACTCTGTGCAATACAAAATGCAGAGGTCCATACTGATCTCATCGCCGGACTGCCTTCACAAAAATTCCGGGATGTATTGAAGGATGTAAAAAAGCTGATACCCCTCAATCCCCATGAGATCCAGCTTGAGAACCTGAAGATCTTGCCCGGCACCCCGATATCGGATTCCCCTCCCCGGGCTCTTGTATCGAACCCACGGCCTCCATACGAAGTCCTGAAGACAAGCCTGATGACTCGGAATGACTTGAAAAGGTCGGCTTATCTTTCGAAGCTTCTTGATTCCTTCCTGAATGTTCCAAGGTTGCAGAATCTTTTCAGATTTGCCTTCAGAAGAGATGAACAGTTCATTGAGAAATTCCTCGCATATGTCGAGAAAAACTCCGACCCCATGAAGAAGGAACATCTGGACAAAAGGCTTCTTCTTATAAAAAGTTATGCCGAAATGAACGACCCATTTCTGGCTGAGCTTACGGTCTTTTTCTGGCTTGCCTGCGGATATCCTCCTGGAAAATTCGGATTTAAACCTGAAAAGATAAAACACATCCAACCCGCAGATTCCCCTACTGGAAAACTCATCTATGTTTCAGATGCAAAAGTCATCCCTTCACGGACAATGGAATGCCAGTTCAGTTTTAATGCAGGGGAGCTATGGAATTATCCATACGCAAGTATTTCCAGGAAGAAGCATGCATATCAGTTTTTCACCGCCCATGGCAACAGGATCTTGAAGATCTTGGAGATTGGCTGATTGTGTTAGAATTCAATTAGTATCTTGACAATCCCGTAATTCTGTCTAATTATTCCTAAGTAAAAGATAATTTTGGGGGCACATGTCAGATACTTCAAACATTTCCCCGATAAACGGCAAGACCCCGGAGCTGAATGCGTATATGCCCATCAGGCATGCCGCCTGCACGGCTTTCAATTATTTTTACCGGAATATGAAATGGAACGAGAAAGGCACGCTTCTCGAAAGGGATCCGGAGTTCCTTCATTACTTCAGGGTCTCCTCGAAACGGCTCAGGGTCGCCCTATCAGTATTCCGTCCATATTTCGGACAAAACAAGATAAATTATTTCAAGGATGAACTCAAAACACTGGCGCCTGTGCTTGGTAGTCCAAGAGACCTTGATGTCTATCTGGAATTCCTGTCAGAAGACATATTGCCTGAAATGACAGCGGTCGAAAGGAAATCCCTGAAGAAATATCTTGGTTTCTTCAAAGAATACAGAAAGCACCTCCAGAATCCAATAATCAATCAGATCAACTCAAAAAGATACCTTGTCTTCAAAAAGAGATTTGAAGAGTTTCTGAAAAAAGGTCTTTCCGGATGCACTCAGTCTACCTCCTCCGGGATAGGGAATTTCGCAAAACTCAAAATCAGGCAGGAAGGCAAAATCCTGCTAAAAATGGCGAAACGCCTCCTGCGCCATTCCAGCGACAAAAGGCTCCACAAGTTCAGAATAGAATGCCGGAAGATGAGATACAGGACTGAGCTTTTCCTGTCGCTGCTCGGTTCAGACGGCAAGAAACTTTCAAAGAAGCTTGTTGAGCTCCAGAATGCGCTTGGCGGCTGGCACGATTCTATCACGGCAGGTGAAAAACTTGAGGATTTCATCAAGGCCCGTCCGAATTTCAAGAAATCTCACGCATTGAGGAAACTCAGAAAAATCCAAAAACGCCGTGCCGGAAGGTTCAAGGAGAAGTTCTTCAGAAAACTCAAGGGGATAAAAAAGATCGGAAAGCTTCTATAGACTGATTCTAAGGATATCAAACGATCAAATGCTGTCCTTGAGCCTCTGGATGACCTTCTGATTGGCCTCGTAGAAGCACATCGCATCAGGTGCGGTAATGACATCCTGCTTTGAAAGATCAAGCGCTTTCTTGCGTTTCACAGGATCATTGTGATAACGTTCAAGGTATCTGACAAGCGTTCTCGGGCTGAGCTCCTCGAAGACGTGCTGGCCAAAATCCTCCACATAGTCGGCGGCAATCACGGAAACAAGTTCCTTCCTTGGAGACTTCATGCCCATTGACATCAGGAAGTCCAGCACCATCTCCTGGCAGGTGATCTCGTCGAAGAACGGGAATGTGAATCCACGTCCGCGGCTCAGGATGTTAGCAGGATAATCATAGTTGGATGCAATTATCACGGTGATGTTTTCCGGGAGCACACAGCTTCCACCGATATTCGTACGGAAGTAATACCAGTCGATCTTCCTGGTGTCAACATCGTCGAAGAACAGGACAAAGCGCCTGTTGGAGCGCTTGCCGAGGATCTCTATTATGTCCACAAGAGGCTTCTCCAGGTCGTGTGGCTCGCAAAGGACAAGGGTCAGGTTATCGAATGAAAGCGTATAGGATATCGTGAAGTGTGTCTTGCCAAGTCCCGGAAGACTGGTGATCAGGAGCGGGAAGTTTTCACCTTTCAGGGAAAAACCAGACAGATATTTCCTGAAGAACTCCTTTGCCGAAAGGAATCCATAAAACTGGTTGACCGGTCTTACCGGACCGAGTTTTGCAGGTATGAACTTTGATTCAAGGATACGGAAGGTCCTGTCTCCTGACAGGAAAGGATCCATCTTCTGGAAACGTTCCTGCAGCTCGTTAATCATCATCGAAGACAGATCAGTCTTCGAATTGAATATCTCCGAAGAGGATATCTTGTTCTTGAAGGATGGTGACAACCTTGTCAGGGAAGCAGCTGACTTATCCATTTTAGAGAGGAGTTCCACATAGTCGACCATGAGTCTTATTCCTGACTTCACGAGCCTGTCACCGTGGGCAAGTTTAAACTTTACCATCTCATCGTCCTTCTTCTCATCCGGACGTGTCTGCTCCAAGGTAGCCGACTCAATGATCGCCGCTATAAGGACATCGCTGAAGCTCTGTTTTCTGCACTGGCTGACAAGGGAGTTGATGTAGTCTATGGAATCGGGACCTGTGCCGGACAATTCGCTCATGCGCGAACCTGCATTTTTTCTGGAAAGCTGGCCTAATTCTGAATCGATAGCCATGAGAATCTTTGAGAAAAGCGACAGGAGCTCGCTATGGCCTATGTCGTAGATCCTGAGTTCAGTGCCTGAGGCGTGCTCGAAAAGGACGTTGAAACTGGCAAGTGAATCCGCAGCCAGCTTTTTCAGGCCAACGACATCCTTTCCGGAATTAATCGACTTAGATGATTTTTTGACTTTCTTGCCCATATATTAATATAGCTTGTAAGTATAAAAAATCATTCCTAACAATGTCAATTTTTTTGGGTGCAGATGGTCATCCTATAAAAAGGAAATTTCAGACGGAACTCATTTTTTGCTTTTGGCAGCATCGGCATCCGGAAGGGGGATGACAGGCCAGCTTTCCTTCACTTTTGATATCTGCTCCGGGCTGAGTCCGAATGCAGTTAGAACGCACTGTGCAATGACCTGGTTCCCTCTCGGATTCATATGGGTGCCGTCAGGTATTGCCAGCAGTGGTGTTGAACTTTTTGCAAGGGCAGGATTTTTTTTCTTGACCTCCATGAGCATCTTCTTCATTTCCGCAAATACGTCGGCACATGGTATCTTCTTTTCTTTGGCGAAGCTCCGGATATATTCGTTATAGTCGCTCTCGTCGAACTTTGCACCCCTTACTGGCATTGTCAGAATGATCACCTTGATTCCAGCAGCCTGAGCCTTCTCGACAATTCCCTTGATATTCTTCTTTGACTCATCAAGTGGCAATCCATGGTTGGGATTGTCATTTGTCCCGCAGAGCAATGTCATCCACGCTGGCTTCTTGGAAATCACATCGTTTTCAACCCGTGCGGCCATATCCCTTGAAGTATTTCCACCTTTTCCCGCGTTCACCTGCTCTACCTCAATCCCGATTGTTTTCAGACCGGAAACCACCAGTGTACACCAGCCTTCAGCTCCTCCTCCCTGATGCGTGATAGAATCTCCTAAAAACACGATCTTCTCACCGGATTTCACCAGCACATCGGCATGCATTCCGGAGACAAACGCAAGCGTAATTGCCACCATCGAAAAAAAACTGGCCATGTTTCTAAAAGGTGTAATCATTATGAAAAACCTCCTTCTCCCATGCTTTAAATGTCCTATTAACGATTCAGACAGAGAATTAGTATAACCTGGAATTTTGAAATTTCATCTAAAACAAACGGCTCCGGAAATCCGGAGCCGTTCATTTTATCACTTATAAAATTTTCCGTTCAGGAAAAGTTTATTTCTTGTCGTCGAGTTCCTCAAGGGCTGCCTTGCGGCTGAGGCGGATTTTACCACGCTCATCGACACCGATGATCTTTACGGTGACCATATCGCCTTCCTTGCAGACGTCCGTCACCTTGTTGACGCGGTAGTTCGCCATCTCGGAGATGTGGAGGAGTCCGTCCTGTCCGGGATTAATCTCCACGAATGCTCCGAAGTCCTTGATTCCAGTGACCTTGCCACGGCATATCTTGCCAACCTCGACCTGAGGAGCAGGAGCTTGCTTTTCAGCCTGCCCTGTAGCAGCATCTTCCTCACCAGTCTCTTCCATTGCGGCTTTTCGGCTGAGGCGGATCTTGCCGCGGTCATCGACACCGATCACCTTGACGGTGACCATGTCGCCTTCCTTGCAGATATCCGTCACCTTGTTGACGCGGTAGTTCGCCATCTCGGAGATGTGGAGGAGTCCGTCCTGTCCGGGGAGAATTTCCACGAACACTCCGAATTCCTTCATTCCTGTGACCTTGCCGCGGTAGATCTTGCCAACTTCGACTTCGGCGGTGATGTCCTGGACGGCCTGTACGGCGGCGTCGAGTGCATCCTTGTCGGCTGCAAATATCTTGACTGTGCCGTCGTCGTCGATGTCGATCTGGGCGCCTGTCGACTCGGTGATTCCTCGGATAACGCTACCACCGGGACCGATGAGGGCTCCGATCTTCTCAGTGTTGATCTTCATGTTGACGATGCGCGGTGCATACTTGCTCATTTCGGTCCTTGGTTCAGCAATGCATGCCGCCATCATGTCGAGGATCTTGAGTCTCGCGTCACGGTTGCGGATCATAGCCTTGTGCATAAGGTCAATCGAGATACCAGCGATCTTGAGGTCCAGCTGGAATCCAGTGATACCGTTTTTCGTTCCACAGACCTTGAAATCCATGTCTCCATAGAAGTCCTCGGCACCGATGATATCGGTAAGTAGGATGTCCTTGCCGCCTTCGGAAACGAGTCCGCAGGATATTCCCGCGACCGGGCTCTTGATCGGAACCCCTGCATCCATGAGCGCAAGTGTTCCACCGCAGACGCTGGCCATCGAAGTCGAACCATTGGACGCCATGATCTCGGAAACGCACCTTACAGTATAAGGATATTCAGCCGGCATGACCTGGGCGATGGAGCGTTCGGCAAGATTGCCATGTCCGATCTCCCTGCGTCCTGGGCCTGAGATCCTTCCGGGTTCGTTCACGCTAAAATTCGGGAAATTATAATGGAGGTAGAACTGTTTCGTGGCAGTTCCGCCTGTGATGGGATCGCTTTCCTGTGCGTCGCTACCGGCGCCAAGGGTGACTATCACGAGGGCTTGTGTCTCGCCACGTGTGAAAAGTCCGCTTCCGTGGACTCTCGGGAGTACACCGACTTCACAGCTGATGGGTCGTATGTCCTCGAGTCCTCTTCCATCCGGACGCACGCCTTTTTCCATGATTGCGGTCCTGACGGTCTTCTCTGTAAGCTGGTCGAAATACATTTTCAACTTGACGTCCAGCTCCTCGACTTTACCGTCGAACTGGGGCTTCACAGCCGCAGTCATTTCAGTGAATATCGCACCGAGGGCAACCTGCCTCTCCTCTTTGCTGTTGATTAGGCACGCGCCTTCCATCCTGCCTTTGCAGAAGGCGTTAACGGCGTCCTTTAATTCCTGCGGGACCTTGTGGAGTTTAGGCTCCTTCTTCTTCCTGCCGGATGATGCGACGAGTTCCTTCTGGGCGTCGATCTGCTTCTTGACGATCTCGTTTGCAAAGCTCATTGCGTCGCGGAGGGTCTCCTCGGAACATTCATTGGCATCGCCTTCTATCATGATTACCTTGTCGGCCACGCCCGCATAGACAAGATCAAGTTCGCTATTCGCCATTTCCTCATGAGTGGGATTGGCGATGAACTTTCCGTCGACACGGCCAACCCTAAGGGCACCAATCGGGCCGAGGAACGGGAGGTCTGAAAGAGCGAGGGCTGCCGATGCACCGAGCATCGTCAGCACATCGGGTTCATTCTGTCCATCCGAGCTGAGCAGGAGGGCCTGGATCTGTATTTCGTCGAAGAATCCTTCCGGGAAAAGAGGCCTTACTGGCCTGTCAGTCATCCTGCAGGTGAGTATTTCCTTTTCACTTGGTCTGCCTTCCCTCTTGATATAGCCTCCGGGGAAGCGGCCAGCCGCGCTGTATTTCTCGCGATAGTCTACTTGGAGGGGTAGGAAATCCGAGCCTTCCTTGGCCGGGCCGGAGCAGCATGCGACTATGATGACTGTTTCACCAAGCCTGAGTACGGCTGCGCCGTTTGCGAGATTCGCGAGTTTTCCTGTTGAGATTTCAATGATACGGCCGTTGCCGATATCAACATTCACTTTTTTTTCCTGATTCATTTTCTGTTTTTCCATTTTCTGTTTTCTGTTTTCTTCTGTTGTTCGTTAGATGTCTGTTGTCTGTTAGATGTTAAATGTAGCAATATATGATCATGTCGGATCTAATGGTAGAAAAAACAGGAGCGGAATTCTGAATCATTGCCGAGGATCTGGCGGAATCGCGGTATCAGGTCCCGGACCTTTTCCGGCACCTGATAGCGGCCGAATTCCACGCATTCTCCATGGCTGCAATCAGTTTCTGCTCTTGTCTTTCTGCAATCAGCCGACATGGGCTGATATGATAATTTTACTTAGCCCTTCTGATATTCAGTTCCTGTGTGAGGGACTGGTATCTTTCATGGTTCGTCCTGTCAAGATAGTCCAGAAGCTTGCGTCTTTTGCTGACAAGGGCCGTAAGCCCCCTTCTTGAACTGAAGTCCTTGACGTGGTTCTTCAGGTGTCCCGTAAGCTCGTTGATTCGTTCTGTCAAGACTGCGATCTGGACCTCCGGGGATCCGGAATCCTTTTCATTGCGTCTGAATTTCTCCATTGTCTTCTTCTTTGAAATTTCGTCCATGTCTCGGAAAATCCTTATTGTTTCATCAGTTTCTGTATAAAAGCAGCTGGAAATCTAAGCCAAAACCTGCTTTTTACAAACATGAAACACAAAAAAGTGGCAACTTTTATCTAAAGTTTGACAAAATGTGGAGGTTCAAGTTATATTAACTGATTTTAATATCAACCCTTAATTCTGAATAGACATAAAAAATGAATGTAATCGAAACCCGGGAACTGACAAAATATTACGGCGCATTATTCTGGAAGAAAAAGGAACCTGCCCTTGATAAGCTCACGATCTCGATCCCCGAAGGATCGGTTTTCGGCTTCCTCGGTCCGAACGGTGCCGGGAAGACTACGACAATCAGGTTATTCATGGACCTCATCAGGCCGACTTCGGGCGAAGCACTGCTTTTCGGCAAGCCACCGGACGATCTCGAGACCAAGAGACTCATCGGATTCCTGCCTGACAATCCTGTCTTCAGCTCCTACCTTACCGCCTACGAATTCCTGGACATATGTGCAAAACTGCTCAGGGTGCCTTCCAGCGAACGTAAAAGGCGCATAGAGGAGGTCGTGGATCTGGTGAAGATGTCAAAGCATCTTCATTCGAAACTCGGAGGTTTTTCCAGAGGTATGACACAGAGGATAGGTATAGCTCAAGCCGTATTGAACAGGCCGAAGCTACTAATCCTCGATGAACCACTGGTAGGACTCGATCCGCATGGAAGGCAGGAACTCAAGGACATTATCCTCCACCAGAAGAATTCCGGAACCAATGTGTTCTTCTCAAGCCATATCCTTTCAGATGTCGAGAAGATGTGTGACAGTATCAGCATACTGCATCAGGGAAACTTGCTCTGCTACGGCAAGATTGGTGAATTACTTTCCGAGACTGGTTCGAGGGTACATGTCAAGCATGGTGAAGACGAGATCATAAAGGATCTCCTGCCTGAAGCCACTGGAACAATACGCCTTTCCGACGGCAGCTGGGAACTTGTTTTCCAGGACAAACCCGAATTGACCAGGCGCATAAAAGACCTTGCCGAGAAAAATCCTAAGGCGATAACCATAACTCCTTCGCGGGAAAATCTTGAAGATTTCTTCTTCAGGAAGATTGAAAATGCCAAACAAATTATATAAATTATGCCCATCCTTATAATAATATATAATAAAAAAAGAAAAGGGGGATACACAAAATGAACGAAATAATGGCAATTGCAGGGGGAACATGGCGCAGGATCCTTAGGATGCGCGTCGTTTATTTCCTGATTATTTGCGTTCTGGTCCTGATTGGAAGCGCGTACAACTATGACATTCTCTCGCTGGGAATGCACAAGCAGCTGATGATGGACGTCTCACTCGTCCTGAACACCATCGCTGCGATCCTTATCACTGTCTCGATAACATTCGAGATTCCGAAGGAGCTAAAGGAGGGCGTGGCATCCACGCTGCTCTCCAAGCCTCTCGGAAGGACACAATACCTGATCGGCAAGCTGGTCGGGATATCGGTGACCGGTTTCGTGATTACCGGCCTCATCATGCTGGGTTTCACATTTCTGTATAACTCGGCATTCGGCGAAGTCAGCGGTTCTATGATAAAAGGTCACCTGCTTGTAATGGCAAGCGTGATACCCATGGCCGCAATAGGTGTTCTGTTCTCGGTGTTCATACCAGAATTCCTTGCTGCGACCGCCACAGTGATAGCGATCTGGCTGGCTCATATGACCTCTTCGCTTTCGGGCATCAAGCTCCTATACGGGGGGATAATACCTGATCTCAACCTCTTCAACCTCCGGGCTGAAGCAGTAGCAGGCATCCATATCGGCTGGGGCTACATAATAGCCGTTGTCCTATGGGGCATAGCATTCAGCGTTTTCACTACCACGCTTGCAAGCCTGATATTCAGCTACAAGGATCTCAAATAATCCAGGAGGTTTACCAATATGAAAAAGTCACTTGTAATACATATCCTAGTGATGCTTGTAGCGGCCTTTGCAGGCTGGATGCTGGCATCGAACGTGTCAAAGAGTTATGACAAAATCAGTCCCGCCAGGAGCATAAAGCCCACCAGCAAGACGATGTGCGGATTCAACAAGTTCATCGCCGATGTCCAGTGGATGCTCTTCATCAACTACTGCGGTTCCATTGATTCCATCAAGGACCAGAACGTTGATGAAGTGTATAACAGGCTTGCGGCAATACTCCGCAATGATCCTGATTTCCAGAAGGCATATGAGATCGGAGCCCTGATGATCTCCATAAAGGCTTCCGACAAGGCCGTGGAACTGCTCAAGCAGGGAACCGACAATCCGAGACTTGCCACCAACTGGAAGATCCCGTTCCTGGCAGGTTTCGTCATGAACCACAATGTACCGAAGGACAAACTTGGCGCCCTGGTCAGCAAGATCAAGGCAGATTCCCAGTGGTTCTTCGCGGAAGCAGCCAAACGCAGCAGTCCTCCGGAACCGCACGTGATATCATCTCTCATGAGGGCCAAAGCTGAGAAGCTTCTCAACAAGAAGTGGAAGGCTGATCCACTCATTCAGGTCGTGAACGAAAAGCATGCCCTGCTCTGCGCATGGATCGACGAGGCAACAGCCAGCACCAAGATCAAGGCCGGTGCTGAAGAAGCCAACTTCTCCATTGTCCAGAGTTCCGTAAAGGATCTAACCCAGAAGCTCCTCCAGATGGCCGCCCAGCTGAAGAAGAGCTATCCTGACAATCCGAACGTGCTGAACACCATAACCTACATGAAGGCCAACTGTCTCAAGGGGCAGTCCTTCTGCGACGTATGTCTCGCCGCTTATGCTCCAGGCGACAAGTTCTGCTCCAGCTGCGGAGCCCAGGTGCAGGTTTATGGTGTCTGCGAGAAGTGCGGTGCCGTGAAGAAAGGCGCGCATTGCAGCGCATGCGGTTACCCACCGCAAGCGGCCGCAGCCCCGGCAAAAGCACCGGAGAAGAAATAGCGGTTGAATAAAATGAGCTATTCAGGAAGAGCCGTATCAATCACATTTGTTACGGCTCTTTTTTTATACTTCTATAGCGAATCCGTGCTCAGGCAGGCCGCACTGAGCAAGCTGAAATCACCAAAGTTCAGCGCTGAGACCATCCTTTCCAGGCTGCCTGTGGCTTTCAGGAACAGCGCAAGGAAGAGCCTTGAGCTGGCAAAACTCAAGGATGCAGTCAAGGATGCAACCAACGACTCTGACAAGGTCAGGGCAATAGTAAACCTGGCTCTGGCAATAGACAACAACAAGGAGAAGGAGAAACTCTTCAAGGAGATACTTAAGCTGCCTCCGGTACCCGAGTCATATCCGGCATACTCATATTTCCTTCTGGACAAAAGACCAGAAATGGCCATTTCCATCAAGGACTATCAGAAATACATAAACAACTGCCCCAAGGTTTCCAGATTTGAGATATGGAACAACGGTCTTGGCACACTTGAATCCAAGAATGTTTCACTTATGCAGATGAAGGAATATCTGGCTCCATTGCTCAATGAAATCCCTCCATACAGGGATTATTCAGTGCTTTACGAGAGGATAGCCGACATCGCACTCAAATCCAATGACAATGCACTTCTTGAGAAGTCGGGCAGACTTTTGGAAAAGTCCCTGACCCGGCCACCGATAATGGAAGAATACAACAAAAAGAATGAAAAGGCAAAGTAAATGAGAGACAGGATACTGGCGATTGCAGAACTTACTTTCAGGAAGCTCAAGGAGCCTGCTTTCCTCCTCCTTTTCATCTTTGCAGGGATAGCTGCCTATTCGATGTCTGAGATGGAGGCCCTTTCACTCCAGAAGGAGAATCTGATCCTGGCCGAACTGATTTCTTCTGGCTCAGGCTCTCCACCTCTTACAAGCTTCCTTTTCATAACGTGCATGACACTGCTTCTCGGGATATTTGCCGGAGCCACCGACATACCCCGTGACATTGATTCCAAGATGGTACTGATCCTGGTCGGCAAGCCCATACGCAGGACTGAATATCTGCTCGGAAAATATCTCGGAGTATGCCTCATGTGCGTAGCCTTCTTCGTAATAGCCGCCATAAGTGCCAACGTGGGACATATCATCAAGACCGGACAGCTATATCCCATTTCCACAATGTTCAGGCAGTTCCTTCTGATATTCTCAATATTCCCGTTTGTAGCCATGACTGTCATGTTCTCCTGCTTCTTTTCCGACATAACCTCAATGATCATAGCCTCAGTTTACCTTATTTTCTCGATCTTCCTCTCAACAATACCCCTGCTGGTGGAAATGCTACCCAAAAGCATAACCATCACCTCGTATCTCTATTTCATATATTACACCTGTCCCAACTTCCTGTTCTATTTCCTCACCTACAAGGTGATAGGTCTTGTTTCCATATCTCTCATCATCTATTCCCTTTCAATAACTGTGATATTCCTGATGATAGCCTCATTGAGAATAAGCTCCCGTGACATGCTGTCATGAAGACTATGGCAGATTCCAGAATCTAAACTTCAGGATACCTTTAAAAAAGAATCTCTGCGCAACTGCTGTGCTTATTCTTCTGCGGGATTTCCGGCAAGTTTTCTTTTCAGTCTCTGCTGTTGCGCGCTGTCCTTCGAGTTCTCAAGAGCCTTACTCCAGTATTCCCTGGCCTTCTCCCTCTCATTCAGCTTGAAATAGGTGTCAGCAAGATTCTCCTGATGCTCGGGATGGTTGGGCACGAGGTCATTTGCCTTCCTTAGGTTCTCTATGGCCTCCTTATATCTTCCCTTCTCGAAAAGTATCTTCCCGGCGGTATCAAGGTAACAGCCATTTTCAGGCTCCTTTTCAAGAGCTTTCATGACTAAATCCAAGGCCTTGTCCAGATCACCTTTTTCCTCGCATATCATATACGCAAGATCATTTTGGGCAGCTGCAGAACCTCCTGCTGCAGCCTTCTCAAACCATTTGTATGCCGACTTCCTATCCTTCACTACACCTATGCCGACATTATAGAAGAGCCCCATGATATATTGACCGTTGGGATCACCCTTTGCAGCGGCATCATAGACCATTTTCCGGGCTTCCTCAAGCTCTCCCTTCTTCAGATATCCGTTCACCTTTACCATGAACTCATCAAATTCCCTGTTCTTGCCAAGATAAAGTCTACGTATCTCCATGCCAGACGATACCCCGTCGGCAGTCATGAACATGATATTGACATAGTCATCCTTGCTTGAACCTGGATAAATCCAACCGTCTTTTTCCATTAGAGGGAATGCCATCTTGTCCAAATAGAACAGATATCCGTCTAGTCCACCTGGCAATCCCTTGGCCCTCATGGTAAACGGTGCAGATGAGCCTTCACCGCTACCAGGACCGTTGATGATCTTTATGATTGAAGGCGCATCATCATCACCTTCATCCGGGGGCAGGCATTCAAGACACACTTCATCATATCCCTCAAGTCCGGCTGCATTTCTACCTGTGACAGCCCGGATTATCTGCTTTCCATAATGCAATCTTATCCTAACCTCTACAGGACCGAACTTTGCCTTATACGGACATTGCTTCCAAAGGCTCTTCGGCCCAGCATCAGTCTTTTCAAGAACAGGAGAGCATATGATCCCCATCTGATTATTGCTATAAAGCGGACTTTCCCTGATCTCAAGCTCCTTTATGTCAGCACGCCCGTGTGGGACATTCTCTGCAAAAGGATCTGTCACATAACCTTGCAGCTTGAAGACAGCCGTTCCGTCCTGAATCTTGATATCATCCTTGGTGATTTCTTCCAGCCTGACTACAGGAAGCGGATTTTTGGACAATGGCACTTTGGCACATGGAATTATTTCTCCATTCACCCCCTTGGTGATGATCTGAAGCCTGAGAGGTGCAATTACTATCCTGCAACTGTCGGTCTTAGGAAAAGGAAGATCCTTCTTCAGATAGATCTCCACCTGCAAGTATGGTTCGGGAATTTCTTCAGATCCTGGCAGAGCTTCAAGGAAAAGCTCGGTTGTGTTGGAGTTCATCTCCATCTCGCCGGAGTATAACTCAATCCCCGACGGGAGATAATCACCACCATCCTTGACCGACCTGGGAATCAATACTGAAGAATTCTTCCGCCAGACCCGGAATCCAGGTGTAAACGAGTAATCTTTGAATTTTCTGCGCCCATCATCCCAGAATTTCATCCTGTCCCATAAAGTCTCTCCAGATATCTTCCTTAGATCTTCCGGAGGTGACTCAGGATATCGAAGGATAAAGGTCACGGCACTTTCCGGTATTCTACTGTCGAGCCTTATCTTAAACGGGGTGAATTTCCTGATACCGTCACTTCCGGAATCCATCTTGAAATCAGCAAATTCCGGAATGCCGTCCCTATCGGAATCATCCCCCTCCTCCACATTGAGATAAAGTGCCTTCCAAGCTTCCCCGATATCCTTGATGGCAAGAGATACCGTTCCCACCTGTGCGAGCTTCCTTGGGACAGGAGATTCGACAGAGACCAGTCCATGCGAGACTGGCCTTTCACCCGTGACACAGGACTGCAGTAACAACGAAAAGAGGATTATTATTGGAGGAAAAACTATTTTCCCCTTCATAAGCAGGCCTCCGTTTGATGGCGCCCGAGTGTCCGGACTTCTATTCGTAAAGGATGTCCTTGTATGTCTTCCCAGGAGGGATCATCGGAAGCACATGCTCCTGATAACCAACATGGACATCAAGGACAAAGGGCCCCTTTGTCTCCAGCATCTCGCGGATGCCTTCCTCGACTTCATCCCTGGTATAGATCTCCCTGCCGGGGATCATGTATCCTTTTGCTATGGTGACAAAGTCCGGATATGGACGGTCGACACGTTCGTTCTTGAGGACGGTATTACCGCGGCGACTGCCGTAGAAACGGTCCTCCCATTGCGCAACCATGCCGAGGTGCTGGTTGTTGAGGATTATCGTCTTGACGTCGATCTCCTCGTTATGAAGGGTTCCAAGCTCCTGTATGTTCATCTGGAAGCTCCCATCTCCGTCGATGTTGACAACAAGCTTGTTTGGCATTGCGACTTTCGCACCCATCGCTGACGGGAATCCGAATCCCATGGCACCAAGACCTCCTGAGGCCAGAAGCTGTCTCGGATGCTTATATGTATAATACTGCGCAGACCACATCTGATGCTGTCCGACTCCGGGCACAATGATCGCTTCACCCTTCGTAAGACGGCACAGGGTCTGGATGACATACTGAGGCTGGATCTTGTCACTGGCCTTGTAGGTCAATGGAAACTTAGTCTTCCACTCCTGGATCTTCCTGAACCAATCGGAATACTTCTTCCTTATGGGATTCCTGTTGAGGATCTCGAGGACATCCCTTATGTTCGCGACAACCCCTATGTCGGCAGGAACATTCTTATTTATCTCGGACTCGTCTATGTCTACATGGACTATGGTCGCATTCACTGCAAAAGTACTTGCCGGCCCCGTGACGCGGTCATCGAAGCGTGCGCCGAAAGCAAGGAGGAGATCGCTCTCGTTAGCAGCATTATTGGCATAAACAGTGCCGTGCATCCCCAGCCATTTGAGTGAAAGTTGATGATCCTCCGGAAAGCAACCTATACCCATGAGGGTTGTCGTCACCGGAATGTTGTAGCTTTCGGCAAATTTCCGCAATGCCGCCGATGCTCCAGACGTTATGATCCCTCCTCCTGCGTATATGCAGGGCCGGCTGCATTTCTCAATAGCTTTTCTTATAGCTTCGATATCGGAATTCTTCACCGTATGGCAGGCACGATATGATCTTATAGTTGTCTTTTCTGGAAAGACTGGTGTACATATCTGCTGCTGGACGTTCTTCGGGAGATCGATGAGCACAGGTCCAGGCCTGCCACTGTTGGCCAGATAGAATGCTTCCGCAAAGACCTGCGGTATCTCGCTTGCATCAAGGACGAGGTAGCTGTGCTTGACAATAGGCCTGGTCATTCCCATTATGTCAATTTCCTGGAACGCATTCTTCCCGATCAGGTGGGAACTGACCTGTCCCGTGATCGCAACAAGAGGAATTGAGTCCATATATGCATCTGCGATACCGGTTATCAGGTTTGTTGCACCTGGTCCGCTTGTAGCCATGCAGACCCCGGTTTCTCCGGTCACCCTGGCAAATCCTGCTGCTGCAAAGGCTCCTCCCTGCTCATGTCGGGGAAGAATGACCCTTATCCTGGAGTCCTGGAGTGCCTGGTGCAATTCCATCGAGGCGCCTCCTGGATATGCAAAAATCGTCTTTATATTGGCCCGTTCCAGGCATTTTATCGCAATCTGGGCTCCCTTCATGGGGCGTTGATGCCCTCCGCTTCTTTTATTCATCTTCATTATAAACCTTTCAAGAAATTTTATAGGAACATGCTTTATGACGTCTGGGACTTGAAAACTTCTGAGGGGATAACCCGGAGGCGGAACTGGAATTCCTGCTGGTCGTCAAAGCCCGGCAGGCTCGGCGGCACCCGCGACCGGGCCGCGTACAGCAACAAGCGGATATTCCAGAATGAAGTACATAGAATTTACCTTTAAAACTTTATTGCACCCTATTTTACCTCAATTCGTGAGAAAATCAATCCATACATTGAAATTTTTAGGATTATGTTGTCTCTTATTTAGTTACATATGAAGGATACTTTTATCGATGAACCAGGCTCTTATACCTATACTGATTTTACTTGTGCTGGCTGTTATTGCGGCAATATCCCTGTTTTTCCTGCTCTTGAAGACAAGAAAAGACTCTGCCGACTCCGAATCCAGGCTCAAGACCGCTTCGGAAGGCTTGAAAAAGCTGGCATCAGATCTTGACGACAAGAACAAAGAATTGGAATCCAAGCTCCGCAGTATCCAGGGAGATACCAAAAAGGCCTCAGATGAGACCGGCAACTTGATCAAGGACCTAGAAAAGGTTGAAAAGGATCTAAAGAAGGTTGAAAAAGAGAACAATGAGCTAAAACTCCTAGTAGAAGAACGTGACAAGCAGATTGTGAACCTAAAGGCCGCATTAAAGCCGGATTCATTCGACGGACTCTTTCCAATATGCTCCAACTGCAAGGACATAAGGGATCCCAAGGGCTACTGGCATTCCATCGAGGAATACATCCAAGGGCTTTCAAAATCCGACTTCTCTCACAGCCTTTGCCCGGTGTGCGCCAAGAAACTCTATCCAGATCTTTTTGACGGCGAGAAAAAGGCTATCATCCTCAAGTGGAATCCTGGTTCGGACAAACCTCTGTAAGTCACTGGCTTGTAACAAGCAATCAATTAAAAGATGACGGCAAACCCGGGAATTTTAAAATCTAATCTGCCAGCCACATGCATCATCTTCCGCATCTCCATGCGTTTCAAAATATTATAAAGATTTTCCCGGTCAAGGCTTTAAAGATTCCATATTAAAAATATATTAAGCGGTTTCTTTTATCGCTACACAATATTGAAAGGTTCGGTTTATATGTTCATCAGCGATCTTAACAGGTTTTTTGCAAGACATGGAAGGATTATCTTTGCGGTATTCACCGGAGCGATAATCGTATCATTCGTCCTTTATTTCTCACCGGGCTTCAGCTTCTTCGGCCTGCTTGGGAACGGCCGTGGTGAATCAGGATCCATTGTCGTCCTCGGCAAGAAAGTCTCCGAAAGGGAGATTTCAGAAACTGTAGATGCACAGTCGATAATGATATCTCTGTTCAAACCTGGATACAACATACACAATTCCACGGACCGGGACAAGGCATACAAAGAAGCACCTTTCAGGATAATGCTGCTCCGCGCAGCCAAGGAAAGGAACATATATCCTTCAGACCAGGAAGTTGCAGACTTCCTCCGCTCAAGACCGATATTCCAGAAGGCCGGTAAATTCGACACCGCCACCTTCGACTCCTTTGTCACACAGTTCATGTCTCCTTACAGATACACAAAACAGGACCTTGACAGGGCCGTCAGAAATGAGATGTCCATTGACAAGCTGATTGAAGAAATAGGCTCAGGAGTGATTGTCACCCCCGACGAGGTAAGGCAGGCTTTCAATTTCAGGTTTGAAAAGCGCAAGGTGAAGGTCTTGAGGTTCAAGGGAGATGACTATCTGGCTGGGATTCAGGCGGATGACAAATCAGTGGAGACTTTCTTCACTGCCAACAAGGACAAGTATTCCATACCTCCCAAATTCAAGATTAGATTGGTCAGATTCAACTATGTGAGCTATGCCGACAATCTCCAGATTTCCGAGGAGAAGATCAAAAAATATTATGAGGCGAACAAGAGCACTATCAAGGACAAGGATGAGATACTTCCACTCGAAAAGGTCTCTGACAGGATCAAAAAGACAATAGCTGAAGATGAGGCCAGGGTTCTGGCAATGAAGGACGCCCAAATATTCTCATCGGAATCATATAATGCCATAGCCGACCAGAAGAACTTCAAGGCAATGGTCGAGGAGTTCATAGCTTTCACTGATAAAAAGGGTTTCAAGTCATATGAGATAGGATATTTCAGCCTCGAAGATCCTGTGATCAAGAATGTTGGAAGGGAACCTGAACTGGCCTTGGCCGTATCACAGCTCTTCCCTGATCAGCCTGTCTCGGATCCGGTACAGGGAAACAATGCCTGTTTCGTTGCATGCCTTGTAGGAAAAGAGGAGACAAGGCCGGCAAAGTTTGAAGAGGTCAAGGACAAGGTAGTAAAAGACTTCAGGACCGAGAAGGCCTTACAGCTCGCAAGGGAGAACGCCAGAAACGCTGCTCTGAAGATATCAGAGGCCCTTGACAAGTCACAGAAGCTCGAGGATATCCCGGAAGCGAAATTTACTGACATCCCCGAATTCGACATGTATGGCCCGCAGGATCCTGATTCAGCATTGATACTTGCTCTTTCTTCAGAAACGAAAATTGGCAGGATATCATCTGTCAGGGAAACTCCTTCCGGAGCACTGTTCATCTATCTTGAAAAACGAACTCTTCCATCTGACCAGGAATTCAAGGCACAGGAAGTCACTTTCACATCCTTATATGCTTCCATGAAGAAAAGGATCGCCTGGAATACATTTGAGATGTCCCTGGTGTCCAGATGCAAGTTCCCCGATGAAGAAAAAGAGCAGTCTGAAAAGAAACGGGCCACCCAGAACTGATTTTCAGCAGGTATGCCCGTAAACCCCAAATCTCATGCCCAGCCTAAAAGGAGTAATTTGAAATGATTGAACTCGATTTTTCAAAAGGTGACGGTCTTCTGCCGGCGATCGCACAGGATTATAGAACTGGTGAAGTGCTCATGCTCGCTTATATCAACAAACAGTCCTGGGAGGAAACGCTGAAGACCGGGAACGCCACATACTGGTCCCGCTCCAGGAACAAGCTCTGGAAGAAAGGTGAAGAGTCCGGAAACGTCCAGAAGATTAAGGAAATATTTGTCGATTGTGACAATGACACCGTCCTGTTCAAGGTCGACCAGATCGGCTCTGCCGCCTGCCATACGGGATACAGATCCTGCTTCTACCGCAGTATTAAGGATGACAAGATTGAAACTGTCGGCGAAAAGATATTTGATCCGGAGAAGAAGTATAAGAAATAATGCACATATTTGTTTTAAGTTTTATGTGTCAGGTTTTAAGCAGGAAACATAAGTTTAAATTACTTAAAACTTAAAACTCTTTTTCATGTCTGTAAATCGGCAATCGAAAATAAAAATTGAAAATGATATATGTCCCGTCTGACCAAATCAAAAATCTATGAGATGCAGTCCCTTTTCCCGGGACTGCATCTTCAGTTCAACATTCCCTGGAAGAGCGTAACCACTCTCGGTGTCGGCACGAAGATCCCTGTTCTGGCTGAACCAGACGATGACATCCAGCTCTGCGAACTGCTCAAATACTGCCATCAGAACTCCATACAGATCTTCGTACTTGGGGAAGGCAGCAATGTGATAGGTTCCGACAAGCCTATGCCAGGAATCGTGATCAGGCTCAGCATGAATGATTTCAAGAGAATAAAGATCAGTCATGTCCATGTGACTGCAGGTGCTGGCGTTTCCCTATACAATCTTGTCAAAACCTGCGCTGAGGCCGGACTTGGCGGAGCAGCACCTCTTGCCGGCATTCCTGGAACAGTCGGAGGAGCTGTAAGGATGAATGCAGGTTCACGAGGGGTATGCATGGGTGATATTGTCGAGGACCTATGCGGATTTGATTACAAGGGAAACCACTGGAAGGCTTCCGGAAAGGAGATCAAGTGGGATTACCGGCGGACATCTATAGCCGAGGATGTCATAATCCTTGCGGCGATATGCAAATTTGAAAAAAGCCAGCTGGCAGTGGAAAAGGAGAAAATAAGGGCCGAACTCCAGTGGAGACGTGACTCATATCCACCTGGTCGCAGCGCAGGCTGTACATTCAAGAATCCTATCCCTGAACTCTCCAGCGGAAAGCTTATCGATATCTCAGGTGGGAAAAACCTGTCTTCTGGAGATGCTGTTGTCAGCGACAAACATGCAAACTTCCTGATCAACCGTGGAAAGTCCACGGAGAAGGATGTCATTGATCTTATGCTGAAGACAAGGGAGATTGTGTCAAGTTCCACAGGCATATATATCACCCCGGAAGTCCGCTTTGCCAATCCAGACAGCGCCAAACTGCTTGCGTCCGGGCTTAAAAGCCCTAAAATTGCGCTTCTGAAAGGGGGAACCAGCAGCGAAAGGGAGATCTCCCTGATATCCGGCAAATTCGTAGCTGATGCTCTCAGGAACGCCGGATATGACGTTGAGGAAATAGACGTCAAGAAACCTGAAGCCTCTGCAGCCATGAAAAAGGCAGATATTGTCTTTCCTGTATTGCATGGCGGATTCGGCGAAAACGGTGAGATCCAGAAGGCCCTTGAAGATTCAGGAATCCCTTTTGTAGGCTGCGACAGCAAGGCCTGCCGGATAGCGATTGACAAGATAGCCAGCAAAAAACTCATGGTAGAGACCGGGGTACCCACTGCGGAATTCGCAATAATCAACCGGGATAAGCGGGTTCTCCCCCGCGGCATGAAAGTTCCTGTCGTCATAAAACCTCCAACCGAAGGTTCAACTGTCGGAATATCAATTGTCTTCAATGAAAAAGACCTTGACAAGGCCTTTGAGGACGCATTTAAGTACAGCCAGGATGAAGTTCTCGTAGAACAATATATCAAAGGAATAGAGGTCACTGTTGGCGTTCTTGGTGGAAAGCCCCTGCCCCTTGTCGAAATAAGGTATCCTGGAGAAACATATGACTATGATGCGAAATATACGCACCAACAGGGGGAAACCCTGTATTTCTGTCCTCCTGACTCGGTCCCTGCTGAAGTCCAGCTCAAGGCTCAGGAAATAGCTGTTAAATTCTTCAATGCCCTCAAGGCCCGGGATCTTCTCAGGATCGACATGATCATAAGGAAATCAGACAATGCAATATTCGTCCTTGAGGCAAATAATATCCCAGGCTTTACTGAGAGCAGCCTCTTCCCTAAGGCGGCAAAAGCTGCTGGACTCTCCTTCGTCGAACTATGTGCGGAACTCGCAAAAATGGCCTTGGCCAGGAAACTCAAGCCCTAATGTAGCGTTCGCCGTCCCGGCGAAGAGTCTTGCCCGCGACGGGCAACTCTACATCCCGATTCCATTCTTCTGTTTTAATGTAGTATTCGCCCGCACGACGAAGGATCTTCTCCGGAACTCGTGCGCCTATGGCGTATCAAAAATCCCTAATATTGTATCTTCTCCTTCGTCATATACATAAAACATGGAGGTTTTATATGAAAAATTCCCTTTTTCTGTCAACCAGCATCGCTATCATCATTGCACTCGCTCTTGCATTGCCTGCCTATGCGAAACGGATGGCTCCAAAAGAAGTTTCCCCTATTCAGAAGAACGGTGTTGAATATTCCGCTCCGATAGAAAAAGAAGGATTTGTAGTAGCAACCTGGATTGAGACTAAGAAGGTGATATGGGCCAGGCAGATTTATGTAATCAAGTATGAGCACAAAAAGGGGTTGGAGGGGGACGTCCAGACCTGTTTCATCACCAACCTTGAATTAAAAGATGGCAAGCTTAGGATAGTCAACGAGCGAATGTCGGAGTTTGAACTCGATCCTAAGACTCTCGAAGTCAAAGTCCTGAAAGGAAGCCTGAAAGTCGATTTTTCACAATCTTAAAAACGGAAGGGATATGATCAGCCGCCTTTTTTGGCTTTGATCTTCGGTGGATCATTGAAATATTTCACGAATTCCTTTAGCAAAGGCTCATAATTCTTCTTGGATTCAATATATTTGGGCTCATCCTTCTTGTTGTTCTCTTCATAGACCTCGATCTTTGTCTTGAGCTCAGAAAGCTGTTTCAGATATTCAGATGTTTTCTTGAAGTAATCCCTCTGGATATTGGTGGCATCCTCAATTGCCATGTTCTCAGAATAGACCTTGAATATGTTTGAGAATCCCAGGAGTTCAAGGCTCTTGATCTTATTATCCTTTATCTTCAGCTTGATATCTTCAGACAATATGAAGTAGTTTTGTCTCAATTCACCCAAGTTTACTTTTTTGTCTGGCACTTTTTGCCCCTTTTGCACAGGCGGGGTGGTAGTCTTATTTTGATTTTGTGCATATACCACCAAGGCAAAAACAAATAAAGGCACAAACAAGACATTTAATATCAGTTTTCTCATATTCAACACCTCATTGATCAATATATTCAAACCTTACAATTCTCCATTTCAAAGTTACAGGATCACGATATACCGACACCAAAACTTTTTGTTCGGCAAGAATTTCATCTGCACCAAGATCATACTGTCCAAGCTTGCAACCACCCGTATCAGAAGAATCTACTCCTTGGATTTTCTCAAATACGCTCGGGAGACTTGATGCAGCAGTATCATCTTCAGCCCCATCATTGTCAGCATCATAAAGGAAACCGACGTTATATGCAGTCCCAGAGATATTAGTGCTTGCCTGAATTGTGCCATCCTGATTTAAATCCTTGTTGATCGTGATCCCGGTTGCTGCTGTGGAAGGAGCACCCACATCTCTTATAGATTGTGCAAGAGCTATAATAGTGAGAGTATCCGATGGCCCGATCTTCGTCAGGTTTATGATTTTGCCGATAACTTCATCTTTCTTGGCTTTTGTATTCTGGTTAATTCCTGAAGCAGATACTCCAGTAAGACCATATAAGGATGTAACCTTGGCGATCTGAGCTCTTGTCGTGAAAGGTTTGTTCCCGGAAGCATTAATGGCGGCTGCCATTGTGGATACATCTGAAGCATAATCCAGAACAATCCCAGAAGTTCTTAGCCCGGGATTATCATTGGTTGAATTGAGTGTTACTCCAACTCTTACATACCCCAAAAGAGCTTTTAAAACATCTGTTTTTGCAGACTGAACGTTGACCTTACCATACAACTGGGTTCCTGAAGTCATCTTTATCTGATCAAGGATGTTAGCATCCCCGCCATCACCCACGCCAGCACCACTTTCTGTATATCTGCCAATACCGGCGGTATCAGTTAATCCTGTTGTAGTATTGTATTCATGGATATTGAGAGTCTCCCATTTAGAACCTCTATGAATGAACCCAAGTTCCCATGGTGACTGCATGGTCGCATTCCTTATATAAGCGGTTGAGACATCCCAGGGATCAGCAGCTCCTGTTTCTGGATCCTTTGTAGCCCCTGGATTTGGATTGCACCCAGTGTTCCTAGCATTTATTGTACCCGTCACACCAGTCCCGTTTGTGGGAGCCTGCCAGTCAGTGGAGAAAAGATTTTGTCTAGGATCTCCATCCACTTGATAACCAACATATCTTTCAGCTAGTGTACCATTTGTTGTCAAATCATAGGCCTCATCAGTCCCATTTGGTTCGACATAAGAGTAATCACAAAAACCACCAGCCTGGGTAAGTTTTATCTTCAGAGTAGATATTTTAAGATTTGTTATTGATCTTGCCATTCCGGTCATGAAATCTTGGGCTGGTGCAGCTATTGATGAAGCCAGCGGATCAACCACGGTCAGGTAAGCCCTAGTGCCATTCGATGCCACATTTGCAACTGTCAGCGTAGTTGGACCAAAAGTAAAAGATGCACCTGCCGGTTGCCAGTCATACGATCCTGCTATTGTGACTTCAGGCGTGTAATTGGTAGCAGTGATGCCATACATATCACAGAGCTCTATTGAAATCTGTTTGATCCTGGCAACAGGTTGATAAGTGCTGTTCCCAGTACCAAGCACGGTTTCCGTTACCTCTCCATCAAATTGCAGTAAGATTTCATTAATATATGGAGTTCTGTCATTCCCGGTATAAGTGGGATTGCTCGTATCATCAGTTGTTGCAGTGCTGTTTGCATCACAGTAATCGATAATATTCGCTGCTATCTGCTTGGCCCGTGCCGCCGAAGATGAGAAATGATCTGCTGGAAGAGCAGTATTGTTCTTGAGCCACATCAGCCCCTTACCATAATACTTTGTCGTTGTTGATGAAAAAGCATCGGGCGATGTTCCAGTCATGTCTGCAATAGTGATCTGCGACCATCCGGGATTATTCGGCTCAGTCCCAGGATAAGCTGCGTTTGTTTCCTCTCTTCCAAGATAGAATCTGTGATATAATTCCGAAGTTTCATCTTTGCCATCATTATTCCTGTCGATCCAAAACGCCTCAGGATCCTTGGGATTGTTTAAGATGAACCATTCACGATACTTGTCACGCTGCGCGGTAGCCCCAGCCCCGATTCCAAGGGCAGTGAACATTGCATCCCAATCAGCCCAGCGTTCGGTTGTAAGAGTTCCAACAGGAGTATAACTGAATGCTGTAACTGTTCCTCCAGGCAGAAAACCAAGTGCATCTGGCTGATCAAGGTTCTCGATTGAGATTTCATCAACCGCGTTCCCCTTCCTGTCAACATTATCCCCGTTCTCATCAACTGGCGTAGTATGATTGACGCATGCGGCGGGATCAAGTTTGCCCCCGGAACCGACGACTACATAGGCTATCCTTCCGATGAGCTTTTTATCAGCACCGGTAAGTCCGTTGTCGATATACTGCCAGTGGACGGCTCCGGTATCCGTCTTATCATATGACGTTCTAGGCCATTCATATATAGTGCTTCCATCAGAAATCGTTCCAAGTTTCCATAAGAAATCAAATGTCTGTCTATTGGGATCTGCAGCATCTTCATTATGACTCTTGACATCATCAAATTCACTTCCTGAACCGAACTCAGAGTAGAATCTCATGGCACCAATCGCCCTGTTGACGGCTGATTCAGCGAGGATCCTTGCAACAGTAAGGTCGTTGTTGTTTGCTGCAGCCTTACGCTCAGTCAGCGAGGTAGTAGCAAAGCTCAATGCTATTACAAGCAGAACAGCAAGGATTCCGAGTGTGAAAAGAAGTGCTATCCCCTTTTCATCCTTCCCGGCTGGAAATCTCGATTTATTTTTTTTCATGGCATCATCCGTTGGTTTGTTGATTCAAATCAAGCACAGGCAAAATACCCATGCAACAAAACTACTGTCCTCTTTCTCCAAGAACCACCGTCTTTACAAATGTCCTTTCATTGGCCGTGCGGAAATCGCTCTTGGGATCTGAAACAATAGACCCACTGACAACATATCTCTGTCCCCCCATTTGCTTCCATTTAGTCCAAGAGACCTGATCCAGAATTGATATTTCAATCCTAACAGAATATGGAAAAGCGGTTGGATTTGTATTATTAGCGGTTATTTCATTTCCTATCCTGTCATAGCACTTAAAATCAAGATATGTAACGTATGGAATCACTTTCTGGAAGTCGTTAGTACCATCGCCTGAAGAAGTCCCATCAGCAGAATATATCGAACCGGTCTTCCCAACAATTCCTCCAGCCCATGGCGTTGTGCTTATATAGTAGTTCCATCTGCTGTTTGGAGTGGTTCCTGAATAAGGTGCATCCCCTGTGACACTGCGCATCAGCCAGCCTTCTTTCTTCGCATCTCCATTAGTGCCGTCGTAATTGTATAACTGATATTTGACTTCACATATTTTAGATTTGCAATTATCATTGGGAAGTATGCTTGTCACTGAAGTAAAAGCAAGCAGTTGCTGGTCGTATATTGAGTCGGAACCGCTATATGTCGTAAATCCTTTATGCCAGAAAGGTATTTTTTCATATTCATAGTATGCACATTGGAGATCCCGGGTGATTAAATCGAAAGCCACTCTGGCGTTTTCATAAATCTGACTTCGGTTAATGCAATTAGTCCATGCCTTCTGAGCACCGTCAAAGAAGGTGAGCATAATCAGCATAAGTATGGAAAACACTCCCATGGCGGCGATAAGTTCAATAAGGGTAAAGACATTTTTGATTTTCGAATTATGATTTGAGATTTTCATGAGCACCAGCCAATTTACATGTTTACGACTTCAAAGTTCTTGATTGAAAATTACTACTCCGAGAATCTTCTTAATTACTCCGCCTGTCTGAACAGTTCAACCGAATAGAACCTTTTTTCACGTGTATCATATGGTTTTTCGACAGGCCAACTTATTTCAACGTTCAGTCTCGTCGCCATTGAATAAGGTATGTCCCTATTCTGTTCGAAAAGCCAGACATTCTTTACCTGAGACCTCCAAATCCTGACAGTGGCATGGAAGTCCGTGACGCTTGCCGTACCAGCCTTAATCCTGTAGAGCTGTCCTGTGCCAATAGGATTTGTAGGATAGATATTCCCTTCTATTGGAGTCGTCTCCCAGGAAGCGGCTGTTTCATTGGCGGCCGTAGGCTTAGTGCTGGTCAGAATTCCATCTACATCATCACTGAGATCGTCAATAGTATCCTTATCATCAGTTATAAAACAATCCCAGAAGGATTGAGTAGATGAACTATAATTCTTCGTAGGATCGTTGCATTTCCTTGAAATATATGAAATAAACTGCTCGGCGGCATCAGCTGCATAGTTGTCGCCTATTGCGTCCCTGCTCGCTTGGAACCCAACAGGAAAAAGGGACATGACACCGGCAACCCCAATGCCTACCACGGCTATCGCCAGTGTAACCTCGACCAAGTTGAAGAATTTTTTCATAAAGCTTTGCCCCACAGAATTATTATTTCACTATTCCATTCCGGGAGTGATGATCGTCACCTTGCCGGTATATTGGTCGACCTTGACATCCATCCTGTTGGAAGCACCCGGATGCACTAGAGCAGTGCCATTGTAAGTTGATTCACCAACAGTCACATATCTCGCACCGCTTCCGACGGGTTTGCCCGTGGGCTTAAAGACAATTGCCTTGATATCATTAACGGTATCATAAGTTGTAGCAGATGGCTTGATTTCGTGGAGATTCACACTGTCAACCTCTTCATGATCGGAAGAACTGCCATCGACAAAGCCAGCGGTGTTGTCTATATGTATTATTGCCGTTCCAGTTGGAAGAAAACTCCAATTTTCTGACGGAATCCATCTCTTGAAAGTATAAGTAGTAATTCCTCCAGATGTGGTAGAGGTTGAAGAAACTACACAGAGCTTCATCCCCATATATGGAAAATTCCCAAGACCGGAAACACCGACAGGAAGAACTGGGCTAGAATCTTTATCAGGCATTAATACAGCTACATACTGGCGGTTGGTGATAGCATAACTTCTTGCTATGCCAAGTTTTGAGGCAACGGTCCTTGTCGCAAGTTCTACGCCTGTTCCCTTTACCAGCTTCTCGAATGCTGGAAGTCCAATGAACATCAGGATTCCCATGATCCCGATGACGATCAGGACTTCAACCAGTGTGAAACTCATTCGCAGTTGGCTTGCCGTGGCAACTGACTTTTTGTGTCTCATCAATTCTGACCTCATTATATGTTAAAATCGATAAAATCATCAATTCCCCCAAACCTCGGCATAAGCCTTGCGCATTAAACTACCATTACCCTAAAGGCTTGTCAAACAATTAAGCATATTTCCTGCCAAGATAAAAATCTGTCGGATAGATGATATCCAGTATCACATATTTTTAACTTGTGAGTGCCTTGAGTTTGGAATTCCGCCCGTTATATTAACCGGATTGATCATTCCATCGTAATATATGCTGCGACGCAGCGTATTATGCTTGGAGGTCTTTTCCCTGTGGAAATCACTTAAAACCGGAGATTCATATGAAACAGAAACTGCTTCTGGTGGCCGCATTGTTTTTCGGAGTACTCGCCTTCATCCTGACATATTACCAGATCAAGTTGGAAAGGGAAAAGGCCCTTGGTGCCGCAACTACCGTCAAGCTCATCAAGCTGAAAGTGACAAAGGCCGAGGAGGAGCAACTCAACATCAATGACTTCGAAGAATTCGAAACCAAGCGCTTCAACATGGGAACGGCCAAGAATCCGGAAATTGAGTGGAAGGACAGATTTGATATTGTAAACAAGAAGACCGACTGCACGATCGTAAAAGGAGACATACTCAAGTGGTACCAGATACGGACCGAAAAGTCCGCCAAGAGCGAAGGTCTTGCGGGTATCATCGCCGATCCTCGCAGGAACGGAGCGCCTATGCGTGCGATTTCAATCCCTGTTGACACCACATCCTCGGTCACAAATCTCGTGAAACCCGGGCACCATGTCGACATCATCGGTACGTTCCGTTTCCCTGAGTTGAAAGGAGACAAGAGCCTGGACACCATCACAATGACAATACTCCAGAATGTTCTTGTTCTCGCTACAGGACAGCAGACGCCCAATACCCTGGGGCCGGAATCCAAGATGGCCGCCCGCAGTTACAGCACCGTCACGCTCGAGCTGTTCCCGAAGGAGGCGGAAATGATAGTTTTCGCCAGCCAGAAGGGAAAACTGACCCTCAGCCTCAGGAACTACGAGGACTCTATTTTCGTCAAGGACTACCAGAGCGTGAACTTCAAATTCCTCGAGGAGAACATCAAGAAATACAGCGAAGAGAGGGAAGGCAGGCTTTTCGGTTCGTCATCATCCACGACAAGGTCGCGCCGTTAAAGGAGGTCAACCGTGTATACAGTCCTTATAAGGCAGCCTGACAAGGAAGAAACAAAGGCCAAACTGGTTCCTGGCGTCTACAGGATCGGCAGCAGTCCCGCGTCCCACATGCAGTTCAACCGCCCGGAGATCTCCGCCCGGCATGCACTTCTGACGGTGACCGATGCCGCAATCAAGGTATCCGACGCCGGAAGCAGCAACGGCACCTTCGTGGACAACAACAGGATAGGAGCGGATCCCGTCGAACTGCAGATCGGGCAGACCGTGAAGCTGGGGCATGTAGAGATATTCATTTCGGAAAAGTCGTCTCCTCCGCTCGATCCGGAGAAAGCCTTCAATCCGGGTCTTACAAGCAAGGTCCTCGTGGATCCGAAGCGGCAGGAGCAGATCGCAGCAGAACTCAAAAGGGCCGCGGAAAAGGCGAAAAACCTTGAGGGAAAAGACAGGATCCCCCTGCTCAAGATCTCAGGAATACCTGAGGATTCACGTCCTATAGTACAGGAGATAAAAAAGCAGGCTCATGGAGAACTCCTCAAGAGGCTGAATCTCAAACGCATGGCCATCTCCGGTGCCTCTGAGGAGGAACTTGCCGACAAGGCAAAATCAGTGATCCATGACATCCTCGCGGATCTCACAGTATCCCTACCCTATGGAGTTACACTTGAAAAGATTGAAACCGAACTTGTACATGAAGCCATAGGGCTCGGTCCCCTCGAAGACCTGATAGGTATGAATGATATAACCGAAGTAATGGTGAACGGTCCGAACAATGTATATGTTGAACGAGCCGGCGTACTTTTCAAGACCGACACGGCTTTTGCGGACGACAACCAGGTGCTGGCCGCTATCGAGAGGATCGTATCCCCTCTAGGCAGGAGAATTGATGAAAGTTCCCCGATGGTGGATGCAAGGCTCAAGGATGGTTCACGTGTCAACGCAATCATCCCACCATTGTCGCTCATAGGACCTTCCATAACAATCAGGAAATTCTCAAAGACGCCATACACCGTCCAAGATCTGATCAATAAATTCGGCTCGATGACGGAAGACATGGCGAAATTCCTCGACGTATGCGTCAAGATCAGGAAGAACATCATCATATCCGGTGGAACAGGCTCCGGAAAGACAACTCTGCTCAACGTCGTAAGCTCCTTCCTCCCGGCTCGGGAACGCATCGTCACCATCGAGGATGCGGCCGAACTTCAGCTCAAGCAGGAGCATGTTGTCAGGCTTGAGGCACGCCCGCCCAACATAGAAGGCAAGGGCGAGATCAAGATCCGCGATCTTGTGAGGAACTCCCTGCGTATGCGCCCCGACAGGATAGTCGTCGGCGAGTGTCGAGGTGGAGAGGCTCTTGACATGCTCCAGGCTATGAACACCGGTCATGACGGGTCTCTCACTACAATCCATTCCAACTCGCCACGTGACGCACTTGCAAGGCTTGAAACGCTCGTGCTTATGGCGGGATTCGATCTCCCCCTGCGCGCAATAAGGGAGCAGATAGCATCTGCCATCACGATCATAGTCCAGGCCGATCGCTATAAGGATGGCTCAAGGAAAGTCACCAATATCAGCGAGATCACAAAGATGGAAGGCGACGTAATCACAATGCAGGACTTGTTCATTTTCAAGCATGAGAACTGGACTGCAGACGGGATGATAGTAGGAAAACATGTAGGCTGCGGAAACATCCCCACCTTCATGGAGGAAATAAAGCGCGCAAAACTCGATCTCGACATCAAGGTATTCGCTGACGGAAGGGGTGACTACAGATGATGGAGGAGTATGGACAGCTGCTTGCCAGTCTCTGTGCCGGAATAGCGGTCATGTTCGCCACGCTTGTAATTGTCGAGTTTACATCCTTTGTCTCGTCAAGATACAGGGAAAGATACATCCGCGAGACCGCACTGCAGCTTGATGATGTTCTTCTCCAGATGCCTCCGGGAAGAATATTCGATCTGACCCTGGCGATATGCGGATTGTCCGCCTTTCTTTCCCTGGTATTGTTCGGGATTTCCAGCACAAACTGGTCCTGGCCTAAAGCCGCCTTCATCGCTTCTCTTGCTGCAATCGTCTCATTTCCGGCCCCGAGGTTCTACCTCAAGTTTCTCAAGAAGCGCAGGCTGCAGCGTTTCAACGAACAGCTCGAAGATGCCTTGAACTCCATGAGCAGCGCCCTCAAGGCCGGCTTCAGCATCAACCAAGCCATAGAGGTAATTGCCTCAGAGAACAGGAATCCAATTTCAGTCGAGTTCCGCCTGCTCCTCCAGGAAATCAGGCTCGGTGTCCCTCTTGAACAGGCCCTGGACAACATGGTACACAGGATGGAAAGCGATGATTTTGAGCTTGTAGCCACTGCAATCCTTACAGCCAGGCAGACTGGAGGTGAGCTGACTGTCATCTTCGAGAGACTTGCCGCCATGATAAGGGAAAGAATGAGGATTGCCGGAAAACTAAGGGCTCTCACCGCCCAGGGCAGACTGCAGGCCTATATCATTGGAATTATGCCATTCCTTCTCATGCTGATCATGAATTACATCGCTCCGGATATGATGAGCGCCTTCTTCAATTCAATGGCGGGAATCTTCCTGATACTGGGAGCGATAATACTTGTCGTTTCGGGATTTTTGGTGATAAGGAAAATTACGAATATCGATATTTGAGGAATGAAATCAGAAGTTAGAATATAGAAGTTGGAAGTTGGGAATTAAAAACTTGGAAATCGTGACTGTTTACTGATAACTGGAAATAAAAATGGACATTTCATTCATGACATTGCTGGCGTGCATCTCCTCCTTCTTGGGGGTGTTCTGCCTCTGCCTTTTCCTATTCCACCTTATAGAACAGCTTGAAATTGAAAAAAAGGAAACCTCCCGCCAGCTCCCCCTGCTGTTCAAGATGGTGCTTCCGTTCGTCTCCAACGTGGCCCCCATCGCCAACTCCCCTTTCTTCGAGACTTCGAAAAAGCAGTCCAGGGAACAGATTCTGATGGCGGGTTTTGAACAGCTCATTGACGAGACTCAGTTCGTTTCAGTTCAAATACTCCTAATGTTCTTCGGAGCCTTCTTTGCCATCCTGTTCATGATAGGAAAACAGCCGTTGATGGGTATCGTCCTCGTGATTGTCCTCTTCCTGTATCCAAAAATATGGTTAAAAGGCGTTATCAAGCGCCGTCATCTTGAAATCCAGAAGGCTCTGCCCAACGTCCTTGATCTGCTTACACTCTCTGTCGAAGCTGGAAAGGACTTCCTGACCTCCCTCAGGGACATCCTCGCCAGGCGCAGGCATGATGCTCTCGGAGAAGAGCTTGACAGGACCTTCCGCGAAATTCAGCTCGGAAAACAGCGAAGGGTAGCGCTCAAGGAACTTTCACAGCGAGTCCAGCAGCCGGATCTCTCTATGGTCCTCAACTCCATAATCCAGGCCGATGAGCTCGGAGTGAGTATCGGACAGATTCTGCGGATCCAGGGTGACCAGCTCAGGAACAAGAGATTCAACAGGGCGGAGAAGCTTGCAAACGAAGCCCCGGTAAAAATCCTATTCCCTCTTGCATTCTTCATCCTTCCAGCGGTCATCATCATTCTCCTTGGCCCTGTCATCCTCAAAAGTTTCAACATCCTCTTCAAATGATCCATAACATCACCAAAAAGACTATCATCGCGAAAAAGCCCGTCGTAGCGGTCAGCATCTATGAAAGGGGCCGGGGAATGATAGGCAGGAATTTTGACGGCTTCGATGCGATGGTCTTCAACAACTGCTCATGCATACATACCATGTTCATGCGGATAAGCATTGATGTTCTTTTCGTAGACAAGACCAACAAGATCTGCGAACTCCGCAGGGGGCTCCGCCCATGGAATCCTTTCGCAAGGGGGCCTTCAGCCATTTCGGTGATCGAACTGCCGGCAGGGACTATCGACAGGAGCAGGACCGAGAAAGGAGATGTTGTGGATCTTAACGCCGAACTTACTGAGCAGATGAAGGAGCTTCTTTCAAAGGAGTTCGCTACCGCCGCTCATCCGGCAATACCGTTCAAATAGCTGGGTTATGAGTTCTTCAGTTTCGATAGGGCAAGCAGTTTCTTCCTGGTCTCAATGCACAGACTTTTCAGACGGTTCCTTCCATCATCGTCCTGGCACGCCTCGATCTCCTTCAGGAGCCTTTCAGTCTCACGCTCTAAACTCTGCTTCTTTATCGTGAAAAGACAGTCGTCGACCGCCTTCTTCAACCTGTCGCCGGAATATCTCATCGTATCGACATCCGCAAGGATCCGGCTCAGCACCGGACTTGGCTCGCTGCAAAGCTGGTCAAGAAGGACCTTTGTGGAATTTTCCCATTCACCATTCAACGTATAAGAAATGACCGTGTTGAGGGCGCGGCCCACCGGGGTACTGCTGATCATCTCTTCGGGAAGTTCCTCTGAAAGCATCTTCCCGACATCCCCATGTGTCAGACAGATCTCAAGAAGCACTTCCTCGGCCCTTGAAAGCGCCGTTTCGGGAACTTCCTGCTGAACCGGCGGCGTTGGAACTTGTGCATCCTGTGGTTGATAATATGGCTTTTCAAGCTTCTTGTTAAGTTCGGCAAATACAACGTTCTCGGAAAGCTTCAGGTCAAGGGCAAGCTTCGCGGCAAATTCTGAACGCACAACTGAACTTTCAATCCTTGATATGTAGAACAACATTTCAGCAACAATCTTGTTCTTTCCAAAAGGGGAATTTACATCAAAAGCCTTCATCGCCCTGCTGAGAAGATGTTCATAGAAAGAGATGGCGTTATCAACAGCGGTCTTGAGTGCATCAGCCCCGTTTGTTTTCAGAAACTCATCCGGATCCTTTCCATTTGGAAAGGAAATTATCCTGATCTCGAAGCCAAGAGGCAGAAGAATTTCAAGGACTCGGAGTGAAGCTTTCATTCCGGCCTCATCGGCATCAAAGCAGAGGAATATCCTTTCACAATATCTGCGAAGTATCCTCCCCTGTTCTTCAGTGAAGGCCGTCCCCTGCGGCGCGACGGCATTTGTAAAACCCGCACTGTGCATGGCAATCACATCAAGCTGTCCTTCGCACAATATTGCATACTGCTTTTCGCGTATGGCCTCGCGCGCCATGTGCAGAGCATAGAGCAACCTGCTCTTTTTGAAGATAGGGGTCTCGGGACTGTTCACATACTTTGCACCGTCACTGTCTTTCTCTACAGTCCTTGCGCTGAAGCCAACCACCCTGCCCTGCTCATCCCAGATCGGAAAGACAAGCCTGTTCCTGAAACGGTCGTATGTCCTTCGTGCCTCCTCGTTCCTGATGGCGATCCCGGCGAGAAGCATCTCTTCCTCGGAATATCCCTTCCCATTCAGAAGTCTCAATGCCTCATCCCAGGCATCCGGTGCGGCACCAAGCCTGAACTTCAATAACGACTCCTGGGGAATTCCACGCGTCCTGACATATTCGGCCACCTTCGAAGAAGAATTCTCAGCAAGGATCCTCGAATACCAGAATGCAAGCTCCTCATGTATTTTATAGAGTTTTTCCCGCTGGCGACCTGACTCGTCTGATGATCCGGCCTGTCCCGGCCCTCTCTGCCGTTCAGGTATTACAACTCCGCATTTGGAGGCGAGGATATGTGCTGCATTCGGAAAATCGACACCTTCCTTTTCCATGACAAAGCGGAACACGTCGCCACCTTTCTGGCATCCGAAGCAATGATAGATCTGTCGTTCCTGGTTGACCATGAACGACGGAGTTTTTTCCGAGTGGAAAGGACATAGTGCCTTGAAGCGTCCGCCTGCACGCTTCAGAGGGATATATCCTGAAATGACATCGACGATGTCACAGCGCGCCCTTATCTCATTGATGACGTCGTCTGGGATGAAACGTTCCATTGATTTACAGTTTATTCGCGGTCTTGAGGAATTCGATACGTTTCTTAAGCTTGTTCCTGACCGTGGCAAGTTCAGGATTGCTCAAGGTAAGTTCCTGATACCTGTTGTAGTGCTTGATCGCATATGCAGGATTCTTGAGGTATACATCGCAGAATATTCCAATGTTCAAGACCACTATATGGTCGTTAGGAGCCCTCTTGTAGGCCTCCTGGAAGAAAAGAGATGCCTTCTGGTAGTCCTTCTGGTTCACATAAAGGACGGCAAGCTCGTTAAATGGAACAGCCTTTTCCTTGTAGTTTGGAAGCTTGGCAAGAGTGGCATAGTATTCAGCAGCTTCCTTGTTCCTACCAAGCGCAGCAGAACTCCTTGCGAGAAGAAGAAGGGCATTTGCATTGTCAGGCTTGAGCTTCCTCGCCTCTTTCAGAGGGGCGATGCTGTCACCTATCCTGTCATTCTCAAAAAGCATCCTTCCCTTAGTAAACTGGGCCATGAAATTCTTCGGATCGAGCTCAACCGCCTTGCGGATCTCATCTATGGCGTTGCTCGCCTGCCCGCACTGCTCAAGGGAAATGGCAAGCATCACACGCGCGTTTGCATCATCGGATTTCTGCTTGACAGCCTTGAAGGCATAACTCCTGGCCTTCTGCCAGTCGGCCTTCGGTCCTGTCGCCGCCTCTATTGCAGATTTGAGCAGTTCTTCGTTCGTCTGCTTTGTGCCCCCGCTGCAGGAGGCAAGTCCGAACGCAAGGACGCCCAAGAGGAGGATACTGGTAAAATAGGTAATTCCCCTGATGCGATTTTTATGATATATTTTCCGCATATTTCAATTCCACCGGCTATTTGATTTTTCTTTCCTCGCTCTTCTCGGCCCAGGGAAGCGGATCCCATGCACCGGACGACATCCTCTTCTCGAAGAGTTCGACGACCTTGTCTCCATAATTCCAACTCCAGTTGGTGAAAGGACCAAACCATGACTGGTAGTCCTTCACATAGGCATATACAGTGGAACCGCCTGATGTTTCTGAAAGCACTTCGACCTGGCAATATATTTTTGTGTCGGGAAATTCCCAGTCATAATATACTATCTTGAGCTTCTTGCCGGGATTTTCGGTCTTCCAGCTTTTCTTGGTGTCGAACTCGGACCATGTGTTCACGTAGAACTTCTCCTGTGCCGCCGCAGATACCTGGTCATACGGAAAGGGCAGCATCCTGCTTGATGAACACCCCTGGAGAAGAATCACAGATATACCGATGACCACAAGATTGAAGATCAATTTCATGTCACACCCTGATCCCTTTACATATACTTCAAAGTAATTTCTTTTAGAGTTATCCCTTAAAATAGTCCAGTTTTTATAAAATCAAAATATTTCAGCCCATAATCTCTTCGATGCTGTCCACACCGGCAAACACCATTGCGAGACGGTCCATGCCCAATGCGCAGCCTGCACATTCAGGAATACCATGTGAAAGGGCATCGGCAAAATCCTTGTTTTCAGGATAAACAAGTTCTCCGTTTTTTTCCTTGCCGACAAGGGCTTTCCGGAACCGTTCCTGCTGCTCTTTGCCGTCGACAAGCTCGCCGTAAGCATTCGCGATTTCAATACCGCCAAGATAAAGCTCCCAGCGTTCCGAAAACGCCGGATTGTCCTTCTTCAAGCGTGATAGGGCTGCGAATTTCGCAGGATAATCCTTCACAAATACCGGTTTATCCTTCGGCAGGTTCGGTTCGACTTCCGTTACGAGCACTTCCTCGAATCTGTTCCCAGCGACAACCTCAAGAAGATTCTTCCCTGCGAACTTCGCAAATGCGGATTCGAGCGTGATGATCTCCACCCCTGCAAAATCTATCTCCACACCTTTGCATACACATGAAGTACGGCCGTTGACTTCCTTGGATACAAAAACAAGCATCCGCCGTACAAAATCGACAAGTTCCATGTAATTTGCATCAGCTTCATACCATTCCAGCATGGTGAATTCTTCGCGGTGCAGGCGTCCCTTCTCATTCTTTCTGAAGCAAGGGCCTATCTGGAAAATCTTCCGGTACCCGGAGGCGAGCATGCATTTCATCTCGAGTTCAGGGGAAGTCCGCAGAAAAAAATCATCGGACTGGATGGCTACAATATGAGGTTCAGGCGCAGGGGCTTTTATCCTGACTGGCGTAGTTACTTCCAGAAATCCGCAGGAATTGAAAAACTCCCTTACTGCTGAAAAAACAGCAGCTCGTTTTTCAAGCTGCACTTTCAGCGCCGAGAGGCGTCTTATGATTTCAGGCTTTTCCGACACGTTCGGAGTATAGTCCGGTTCTTGTATCAATCTTGATACGGTCGCCCTTGTTGATGAAGAGCGGAACTGCAAGTTCATACCCATTGTCGATCTTCGCAGGTTTCGTGACATTTGTGGCAGTATCGCCCCTGGCGCCAGGCTCGGTGTCGGTTATGATCTTCTCCACAAATACCGGGAGCGTCACTTCGATCGCCTTACCGTTGAAGAAAAGTATCTTGCATTCGGCATTCTCAATAAGGAAATAGATCTGGTTACCGAGTTTCGCCTTTTCGATCCTGACCTCCTCATAGGTCTCAGAGTCGCTGAAAACGAGGAAATCCCCGTCAGCATATGAATAGAACATCTCCTTTTCCTCGAGATCGGGCCTGCCGATCTTTTCAGCCACCCTGAAAGTGCGGTCCATTGTACTTCCGGTAAGCATGTTCTTAAGCTTGCAGCGGTAGAGTGCCTGGCCCTTGCCGGGCTTCACGAATTCAAAGTCACTCACGCTCCATGGAGCTCCGTCTATCTCGACTTTGAGCCCTTTTCTCAGATCTGACGCTTCATACATAGGTCACACTCCTGCCTTAATACATGTTGATTGATGGATCCAGGGATCATTGACAACCGTCCGGGAAGTAGAAGTTACCGGTTTGAAAGCCTAACCACGCATCCATCCAAACATCCAAACAAACATTCGTCCAAATCCCACAAAAGCCCCATAAATTAAGGCAGTTATGATTTATTTCAAGGAATCAAGTCATAAATTTTCGTCGTCCGTCAAAAATTTATTTCAGCAGCTTCCTCCCAGAGCCAGAAATCTTCCTCCTCTCCGCGACGATCCTTGCAATCGCGCGGTTCGTCTCCCTGATCGTCTCTTCCTCTGCATCCACGTACCCCCTGACCATATTTCTGCCACTGAAGAAATCCATCAGTTTCTTGAGTCGGGGATTCTGCTTCTCTGCCATTGCGTCGAGTTCGTCATGGAATTTCCGGAGCCTCTGTGGCGGTATCCTTTGCAGACCGACGCTTATTCCTATGTTGAAGTGCTTTCTCGCTTCGCCGTAGTTATGGAACTGCATCAGCGTCTTCGCCAGGAAATACCTGTAGAGGATGTTGTTCGGAGAATGTTCCACCACCCTTTTGAAATAATGGAACGCATTCTGGAACTGACCCTGGCGGTAATAATTCTTCCCTTCGCGGAACGATATGAAGACCTCTGTCCGCTCAAGATCGAGGAAAAGGGTTGCCAGTGTGGTGTCTTCCGGGGGACTGTTGCCGACAATGATCTCTTCGAGGGTGTCATCTACTCCAGTGTCCATGACGGACTCCTCGTCATATGCGAAATCAGCAGCCGTTTCGATTATAACGCCGATCGATATGTCGTATTTCCGGCGCTTGTCTGGATCGGAAAGCATATCGAAGGCATGGACAAGGATCTTGAACTCCTCCTCTTTCTCGCGGGAGCCTCCGAAAAGATCGGGGTGGCAGAGCTTTACCTGACGGTAATACGCCTTCTTTATCTCCTTGAATCCGGCATTCCTGCCAATTCCGAGCGTATCATAATGGTTCTGCTGGATGCCCATTGTAACAAATCCCCTGCCTTAACCTCATTATAAGATAAAATTCCCGCTCACGCAAGAGATGCCGTATAGAAAATCCCGAGAACAACATATTCGACTGGGGTCATGAGGGGTAGAAGAAGGCATATCTGTTGGCAATTTAGAATTCCCTGCCAAGCAAAGAGTTTCAGCCGGATTTTTTCTTTTTGGAGAAGCCGGCGATGGAAAGGAGGCGGTTGACCCAGGTCTTGGAGTTCTTCTTCTGCTGTTCATTCTCCATCCTGCTGGTGATTATTTCCATATGCTTTTCCGTCTGTTCGTGGATGACCGCCAGGACATCCCTGACCTCGCTTGAGGATTCATCAAATGCCTTGAACGCCTTCACATCCACGGTTTTCTTCTCGATGTTGCATGATGTTTCCAGGGCCTTGTCCAGATCAACGCCGTTGTTCCTGATAATCCTGGTCATCTGTTCTACGTATTCCACCGAAAGTTCAATTTCCCTGATGCTGGCGTGTTCAGGAAGCAGCTTGATCTTCTGTCCCCTGACCTGTTCCTTGAGATCCCTGAGCACCTTTGCGTGCCACATTTCATGGCTTTGAAGTATTTGCCAGAATTTCCTGTCGTCATACAGCATCTTTGCGCACATTTCATAGAATCTGGCGATGGATTCCTCTGCACGGGCAAGCTGCTCGATGTATGTGGCGGCCATGATTGAGTTAGTCATAAGCACCCTCCATTGACAATATTACTGGAGAAGCGAGAAAACAAGCGATGCATTCGTCCCACCAAAACCGAAGCTATTGCTGAGGGTATGGCGGAGCTGGACACCTGTCTTGTATTCACGGACAAGGTTCGCCCAGGCGAACTGCGGTTCGGGATTATCAAGATTGATTGAAGGAGACAGGAAACTGTGTTCCATCATGATGGTGCAGAAAATTGCCTCGGCGGCACCTGTTGCACCGATCATATGACCAGTCTGTGATTTAGTACTATTGATAGCCACCCCGGATTTCTCGCCGAAAAGGAGCCTGATCGCTTCGAGTTCAAGAGGATCTCCTGTCGGCGTACTAGTGCCGTGAGTGTTTATGTATGTGATGTCTTCGAGCCGGAGTCCTGCATCCTTGACGGCATTGCCCATGACATCGCAACTTGCCTGAGAATCGGGGACAACCATGTCTGTCGCATTGCTGTTGGCCGCAATGCCTGTCAGGCCGAAGAGAGGCTTGATCCCTCTTGAGGTCGCGTGTTTAACAGTCTCCATGATTAGTATACCAGCTCCGGATCCCATAACAAATCCATCACGGTCCTTGTCAAAGGGACGGCTTGCCTTCTGGGGAGTATCGTTGAACTTCCTGGACATTGCTCGCATTGCGTCGAATCCGACGGCATGAACCCAGTTGGTCTCCTCGGAACCGCCGGTAATCACAATGTCGTAGAGTCCGGCCTCGAGGAGTCGTGCAGATATCATTATAGCGTGTGCAGAACTTGTACATGCGGAGCTTATGTCATAGCTCTCGCCCCTGAGTCCTAATACAAGGGAAAGGTTTGAAACTGCGGATGACGCCATCACACGTGGAACCGTAAAAGGGCTGAGCCTCTTGACCTTCTTGGAATCAGCCACGGCCTTCGCACCATCATAGATATGCTGGTATGCGCTTCCGGCACAACCGAGGATGACAGCTACGTTCTTCCCCTTTATCTCATCGTATGAAAGCCTTGCCTCATTAAGTGCCTCGCAGGTCGCGGCGACTGCCATCTTGGCGTTGGCGGTCATGAACCTGGTATTCTTGGAATCAAGCAGTTCGCATTTCGGATCGGAGTCCGCAAGACCTGCAATATGACTTTCGAGCCCGATCTCCTTCCATTCTGGAACGGATACGACACCAGACCTTCCGCTTCTCAGGGCTTCAATATTGGTCTGGAGACCATTTCCAAGCGGAGTAATCAACCCCCTGCCTGTTATTACAACATTTTTCATGATGATAAAAAGATTTTTAATTTGAAAAGACTTTTTAAAATACCGTTGATGCTTGAAATTGCCACCCAAAGAGAAGAATAAGCCGAATTTTATTCGTAATTCTGAAAACTGGGAATATTTTTAAATCGGATATTTTCTTATGAATACATTGCTTGAAGTCAAAAAACTTTCAGTAGATTTCATGGTCGAGGGCAGACTACTGCCTGCGGTGACCGATGCGTCCTTTTCCGTGGATAAAGGGGAGATACTTGCACTGGTCGGAGAAAGCGGATGTGGAAAAAGTGTTTCCTGCATGGCACTGGCGAGGCTGGTCCCTCAACCTCCGGGGATCTATTCCGACGGTTCAATCAGATTCTTCCATGATGGAAAAGAATACGATGTGCTGAATCTGGACAATAGCGATCTTCGCGAATTCCGTAGGCATCGCATCTCATATATATTCCAGGAACCTTCAGCCTCGCTAAATCCTGTCTTCAGGGTTGGCGATCAGATAGCCGAATCAATCTATTTGCGCGGCGATACCGAAGATGACAGCAAGGTATGCAATGAAATCATCTCAGTCCTGAAACAGGTCGGTATTCCCGAACCTGAACAGAAAATGAAGAGCTATCCCCACGAACTGAGCGGTGGAATGCAGCAGAGGATAATGATCGCCATGGCTCTTGCTAGCAAGCCGGACCTGCTCGTGGCAGATGAACCGACGACTGCTTTGGATGTCACAATCCAGGCGCAGATTCTCGAATTGCTCCGCGAGATCCGCAGTAAGACCAGTATGTCGATCATACTTGTCACGCACAACCTTGGAATTGTCGCCGACATGGCAGACCGGGTAGTGGTTATGTATGCAGGACATGTCGTCGAAACGGCAAGTTCAAAATTCCTCCTGCAGGAACCTTTGCATCCGTATACTGATGCTCTGATATCCGCAGTACCGAAGCTCGGACACCAGAAGGATTCTTTATCGACGATACCCGGAAGCGTTCCCTCTCCTGCAAACTATCCGAAAGGATGCCGGTTCTTCGGGAGATGCATACTCGCGGAAAATCTTCCTGCAGACAAGCAGGAGCTCTGTAGAGTCTCAGTACCGGAACTTCTTGAAAAAAGAAAAGGACATTTCTGCAGATGCCATTACTCAGCGTAGAAAACTTGAGCACATCCTACCGCATACGGGGTTCCATGTTCAGCCCGGCAAAATTCCTGCGTGCCGTCGACAATGTCTCGTTCAGCCTTGATGAGGGAGAGACCCTTGGCCTTGTGGGCGAGAGCGGTTGCGGCAAGAGCACGCTGGGCAGAACCATAATCAGGCTCGAAAAACCGAGTTCAGGCAAGGTTCTGATCGAAGACAGGGATATCTCTTCTCTTGATGGAGCTGAACTCCGGAAGGCCAGGAGCGGTTTCCAAATGATCTTCCAGGATCCCTACGGCTCCTTGAATCCCAGAATGACGGTCTATAACACCCTTGATGAAGTACTTTCCATTCATACAAGGCTTGACAGGTCCGGAAGACAGAACCGGATCATCGAACTTCTGGAAATGGTTGGCCTCAATTCCGAACATATGTACAGGTATCCGCACCAGTTCAGCGGCGGACAACGGCAGAGGATCGGGATAGCCAGAGCCCTCGCGGTTGAACCAAAGCTCATAGTCGCGGATGAACCTGTCTCGGCACTGGATGTGAGCGTACAGGCACAGATCATAAACCTCCTGATTGAGATACAGCAAAAGACAAATGTCGCATTCCTCTTCATCGCCCATGACCTAGCAGTGGTAGAACACATAAGCAAGCGTATAATGGTGATGTATCTCGGGAAAATTGTGGAAAGCGGAATCAGTCAGGAAATAACGGGAAAACCAAGGCATCCATACACGAAAGCTCTCCTCTCAGCTGTGCCTGTCCTTGATCCCGTAACCAAACGCTCGCGGATAATATTACCCGGAGACGTCCCCTCACCACTGAATCCTCCTTCCGGATGTCCGTTCCATCCGCGATGTCCTCTGGCGAAGGAAAAATGCTCCAGGGAAATACCTTCACTTCAGCCATTGGAGAAGGATCCAATGCACTTTTCAGCTTGTTTCTTCCATGACGAAGTCACGAAAATGTGAGAGAGTCAAAAAAATTACCAGTTGAAGCTTGAGCTGCCAACATTCACTAAAGACCATGTGGTTCCGGCAAAACCTTCCGTATGCCCATCGCTGTAGAGGATATTACCGAATTTGATATGGTTGGTGTTGCGGTCCAATGCCATCCCGCTGTCTGTCGAGGTTCCTTCCTTGAGCAGACTTGCATACATATAGGAGACACTGGCGGTTGCCAGATCATATCCTTCTGTGATAATATCCGTGGTGGACGGACAGGTAAACACCCCGGTCTTTTCCATATATCCATTGAGACGGAGCTGCTCGAATCCCGTCCTTCCAATGTGGTTCGGATAGAACTCCTTGTTCTCGACAGCATAAAGACGCAGTGCCAGGCCTACTTGCTTGAGATTGGCCAGACATGAGATCCGACGTGCCTTTTCCCTGGCTTGGCTGAGTGCCGGCAGAAGCATTCCGGCCAGAATTGCAATTATCGCTATCACGACAAGAAGTTCGATAAGTGTAAAACCCCGTATTCGTCTCATTGCAAACCCCCAAAATAAAATATCATGGCGACACTCAAAGCACAATCTATGCCATTATTGTACACTAATCCCTGAAGATAATCAAGGGAGAATGGATATATTGCCACTTCATGGAGCCGGCCTGTTGACCAGCAATGATGCCACTCTGAAAATGATTGGTAAAAGAAGAATTATCCATCCTGTAATGGCAATAGGCACCTGATATGATTTCCTTGAGGTTTCATCCCCCGACCCCGGATCAGTTCCACCGAGCTCATCGCTGAACCATATGCAACCAAGCGGTATTATCATCAGCAACAGTGAATCAAACACTGCAGCCATATCCTGGCTAACATAGATGAATACAAGATATGAGACTACTACAAGAGCTGAAATGATCCTGCTTATAACCATACCCCTCCAAACCAGCCAGAGCTGACGGATAAAGTGATTATTCAAAATCTACCAGTGCAAACCCCTATAAGCAACCTTAAATTAAAGGGTTCATGGCAATATTACGGAACACCCTCCTTATATTCGACGTCCTTTGCTTCATTGATATGTCTTTCTCTTTAACCATGGGAAAAACCAGGAATTTTGCATATACTCCCAAATATTTACAGTTTTTTCCCGTTTTATGTGAAAGATTTCAGTATTATGCGGTGTAGTTCCCCCCATAATCCAAAATATAAGGAGTTTGAAAATGAAGAAAAGAATCATGATCATGCTTGTCGCGGTGTTCGCCCTGGGGCTGAGCCCCACAATCTTCGCCCAGGATGACAACGTAGATGGAAACGGAAAACACTCCAGGAAAAACAAGGGCGACAAGGAAGCCCGTGAGGAGAAAAAGGAACAGATCAAGGAAAATCGGGAAAATCAGAAGGAACAGGCAAAGGAAAACCGCGAAGCTAAAAGGGACAAGGTTGAAGGGGATCGCGAAAGCAGGCGCGAAAATTATATCGACAGGCGCCAGGACAACCAGGAAAGGCGTATCCAACATGGCATCGACAAGGGATACCTGACCCAGGAGGAGACCCTTAGCCTTAAAAGCGAGCAGAACAAGATCGCCGATATGGAAAATTCATACAAGTCCGACGGCAAGCTTTCAAAGGATGAGATGAAATCCCTTCGCGACGAATTGAATGTCGCGAGTTGCAACATCTGGGCTGAGAAGCACGATACTGACGGCAAGCAGATGGCTACATTCCGCTTTGGAAAAAACGTATTCGCCAAGGAATCATTCACGAGTGCAATGGCGAACCAGAACATGACCGGTGCCGAGGCGAAGGCCCTAACCAGCGACTTCAGGAAAATGATGGCCCTAAAGTCAAGTCTGGCAAACGACAATCTCTCAGCTGATGAACGCTCAAAGAAGCAATCGGAATACAACGAACTCCTCAACAAGTATTTCGAAATCCGATAAGCTGAGATTCACCCATTACAATAAAGGAGGCCGGTGCTTTGACCGGCCTCCTTTGACTGAAATGTCAATATGTGACAAATCCTGAAGTTACTGTCCTGCTTTCTTCTTCCTCGTATGTTTCCGAAATAAAGGACAATCAACGTTATGAGATTCGTCTTGAAATCTGTCGGCATGCCCTTAAAGTAAATGTTTACACATCCACTTTACCCGGGGGCCGATTTAATGCTAAATTTCAATTGCCCGCATTGCCAGAAGGATTACAGCGTCAGCAATGAAGAGGCAGGAAAGATGTTCGAATGCTCCGCTTGCGGCAACATCTTCCATGCCCCTGCTCCGCAGGCATGTCCGGAATGCGGTCAACTGCTCGATCCGGGAGTCATAGTATGCCTCAAATGCGGATTCAATTTAAAGACAAAG